>PKUV01000106.1 GCA_003131315.1 Acidobacteriaceae bacterium
TCTATGTGCTCGACGAATCCTCGCTGGCATCGACCCGGCAGGTGCATGAGTTTCTGAACCGGCTCCAGCCCAACGATCGCGTGTTGCTCGTCGGCGACCGGCGGCAACATGAAGCCGTCGAAGCTGGGCGGCCCTTCGCGCAACTCCAGGACGCCGGCATGAAAACGGTGAAGCTCGACGAGATCGTGCGCCAGAAGGACCCGGAACTGAAACAGGTGGTCGAACAGCTTGTGGGGGGCGAGGTGCGCGAAGCAGTCCAGAATTTGGACCGGCAGGGCCGAGTCCATGAGATTTACGGCCACGACGAGCGCATCGCGGCCATCGCCCGCGACTATGCTAAATCGCCGGAGAACACGCTGGTGGTTTCTCCCGACAACCGCTCCCGCGCGGAGATCAACGAGCGCATCCATGCGGAATTGCAGCGGGGTGGCCTCGTGAGCAGCGAGGAGCACCGCTTCCGGACGCTGGTGCCGCGTCAGGACCTCACCGGCGCTGACCGCACCTGGGCCGAGCGGTATGAGGTGGGCGATGTGCTGCGCTACTCGCGCACGTCGAAGGAGACAGGCATCGGAAAAGGCGAGTACGCAGAGGTGAAGAGCATCGACGCTCCGAAAAACTGGTTGACGGTCGAACTGCAGGACGGCACAGAACGCACCTACGATCCACGCCGACAGCGGGGTGTTTCTGTCTTCCGCGAAGAGGCGCGGAGTCTCTCAGTGGGCGACCGCATCCAATTCACCGCGCCGGCCAACGAACTGAAGGTTGCGAACCGCGAGTTGGGGACCATCGAGAGTATCGAGGAAGACGGACGGCTGAGTCTGAAGATGGACGGTGGCCGCATGGTCGAACTCGATCCGTGCAAGCATCCGCATCTCGACCATGGCTATGCCATGACCAGCCACTCCAGCCAGGGACAGACTGCCGACCGTGTTCTGATTCACGTGGACACCGAATTGGGTGCTAAGGATCTACTCAACAGCCGCATGGCCTATGTCTCCGTCTCGCGCGGAGCGCTATGACGCGCAGATTTATACGAACAATGCAGCGACGCTCGGCCATGAACTCAGCCGCGACGTGTCCCATTCTCCCGCAATCCAGCAAGAGCCAGTGGCGCAGAAGATAGAGCAACAGCCCGCACACACGAACGAGATTGCTCAGGGCCTCGGCTTCGGTCTGTGATCTTGCATTCCCGAATGACATCCCCGGATAGCCAGAGCGTAGCCGAGGCACGGCCAGTGTCAAGACTCTGCGACCGCGTGACGCGGCGGGCTTCGCCCGGTCTTGACACAGACCTCAGCGGCCTCGGCTTATCATTCATCTATCACGGGAATGTCAGATTTTCCGGTTTCGGGAGCGTCAAATTAGGAAAACAGCGCGAGCCGATCAAGCGGCTGCTGTGCCCTGATTCCGTGCGGGGCGCTCCATCCCGCCCCCGTGGTACTTGAGGGCTCTGCCAGACTCGCTGGTGTCTTGTATGTTCACATACAGGCGCATCAGATGACAACCGTCGGCTGGTGTTGTTAAGTGATTCTCGTCACGCACCAGTGTGATTGCATTATTTCCCCCCCGGCGACGACTACGGACAATTGTCCAACGAAGCGTTACACTAACACTCCACTTGGTACAAAAGATCGGTCAGGTCAATTGGCGCCGCAGGCGCACGTCCAGGTCTTCCGCGTCTTTGCGCTTATCTATAAGAAAGTTCGCTAATCGGTTACGACTTTCTGATTCTGTTGCCCGAGACCACGTATGCCCAATTGAATGCGATTACCGGGACGCAAGTAAACGGGTGGCTTCAGGCCGAAGCCGACGCCGGGAGGCGTTCCGGTAGAGATGATATCGCCCATTCTCAAGCTCATGAACCGGCTCAAATAACTGATCAGATATGCCACTCCGAAAACCATGGTCTTGGTGGATCCCTTTTGGTAACGATGACCATCTACATCGAGCCACATATCCAGGTTCTGTGGGTCGGGAACCTCATCGGAAGTGACCAGCCATGGGCCGATCGGACCGAAGGTGTCGGCGCTCTTGCCTTTCATCCACTGGCCAGTGCCCTCCAGTTGAAAGGCACGTTCTGAAAGATCATTGATGACACAGTAGCCAGCAACATGCGAATGTGCGTCCGCTTCGTCCACGTACTTCCCCGGCTTGCCGATGACCACGCCGAGTTCGACCTCCCAGTCCGTCTTCTTCGATCCGCGCGGGATGACGACATCATCGTCGGGACCACAGATAGACGATGTTGCCTTCATGAAGACAACTGGTTCCGACGGCATGGCCATCCCGGCTTCCGCCGCGTGATCCGAATAGTTCAAGCCAATGCAGATGAACTTCCCCACGCTCCCCACGCACGGTCCGATTCGAGGCCGTCCTCCAACTATGGGCAAAAGCGAGATGTCTGTGTTTCGCAGTTTCTCAATCGACTCGGGAAGCAATGATTCTCCGGCAAGATCGGAAATGACTCCCGACAGATCGCGGATTTCGCCATCCGGGGACAAAATGCCCGGCTTTTCCTGACCCGATGAACCGTAGCGCAGCAATTTCATTTTTTCTCCAAAAGATTTGGTTTCTAGAGGCTAAAGCCGCCATCGATGATGTGGGTTTGGCCCGTGGTGTAGCTGGATTCATCCGAGGCCAAATAAACGGCCAATGCCGCAATCTCCTCCGCACGGCCTATGCGCCCCATCGGTTGTCGCGCAACAAACTCGGAACGAATCTTTTCAACCTCGCCTTGTGCGGCGATCCGCTGCTCCAGCGAAGGCGACTGCACGGTTCCAGGACAGATCGCATTGCAACGAATGCCGCTGCGAATGAAGTCGGTGGCGATTGCCTTGGTCAGTCCGATCACTGCGGCCTTCGTGCTGCCGTAGACAAACCGGTTAGGCACCGCCTTGATACTGGATGCGGCCGACGACATATTAATAATGCTTCCTTTCCCAGCTTTCAGCATGCCTGGCAGAAAGGCACGGCAGGTACGATATATCGACTTGACGTTGAGATCGAAAGAGAAGTCCCAATCTTTTTCTGAACAGTCGAGAATGCTGCCGTGATGAACATAGCCGGCGCAGTTGAACAACACGTCAAGCCTCCCAACTTCGGCGGCACATTTTGCAATGTCCTGCTCGGCGAGGACATCCAGCTGGCGTATTCGTATGTCGGGCCGATCATGACTAATGGCGGCAAGGGCTTTCTCGTTGATGTCAGTAGCCCACACCACCGCTCCTTCGTTGGCAAATGCGATGGCGGTGGCGCGTCCAATGCCCTGTCCCGCTGCCGTAACCAACGCAATCTTTCCCGCAAGTCTTCCGCTCATTCTAGGGGATTCCTAAATCATTTCCCTTTCATCAAGGCCGTTTGACGTATAGCGTTTTGAATTTTGGCGATGGACAACAGGCTTCGCCGGAAAGAATCTCAGCACTTTAATGCAGCCGCCAGCTCGCGCGCCCCATGAACTGCCTGCACCAGTTCGCGAGCCGCTTGTGTGATCTCCGCCAGATTTCCGGCGCGCAGAGCGGACGCATTCACCAGATCTCCACCCACTCCCAGAGCAAATGCTCCGGCGGCGATGTAGTCGGCTGCATTCGAAACATTCACTCCCCCCGTTGGAATCAGGACCGCGTCCGGGAAGGGACCTTTCAAGGACTGTAAATACTTGGGACCGCCAAGGTTTCCGCAAGGAAAAATCTTGATCAGCTTCACGCCATTGTCCTGGGCATGCATGAGTTCGGTTGGGGTCAGCGCTCCGGGAATGGCCAGCTTTGCGCAGGCCCGCGCCACCTCAAGTACCGGGAGCGACAGTCCCGGACTCACCAGGAACTCGGCGCCGGCAGCAATACACTGGTTGGCCTGTTCGCTCGTCGTAACCGTGCCCGCCCCAATGAGCGCCGTGCTTCCATATTCGCGCACAACGTGGCGGATCACCGACGTCGCGTTGGGAACAGTCATGGTTATTTCGAGGACCGGAATACCCCCAGCGCAGATGGCTTCCACGGCTCGGGTCGCGTCTTCGACTGTCGCAGCCCGCACGACAGGTACGATACCAATCTTCCCAATCCTGCGAATCACGTCGTCGATGGTCATAGAGTCGTCTCGTGCATAGTTCCTTCCAAATAGTTTCTTCGAACAGTTCGTTCCAATGGTTCGTTGGCTACTTGCTCGCAGCAGGCCTCTGGGTTACCGTAGAGTGGCCAGCGTAGAATAATCAGCGTGCAATGCGCGCCGTTTTCGCCTTCATAGCCTGCAATACTTCTTCCAGAGTTGCCATCGTCGTATCGCCCGGCGTGGTCATGGCGAGTGCGCCATGCGCCGCGCCACATTCGACAGTCCACTGCGGATCCTTCCCCGATAGAAATCCATAGATCAATCCGGAGGCAAAGGAGTCGCCTCCGCCGACGCGGTCGTAGATCTCAAGATTTTCGCGAACCCGCGCCTGGTAGAAGTCGCCTTCGTAGTAGCACATCGCTCCCCAGTCATTCAGGGTCGCCGTCTTGGCATGGCGTAGAGTCGTGGCGATGACGGAAAGCTGTGGAAAGCCCCGCACCACTTTTTCGATCATTCTCTTGAAGTTGCTCGGATCGAGCTTGGAGTGGTGTTCGTCGAGACCCGGCACCTCAAAGCCCAGAGCGGCCGTGAAGTCTTCTTCATTTCCGAGTATCACATCCATCAGCGGCGCCAGACGCCGGTTCGTCTCCTGCGCTTTCGATTTTCCTCCGATCGACTTCCACAGCGAAGGACGGTAGTTCAGGTCGTAGGAAACGATGGTGCCGGCGCGCTTCGCCGCTGCCATGGCTTCCTCGGCAACGAGGGGCGCGGTCTCCGAAAGCCCGCAAAAGATTCCGCCCGTGTGAAACCAGCGCGCTCCGTCCTGGCGGAAAATTCGGTCCCAATCGATTTCGCCGGGTTTCAGTTGTGAAACGGCGGTATGGCCGCGGTCCGAACAGCCGAGGGGCGCGCGCAGGCCGAAGCCTCGCTCGGTAAAATTCAATCCATTGCGGACGGCGCGGCCCACTCCGTCAAAAGGTACCCAGCGCACATATTTCTGACTAACGCCTCCCTGGAGCATCAGGTCTTCGAGCAGATGTCCAACCGGATTGTCCGCGAGGGCGGTGACCACCGCCGTATTCATCCCAAAACATCGTCTGAGGCCGCGGGCCACGTTGTATTCGCCTCCACCCTCCCAGGCGCGAAAATGACGCGTCGTGGAGATGCGCTCGTCCCCTGGATCGAGGCGTAGCATGACCTCGCCGAGGCTGACGAGATCCCACTGGCAGCCGGTCTTCGGCTTGATGTTCAGCGATTTGACATTCAGTTTTGTCATGATCCTATAAAACAACGATCTTAGGAAACGATTTCACGAACTCACGCCCGCCACGGGCGAGCGGTGGGCAGATTCATCCGAAGAACCAGGCAGCTGCACCTTGGCAGCAATCGTAAGTTGTCGCGATGGATCCACGACCAGCCAACTCACAGCACCTACTACGCATAACCCGGCCGCTACGAGAAATGAGGTCGCCCAGCCGAATCGGGCTGCGATCCAGGGAGTGAGAGAAGCCGTGAGCGCCGCTCCAATCTGATTCCCCATATTCATGAAGCCCGATACCGAACCCGAAGACGCTCCGGCAATATCGGCCGTCACCGACCAGAAAGAACTCTGGGACAAATAAAGCGCACCGGCTCCGCCAGCGAGCACAATGCTGGCCAGCCGGGCGCTTTGAACTTGCGAGCCCAAGGCAATGAATATGCCGGCAACCGCGATCGCGAATGCCGCAAGACCGCAGCGTCCAACCCGCGGCCCTTGCCATTTCGTGAGCCGGTCGTTGAGCGTTCCGCCTAAAAGGCAGCCCACCAGCATGGCCAGAAAAGGCAGCATGGTGTAAAAGGCGCTCGCCTTCAAATCCAGGCCACGCACTTTGGCGAGATAGCGATAGAACCAGCTAAAGAAGATCCAGGCCACATAGCCGTAGCAGAAGTAGCTGACCGTGACAGCCCAGACTTCTTTGCTTCGCAGGACGCGGCCCCAGGGTACGAGCGCTTTCGGATCGTTCCTTGACTCGACTTCTCTTGACCCGGCTTGCGTCAGCCCGGAGCGAATCAACGCCAACTCCGAGGCAGAAACTCCACTATGCTCAGCGGGTGTGTCGCGAGCGCTAAGAAACCACACCGCGCCGGCGGCGAATCCGATCAGGGAGCATACCCAGAACGACGACCGCCAACCGTAACGAAGCATAATGTGGGTAATGAGCAACGGCGTGAGTCCGGCGCCGGCTCCCACACCGGCGAAGATCCAGCCATTTGCAATGCCACGCTCCGTGGTCGGGATCCAGCGTGCAATGAATTGATTGGCGGAAGGATAGATCACGGCTTCGCCGGCGCCGAGAAGAAAGCGGACCGCGACAAAAATGAACAGCGCGCTGGCTATGTTCGCGGGGACCATGGCGGTCAAGGCGGTGAAGATTCCCCACCACATGACGCCCCCTGCCAGCACGCGGCGCGGCCCGAAGCGGTCAGCCAATCTCCCGCCGACCGTTTGGAACAATGCATAACCGACCAGCATGGCGCTGAACACTTTGCCCAGTTGCACATCGCTAAGATGGTAGGCCTCGGCGATGGACCCGCCCGCAATAGAAATGTTTACCCGGTCGAGATAAGAGACGGCGCTGAGGACGAACAGCCAGAACACCAGAAACCAGCGCACACGGCTCGTTCCGGCAGTGCTCATCGCTGACTCCCTGGCTCGCAACCGAGCAGACGCTCTTGTCGTAAAGCGCGTCCGCCGGCGGGAAAGGAATTGCTGTGTCGACTGCTATGTGATATTTTCGCCGTCGCGATGAAGCTCATTTTCAGCGCTGAGATTTTTCCCGGAGTCCTATGAACAACAAAAGCGTCTTTTTCGCCGGACTGATAAGTTGCGTGGTGCTGTCGCTGGCGGCGCCCGCCCATGCGCAACTCGACCTTTTCTCGAAAGACCAGCGCATCGAATTCACACCGGAATGGCAGGGGGACCGTTTCCCGGATGGACGTCCGAATGTGCCGGATTCGGTGCTGGCCCGCCTGAAAGACGTCACTGCCGACGAGGCGTGGGACGTTCTGCAAGTTGCCGGCTACCACAACCAATTTGAAGGCGGCTGGAAGGTGATTAATCCTGGACAGCGGCTCGTCGGCCGCGTTGTAACCGCTGTCTTCATGCCGCAACGCCCCGATGTGGATTCGGTGATTCGAGCCAACGGCAAAAAAGAAAATCGCATTGGAGACGAGAACTCCTGGATCATTGACATCTTGAAACCCGGCGACGTTCTGGTCGTCGATCTGTTCGGGAAAATCCGCTATGGCACGATTGTCGGAGACAATCTCTCGACTGCCATCTACGCCAACAGCCACAACGGATTGATCGTCAACGGAGCGGTTCGTGATGTCACCGGTATTCAGGAAATTCCAGGCTTTCAGGTGTACACGCGCGGTGTGGATCCCTCCGCTCTCGAGAACGTCATGCTGACCGGAATCAACGTCCCCATCCGAATCGGAGACATAACTGTAATGCCGGGTGACATAGCGATCGGCGATCCTGAGGGTGTAACTTTTGTTCCTCCGCAACTGGCGGGGAAAGTGGCCGACGACACGGAAATGGATCACCTGATCGACAACTGGGGCCACAGGATGCTCCGGGAGGGCAAGTACACGCCGGGTCAGATCGACGCCAAATGGACCAAGGAGATGATCGAGCAATTCAATGCCTGGCTGGAGAAAAAGGGATCCAAGCTCCGCATGCCGGTGCAGTGAACGGCTCGATCTGGTCTGATGAGCAGCGTGCTTCGTGCGTCCCAACGATTCTCCTAAGTCCATCCCCGGTGTGATTGTTCTTCCCTCACGTCGCGCTTATGCCGCGTGTTCGCGCAAAAGCCGCGACAGTTGCTCGGCGACGATTTTGTCTTCGCCAGGTTGAAGCATGAACGAGTTCATGGCTAGCCCAGGTCGCCCTTCGCCGGCTCCCATTGCAATGCTCGGCTTCGAGCTTCTTAGCAGCTTGGACGCCTGCTCGGGCGTCAATGAAATGCGGGCCTCGTCCCACACGATGCCCATGTGCGGCACATGATTGGCAATGTCTGGGACGAAGAAAGACGTACTGACCCCCGGAATTTTCTTGACTTCACGAGAGATCGCTTCCAGCCGGCCCTGCCATTCTTTGGCCAGAGCTTCATGGTCTTCCGCGAGAAAAAGTTCGAGCGCTTTGACCATGCCCACGATTTCTTCTTTACCCACCTTCTGGCTGCGGCCTAATGTGTCTTCGTTCGGACTGTTGTTCGCCAGTGCGTTGGTCACCAGTTCCTTGCGTCCGATCAACAGGCCCGCGCACTGTGGTCCGCGAATCGCCTTCCCGCCGCTGAAGGTCACCAGGTCGAAACCCATGTTGGTGTAGTCCCACAGATGAGACACCGGTGGCGTATCGGCTGCGGCGTCGTTCATGCAGGGGATCTTGTATTGATTCGCCAGCTTGACCCACTCCTCCGCTTTGATCTGTCCGGTGGCGTTGGCGTAGTTAGAGAAGTGCATCATCGCCGTGCGCTCATTCACCGCAGCTCGCAATTGATCGACGGTTTCGATCTCGATCAGTTTGATTCCCGTGGACCGCAGCTGGTGATCAAACGGGTTGCGATGCGACTTCTGGATGATCACTTCCGATTTCATCCCGGTCAGATCGGGCAATTGCCGGATGAAAGCCTCGTTGCCGCCGGTCAGAATTCCCGCCAGTCCCGATTGAATCGCTGCCGCCGCGCCTGATGTCACCAATGCCGTGTAACCATCCGGCAACTTGAGCATTTCCGCGATCCGCTTGCCCGCGCCCACTTCTAGGTCGTGGACGCTGACAAAGTGGCGCCCTGCCATCGTCATGACCGCTTCGAGTTCCGGGTGGGGAAGGGAACCGCCCAGCACAGTCATGGTTCCCTCACAATTGATCACCGTAGCAACCCCCAGTTCTTCAAAGGGATTACCGGTCTGTCCAAAGCCCTTCACCGGCGCGCTTGCGCCAGCAGACCGGCCGTTCAAGGAAAACAACTTGCGCGGCGCCATGATTGTGGTTGCGATCATCCCCACGCTGCCGAGAAAACTCCGGCGGTTCCACTTCGAGTTGAGTCGCATAAAATTTGCTCCTTTGGGTTTCACTTACGGGTGACTGCGGCGATGCAATTGATTTCCACCAGCGAGTTTCCTGGCAGCGCGGCGACCGCGACGGTTGTGCGCGCGGGGCCGCCGTGGGGAAAATAGGTCGAGAATACCTTGTGCATTCCGTCCCAGTGCTCAATGGTTGTCAGGTAGACATTCGCTTGAAGAATGCTGTCCGCGGATCCTCCGCCCACTTCCACGAGCTTCTTGACCTTATCCATCACCACGGTGGTGTGAGATTCAATCGTCCATTCCTTGGCATCTCGTTTATCGTGGGCGCCCTGCCCCGAGACATAAATCAACCCGTTGTGGACAATCACCGGCATGATGATTTCTTTTGCGCTGGCCGGTTTACCTTCGTCGTCCAGCTTGCGGATTCCGCCCGCATCCTGCGCGGGGGAACTCTGCGCCGATGCCTGGTTGGGCAACACGACGGCGGTAACTCCCAAAGCGGAAAGCGCGGAAGCGAACCGCGCGGCAAACGTTCTGCGAGTGTAAGTCAAATTCATCTTCATCTATCTCCTCCTAAAATCCTGCAACGGGTATGGGAAACGGGCAGCGCGCCCGCCACGTTCGATGACGCCAAGCAGGCGGCGTCGGCGAGAAGAATCCCAATTCGTATGTATTAGGATTCTGCCCTCAACTCCGGAACTGCTCGCGCTCTTCCGCCCGGCGCTCCAGTTAGAGAGGTTTCGCAAGCGCTGCCTCCGCGGCAATATTTTTTCGCAGGGGCAATTGGTTACTAGTCGTCTGGTATCCCAGTTCCCGTGAGATTTGCAATCCGGCGACCTGAATCAGCCGCGCGAGTTCTCGTAAACGAGTGACCGCCATGCGTACCATCGGCGCGGTGATGCTGAGGCTGGCATTTACTACCCCGGCGTGGTCCCAGATAGGCGCGGCGACGCAGCGTATGTGGAGTTCGTGCTCCTCCAGATCGCAGGCGTAACCGTTCTTTCGGACCCGGTACAGTTCCGCTTCCAGTTCCTGAAGGCTGCCCGCGGTGTTCGGCGTCAGACGCTTCAGTACCAACTGCGGAAGAATTGTTTTCCGCTCCTCGTCAGACATGTAAGCCAACATGACCTTGCCAACCGCAGTGCAATACAACGGAACGGTGGCGCCGATGCGGGAGTGTATGCGCAAATGTTCGGGTGAATCCAGTTTCTCGACATACACCGCGGACAGTCCATGCAGCACGGTCAGATGAATGGTTTCGCGCGTCTGCCGATTCAATTCCTGAAGGTACGGCAGACTCACCCGCCGGATATCGAGTTGGCCCAAAGCTGCCTGGCCAATTGCGAAACACGTGATTCCCAAGTGGTACACGCCGTCTCCGCTGCAGTTCAAGAAGCCCGAAGTCTCCAGGTTCGCCAGGAAACGGTGGACCGTACTCGCCGGCAGCCGGGAGCGTTCCGAAACTTGTTTTGCGGTGAAGCCATGCGGTGACTCGCTGAAGAGTTGCAGAAGACGCAACCCGCGCTGCAGCGCCGTGATGTTGTAGCTTCGCTTTGGAGTATCTGCCATGTGCCTGGACAAAAACCGAGCATCACATAATGAAAGTACGAATTATCTGATGAAAGTCAATTTTGTGCAACGGGTCTCTTTGGATCACAGTCTGCCAAACTTCTTAACCGCCCCTACGATCGATTTCATCTGTTCGATCACGGCATACATCGAGTGCTCTTTGAAATCCATCTGTTGCGCGATGGTTAACACTTCCTGGGCCCTCGCTCTGGGGACCACGACCACGCCATCGCTGTCGGCTGTCACTATGTCGCCCGCGTTCACGGTCACACCGTCGCAGATCACTGGAATCTGGGATCCTCCGAAGCGATAGTGATGCACCGATGTGGACGCCACAATGCCGGTCGCATACACCGGGAACCCGATCTTGCGCAAATACGCAACGTCGCGAACTCCCCCATCGATCACAGCTCCGGCGTACCCGCGCGCTGCCATCGCCGTGCCCATCAGTCCGCCCATTCCCGCGATGTCCGCGCCGTCCTCGACCACCATCACGTATACGGAATCGGTCGAACCCTGATCGATGGCGGTCAGCATCCCGCTCAATGCGGCCGGGTCGCTGTTGCCTTCGTCTTTCTTGAGCTGGACCGTCCGTGCAAAGCCGGCAAACTTGGTGGTGAAGAGCGGATGCATGCGGTGACTCATGTACATGCGCTGGCCGGTCAGTTGCTCCAGCGCATCTGAGACCGAAGCCACTTCCACCCTGCGAAAATCCGCAATTAATGCGTTGTCGGACGGCGCCGTAGTTGTTCCCCCAGCCGACTGTGCCCGCAGCAGTCCGGCACCGCACAAAATGGCGCACAAAACACCAATGGATAGCACAAATGCCGCAATGGTGTGGGATCTCACAAAACCACGAAGCTTGTTCATTTCGTCCTCCTCGATGTATATATGTGCGCGGACTCTAACACTGTTTTTCGTTGAGTGGAAGAGCCAATCTATTTATCACGAAGGGAACGGAAGATGAAAATCACAATGCAGACGAAAACTCTTCGCCTGTTCACGTGCGTTGTCGCGATCCTGTTAATCGCGGGCGTGGCATCGCAGCGGAGCTATGGCCAGGAACGAAAAGTGGTGAATCTGTCTCCTGCCAGGGGACTCCCTTTCAGCGACGGCATCGTGGCGGGGAACACTCTGTACATCGCCGGTCAGGAGGGTACGGACGATGCCGGCAAGCTGGCTGCTGGGGGCATCGGCCCGGAGACGACCGCGGCGCTCGACAATATCCAGAAGGTTCTCAAGGCCGCTGGCTTCGAGTGGAAGGACGTCGTCAGCGTTACGGTCTACCTCGCCGATATTCACGAGTTCGGGGACATGAACAAGATTTACAAGAACATCATGCCCGACCCCAAGCCGGCGCGCGCGACCATTCAGGCTGCGGGCCTGGTCAATAATGCCCGAATTGAAATCTCGGCAATCGCGGTAAAACAAAAATAGGTCCCCGCTGCTCCCGAACGGGCATCCTTAGAGCATTTTCACAGATA
>PKUV01000011.1 GCA_003131315.1 Acidobacteriaceae bacterium
TGGTGGGTAGTTTGACTGGGGTGGTCGCCTCCAAAAGAGTAACGGAGGCTTTCAAAGGTACCCTCAGCACGCTTGGTAACCGTGCGTAGAGTGCAAAGGCATAAGGGTGCTTGACTGTGAGACCTACAAGTCGAGCAGGTACGAAAGTAGGCTTTAGTGATCCGGTGGTTCTGTATGGAAGGGCCATCGCTCAACGGATAAAAGGTACGCCGGGGATAACAGGCTGATCAATGCCAAGAGTTCATATCGACGCATTGGTTTGGCACCTCGATGTCGGCTCATCGCATCCTGGAGCTGTAGAAGGTTCCAAGGGTTAGGCTGTTCGCCTATTAAAGCGGTACGTGAGCTGGGTTCAGAACGTCGCGAGACAGTTCGGTCCCTATCTGTTGTGGGCGCAGGAGATTTGAGAGGGCCTGTCCTTAGTACGAGAGGACCGGGATGGACGAACCTCTTGTGATCCAGCTGTCATGCCAATGGCATCGCTGGGTAGCGAAGTTCGGTTGTGATAACCGCTGAATGCATATAAGCGGGAAGCACTCCTCAAGATTAGATCTCCCAACCCTTAAGGGTAAAGAAGGGCCCAGGTAGACTACCTGGTTGATAGGCAGGATGTTGAAGCGCGGTAACGCGTGTAGCTTACCTGTACTAATCGCCCGTTCGGCTTGACCATAAAATTTACTCGGTGCAGAAACAGCCGTCAGCACTCAGCTATCAGCTTTCAGTTCGAAACTGTTCGAAAGCGATGGCGTCCTCAGTCCGCGTCAGAAACTGGACGCGGCTGACCACAAGTACTGACGACTGGCGCCGACGAAAACGTCTTGTAGTAGAGACGGGGCTTGCCCCGTCTCCCCAATCTATTCAGCTGTGAGGCTTCGTCCTCAAGCTCTTTGAGAATCAGCTCTCAGCTCTCAGCTCCAAGCTCTCAGGGATTGTCATCCTGAGCGAAGCGAAGGATCTGCTGTTGGCTGGGACTGCCAAGTTTGCTGAGGCATCAGCGAAGTACGTCGGCGCAGCACGAAGTTGCTGAGAGCTGACAGCTGAGAGCCGCCAGCTCCGACTTGTCGGTGATCTTACCGCGGGGGTTCCACCCGTTCCCATCCCGAACACGGAAGTTAAGCCCCGCTGGGCCGATGGTACTGCACGCGAAAGTGTGTGGGAGAGTAGGTCGTTGCCGGCATAAATAAAGGCCAGTCTGAGAAATCAGATTGGCCTTTTCCTGTTTGTGTGGAGCGGACACTCCTGTCCGCTGCCGGCACGCTGCGAGCGGAGTGTTTGGATGTGCATTCGTTCGCGACACTGACCGAGGCCAAGCAAGTCATCGAGGATTGGAGGCGGGAATACAATGAGAGTCGTCCTCACCGATCTCTGGGAGAACGAACGCCGAGTGAGTTCGCTTGTCAGATCGCTCTGAACGGGGGCTGGCCCACCCTTTCGCTCATCTTAACTCCAGAGGGTGGCCCGTCCTTGTCGCGCTTTTTGCGACAGGGCGGGGATTTTGACTTCCTATCTTCACCACGACTCCCATGTGCTCACAATCCGTCCGTGATCGAAATTTATTGACTTACAACCCACCGAGCGCGAAAATAGAGATCTGATTGGGGCAGTTTCGAGATGTGTCCGTCCACCAAGACGCACCTCGAAGCTGCCCCAAACCCNNAATACCTTCGGAGTTAACAGACGAGGACAACCACGGGCGCTTGGGCTAAGCCGCTTACGGCTCTGGAATCCGCCTGGTGGTAACCTTGCTGCATGCCTCACGATCCTGATGCGGGTTCTCAGGCTCCTAAACCTCCTCGATCGCGTGCGACGATTGCGATCGCTCTCTTCGTCGGCTTGCTCCTTGGAGTTCTGTGTCTCGGTTCGGTTGGATGGTTAATGCTGTCCCGACATTCGGGGCGCGCGCTGTTGAGCCATTTGTTGTCGGCGGTTACCGGCAGAACTGTCAGCATTGATGTTAGCCAGCCCACGGTGGTTGATCGCATTCAGCGACTGCAGCGGCTGGAGACCGTGGTTTACACCATGGACAAGTTGGTGACCGGCGCGAAAGAAAATCCCCTCTTACCTGATTTTCTGGTGGGAGATCGCCTCTTGATGATGGTGCACGGCGAAGTTGTCGCCGGGATTGATTTCTCGAATCTCAAGCTGGACGACGTCAGAATGGATGGCAAGCAGATCCACTTGCATCTTCCCGCGGCGCAGGTGTTCAGCACGCGGCTCGACAGCGCGAAGACCCGAGTGTATTCCCGGCAAACCGGGTTGCTGGTATCCACCGACCCGAATCTGGAAACGCAAGTGCGCCAGGAGGCGGAACGTCAGATGCAAGAGGCCGCGTTGGCCGATGGCATTCTGCGAACGGCGCAGCAGAATGCGGCTTCGACGATCAGCAGTCTGTTGCAGGGTTTGGGATTCGAGAAGATTGACTTCGACTAGGGCGGTGGAGACGGGGCAAGCCCCGTCTGTACGGCGCGAAGGAACTCCCTGATACGAAAGCCTATTTCTTCACTGTTGCCTGGTACATCGCGTTCAGCAGGTCCTGCGAATGGCCGTCGTAGTCGGCGTCGAGCGACCACATGAAGGTGCCGCCTAATCCCAGGATCCAATCGGAATAGTAGACTCGGGTGTAAGTGGAGAATTCATCGTCGTAAGTGATGAAGCCGGGGCTGCCGTCGGTTCTTACAAGGTAGGGCACTAACGCCACGGGATCGTAATATCGCTGCCATCCTTGCTTGTTGATCAGAGCTTTGATGTTTGGTCCGTAGTTCTCTCCTAGAACCGTATCGTCGCAATCGCCGTCGGGGGTGATGGGATCGTTCGGGCAGGCCTCGAAGAGCTGGCTGATATTGGTGTAGTAATAACCGTAAAACGGCGTGCCCATGTTGAGCTGCGAAGCGGGTACGTGTTTCATGAACAGCTCGGCCGCCTGCTGCACGCTTCCTCCTGGTTCACATTCCTGCGGCTTGGGATCGTGCGGGTCCCAGAAAATCGGCGAATTCAGTTGCCCGATGCTGGTCCACGGGCCGGCGCAGTCGTACGCCATCAGGTTGAAGAAATCCACCGGCTCCTTCAGGCGATTCAGGTTATAGTACGCACCGTTCCATGGGGCGAGGTCGGCGGACAGGGTGTAGCGTGGACTCGGGAAAGTGTCGCGCAGCCGAGTCATCAACGTCACGAAGAAAGCGCGGTCGGCATTGTTCGATGGGAACTCCCAGTCCACGTCGAGGCCGTCATATCCGTTCGCGGTAACAAAAATCCGCAGGTTCGCGAGCACCGTGTCGAAAACCTGTTGGCTGCTTTCGATCGCTGAAAAATCGCCGCCGGTTAGAAGCATGACCTTCACGCCGTTCTTATGAGCCTTCTTGATGAGTTCCGGCTCGAGAAATCCGTCAGGCACCGAAAGACTGCCATCCGAATTCCAGGGCACACCGGCGTGGATGATGTGGGTCAGCTTGCGGAACGGGATCTGCGCAACGTCGTAAGGTGGATTTAGATACTTGCTTCCAGCCGTGTAGTCCGCTACCAGCCGCTTGGGAAGCCCGCTCTGGTTTGTTTGTGCCAGTACGGGTGGGCCGGCGAGTGTTATCAGAAGCCCAAGCATCAGAAGTAACGACAGAACGAACGCATACGGCGTGCGCGATTTCATGAAACGAACCCCCTTGGGGAATTTCCGGGAACCTGGCTGAAAGCGGCGCTGAGCGCCAAGTCCGCGAGGGAGCAAGTTTACTATGGCGGGCAGGAATGCGGGGTGGGATAAAAGCAACCGCAAGAGCAAGATCAAACCCCAAGAGCAAAATCAAAGGCGGCGGACAGGAGTGNNTTCGCCCCTGCCGGGGCTGGATGCCGGGACTCGGCTGAAGCGGTGCCCTACTCGGAACCGTTTATGAGGCCGGGGTACAACAGCTCTATTTTTTGAGCGAGCGAATGTACTTTACTACGTCGCGGATCTGATCTTTGGAGAGTTTGCGATCAAAAGGTGGCATCCTGTTCTTGCCTTTGCCGATGACGGCGACGAGCTCGTCGTCGGATTGTTTTTGCACGTCGGCTGAACCGAGGACGCGCAGCTTCAGGTTCTTGCCGAGCATGGTGTCGCCGGCTCCGTTGACGGCGTGGCAGGCCGAACATTTCTTCTTGTAGGTATCGGCTCCGCTGTCCGCAAGTGTGTAAGTGGAAAACACGAGTGCCAGCACAATTACGGCAAGCGATGGCCTAGCCCCTAAAGGGGCGGTTGATNNGGCATCGCTAAAGCGATGCCCTGATACGAAACCCGAGTTTTTCAGCAACCTGTGAAGGCGCGCCCCTTCAAAACATTTCTATTCATGCCGGCGTCCCATTCTCCCTCGCGCAACCAACCAGCGCATAACTCGCACAATCCGATTTTACCAGTTCAATTTCAACGCAAACTGGAACTGGCGCGGGTCGTAGGCGGCGGTGGGCTGACCGGCGTTGGTGAAGAGCGGGCTTACAGCTGCCACGTTGTAGCGGTTGGCGATGTTGAAGGTGTCGGCGATGAGATCCATGTTGAAGCGCTCGCCGAAGTAGATGCGCTTGGCGACGCGCATATCGTTAAAGACCGTCCACGGGGTGATGCCTGCGTTGCGTCCCAGGTTGCCGTCGAGGGAGGCGAGCGTGCCGTTGAAGTTGAGGATGCAGGATTCCTGGAAAACTCCGGTGGGAGAGAATTTCGACTTGACTGGGCTATTTCCGAGCGCTGTACACGCAGGGTTTACGAAAGTGTTGGGCCGGCTGGTGAGCGAAGACAACTGGAGGTTGTCGCCATTGCCGGTGAGGATGTTGAAGGGCCGTCCGGAGCTGAATTCGATCAGGGGGGCAAGCGTCCAATTGCTGAAGAGCTTGGTGGCGAAGCCGCTGCCGCTGAGCTTGCCCGTCTGGTAAACGCCGCTGAAGACGAAGCGATGGCGCTGGTCGAACAGTGAGGTCGAGCGATCGAGGCCTGGGAAGTAGCTGTCCTGCGGGGTGAGGGTGGACTGCAGGTCGGTGGAATCGTCGATCGCGTGCGACCAGGTGTAGGACGCCAGGAATTCGTAGTGGTTGCTGAAGCGCTTACGGAGATTGGCGGTCAGTCCGTGATAGACCGAGCTGCCGTTGGAGTAGTTGGCGTCCATGTCGCCGAAGGGGACGCAGTTGGTGTAATCGGGTGTGGGCGGCACGGGGTTGCATTTCGTATTGAAGCCCGGGAGGGTAGCGAGAAGCGCCTGGGCCTGCGCTACGCAAGCGGCGTCGCCAACCAAGTAATGGGCCACGGCAATGGAGGGGTTCAGTCCGGATGGCCGGAAGAAGTTCATGAGGGCGGGGTCGACGTAAGGTACCGGGTCGCCAGCTACATTGCATCCGCTGACCGTGAATGGGCTGGCGGGGGCAGTTCGGCCCGGAATTACGTTATGAGTCGCGTCGAAAGACGCAGCGAAGAAGTTGGCGGTCAGCAAGTCGCCGCGAATCGTGTTCGCGTTGATGGGACGGTTGAGGTGGCGGCCACCGTTGAAGTTATAGGCGAGGCTGAGGGCGAAGCCATTGCCGAGGTCGCGCTCGATGGTCAGGTTGGCTTGCTGCGAGTAGGCGTACACGAAGTTCTTGGACTGCGGGTAACCGAAGGGCTGGAAGCCGAGCGGCAGGAAGGTCGATTGACCCGGGTTGGCCAGGTTCAGGTTGAGGTAGTTCTGGTTGAGGAAAACCGACTGAGGAACATTCAAGGACTGGAACTGCTGCTGGTTCGGCTCGTAGAAAAGGTTGGCATTCGCCTGCGGAAAGACTGACGGCGCACATTGGGGCTGATTCAGGAGTCCCTGGAATATTGGAACCGCGTTCAAGTTTCCTGGGTTTCCCGCGCCGGTGCAGACTCCGGTTCCGGCGAATGCCAACTGGCCGCTGGTCGAGCCGTCGGAGGCATCGCCGAGGAAATAGAGGCCGAGCAAGGGGTGGTCATAGAACATGCCAAACGAAGCGCGGACTACGGTTTTGCCGTCACCCTTGGGATCCCACGCGAGGCCAAAACGAGGCTGAATGTTGTTCTTGTCGATCTGGATGCCTTTCTGCAATCCCAGGGCTTGGTAGGCGGGAAGAGCCAGTCCTTGTGGGGGCTTGAACTTGGGCGGGAATTCCACGTCGTAGCGCACACCGTAGTTCAACGTGAGATTGTGGCGCACACGCCAGGAATCCTGCCAGAACAATCCCAACGGCTTGTTGGTGAACGAGTCGCTGGGACTGCCGACGCCCTGAATGAAGTCCCCGGGGATGCCCGCGCCATAAGCCTGCACTGGATTTAGGATGGGGAAGGGCTGAGGATATGCGGCGACGGAGCCGAAGTCGTACACACCACCGTAGTTCACGGTGAAGGTGGCCTTGGTCGGGATATAGTTGAAGTCCCCTCCGAATTTGGTGTCGTGCCGTCCGATGCTCCAGGAAAAATTGTCAGTGAACTGATAGCGTTTTTCGACGCGCTGGATGTAGGAGTAGGGTTCACGTCCGAAATAGGCGTAACCGGGAATGTTCACGGCTGGGTCGGTGCCACCCGGGATATTGGTGTTGTAGAAATAATTCAGGCCACGGCGTGCGAACTGGAAAGTGAATTGATTCACCTTGCTGTTGCCGAGGGTCCAGGTGTCCTGGGCAACGCCGGCCACGTCACGGTAGCTTTGTTGAGAAGTGCGCGAGTAGGCGTTTTGACCGAAGGGCTGGTCTTGTCCGCTGACCTCGATGCCAGTCACGGTGCTGGGACTGGCGTTGCCACGCAGCGTAAGGCGGTTGTTGCTGCTTATGTTGTGATCAAGGCGCAGCGAGTAAAGGCTCGTGCCTTCGAAGACGGGGAAATTTCCCTCTTGCGATAACAAGGTCTGGTAGGAGCCTGGGACGTGGTTTGGGAAGCTGCTGGGAGCACTACAAGCCAGCGGAGTGCAAGTAGTGGGGAATCCCGCCCAACTAGAGAGGAAGCCGCCCGTCATGCCCTGCACCAGGGCGGTTGGCCAGGAACCCTGCACGGCCTGCCCCGAGGAAGCGCCTATCAGTACGGTGTAGTCCTCGATATTGGTAAGCCCGATTGCGCCAACCTCGGCGGGCGTCAAACCCTGAAGGAACGCCGCTTGTTCCGGAGTTGCCTGAATCGTACCGAAGGGTAGCGGAACTGCACCTCCCGCGGTCGTAGCGGTGTCAAACGGAACCAGCCCCCAGTTGCCCTGCCCGATGCTGGAGAATCCCGTCTCGTGCCGCCGCGTCGTTTCATAGGAAAAGTAATAGTACGTTTTGTCCTTCTTGATAGGTCCGCCGAAAGCCAGGCCGCCCTGAACGCGGGTGTAGGCAGGATTGGGCGTGGTGCTGAAGGGGTTGACGGCCTGGAAATTGCGATTGCGCAGGTATCCGAAGACGTCGCCGTGGAAATCGTTAGATCCGGAGCGGGTGATGATGTTGACCACGCCGCCCGAGGCGCGGCCGTACTCCGAGGCGTAACTGTTGGTGATGATTTGGAATTCCTGCACCGCTTCCTGCGAGACGGTGGAGCGGACGCCGTTGGTGGCATTGTCGGTGGCGTCGGCGCCATCGACGTTGACCAGGTTGGAACGGGCGCGCTGGCCGCTCATGTTGAGGCCGGAGGTGGGCGCGGCACCGGTGTTGGGGGCGCTGTCGCGCTGCACCTGCGAATCGGTCAGCGTGAACTGGATGTAGTTGCGGCCGTTGATGGGCAGATTGTCGACGCGGCGCTCGCCGATGGTGTCGGTGGTGGAGCTACGCGAAGTTTCAACGTTCGCGGCCTCGGAGCTGACTTCGACGACTTCCTTGCCGCCCGCGACGGAGAGCGTGACGGGTAACTCGGCCAACCCGCCGACGGTGATGGCGACGCCGGTGGCTTCAGCCTTGGCGAAGCCGGGTGTGTCCACGGTGACGGAATAAGTGCCGGGAGCCAACTGACGCACACTGTAGCCGCCCTGGCCGTCGCTGCTGCCGGCGCGCTCCAGGCCCTTGGCGACGTCGCGCGCGGTGACGGTGGCGTTGGTCACGGCGCTGCCCTTCGGATCTTTCACGCTGACGTGGAGGTCGCCGGTGGCGGCGCCCTGGGCAAAGGCAGACTGGCGGACGAGCAAGAAGACGACCGCGAAGAAGAACAGACGCAATGACGCTTTCATAGGGCTCCTGAAATCTTCCGCGTCGTGGCGGAAGATGGGAATCAAGGTGCGCGGTTTGTCACCAACTCCTTGAACTTTGAGCACGCTGCTGGGGGCGGGGCACCCGCTGATATGTACATCAGAAGAGGGTGTTTAGGCAAGCGATAAGGTGGATTCCTGCTGGCGGAGGCCGACCGGCGGAGACTGTCTTTGTTCCGAGCGTTGTCCCCGCATTGCGTTTGCGGCCGCTTTTCTTTAGATTTCTTAGAGCGAGATTACTGGCGTGCCAGAAATATTTCTTGTGCCTTCTCTTGTGCCTTCCGAAAACTTCAACGGACATTCCATGACGGGCGAACTGCTGCGGGTGATGGTGTGTCCGCCGGGCAACGTGGGGTGGGATATTTCCGGGAAAGCCGCGGCATGGCGGGATCTCGGATTTCGGCATGCTCCCGATTTTGCGGCAGCGCAGAGCCAGCACGAGATTCTGTGCCGGCTGCTCAGCGAGGGGGGAGCCGAGGTCGTGTGTCTGCCCCCGGCGGAATCTCTCACGCTCGATGCCGTCTATGCGCACGACGCGTCGCTGGCCACAGACTATGGTCTCGTCCTGATGAATCCGGGAAAGAAGAATCGCGTGGCGGAGGCGCAGGCTCACGCAAACTTTTGCGGGCAACTGGGGATTCCAGTGTTCGGCGAGATAGGGCTGCCCGGGACTTCCGAATCCGGCGACATCGTCTGGCTTGATGCGCAGACGCTGCTGGTCGGTGACGGCTATCGGACGAACAAAGCGGGAATCGAGCAGATGCGGTCGCTGCTGTCCGCGAAGAATGTTGAGGTGCTGTCGGCGCCGCTGCCTTACGGACCCGGGCCGTCGGCTTGCCTCCATTTGATGTCGCTGATGAGCATGCTTGATGAGCAGACCATTCTGGTCGATCTGCCGTGGCTGTCGGTCGAGACGGTCGAATTGCTAAAGGCGCGCGGATTCCGGCTGATTGAGATTGAATACGGCGAGCGCGACTCGCTCGCCTGCAACGTGCTCGCGTTGGGCGGCACGCGCCTGATTGCGCTCGAAGAAAATGCCAAGACGAATCAGCGCATGCGCGACGCGGGGTTTGACGTGCGTACGTTTCCGGGGTCGGAGATCTGCATCAATGGGGCGGGAGGGCCGACGTGCCTGACGCGGCCGCTGCTGCGGAAGTAGGGGGATGAGGCGGTCGTTGGTCGTTAGTCGTTCGGGCTTCGGCTTCTCCGCTGCACGAGTGTGCGCGAGCACTGGGTCGTCCCTCCGGGACTTCGCTGGTTTTTCCCATCCTACCCCGTGCTGAAGCGCTGGGCTAAGCTGGTTCGCCCCTCCGGGGCTGGATTCCGGATTCGCTCTGCCACCAGCCGGTCCGTGAAGTTGGTTCTCACGCACACACTGAACGCGCTGAAGGCACGGTGTCTTCAGGACAGTCGGCGCTACACGACCCCATTCCGTCCGGCTTGGTAGAATCAAAAGGAAATGCTTTTGCCCTTCGTCCGCGAACTTTTCGCGGAGGTGGAACGATTACCTGCCTTCACGCGTGCCGCCTCCCATCTGCGGGAGAGCGCGGGGCGGATGAGTGTCACTGGACTGTCCCCGGCGGCTAGGGCGCTGATCATTGTTTTGTTGCGACGCACGGTCGAGCGTCCGTTCGTGCTGGTGGTGGCCGACAACCGCGCTGCCGAAGAGTTGCTGCCGGTGCTGCGCGCGTTCTGCGAACTGACTGGAGCCGCGGATCCAGACTCGGTCGTAAGCCTTCCGGCGCGCGATGTGCTGCCCTTCCAGAATTTGTCGCCGCATCCGGAGATTCAGGAAGAACGCGCGACGGCGTTGTGGAAGATCGCGACGGGCCGCGCCGCGATCGTAGTTTCACCGGTGACCGCGACCACAATTCTTCTTCGTCCCCCCGACTACTACGCCGACCTGGCGCGGGTTCTGCGTCGCGGTGAGACTTTCGACCTGGAGAAGCTGCTCGAGCACCTGAACACGGTCGGCTACAGCGCAACCGATGTGGTGGAAATGCCGGGCCAGTACGCAGCTCGCGGCGGCATTCTGGATGTGTACTCGCCGGAAGCGGACCGCCCCGTGCGCGTCGAGTTTTTCGGGGATGAAGTCGAGTCCATGCGCAAGTTCGACCCGGCGAGTCAGCGCTCTTCAAACCCAGTCGATGAAGCGTTGCTTCTGCCGCTGACGGAAACGCCGGTCACTGAGGAACTGCTCGGTTCCATCAACGCGCGGCTCTCAGGGAAACGCATTACGGGATCGCCGGAGATTGTGGAGCAAGCCGTGCGCGACTCCGGCGCAGGAGTCTTTCCGGGCTGGGAGTTCTATGCTCCGGTGGCGGGCGCCGACCGCAGCGTTTTCGGGCTGCTCCCTGACGCGCGGGTGATTCTCGACGAGCCCGAAGCGCTGATGCAGGAACTCGACAAAGTCTGGGCCCGCATTGAAGAAGCGCACGAGCGCAGCGGAGTGGGAAACCTGGTTTGTCCCGCCGATCTTTATCTCACGCCGGAAAGCTGGCGGGGAAAAACCGCAGCTCTCCCCGGAGCCGATTTCGAATATCTGGCGATGGCGCGCGAGGGGAGAACGGAAGCCGCTTTTCTTTCGCAGCCCGTCACGCGCTTCCACGGCGCGGTGCCCGCGATGATCGAGGAGGTTCATAAGTTGGTCGGCGGCGGCACGCAGGTAATTCTTGCGGCGCCGAACACTGGAGAAGTCGAGCGCCTCGCCGACATGTTCACCGAGTACAACGCTTCGTATCGTCTGGGAAGCCGCACGCGGAGCGGAGAAAGCTATGCCGATGAAACTTCTTATTTTGCCGGCGACGTTCTCACCACCACGCTGCTGAAAGCTTACCTACCCGACGGCTTCGTTTTGCCCGAAGCGCATCTTGCGATTTTTGGGGCGCGCGATCTGTTCGACGAATCGGACCTGGTCGCGGCGCGACCGCAACGGCAGAAATCGAAAGTCTCGGCCTTCCTCTCGGACTTCCGTGATTTGCAGGTCGGCGATTACGTCGTTCACGTGGAGCACGGCATCGGGCAGTACCAAGGTCTGAAGGAAATCAACCAGGGCGACGGCGCCGCGGAATTCATGCTGCTCGAATACGCCGAAGCTGCGCGGCTCTATGTTCCGCTTACTCGCCTCGATCTGGTCCAGAAATATCGGTCGTCGGAAGGCGCGAAGCCCGTCCTGAATCACCTTGGCACCCAGGCATGGGGCAAGACCAAGGCGCGCGTGCGCAAGGCGATGAAGGACATGACCGACGAGTTGCTCAAGCTCTATGCGCAGCGGCAGTCCGCGCGCGGTCACATCTTTCCGGCCGACACCGAGTGGATGAAGGAGTTCGAAGATTCGTTCGAATACAACGAGACCGAAGACCAGGCGCAGGCCATCGCCGACGTGAAGCGCGACATGGAGTCGCAACTCCCCATGGATCGCCTGCTATGCGGTGACGTCGGTTATGGCAAAACCGAAGTTGCGATGCGCGCCGCCTTCAAGGCCTTGAGCGACAACAAGCAAGTCGCCATGCTCGCGCCCACGACCGTTCTCGCATTCCAGCACTACGAAACCTTCAAGCAACGATTCGCGCCGTTTCCGCTGACGGTCGAAATGATCAGCCGCTTCCGGACGGCCAGGCAGATCAAAGAAATTCTGCAAAGAGTGGAAGCCGGCAAAGTGGACATCCTGATCGGCACCCACCGCCTGCTCTCAAAGGACGTGAAGTTTGCCGACCTTGGCCTACTGGTGGTCGATGAGGAACAGCGCTTCGGCGTCCGCCACAAAGAACGCATCAAGCAGATGCGCACGGAAGTGGACGTGCTCACCATGTCCGCGACGCCGATCCCGCGCACGCTGCATATGTCGCTGGTGGGCCTGCGCGATATGAGCGTTATCGAAACGCCACCCAAAGACCGCATGGCAATCCAGACCGTGGTCGCGAACTGGGACGAAAAGCTCATCCAGTCGGCGATTGAACAGGAACTCGACCGCGGCGGCCAGGTTTATTTCGTGCACAACCGGGTCGACACGATCTGGGAGATTGCCGCCAAGATTCAGGGACTGGTCCCGGCCGCGCGCATCACCGTGGGCCACGGGCAGATGGGCGAAGGTGAGTTAGAAAAAGTGATGCTGAAATTTATGCATCATGAAGCCGACATCCTGGTCTCGACCACGATTATCGAGAACGGCCTCGACATCCCGCTGTGCAACACGATCGTCATCAATCGCGCGGACCGGCTTGGCTTGTCGGAGCTTTACCAGTTGCGCGGACGCGTTGGCCGCTCGAACCGGCGCGCCTACGCATACCTGCTCTTGCCCGCGGAAATCGAGTTGACGCCCATTGCTCGGCGTCGTCTTGCCGCGCTCAAGGAATTCTCCGATCTCGGCGCCGGCTTCAAGATCGCCGCTCTTGATCTTGAACTGCGGGGCGCGGGAAATCTTCTCGGTGGAGAGCAGAGCGGCCACATCGAAGCGGTGGGATTCGAACTTTATACGCAGATGCTGGAGCGCGCCGTACGCGAGATGAAGGGCGAGGCGGGCGTTGAAGTGACGGAAATCCAGCTCAATCTCGGTCTCAACATCCGCATTCCGTCCGACTACATCAAAGAAGAGAACCAGCGCCTGCGGATGTACAAGCGCGTCGCAGGAGTCGAGACTGAATCGCAGTTGCACGAAGTGCGCTCAGAGCTGATCGACCGCTACGGCGAGACGCCCGGCGCTGTCCGCAACCTGCTGGAGTACGCCGCACTCAAACTGCAGGCGATGCGGGTGGGCGCTAACGCCATTGAGCGCAAGCGCGAATTCATGAACATCAAGTTCAGCCAGAATGCTTCGATTGATCCGGGGAAGCTGGCGCGCTTTGTGGCGTCGCAGCGGGGCACGCAATTTACTCCGGACGGTACGCTGAAGTTCTCGATAAAGATCAACAGCGCCGAAGGAATATTGCAAACGCTGCGCGATCTGCTGGAAGAGCTGGAAGCGCGGGAAGAGGCAGTGCGCCAAGTGTAAAGGCCAGCAGTTACAATGATTCCGCTACTTGAAGGCTGCGGGAAAAGTCGATTTTCGATGCCCAGCCCCTAAAGGGGCTTCTGATTTCGAAGAAGTTCGGCATCGCTAAAGCGATGCCCTGATACGAAGCCGGAGTTATTCCGCAGCCTGCTAGGCCGAAGCGCGAACGACCGTCGATTACTGACTGACGACCAATGACTAACGACCAATGACGAACGACCAACGACTAGCGACCGCCTTATGACGATGAAAGTCCGCAAAGCCATTTTTCCCGCCGCCGGATTGGGCACCCGATTCCTCCCGGCCACCAAAGCTCAGCCGAAAGAGATGCTGCCGCTGGTCGATAAGCCCATCATTCAGTATGGCGTTGAAGAGGCGCTGGCGGCCGGATGCGACCAGATCATCATCATCACAGGACGCGGCAAGAGCGCGATCGAAGATCATTTCGACGTTAGCTACGAGCTGGAAAAAATGCTCGAGGAAAAAGGCAAGCACGATTTGCTCAAGATCGTGCGCCAGATCTCGGACATGATCTACGTGGCCTACGTGCGTCAGAAGGAGGCGCTGGGCCTCGGACACGCCGTACTCACCGCGCGCGAATTGATTGGCGACGAACCCTTTGCCACCCTGCTCGCCGATGACGTCATCGATGCAAAAGTGCCGGTGCTCAAGCAGTTGATGAACGTATTCGACGAAAAGGGGTGTTCCGTGATCGCGACACAGATCGTCGACGGGCCGGCGATTTCTTCTTACGGCGTGCTGAAGGCGAAAGAGGTCGCGGGCTCCGGTGGCAAACTCTACGAAGTTCTCGACCTGGTGGAAAAGCCGAAGGTCGCGGATGCGCCTTCGAATCTTGCCGTGATAGGGCGCTACATTCTGACGCCGACGGTCTTCGAGACGCTCTCCGACATTAAGCCGGGCGCGGGCGGCGAGTTGCAACTCACGGACGGGCTGCGCGGGCTGCTGCAGCGCGAAAAGCTGTACGCCTACGTCTACGAAGGCCGCCGTTTCGATACTGGCGACAAACTCGGCTTCCTCAAAGCTACAGTTGAGTTTGCCCTGAAACGCGAAGATCTGGGCGGGGAGTTTCGGGAATATCTGAAAAGTTTGAAGCTATGAATTGTCTGATTGAGTCTTCGTTGGCAAGAATGGATGCTGTGAAGGAGCGACCCTCGGCGGCTAAACAGGCTGCGGAAAAACTCGATCTCGCGCTTGATTTTGGGTGGCGCAGTGCTTCAGCGCTGCGATAACTGGCTTGTTTCCAGCACCGGCTTTAGCCGCTGCGGTCAGACTGCGGCGCAGAAAATATTTTTTCCGCAGCCTGTAAAGCCGCTGGTGTGGCGGGTTCTGACGGCATGGCTGAAGCCATGCCCCTTCAAAGCCATCCGGGAAACAACTTAATCAGACTCTCCCTATGAGCGATATTCGCACCCGCACGTCTTCGCGCTCACTATTTCATCGCCGCTTTCAGCTTCTTTGATTTCTCTTCCACGCCGCGCGCCAGTTTCTCTTTGTGGGTTGCCAGTTTCTTCGCGATTGCAGCATCCGCGAGCCCCAGTATCTGTGCCGCCAGGATTCCGGCATTCGTCGCGCCGGGCTTGCCGATGGCGACGGTTGCTACCGGAATGCCTGCGGGCATTTGCACTGTCGCGAGCAGGGAATCGATGCCCTGCAGGGAGGTTGAAGGGATCGGGACGCCGATGACCGGCAAGGTTGTGTGCGCCGCGATTACTCCCGCCAGGTGCGCCGCTCCGCCCGCGCCCGCGATGATCACGCGAATGCCGCGTTGCGCGGCTTTGCGCGCGTAGTCTGCGGTGCGGTCGGGAGAGCGATGGGCGGAAGTTACGTCGATTTCGTATGCGATCCCGAATTCATCGAGAGTTTTTCCGGCTTCGAGCATGATCTCCAGGTCGGAGTCACTGCCCATGACGATCGAAATGAGTGGCTTGCTCATTGTTAGTTTGTGTCCATCCCCTATTAAGCGAGAACTGGGTCGTCCCTCCGGGACTTGAATCACTTCTTCGATTTTTCCCAGCGCTGAAGCGCTGGGCTAAGCTGGTTCGCCCCTACGGGGCTGGATTCCTATGCTAGGAACTTGCAGGACACTACGCTAGTTCTTCTTCAGCGCCCGTGCTGCGATGTCTTTGCGATAGTGCGCGCCGTCAAAGCCGATCTTCGCGCAGGCCCCATAGGCGCGCTGCACGGCCGTTTCCAGCTCCGCGGCCCGCGCTGTTACGCCGAGCACGCGTCCGCCGGAAGTATAGAAAGCATCGTCTCGTTTCGAGGTGCCGGCATGGAAGACTCTTACGCCGTCCAACTTCGCCGCATCCTCCAGGCCAGTGATTTTCTTGCCTGCCTCGTAGGCGCCCGGATAACCGCCCGAAGCCATCACCACACATACCGCCGCATCGTTCGACCATTTGAAATCGCCGTCGCTGGTGCGGCCGTCGATCGAGGCCTCCATCGCCTCGACTAAGTCGCTTTCGAGGCGCATCAGGATGGGCTGCGTTTCCGGGTCTCCGAAGCGGCAATTGAATTCGAGCACCATGGGGCCGCGTGCGGTCATCATCAGGCCGCAATAGAGAACACCTTTGTACTCCGCGCCTTCGGCCTTCATGCCGGCGACGACGGGCCGCGCGATGTGGGTGAGCAGCCAGTCGCGCATCTGGTCATCCACGATGGTCAAGGTTGTGTAGGCGCCCATGCCGCCGGTGTTCGGGCCGGTGTCGCCGTCGCCCACGCGCTTGTGATCTTGCGCAGCAACTAGGGGCGCCACTCGCTCACCGTCGCTCACGACCAGAAACGAGAGTTCGTCGCCTTCGAGAAACTCTTCCAGTACCACACGCGATCCGGCTTCGCCCAGCATCCGGCCGCTGAGCATTTCATTGGCGACGGCCGAGGCCTCGTCCTTGGTCTTGGCGATGACCACGCCCTTGCCGGCAGCCAGTCCGTCGGCCTTCACCACGATCGGAGTATGGAAGTGCGGGAGCGCATCGCGCACCTGTTCCGAAGAATCGCAGATCGCATAGTGCGCCGTGGGAATGCGGTGGCGTTGCAGGAATTCCTTGGCAAAGCTCTTGCTGGTCTCAAGCTGTGCGGCGGCCCTCGTTGGGCCGAATGTACGCCAGCCTCGTCGCGTGAATTCGTCCACCAAGCCGAGCATCAGGGGCAATTCCGGCCCCACGATCGTGAGGTCGGGCTGGATCTGGCTCGCGACCGCGATCATCGAGTCGAGGCTCTTTACGTCTACCGCGACGCACTCCGCCTCGTCCGCGATCCCGCCATTCCCCGGCGCGCAGTAGATTTTCGCGACCCGCGGCGACTGCCGGAGCTTCCACACCAGAGCGTGCTCGCGTCCACCGCTGCCGATGACGAGGATCTTCATAGTCGAGACATTCAAGGGTAGGGGCGGGAGAAGATGATGTCAAACGGGAATAGATTGCGAGAACAGATTGCAGAGGTCAGAGGTCAGATTGCAGAGGTGAAAACTGAAACGGCACTCGCTCCTGGTTTTCGCCAAAGACCACTTTCACTGCAGGGGGTGAACCTCTGCAATCTGACCTCTGACCTCTGCAATCTCGTGGTTAACTATGCTTAATCCCGCCGTATAATCTGATCACGTGATCACAGTTTCCAAAGAGGACTACCTTAAAGCGATTCTCGAGGCCGAGAGCGAAGGAGAAACCGTTATTTCGGCCACGCTCGCGCACTGGCTCAAAGTCTCGCCCCCAGCCGTAACCATGGCTGTGCGCCGGCTGAAGAAAGACGGCCTGGTGCGGGTGAATGCCGACGGACGCGTTCGCCTGACCGCTGCCGGACGAAAGATTGCCCGCAAGCTGACGGTTCGCCACCACCTGATCGAGCGCATGCTCGCCGAAATTTTCGGAATGGAATGGTACAAAGTCCACGACGAGGCGGAACGTTTGGAACACGCAGTCTCGCCCGATTTCGAGGCCAGGCTGTTCGCCAAACTCGGGCGTGGCGTCGCGTGTCCGCACGGCAATCTGACGGAACTGGAGAGTCCCGCCAGCCGGCGCCGTCGCGGCCTGCTGCTGCTTGCTCAGGCCGAACCGGGGGAGAACTTTCAGGTGAGCGGTATCTATGAACGCGATCGCCGGCTGCTTGAGTTTCTTGAACAGCGCGGCATCCGCCCCGGAGCCAAAGTTCATGTCGCGCATCGCAATTACGACCACACGCTGACCCTGACCACCGGCGCCGGCCGGGTTTCCCTGGGTGTATCCGCCGCTGAAAGGGTCTGGGTTAAAGCGGAGGATGGGAAAGGTATCTCCAAAGGCTGAAGGTCCGGCGCGCTCCGCAAATTGCTGGCCCAGCATTCGAAAATCCAAAATGCCACAGCAGGCCCAGCCCCTGAAGAGTGTGCG
This sequence comes from Acidobacteriaceae bacterium, assembly GCA_003131315.1. GTDB lineage: Bacteria > Acidobacteriota > Terriglobia > Terriglobales > Acidobacteriaceae > Acidiflorens. Next base: position 17,520 of record PKUV01000011.1, read on the forward strand.
CGAGAACTGGGCCGTCCCTCCGGGACTTCGCTGATTTTCCCATCCTACCCCGCGCTGAAGCGCTGGGCTAAGCTGGTTCGCCCCTGCCGGGGCTGGATTCTAAAGTAATTAACCGTAGTTTATGTCCTGATGTATACTTGCGCTAATTAGCCAGCGAGCGGCATCGCCTCGCTGTCCCTTTCGTACTGCATTGGTGGGATGAACGAACCATTGAATGAAAGAACCAAAGACAGCATCGGAGCCGCGAGGGGGTGCCGTACCCCGATCCAACGTCCTGAACGATCAGCGAATGTCTGGCAGTGACGTCGTCATCACGCATGAGGACATCGATCGAGCGCACGACCGCGAACGGGTTTCGGCGACGCGGGCGCTGCGCGGATTCCGGCCACGGTTGCGGTTGTTCTGGTTGCTCATTGGCCCCGGCATTCTGGTGATGCTCGGAGAGAATGACGGTCCCAGCATGCTGTCCTATGCGGCGACCGGGGCACGGTTCGGCATCGGTTTTTTCGTGCCGTTCATTGCGCTCACATTCGCCATGGCTTGCGTGGTACAAGAAATGACCGTGCGTTTAGGCGCGGCCACTCATCGCGGACACGCTGAGTTGATCTTCGATCGCTTTGGTCCGTTCTGGGGTTGGTTCTCGATGATCGACCTCATGGTGGGCAATTTTCTGACGCTGGTCACAGAGTTCATCGCGATCCGCGCGGGGCTGGGATTCTTCGGAGTGCGGCCGGCGGTTGCTGTTTTTGGCGCGCTGTTGGTGCTCTCCGTCGCCCTCATGACGCACCGGTACTGGACGTGGGAGCGGATCATTTTAGGCGCCGCAATGTTCAACCTGGTGTTTGTGCCGGTGGCGCTGCTGACCCATCCGCACTGGGGGACGGTAGGGCGCGCATTGGTGACGTGGAGACCGCTGCCCGGTGGGCTTACGCAGGAGACGGTTCTGATCCTGCTGGCCGATATTGGAGCGACAGTCACTCCGTGGATGCTGTTTTTTCAGCAAAGCGCGATTGCCGATAAGGGTCTCACCACGCGAGACATCCGCTTCGGGCGCGTGGACACGGTGCTGGGAGCGGCATTGGCGACCGTCGCCGCGCTGGCGACGATGCTGGCGACGGCTCCGCTGTTCATGCACCACATGTCGGCGGCGAACTTCGAAGCCGCCGAATTCGCGCAGGCACTACAGCCGTTTATTGGACACTGGGGAGCGGCGCTTTTCGCACTGGGCATGTTCGAGGCTGGGATGGTCGCGGCAATTACGATTTCAACTTCGTCCGCGTATGCCTTCGGAGAAGTCGCGCGGCGCCCGCACAGTTTGAATCTCCCCTTCAAGCAGGGGAGGGCGTTCTATCTCGTTCTGCTGCTCGAGGCTGCTGCCGCTGCGGGGTTGGTATTGATCCCGGGAATTCCACTCGTGTACATCGTGCTGCTGGTGAACGTGATCGCCGTCCTGGCTATGCCTCCGGCACTTCTTTTCCTGTACATGCTGGTGAACGATCACGAGATCATGGGTGAACTGGTCAGTCCGAAGTGGGCGAATGTGCTGGCACTGGGGGTCGTGACCGTACTGATCGGCGCCGGCCTCTTGTTTGGGATCAGTGTGATCGCGCCCAAAGCGCTGGCGATTATTGGAGGCAGGTAGATGGAAAAACAATTTGATTCCGCACCCGGCGCTGAAGTGAGCCGCGAAGAGTTCACCTCGGTGATGACATCGCTGGAACCTGACCAGATCATTTCCACCAAGGAACACCATCATTGTCCTCGACGAAGGCTCACGCGAACGGAGATGCTTCTTTTCTGGGCGGTCAGGATTTACCTGGTCTTCATGGTCGGCGTGGTGGTCTATCAGATTTGGACAAGCGTGCGGTAGGGATTTTGCAATTTTGTAATTTGGGAATTTTGTAATTTGAAACCCGCTAGCGCCCGCGTTTTCCTGAAGAATGGCGCGCTCCGATTTCAAATTACCAAATTACCAAATTCCCAAATTACAAAATTATTCTTCGAAACGAATTACACTATTAGTTTCGAGTCGCACTGCGCTCCGGTCCTGTGCCGGAGCTAGTGAAGGAAGGCCATCGTGTCATCGAATAGTTTTGGCGCCCGCGCAACTTTCAAAGTCGGCAACAAAGAATACGAACTCTACCGCCTCGACGCTCTCGACAAGCAGGGCATCTCCACGCGGCACTTGCCGTTCTCGCTGCGCATTCTGCTGGAGAACCTGCTGCGCACCGAAGACGGGCGCAACGTGACGAAGGATGAAATTCGCGCGCTCGCGGCGTGGAACAAGAATTCGAAGCCGGAAAAAGAAATCGCCTTCACGCCCAGCCGCGTGCTGCTGCAGGATTTCACCGGCGTTCCTGCCGTTGTGGATCTTGCCGCCATGCGCGACGCGATGAAGCGCCTGGGCGGCGACGCCAAGCTCATCAATCCGCTGCAACCCGCCGAACTGGTCATCGACCACTCCGTGCAGGTCGACGAATTCGGTTCGCCCAATGCCTTCGACGTGAATGCGCTGCTTGAATTCCAGCGGAACAAAGAACGCTACGCATTTCTGCGCTGGGGACAGACCGGCTTCCGCAATCTTGCCATCGTGCCGCCGGACACCGGCATCGTTCACCAGGTCAATCTCGAATACCTGGCGCGCGTGGTGTTTGTGCACGAAGAAGGCGGCAAGCGTACCGCGTATCCCGACACGCTTGTCGGCACCGACTCGCATACCACCATGGTCAACGGACTCGGCGTGCTGGGCTGGGGCGTGGGCGGCATCGAAGCCGAGGCCGCCATGCTTGGACAGCCGGTATCCATGCTGATCCCGCTCGTCGTTGGCGTGAAACTTACCGGACGCCTGCGCGAAGGCGCCACGGCTACCGATCTCGTTCTTACCATCACCGAGATGCTGCGCAAGCACGGTGTGGTCGGCAAGTTCGTCGAGTACTTCGGCCCCGGACTGCAAGACCTGCCACTCGCCGATCGCGCGACCATTGCCAACATGGCTCCTGAGTACGGCGCCACCTGCGGCATCTTCCCGATCGACAAAGAAAGCGTGCGCTACCTGAAACTCACCGGCCGCAGTGACGAGCGGATCGCGCTGGTCGAAGCTTACGCGCGCGAGCAGGGACTTTTTCACGATGCCAACACGCCTGAAGCCGAATACTCGGAGCTGCTGAGTCTTGATCTTGCCACCGTCGAATCGAGTCTCGCCGGACCGAAGCGTCCGCAGGATCGAGTGGTGCTGTCGAAAGCAGGCGAATCGTTTGAGAAAGCTTTGCCGGGCTTGGTCAAAGTTACGAAAGGCGAGGCCACGAAAGGCGAGCCGAAAAGTCCCGCCAACGGGCGCCTGCATCACGGCAGTGTGGTGATTGCGGCGATCACCAGTTGCACTAACACGTCAAACCCATCCGTGATGCTGGCCGCCGGACTGCTGGCGAAGAAGGCGGTGGAGCGCGGACTTGAAGTCCCCGCGACCGTGAAAACTTCGCTCGCTCCCGGATCGAAAGTCGTGCTCGACTATCTCGAAAAAGCCGGCCTGATGCCGTATCTGGAGAAGCTGAAGTTCCACATCGTCGGCTACGGATGCACCACCTGCATCGGCAACTCGGGCCCGCTGCCGGTTGAAGTTTCGAAAGAGATTGACGAGAAAAATCTGGTTGTCGCTTCGGTCCTCTCCGGCAATCGCAACTTTGAGGGCCGGATCAATTCCGAAGTGCGCGCCAACTACCTGATGTCGCCGCCGCTGGTGGTGGCTTTCGCTCTCGCCGGCCGCATCGACGTTGATCTGCGCAAGGATCCAGTTGGGAAAGGCAAAGATGGCAAGTCCGTCTATCTCGCCGACATCTGGCCCTCGCAGCAGGAAGTCGAGCAGGCGATGGCGAGCGCGATTACGTCCGAGATGTTCCGCAAGAGCTATGCCCAGGTGTACTCGGGAGACGAGCGCTGGCGCGGGCTGCCGGTTCCGAAGGGCGAGACTTATGCGTGGGAGAACGATTCCACCTACATCCGGCAGGCACCGTACTTCGATGACATGGCGCTCAAACCGTCCGCCGTCGAGGACATCAAGGGCGCGCGCGTGCTGGCCGTGCTCGGGGACAGCGTCACGACCGACCACATCTCACCCGCGGGGTCCATCAAAAAAGACGGACCTGCCGGCAAATACCTGATTGCGCACGGCGTGCAACCGGCGGATTTCAATTCTTACGGATCGCGTCGCGGCAATCACGAAGTCATGGTGCGCGGCACGTTCGCTAACGTCCGCCTGCGCAATAAAATGGTGAACACCGAAGGTGGATTCACCCGCCACCTGCCCGACGGCGCGGAGATGTCGATCTTCGACGCGTCCGAAAAGTACCATGCCGAAAAAGTGCCGCTCGTGATTCTCGCGGGCAAGGAATACGGCTCGGGAAGTTCGCGCGACTGGGCGGCCAAGGGACCCCGTCTGCTTGGCGTTCGCGCCGCGATTGCGGAAAGCTACGAACGCATTCACCGCTCCAACCTTGTCGGCATGGGCATTCTGCCACTGCAGTTTCTGCCGGGAGAAAATGCCGAGACGCTGAAGTTGACCGGCGAAGAAGTGTTCGAGATCGCGGGGATTCGCGATGTCGTCGAGAAATTTTCTTCCGGCCGCAAGATTACGGTGCGCGTGAAGGGTGGCAAGACGGCGGAATTTCAGGCTATGGTTCGCATCGACACTCCGCAGGAAGCTCTCTACTACGCGAACGGGGGCATACTGCAGTACGTGCTGCGGCAGTTGTTGGCGGGGAAAGCGCAGCCGGAAGCGGTTACGGTTTAGCAGTGCTGCGATCGATTTCCAGCTCCTAAGAGTGTGCGTGCGAACTGGGTCGTCCCTCCGGGACTTGAAATCATTTCTTCCGCTTTTCCCAGCGCTGAAGCGCTGGGCTAAGCTGGTCCGCCACTCCGGGGCAGGATTCCATCGGATTTTTCTCGCTGCGTGCTAATCTCAAATTCCCATGGCAGTCGCAGCCCAATACATCCCTGCTGCTTATAGCCTGACCGCGGTCGGGGTCTGGGGCGCGAGTGATTTCCTGGGCGGTGTTGGCGCACGCCGCGCGAACGCGTTTCTGTTCACGGCCATCGTGCACATCAGCGGCATGGTCGTGGTCGGGACTCTCGCGCTGATGACCCACGCGCCATTTCCGGGAAACGCTAGCCTGGTTTGGTCGCTGATCGCGGGGTCGGTCGGGGGCATAGCTCTGGCCTTGTTCTATCGTTCATTGGCCAGCGGAAATATGGGACTGGTCGCGCCTGTGGCTGCCGTTCTGGGCGCCGCTATTCCCACCATCGTGACCGCCTTCGCGGAGGGCGTTCCGGGCTATCGGCACGTGCTCGGTTTTATTCTCGCTGGAATCGGTGTCTGGCTCATCTCACGCACCGAAGCTGGCGTCGGACGTCCCGAAGGCTTAGGCATGGCCGTGCTGGCCGGAATCGGCTTCGCTGGTTTTTACCTCTGTATTCACCAGGCGGGCAACGCCTCGGCATTGTGGGTCGCCGCTTGCTCGCGGTTCGCTTCCTTGTTGGTTACGGGAGCTGTCGTTCTTTTCGGAAGACACCTCCGCGCGGTGCCCAAGCCGGTGCTGGCCATTGCTGTGGTTGCCGGAATCCTCGACATCACCGGCAGCACCGTCTTCATCCGCGCGGCTCAAATCGGGCGCCTGGACGATGCGGTCGTGCTCAGCTCGCTCTATCCCGCCGTTACGGTTTTGCTCGCTCGCATCTTTCTACACGAGCACTTCAGCCGCGCCCGTACCATTGGCATGGTCGCGGCGCTGGCGGCCGTGCCGATGATTGCGGGATGAAGAAGTGGATAGTGGATAGTTGTTCGTCATCACTGCTACTCTGACGCCGTGCCTTTGCTCGAAGTCCGCAACCTGACTAAGATTTTCGATCTCGCCGAATCCCCGTTCGGCAGCCGCCGCTCGGGCGAAGTCCGCGCCGTAGACGACGTTTCCCTCGACATCCATGAAGGCGAAACGCTCGGCTTGGTTGGCGAATCCGGCTCGGGCAAAAGCACACTTGGACGACTCATCCTCCGCCTCATCGAGCCGACTTCGGGCGCCATCCTTTTCGATGGCATCGATCTGCTGAAAGCGAACGGCTCCGAATTGCGCCGTCTTCGTCGCGACATGCAGATCATCTTCCAGGACCCGTTCGGTTCGCTCGACCCGCGTTTCCGCGTAGAGGACGTGATCGCCGAGCCGCTCATTCTTCATAAGAAGATCATCCACGAAAGCCTCGGCCGCGGTGCCCGCTGCCAGCGCGTGCGGGAACTTTTGCGTGCGGTGGGAATGGATGAATCCGCCATGCCCCGCTATCCGCACGAGTTTTCCGGTGGCCAGCGCCAGCGCATCGGCATTGCCCGCGCTCTCGCCCTGCGGCCGAAGTTCATTGTCGCCGATGAACCGGTTTCCGCTCTCGACGTCAGCGTCGGCGCCCAGATCGTGAATCTTCTGCAGCAACTGCAGCGCGACTTCGGCCTCACTTATTTGTTCATCTCGCACTCCATGCCGGTCGTTCGCTACCTCTCGACCCGCATCGCGGTGATGTATCAGGGCAAAATTGTCGAGATCGGAACCACGGAGCAGATCACTGCCCAACCTCAGCACGCTTACACGCGCAAACTGCTGGCGGCAACGCCGGAGATGGCGGCGTCGTAATATTCTCTCGCTTCCTGTTGTCCTTCCGCCGGAAGGAAACTACAATCTCATCCTGTTCGGGAGAACATATGGCGACCAACCCCTCCGTGCCATCGCAGCCAACGCAGGAACCAGCGCCGCTGTCTGAAGGGCAACGCCTCGTCAACACTTTTTTCGCGCCGAGCAAGACCTTCACCGACCTTCGGAGGAACGCCAACTGGTGGGCGCCATTCCTGATCATGGCGATCGTTTCTCTGCTGTTTGTGTACGTGGTCGATCGGAAGGTCGGCTTTCGCAAGGTGGTGGAGAATCAGATTCAGTCGCAACCCAAGCAGGCCGATCGTATTGAGCGCATGCCCGCCGACCAGCGCCAAAAAGTCATGCAGCAGCAGGTCACGGTTACCAGGATATTCTCCTACACTTTTTCCGTTACCATGCTCATCTGGTACGCAATCGTCGCCGCCGTTCTGCTCGCGACCCTTAAGTTTGGCGCGAGCGCCGAGGTGAAATACAAGACCCTGTTTGCCCTGTTTATCTATGCCAGCATGCCGGGGCTGCTGAAGTCGCTGCTGGCGATCCTGTCGCTTCTGGCGGGAGTCAGCAGCGATTCATTTACCTTCCAGAACCCGGTCGCCACCAATCCCGGATATTTCGTCGACGCTACTGCCTCTCCAGTGCTGCATAGCCTGCTGACATCGTTTGACATCTTCACTATCTGGACCCTGGCCCTGACCGCCATCGGCATCACTTGCATCACCAAGGTCAAACGTGGGACCGCGTTCGCCGTGGTGTTCGGCTGGTTCGGCGTCGTGGTGCTGATTGGGGTTGGCTTTGCCGCGGCATTTGCCTGAGGTGCGACAAGAGTTATTGACTGACAGCCGGTCGAGCGTGGGTCGGCCTCCTTAAGCCTTGAGATGAAATGGCGTTTTCACCGGCGAAATGCGCGTTTTAGCAGGCTACGGAAAACGTCGATATTCGATGCTCAGCCCCTACAAGGAGCATCTGATTTCGAAGAACTTTCGGCATCGCTAAAGCGATGCCCTGATACGAAACCCGAGTTTTTCAGCAGCCTGTTAGGTACGGCATCCATTTACCATTACCCCGCACTATGCACACCGCGGACGTCGTTCTCATCGGCGGAGGGATTGTCGGCTCCAGCATCGCGTACCACCTGGTCGCGGCCGGCTGCAAAAACGTTCTTGTTATTGAGCGCGAGACCGCGCAGGGCAAGGGATCCACTGGCAAGAGCATGGGCGGCGTGCGCGCTCAGTTCTCGACGCCCGTCAACATCCAGATGTCGCTTTACTCGATCCCGTTTTATGCGAGCTTTGAAGAGCGCCTCGGGTGCCCGTGCGACTACCGCCCCCAGGGGTACCTTTTTTGCGCGACCAACGAAAAGCACATGGCCTACCTGCGCGCCAACTACGAAAAGCAGATTGCCATGGGACTGAAGAACGTGCGCCTCGTTGCCGGCGACGAAATCCGCAGCCTGTTCCCGCAACTCCGCGGCGATGACATCGTCGGCGGCAGCTTCTGCTCCACCGACGGATTCGTCGATCCCTACAGCGCCATGATCGGCTTCATGACCTGGGCAAGCGATCACGGTGCCACGCTCTGGAAGAACGCAGGCGTAACTGGAATCACGCGCAGCAAGGGGCGCAACGATGGGAGCTTCGAAGTTGCGACCACGCGCGATACGGTCTCCACGCGGACGGTCGTTAACTGCGCCGGGGCATGGGCGGCTCCGATCGCGAAGATGGCCGGCATCGATCTTCCCGTCGAACCATTGCGCCGCATGCTGGTTCCGACGGAGCCGTTTGATCAGTTTCCGCACACCGCGCCCATGATCATCGACATGTCCACCGGCTTCCATTTCCGCCCCGGGAGCCGCGGATTTCTGCTAGCGTGGGACGATCCGGAAGAAACGCCCGGCTACAAAACTGATTTCGAAGCGAGCTTCATCGAGAAGATTTTGACTCGCGCTGCGGATCGCGTGCCCGTCTTCGAGAATGTCGAGGTCAATCCCAAGCGAGCCTGGGCCGGCCTCTATGAAATGACGCCTGACCATCACCCAATTCTCGGCGAATCTCCCGAAGTCCCCGGCTTCTTCTTCGCCAACGGCTTCAGCGGGCACGGCGTGATGCACTCGCCCGCAACCGGAAAAATTCTGAGCGACCTGATTCTGACCGGGAATACGGATTTGATCGATGCGTCGCTGCTGAACTTTTCGCGTTTTGCCGAAGTGCGGATGATTCACGAAACGGCGGTGCTGTAGGTCGGCGACGTAATCATTTATGATGGCCGCAGAGAGAAGCTAACCACAGGGTACACAGAGGGGCACAGGGGACACCCTGGGATTTACCCTCTGCTCCTCTGTGTACCCTGTGGTTAAGGTTCTTAGCAAGCAAAATGCCCCAGGAACTCAACTACTGGCTCACCACCGTCCAGATGCCCACCTCCCCGGCGCAGCCGTTGCCGGAGAGCGCTGACGTTGCCATCATCGGCACCGGATTCACCGGCCTCTCCGCCGCGCTCTCGCTGGCGAAACGCGGGGCGAAGGTTGTCGTGCTCGAATCGGAAACCATCGGCTGGGGCGCGAGTTCGCGCAATGCCGGCATGGTGCTCACCGGAATGAAGCTCGGCGTCAACAAACTCATCTCGATGTATGGACGCGAGCTGACCCGTCGCATGTACGCCGCGTCGCTTGAGACCATCGACGCGGTCGAGCGCATTGTGACAGGGGAAAACATCGCCTGCGATTTCGCCCGCACCGGACACCTCGAAGTCGCTTGCAAACAGGCGCATTTCGATGACTACGCCCGCCAGGTTGAAGTGATCGCCCGCGAATTCAACCACCAGCTGCGCGTCGTGCCCCGCGACCAACTCCGCAGCGAAATCGGTTCCGACATTTATTACGGCGGCATGGTCGACGAAATCTCAGTTGGCCTCAATCCGGCGCGCTACGTTGCCGGACTCGGCTGCGCCGCCATGCGCGTCGGCGCCCAGATCTGCGAACGCACGAAACTGCAAAGCGTTAACCGAGACTCAAAGAACGGCGCGCCCGGTTTCAAGCTCACCACCTCACGCGGCAGCTTCTGGGCGCGCAGCGTGCTGGTCGGCACCAGCGGCTACACGGGCGCGGCGACTCCCGCGCTGCGGAAGAAAATCATCCCCATCGGGTCCTTCATCATCACGACCGAAGTTCTTCCCGAAGCGCTGGCCCGCGAACTGAGCCCGCGCAACCGCCAGATCTACGATTCCAAGAACTATATTCACTACTACCGCCTTACCCCCGACAACCGCATGTTGTTCGGCGGCCGCGCTGCCTTCTTCCCAGAGAACGATCACACCATCCGCAAGAGCGCCGAAATTCTGCGGCTCGGCATGATCGACGTCTATCCGCAACTGCGCGACACCAAAGTCGAATATGTATGGGGCGGCACGCTCGATTTCTGCTTCGACATCATGCCGCACGCCGGCCAAATCGATGGCGTCTATTTCGCCGTCGGATATGCTGGACACGGCGTTGCCATGGCCACATATCAAGGCCAGAAAATGGCCGAATGGATCGCGGACGGGAAGACTGACAATCCTTTTGCGGAGATCCCTTTCCCGGGCGCGCCGCTCGGGCTCTACAACGGCAAGCCGTGGTTTCTGCCGTTCGCCGGGGCGTACTACAAAGTTTTAGACTGGGTATTATGAGAGCAGGTCTCAGGTCGCAGGTGTCAGGTCTCAGGAACAAACGTGAGCCGCCTGCGGTTTTCCTGAGACCTAACACCTAACACCTAACA
>PKUV01000101.1 GCA_003131315.1 Acidobacteriaceae bacterium
CCCGCTGCCGAAATCCTGAGCGGAGCGAACGGATCTCGTAAGTCCTTATTCCGGAATATTTTCCATATAAGTCCTTTAAACTCAAAGATTTGACGGGATTTTCCCCCTAACCCTATGATTCCAATAGATAGGGGGGGGAGGGGGGTACCCCCCATACTAACTGGTTAATACACTCGGAGTAACGGGCAAGAATCCAAGGAGTGTGACGGTGGAGCGGCGGGCGTCCTCGCCCGTCCCGCCCGGAGCGCCGCACGGTTACACATTAAGTCGCGTCAAGAGGAAAATTTGGGTTCACGCCGCCGAGCTTCTGGCTGAGGTGATTGGCAATCAGTTTGCCGTGGAAGCGGCCATTCTCAATGAAGATTTCATTCGTCCTCGATCCGGCGACGATCACTCCGGCGACGTAGATTCCTGGAACATTCGATTCCAGGTTCTCGGGATCGCAGACGGGACGAAGCTGTTCGGAGGAAAGTTCGATGCCCACGCTGCGCAGGAAATCGTAGTCGGGATGGTATCCGGTGAGAGCGAATACAAAATCGTTCTTCAGCCGAAGGGAGCCGGACGGAGTTCGCAGCACCACATAGTCGGCGCCGATCTCCTGCACGGTGCCCTTGAAGTGCGCGGCGATTTCGCCAGCCTTGATGCGGTTTTCGATGTCGGGACGCACCCAATACTTGACGTGGTTGTGCATCTGCGATCCGCGATGGACGAGCGTGACGCGAGCGCCGTGCCGCCACAAGTCCAAAGCCGCCTCGGCCGCCGAATTCTTGCCGCCGACCACCACCACGTCGGTGTCGAAATAAGGATGCGGCTCCCGATAGTAGTGGGAGACTTTGTCCAGGTCCTCGCCGGGGATATCGAGTTGGTTGGCGAGATCGTAGTATCCGCTGGCGACCACGATCTTGCGCGCGCGGTAGTCGTGGATGGCGTTGTGCCGGTTGGTCGTGGTGACACGAAACTCGCCGTCCCCGCCCGTAATGGTCTTCACCCATTCGTACTGGCGGATGTGCAGGTGATAGTGCTCGGCGACACGGCGGTAATATTCGAGGGCTTCGAGGCGGGTGGGCTTTGCCAGGGATGTGGTGAAAGGAACATCGCCAATCTCGAGCAACTCGGGCGTGGTGAAGAACACCATGTTGTTCGGATAGTGATAGACGGAATTGACGAGGCATCCTTTGTCGATGATGAGGGCCTTGAAGCCCGCCTTCTGGGCCTCGATGGCGCAGGCCATGCCGGTGGGGCCAGCGCCCACGACCAGGACATCACTCCAGGAGTCGGGCCGCGCCTGGGCTTGAGCGCGGGGCAGAGTTTCCGGAATCTGTTCGACGGGCAAGAGTGTCTGAGCCTTTATCGCATGTGATGGAAACGCACAATTCTAGCACCGCGCAAGACTAAGTCGTCCGTGGTTTTAACAGTCTTTGCGGAAACGGGATTTTGCAACGTTCGCTCGTCCTGCCTTACAGGTAGATTCGCGAACCACCAGCTCGGGCTCGACTGTGATCTGCTTGGGATAGTCCATGCCGTCACGAGTGATGCGACGCAGAACGGTCTCGGCGGCAATCCTTCCCATCTTGCGCAGGGGTTGCCGCACGGTGGTGAGCCCTGGGTTTTGGTACGCGGCGCTCTGAATGTCGTCGAAGCCGACCACGGAGACGTCTTCCGGCACCCGTAGTCCCTTTTCCCGCAAGGCACGGATCGCGCCAATCGCGGAAATGTCATTGAACGCAAACATCGCTGAGAAGGGCTCGTGTTTTGCCAGCAGGCGGCGAGTGACTTGGTAACCCAGATCGGGAGAGGGTACATCTCCCAGCAACTGGGTTGTCAGTTTCGCATGAATCGTGAGGCCAAGCTTGGTTGCGGCCTGAACAATCGCGTCCCAGCGTGCTTCCGTATCCGAACTGAACTCTTGACCTTTGATAAAGGCTACGCGGCGGTGTCCTAGCTTGAACAGGTGTTCCAATGCCAGCTCCGCGGCACGGCGGTGATCGAGCATGATGTTGGTGACCCCCTGCATTTCGTTGTGTCCGGAAACGGCAACCACAGGAATGGATAGATCGTGTTGCCACGGAGTATCCACGGCGATCAATCCCTCGACCGAGCGCGCCAGCAGCAGCTTGGGGTACTCGTCGATCAAATCGGGCTTGTGGTGATGACTGGCCACGAAATAAAAATAGCCTTCCCTCAGCAGGTGCTCTTCGATGCCGCTCAGCACCAGGGTCTCGTAGCCCTCGCTTACTTCCGGCACGATCACGCCGATGGTGAAGGTGCGCTGGGTGCGCAAGGAGCGGGCCAGAAAATTGGGGCGATAGTTGAACTTGTGCGCGGCGGCGAAAATCTGGTCCTGAGTCGCCTTGGGAATGGAGTCGGCTACCGCCGAGCGGTTCATCACCAGCGACACTGTAGCCGGGGAAAGGCCAAGGTGATCGGCTAGAAACTTCAGGCTGATTTTCTGTCCTGGGTGCCGGACGGCGGGGGTTCCGTTGTCTTTCTGCTTGCTCATCGCGCTGGCAGTCTCCCACAAGCGCGGGCGAGAGGCAACTATCGAAGATTTCGATGAGTCGCATTCGTTGGGCGCTTGACTTGTCCTGGACATCATGCTATACCGCTCTGGTTGACTAAAGCGATTTAGTTACGATTTAGTAGCGCTACCGGTTTTAGTGCCGAGATGGCTGACCAAAACCGGTTCGCCGCTTTTCTGGATCGCTCGAACTGGATCGCTTGAAAAAGAGCGCTTGAAAACAAGCGCGACTTCCGTGCCTTGGAGGCAAGTCATGTTCCACTCGACTCCTGTCCGTGCTCTCCTGCTCTCTACGATTCTCTTCTTCCTGACCTCATCCGCACTGGCGCAGTACGGCGCAAGTTTGCAAGGAACCGTCAGCGACAAAACTGGCGCCGTCGTCAAGGGCGCGAAAGTGACCGTGACCAACGAGGCGACCGGAGTCACCCAGACCACCGAAACCACCGGCGCGGGTTTCTACCGTGTTGCAGCCCTCACCCCAGGACAATACACCGTGGACGTGGAGTCCGGCGGTTTCCGCAAAAGCCACTTGACGAATGTGCAAGTGGACGCAGAAAGCGTGCGCGCGTTGGACGTTGCGCTTGAACTCGGCGGGAGCCAGGAGACGGTGACGGTGACGGGGGTTGTGGCAGGCCCTGAAACTGAAAACGCCAATATCAGCGGCGAAATTACCGCCAAGGACATTGAGCGGATGCCGTCCTACGGACGCGATCCGTATGAACTGCTGCGACTGGCGCCCGGTGTGTTCGGCGACGGCGCGCGCACCGGTACCGGCTCTTCGGCGAACTTCAACAATACCTCCGGTCCGGGCGGCTCCACGAACTCCATTTTTTCGGTGGAAAATGTGTCGCAAATCAGTGCAAACGGACAGCGTCCCAGCGGCAACAACTTCACCATCGATGGCACCAGCGTCAACAGCCTCACTTGGGGCGGCGCTGCCGTCCTGACTCCCAACCAGGAGTCAATCGCCGAAGTGAAGGTTCTTTCCACCGACTACTCGGCTGAAGATGGACGCAACACCGGCGCTCAGATCAAGGCGATCTCCAAGACCGGCACCAACCAGCTCCACGGCTCAGGCTTCTTCGACTATGACGAGCCCGGGCTGAACGCCTACAATCGCTGGGGCGGCTACTCGACCGGCGGCAACCCGGATGGCACCTGCTCCAATCCAAACCCGCCCTATTGCAATCAGCGCGTCAACAACAAGAATCGCCAGTTCGGCGGCAGCCTGGGCGGACCCGTCTGGAAAGACAAACTCTTCTTCTTCTTTTCCTACGAAGGGAACCGCGTCCACAACCAGACCACTACCAGTCAGTACATCGAGACCCAGCAGTTCGCGGACTTCATGAAGAACAACCGTGCCGGTACCGTCGAAGGCGCGGTCGCTACGGCAGCGAACAACATGCCCCGCGTCCTGCAGGTTCTCACTCCGAACTGCAACGACTTCAAGGGGCAGTGGCCCAATTATGCCTATTCACCGGGAGGGGTCCAGGGTGCGGATGGCTCGGGCTGCCAGGTGGTCACTGGCGGCGTGGACTTGGGCGGAGCCGGCATCACTGGCGCTAATCCCACTTGGACTTATGGCCAATATGTTCCGACATGGAACATTCTCCAGAACACCTGCTGCCTGACCGACAGCACCGCCGGCGGGTTCGATGGCATCCCGGACTTACAGAAAGTCCTGATCGGCCAACCCAGCCACCTCAGCGGGAATCAATACAACACCCGCATTGACTTTGCCCACGGAAAAAACACGTTTGCCGGCAGTTTCTACATAACACCCTACAACTATACCCAGACCACAGGCCAGGCGCGTGTGAACCAGGATATACACTCCGCATGGCGCAACGGCCTGATAACGTTCTTGTGGAACCGGAACATCTCCCCCACCCTGCTGAACGAGGCGCGCTTCAATGCCACTCGCTGGAGCAACAACGAGTACACAATCAATCCCCAGATGAACTGGGGGTTGCCCAATATGCAGATTGAAGACATGCCCTTATCGCGCGTCGTCTGGGGAGCTCCTCAGGGCGACAACTCGCCGGGCCTGTTTGCCCAGAACCAGTTTGAATTCCGCGACAACATTAGCAAAATCCACGGCCGCCACGGCTTGAAGGCGGGCTTCAGCTTTGCCTCGATCCAGGACAACACCGACTATATGTTTGGTGACCAGCGTCCGATCTACACCTACCACGGGATCTGGGAATTTGCGAATGGCGCCCCGATCTATGAAGGCGTCAACGCCAACCCGCTTACCGGGGCATTCACCGACAACCACAAGTACTTCCGGCAGCACGATATCGCGGGGTTCGTGCAGGATGACCTCAAGCTGCGGCCGAACCTGACTATCAACATCGGACTCCGTTACGAGTTTTTCAGCCCGCTCAAAGATAAGAATGGGAACCTGTCCAACTTGTTCTTGAATCCGGCAAGCGACTACGTCAACGGTCTAGCGAACGCGACGGTAAAGGTATCCAATCCTCTATACCCGGCGGACAAGAACAACTTCGGTCCGCGTATCGGCTTTGCCTGGAGCCCGTCTAAGTTGAATAACAAGGGTGTTTTCCGCGGTGGGTTTGGCGTCGGTTACAACCGGGTCACGGATACCATGACCGGCATCAGCCGCGTAAATCCGCCCTTTGTCTTCCGTTATGGGATCTGTTGCGCCGCCGCAGGCTCCCCACTAGGTTCCGAGTCACAGACTTACGACTTGCTGGCCAACAGTTGGATGCAGCCCCCCTTTGCTCCCAATGCCATCGGCAACCAGATCGTGGTTGCGCAGGGCTCCAGCCTGCATTCGATCACTGGCTATCCAGCGAATCCAGCTCTGGCTTTTGATCCCAATACCGGGACTCCCTATGGGACAGTGGAAGTCTGGGGAGCACCACAAAACTTCAGCACGCCCTATGTGTATAGCTACTCCCTGGACTTCCAAAATGAACTGCCGCATAATTTCGTCGCCACGCTCGGCTATCAGGGCAGTTCCAGTCACCGGATTCTCCGGATCGTCAACCTCGAAAACATCTACGCGAAGCCGAACGCGCACTACGGCGCCGTGTACTTCCCATCTACCGACGCCAAGGCCCATTACAATGCGCTGCTGGCGGACCTGAAACACAACTTTTCCCACGGGGTACAGATGTACGCGAAGTATCGCTGGAGCAAGAGCATGGACACGGTCACCGGCGAAGGCGCGGGTGGCTACACCAACCAGTTCTATCCCATCAACCAAAATGCGGCTGATCTTGGTCCGTCGGATTTTGATGCGACCCAGAGCTTCATGCTCTCCGCCTTATATGATCTGCCATTCCCAGGAAACAAGGACGGCGTTGCGTACAAACTGCTCGGGGGCTGGCACCTCGATCCCATTTACCAATTCCATTCGGGTTTCCCATGGAGTGCGGTACAAGGGAACAGCTGCCCGCCGGTTCCGCAGGGAGGTACCATCTGTCCCGCATTGCCGCGCGCCTATCTCGGCGGCGCGGGCCAGGACTATAGCACTTCCACCTTCCAGAAGCAGGGCGGGAACTTCCCCAATGGAGGGCCGGCATACTTTGATATCAGCGCGCCCGGACCGCCGTTTGTGAAGCGCAATTCATTCCGCGGCCCTCGCTACCAGGCCTTTGACGTAAGTCTGGGCAAGGAGACCCGCGTGCCGTTCATCACCAAGGAAGGGGCCAAGTTCGATTTCCGGGCCAACTTCTTCAACCTGTTCAATAAGCTGAACCTGACAGGGTTCGGGTACAACAGTCCTAGCACGAATATCACGAACAGCGACTTTGGGATGGCTGGTAGTGCTTTCGCGGGCCGAGTGATCGAATTCCAGACGCGGCTTACCTTCTAAACTTGCGCGGAGCTCCCCGAGCGGCGGACCTGAACCGAGGCTGCCGCTCGGCCCCGCTTCTGCACGGACTTTCATGATTAGGCGACATGGTCTCTTAGCGCTTCTTCTCTGTACGGTTAGCGCGATCGTTGTGAATCGCCCTGCGATCGCACAACCCATAACCGAGACGGTGGTCATTGACGCGAACGCTCCCGCCCACGCCCTCCCTCACTTCTGGGAGAAAATGTTTGGTTCCGGGCGCGCCATCCTGACGTTGCGCGAGAGCTACCGCCGCGATCTCCGCGATGTAAAGCAGATTACCGGCTTCGAATACGTGCGCTTCCATGCCATCTTCCACGATGAAGTCGGCATCTACGACGAGGACGCCCAGGGGCATCCCCAGTACAACTTTTCCTACGTGGATCAGGTCTATGACGGCTTGCTGGCCAACGGTGTGCGCCCGTTCATCGAACTGAGTTTCATGCCTAAGAAACTGGCCGCACGGGACGCCCTGCACGCCTTTTGGTACAAGCAGAACGTCTCCCCACCCAAAGACTGGAATAAGTGGGACGATCTCATCACCCAGTTCACCAAGCACCTCGTGGACCGTTATGGCATCGACGAGGTCTCGCAGTGGTACTTTGAAGTCTGGAACGAACCGAATATTGATTTTTGGGCGGGCGAACCGAAACAGGCCACCTACTGGCAGCTTTACGATCACACCGCTCGCTCCATCAAGCAGGTAAGCCCGCGTCTGCGCGTGGGTGGACCTGCTACCGCACAGGCCGCCTGGGCGGATGCTTTCATTCAACACTGCGCCGAAAACAAGGTTCCCGTGGATTTTGTCTCCTCTCACGTTTACGGCAACGACCTCGCGCAAGACGTCTTTGGCACTGACGAAAAAATCCCGCGCGACCAGATGGTGTGCCGCGCGGTGAAGAAAGTGCACGATCGGATCCGGTCTTCGACCATGCCCAGCTTGCCCCTGATCTGGACCGAGTACAACGCCAGTTACTTCAACGAGCCCGCCATCACCGACTCGATTTACATGGGCCCGTGGCTGGCCGACACCATCCGCCAGTGCGACGGCTTGGTGGATGCGATGTCCTACTGGACGTTTTCCGATGTCTTCGAAGAACAGGGCGTGGTGAAACAGCCGTTCTACGGCGGTTTTGGCCTGATCGCGGCCGGCGGTATTCCCAAACCGTCCTACAACGCGTTCAAGCTGCTGCACCGGCTGGGCGATGAGCGAATTCCGGTGGACTCCCGCTCCGTGCTGGTGACGCGCCAGAAAGACGGTTCGCTGGTAGTCGCGGCGTGGAACCTCGTTCCTCCGGATCAGACTGGCGTGTTCCAGACCGGCCTAACGAAGACAATTCATCTGCGCTTCGAACATCTCGCCGGAAGTCGCAGGGCCTATATTTCGCGCGTTGACCGCGACCACGGGGATGTGCATCCGGCGTACGAAAAGATGGGACAGCCGCGCTACCCGACCCAGGAACAGCTCAAGGCGTTGCAACAGGCCGCGCAATTGCCTCCTTCTGAAATCCGTGAGTTGACGAGTGGCGACTTGAATCTCGATCTCGCTCCGGATGGTCTGGCAGTCATTGAGGTGAAGTAAGAACAGCCATCACTCCTACATCTGCTGCAGAATGCGTGGCCACATTAGCCGGGCCGTGAAGCTATAATCGTGAGGCAATATCCTGATGCTTCAGGAGTCATTTTCATGAGTTGTCCTACCCCAACCACACCTCTGAGCCGCCGGGAATGGCTTGCGCGGTTGGGTAAGACGATGCTGGTATCTCCCGTGCTCAACATGGCCATGATTAGTATGTCCTGTGGCGGGTCCAAGACCAGCAATCCCGGGCCACCCCCGTTGTCCGACGACCAATTTCTGGATGAAATCGAACGTGCCATCTTTCTTTACTTCTGGGAGCAGGCCAGTACGACGACGGGCCAAGTCAAGGACCGTGCCTTCGCCGCTGGAAATGACAGTCGCACGGTCTCCAGCATTTCGGCCACAGGCTTTGGTCTAACCGCTCTGTGTATCGCGGACCAGCGCGGCTACATGGCCAGCGCCAACGTCGTCGCGCGTGTGCAGGCTACGTTGAGTTTCCTTCTCAACCAACTGCCGAACCAAAACGGCTTCTTCTACCACTTCGTGGATATGAATACAGGGCAGAGGGCAAACAACTCCGAGGTCTCTTCGATTGATACCGCAATCCTGCTGTGCGGCGTACTTACCTGCCGGCAACACTTTCAGGACCAGCAGATCGTAGACCTGGCGACGCAGCTCTATCAGCGCATCAACTGGCCGTGGATGCTCAACGGCGGAAACACGTTCTCCATGGGCTGGACGCCGGAGAGCGGATTCCTGACTGCGCGATGGGACACTTACTCCGAGCTGATGATGCTGTATCTGTTGGCGATCGGCGCGACGGTGAAACCGATCCCGGCGAGCGCATGGCAAGTATTTGCGCGTCCGTCGCTGACTTACCATGGTCTGACCTACATTACGAATACCGGCGCGCCCCTGTTCATCCATCAGTACTCCCACGCCTGGTTCGACTTTCGCAACAAGCAGGACGCCTACGCCAACTACTTCAACAACTCCATCACCGCTACGCAAGCCCACAAGCTGTTCTGTTCGTCGCTAGCCGGTCAGTTTTCCGATTATTCGACCAACCTGTGGGGAATCACGGCGTCAGACTCGGTGAACGGCTATGTGGCATGGGGCGGGCCACCGCCGATGGGGCCAATTGATGGTTCCATCGTTCCCTGTGCCGCCGGCGGATCCATTCCGTTTCTGTCCTCCGACTGCATTGTGGCGCTGCGCAACATCCAGAGCAAGTTCCCCAAGACATGGCAGAGGTACAGCTTCGTGGACGCGTTCAATCCGCTCGCCGGTTGGTATGACACGGATGTGATCGGGATTGATCTGGGCATCATGATGCTGATGGCAGAAAACCAGCGTACCGGCTTCGTCTGGAACACATTCATGAAGAACCCTGAAGCCGGGGCCGCAATGACGGCGGTCGGGTTCCACTAGAGAAGACGTTAGCGCACTAACTCGTAGCACACGCGGCAGTGATCCCATCACTACGCCGCATTGCACAACCCTTTAAACTTCCGTCGGCAGGTCATTGATCGCTAGCCTGCATGGGAATACAATTCTCCAGTTCTCGACTGCCGCGAAACCCCTCCCCTAGTCGGTAGCGAGCCGAGCGTTTTTCTCTACCCGATGCTCAGATGTGACGGAAGGACCCTATGAAGCGCGCTTACCTCATCTGCCTGTTTCAGTTTTTGGCCACCACCTTCTTGTTGGCCCAGTCGAATCCTGTTCCTCTAATCAATCAAACCGCGAGCGTTGTGTCTCCGATCAGTGCGTCTCAAGCCGACCCGAAAGCTCAAGCCAAGATTCTCGACAGCTACGGCAAGTTGCCGCTGAGCTTCGAGGCCAATCACGGGCAGGCCGATGCGCGGGTGATGTTTCTGTCGCGCACGGGCGCTTACACTCTTTTTCTCACCGGGGATGAGGCGGTGCTCGCGTTGAGCGGCAGCAAGGCGGATACGAATAAAGCGAAGATCGCGGGTACCGCTCACACGTTGTTGCGGTCCGGCACGGCTGCGCCCAAAGCCGGTGGCGTGTTGCGGATGAAGCTTCGCAATGCCAATCCTGCGGCCAAGGTGACTGGCTTGGATGAACTGGCGGGGACGAGCAACTACTTCATTGGCAATGATCCTGCGAAGTGGCGCAGCAATGTTCCGACTTACGCGAAGGTGAAGTACGAGGGAATTTATTCGGGCATTGACCTGGTTTACTACGGCAACCAGCGGCAACTGGAGTATGACTTTATCGTTGCGCCGGGTGCGGACCCGCGTCGCATAGAGTTCGACATTAGTGGAGCGCAGCGGATTCGTAAGGACGAGCACGGCGACTTAGTCCTCAAAATGAAGACCGGCGAAGACGAAATTCGCTGGCACAAGCCGGTTGTGTATCAGGAGAAAGATGGAGCGCGGCAGGAGATTGCGGCGCATTATGTTATCACGGCTACGAATCGGGTGGGATTCGAGGTCGCGAAATATGACGCAAGCAGGCCGCTGTACATCGATCCGCTGATTTACTCCACCTACTTGGGCGGCAGCGGGCGGGACGTTGGCCACCGCATCGCCGTGAACAGCGCGGGCAACGCTTACGTCACCGGCTACACCTTCTCAACCGACTTTCCGACCACGCCCGGTGCCTTCCAGACAACCTGCTGTGGGGCCTTCGTGGCCAAGTTGAACTCCGCAGGATCGGCTTTGGTTTACTCCACCTATCTGGGTGGCAGTGGGTATGACGGTGACTCTGGCAACGGTATCGCGGCGGACAGCGCGGGCAACGCTTACGTCAACGGCTACACCTCCTCAACCGACTTTCCCACGGTGAATGCTTTGCAGCCAACCTACGGTGGCAATGGCGACGCGTTCGTGACCAAGATTAACCCCGAGGGCTCGGCTTTGGTTTACTCCACCTATCTGGGCGGCAGCAACTATGACCAAGGCGACGGCATCGCGGTGGACAGCGCGGGTAACGCTTACGTCACGGGCTCCACGAGCTCAACCGACTTTCCCGTCACGCCCGGTGCCTTCCAGATGACCTACGGCGGCGGCTACGGCGGCGACGCCTTCGTGGCCAAGATCAATCCCGAGGGCTCGGCTTTGGTTTACTCCACCTATCTGGGTGGCAGCGGGTTTTCGGTTTGGGGTGACTTTGGCAGCGGTATCGCGGTGGACAGCGTGGGCAACGCTTACGTCACCGGTCAAACCTACTCCACCAACTTTCCAACCAAGAATCCCTTGCAGCCAAACTACGGTGGCAATGGCGACGTCTTCGCGGCTAAGATTAACCCCGAGGGCTCGGCTTTGGTTTACTCCACCTATCTAGGTGGCAGCGGGGATGAGTGGGGCAACGGCATCGCGGTGGACAGCGCGGGCAACGCTTACGTCGCTGGCAACACCAACTCAACCAACTTTCCAACCGTGAATCCCTTGCAGCCAAACTACGGTGGCGGCAACGACGACGCCTTCGTGGCCAAGATCAACCCCACGGGATCGGCTTTGGTTTACTCCACCTATCTAGGCGGCAGCGGGGATGACGGCGGCTTCGGCATCGCGGTGGACAGCGCGGGCAACGCGTACGTCACCGGCTACACTATGTCCACCAATTTCCCGACAGAGAGCCCCTTCCAGAAAAGAAAGGATGGCAGCGGCGACGCCTTCGTGTCCAAGCTCAACCCCACGGGGTCGGCGCTGTTTTACTCCACGTACCTTGGCGGCGGCTCGTATGACCAAGCCAACGGCATCGCGGTGGACAGCGCGGGCAACGCTTACGTCACGGGCTGGACTGACTCAACCAACTTTCCAACCAAGAATCCCTTTCAAAAATACTACGGTGGCGGTGGCTCCGACGCCTTCGTGACCAAGATTGATACGAGGGCAGCGACCACAGCTAGACTCACGTCTTCGCCGAATCCGTCCACTTATGGACAGGCGGTGACCTTTACCGCAACGGTCACTTCCAGCCTCGGTGCGCCGCCGAATGGAGAAACCGTCAAGTTTATGAAGGGTACAACGTCACTGGGAACGGGTGTGCTGAGCGGCGGCTCGGCTAGCTTTACGACCTCGACGCTCAAGGTGGGTACAACGGCGGTCACGGCGGTGTACGGCGGTGACTCGAACTTCGCCGGCAGCAAGTCGAAGGCGGTGAGCCAAGTGGTCGGCAAAGCCACGACCACGACCACTTTGGCTTCGTCGCAGAATCCGTCGAACTCTGGGCAGTCCGTGACCTTTACGGCGAGCGTGGCGCCGCAGTTCGGCGGCACGGTCACCGGGACAGTCACCTTCTACGATGGCACGACGCTCTTGAAGAGTGTGGCCCTGAGCGGAGGGGTGGCTAAGTACACAACCAAGACGCTGACCTCGGGCACGCACAGCATCACGGCGACGTACAACGGAAGCACCAGCTTCGACGGCAGTTCGGCTTCGCTGACACAGACGGTGAATTAGGGATCGGCGGAATTGCTAAACCTGTAAACGCCGGAGCAAAAATCGACCCCATCACGCCGTGGAAGTCTTAAAGCAGCCGCGGCGACTTCCAAAGTTGACCAGATCTTTTCGCCCTGCTGGTGAGCCAGTTCGTACTGGCGGCGGAGGATCTGGTCCCCGCGCTTGGAGAGGTTGGGCTGGGTAGCCGACGGCTGCCAATTGGGAAAGTCTGTAAGTGATTGACAAGATGGAGCGGGAGACGGGGATCGAACCCGTGACATCCAGCTTGGGAAGCTGGCGTTCTACCGCTGAACTACTCCCGCTCAACTTCGTTAGACTACCATTCCGCTCTATCCAAGACAACGCTCCCTAACACCGTCATCTGCGTTTGCCTTTCTCTCGCACTGCTCGTAAGATTCCCGCTCGGGACTTCCATCCGAATTCATCCCACGTCGCAGGAGCCTTGATGTCCACCGATTCCCTTCCCCCGAAGTACAAGTCGCGCCGCAACTTCCTTCGCGCAGGGGTGACCGCTACCATTGCCACGGCCGCCTACCCGGCGCTCGGCTCAACTCGTGTTGTCAACCCTGCGCCTGCGCCCGCACCGGCCGTCAAGGATTCCGAGCTCGATGAGATCACGATTGACGATCTCCAGAAGGCCTTCCAGTCCGGCCAGTATTCCTCCCGCTCTTTGACCGAGAAATACCTGGCACGCATTCAGGAGATCGACAAAGCCGGACCCATGCTCAACTCCGTCATCGAGCTCAACCCCGAGGCTCTCCACATCGCCGAGGCGCTCGACCAGGAGCGCAAGGTGAAGGGGCCGCGCGGGCCGCTTCATGGCATTCCCGTGCTCATCAAGGACAACATCGATACCTCGGACCGCATGAACACGACAGCGGGTTCGCTGGCGCTGCTGGGATCGCGCCCTCCCAACGACGCTTTCGTCGCCGCGCAGTTGCGTAAGGCCGGTGCCGTGATCCTGGGCAAAACCAATCTCAGTGAGTGGGCCAACATTCGCTCCAGTCATTCCACCAGCGGCTGGAGCGGCCGCGGCGGACTTACTCGTAACCCTTATGCTCTCGACCGCAATCCGTGTGGGTCGAGCTCCGGGACTGGAGCTGCCGTGTCCGCGAATCTCTGCGTTGCCGGTGTGGGTACGGAGACGGACGGGTCGGTCGTCTGTCCTGCTTCTGCGAACGGTCTGGCAGGGCTTAAACCTACGGTTGGACTTGTCAGTCGCACCGGCATCGTTCCGATCTCGCACAGTCAGGACACGGCGGGTCCGATGGCTCGCACGGTGCGGGATGTCGCCATTCTTCTCGGTGCCATGGCTGGAACGGATCCACAAGATCCCGCAACCGCTGACAGTCAGGGCAAGCTGTCCCCCGACTACACAAGATACCTCGATCCGGCAGGACTCAAAGGCGCGCGCCTGGGAGTGGTGCGCAAATATTTCGGCTTCAACGATGCCGTCGACCAGCTTATGGACACGCTCATCGGCGAGATGAAGCGTGCTGGCGCTGAGATCGTCGATCCCGCCGACATTCCCACCATTGGCAAGTTCGACGAGAGCGAGCTCACCGTCTTCTACTACGAACTTAAGGCGGACCTTGCGGCATATCTTGCTCGCCGCGGCAGCTCTTCACCGATTAAGAGTTTGAAGGATGTAATTGAGTTCAACGAACTCAATCGCGGCCGGGAAATGCCCTACTTCGGGCAAGACATTTTTCTCAAGTCGGAACAGAAGGGCCCGCTCACCTCGAAGGAATATCTCGACGCGCTGGCCTTGAATCGCCAACTCACACGCTCCGAGGGCATCGACTTCGTTATGGACAAGTTCAAACTCGACGCGCTCGTCGCCCCCACGGGAGGCCCCGCCTGGCTCACCGACCTGATCAATGGCGATCACGCCGCCGGAGGCAGTTCGAGCGCCGCCGCCGTCGCCGGCTATCCCAATATCAACGTGACAGCCGGACATCTCTGGGGGCTGCCGGTCGGCATCTCTTTCTTCGGACGCGCCTGGAGCGAACCTACCCTGCTCAAGATCGCCTATTCGTTCGAGCAGTTAACGAAAGCCCGTCAGAAGCCGCGCTTCCTGCCGACGATGGATATTCCAGCGTCCTGACAAAATCTTGGCCACAGAGGACACAGAGGAACACAGGCGAAAGCTCAACTTGTTACTCCTCTGTGAACCCCTGTGCCCCCTGTGGTTCGAGCTTTTATCGCTGCGAAGTTGGGCCTGAACTCGGGGACTTGTCGAGGCTCGGTTTGTCCGGAATTGCGGGCGCGGTTGGAGCGGGTGGAATGGAAGTTGCGGTCGGCCCGGGCGCGTGCTGCGGCTCGTTCGATCCCGGCACGAACGGCGATGGCGTAGCAAACAGCGGGTCTGGCAGCGAATCGGGCAGCGACCGCGCTTGCGACGGCCGGATTCCCTTGGCTTCTACGATCGACCATCGCCAATCTTCATCGGGGCCGGGGGTGATCCCGATATTTTCGTGAAACGCGGTTGTGCTGAAGGGCTTGGCCGTGGCCTTGAGGTGATAGAGGAGCGTTACGTCGGAACGTCGCTCGACGGCGACTGGCGCAACGCCTTGAGCGGCGGGAATTACACGCGCACGCGCGGCCACTTCGGCGTTCTCTCCAGGCTTGCGTTCAAGCGTCAGGCCAATGGTGATTTCGCTAAGGTCCCAGTCGGTTCCATTGAATACTTCCAGTTGCAGACTTTCATCCTGAATGGAACCGGGGCCGTCTATTTTGAGCAGCTCGGTGAGCGGCAAATCTTCGATCAGAACCGGCTTGATCAGCAGCGAGCTGGCCCGGGCGTTGAAAGACAGACTGCAGGTTACATCGGGCGACGACACTTTGAGGGTATTGCCGGAAGGGTCAATGGAAAACACGGTCTTGTCTTTGTTGGCTGGCCTTGCTTTCTTGGCGTCCTCCGTGACCTGGGCCAGATTGTCGTTATCGATGACAGGGCGGCCTGGGTCCGGCTGTTGTTGAGGCTGCTGCTGCAATTTGTTTTTGCGCAGGTTGCGGGCGAGGTCGCCGAGCGAGGGGTCATTGTCTTGCGCCGAAGCAGCTGACGGGACGAGCAGCACGACGAGCAGCACGACGGGCGCGACCAACCGCAAGCTGGGGAATCTGGATCGCATGATTTCGGTCGCTGAGCGGCACGTGCGGCCTCAGCGGGTCCACATAGAAAGTCTAGGCGAGATGGAACGGAAAAGAAGTTACCGAAGGGACACGGTAGTGCTAGCACTTCCAGGGATGGAAAGGGGCATGAACGCGCTCAAATCGAAGGGACGCGCAACGGGGCGCGCCCATGCCCTTTCACCAGTCGTTTCTTTACAGCAGGCCAGAGGTACGGAGACGGGTGATCGGATCGCTTACCGGCATTGGTTGACGCTTAAAAACCCAGCGCGCCACCGCTATCCCCAATGCCGCATAACACAGATGCCAGATTTTCATAAGATCGCTCCCCACGCCGGACCTTTACTGGGGAGAGACTACGAAGGTCCCGTCGTGAACTAACCTTAACCCTGCTTCATTGGCAGGTCTAGTCCACGAAGGTGCTATGAATTCCAGGAAAAGTAATCGTGGGTACCCAATGCGCAGTAACCGTGCGCTGGAGGGACAGGCGGGGACGCCCGACTCTCCACCAGCAAGTGCTTACTGCGTGGAGTTTTCGATCCAGCCGCCGCCGACGACGATGTCACCATCGTAGAAAACGGCAGCCTGGCCGGGGGTGAGCGCGCGCTGCGGCTCGTCAAAGGTAACGCGGACTTCGTCCGGCCCGGCGGATTCAATGATGGCCGGCGCGGGTTGATGCTTGTGGCGGATCTTCACTGCGACGCGCATGGGCTCGCGCAGCTCGGACGTCGAAATGAAGTTCACCCGACGCGCGCGAAGAGTGCGCGAGTAAAGCTCCTCGTCCTTGCCGACCACCACTTGCCGCGTGTCGTTCTTGATTTGAATCACGTACAGCGGAGAGCCGGTGGCCACACCGAGTCCCTTGCGCTGGCCGATCGTGAAGTTGTGAACGCCGGCGTGCTCGCCGATCACCTTGCCGTCGGTAGTGACCATCTCGCCGGCAATTTCTGTCGGCTTATCTCCCTGCTCGGTGAGATAGGCTTCGAGAAAGCGCTTGTAGTCACCGCCAGGGACAAAGCAGATTTCCTGCGAGTCGGGCTTTTCGGCGATCACCAGGCTGTGCTTGCGGGCCAGTTCGCGCACTTCCGGCTTGGTCATGCCGCCGAGTGGGAACAGAGTGCGGCTCAATTGCGCCTGCGTAAGGCCGAAGAGGAAGTAAGTCTGGTCCTTGGATTTGTCGACTGAGCGTTTCAGCAGCCAGCGGTTGAGCTGCTCGTCAAAGACGACTTGGGCGTAATGGCCGGTGGCAATCTGATCGGCGCCAATCTGCCGCGCCACAACAAGAAGCTGGTCAAACTTCAAGTGATTGTTGCAGAGGCTGCACGGGATCGGCGTGCGCCCGGCAAGATACTCCTCGACGAACGGCCGCACCACATCGCGCTCAAAGCGCTCTTCGTGATTGACCACGTAGTACGGGATGCCGAGGGTCTCGGCAACGCGGCGAGCGTCGTAGACGTCGTCGATCGAACAGCAGCGGCCCTGGACGGATTCCGGCATGCCTTCGTGTCCGGCGAGACGGCGCTGGTTCCAGAGTTGCATGGTCAGGCCGATAACGTTGCGCCCTTCGGCACGCAGCATGGCCGCAACGGCCGAGGAGTCGACTCCTCCCGACATGGCGACGGCGATGGTTTCAGCAGTTAGCACTTGGCAGTTAGCATATAGCTCTTCACTATTCCGATTCGGCTAAATGCTAAGTGCTAATGGCTAACTGCGCTCTTCAGCCACACCGGCGACAACTCGCGCAACCGCCCCACGGTTTCCGGAACCAGGGCCAGTGCGAAGTCTATATCCTCGGGCGTGTTTTGCTTTCCCAGACTGAAACGAATGCTGGCTTTGGCGCGGTCGGGACGCAACCCCATCGCGGTCAGCACATGCGACGGTTCGATCGCCCCGGAAGAGCACGCAGCGCCGGTCGAGACTGCCAGTCCCTTCAAGTCCAGCGCGATGACCAGCGCCTCGCCGTCGATGGAATCGAAATAAATGTTGGTCGTATTCGGCACGCGGGGCGCGCCTTCGCCGTTTAAGCCTGTGGCTTCGATCTCGAGCAGTTCCCTTTCCAGATGGTCACGCGCAGCCGCCATCTTCCGATCGTCGCCGCGTTCGAAGCCAGAGATGGCCAACTCGGCTGCCTTGCCTAAACCTACGATGCCAGGAACGTTCTCCGTCCCGGCGCGGCGGGAGCGTTCATGACTTCCGCCATAGAGCATAGGCTCAAGCAGAGTTCCCTTGCGGACGTAGAGCGCGCCCACACCCTGCGGCCCGTGAATCTTGTGGCCGGAGATGGTCAGCAGGTCGCACCCGATTTTGTTGACGTCGATCGGGATCTTCCCCGCCGCCTGCACCGCGTCGGTGTGGAAGTACACGTCGGCTTCGGCGGCGATCTTCCCAATCTCCGCGACGGGTTGCACGACGCCGGTCTCGTTGTTGGCGAGCATGATGGTGATCAACTTCGTATTCGGCCGGATCGCGCGCTTCACATCCGCCGGATCCACCAGACCGCGGCCATCCACTGGAATGTACGTGACTTCGCATCCCGTCGTCCCACGATACTTGGCGAGATGCTTGCAGGCGTTGAGAACGGCGTGATGTTCGATGGTTGAGGTGATGACATGGTCGCCCGACCGCGCCAGCCCAAAGACCGCAAGATTGTCCGCTTCTGTTCCACCGCTGGTAAACACAACCTCGGAGGCGCGGCAGCCCAGCAGGGCGGCCACGGATTCGCGAGCGCGCTCGACGGCGGCCCGCGTCTCCTGTCCATGATGGTGGATGGAGGACGCGTTGCCAAAGTGCTCGCCAAAGTATGGCCGCATGGCCTCCAGGACCTCGGGGAGCACCGGAGTAGTCGCGTTGTTGTCGAGATAGACCCGGCGCATCATGCTGCTTTCATTGTACTGATGCGGCGGGAGGTTGACAGGGTGCGCGATGGGCCTGCTGACCGCTCACCGCTCACGGCAGGCGACGGCGCAGGCGAGGCACCGGTCGACGGGTGGTCACAGCTGCCTGCTCAAGCCTCACGGCAAGCCAATATCTTCTCAGGACCTGTGGAGTCAAAACCGAACATTTTGCGAGTGACTGCTGTCACTGTCCTGCAGGTCCGGCGCGATTAAGCTCCCTGTCAATATGTCCTCCGACTACAAGGAGCTCCGTGTCTGGCGAGACGCTATGGCCCTCGTCCGGGATATCTATCGCCTTACTCGCAGGCTTCCGAAGGAAGAAACTTTCGGCCTTGTGTCCCAGATGCGCCGGGCGGCAGTTTCGGTTCCCAGCAACGTTGCCGAGGGGAAGGGCCGCCATTCGCAGCGGGAATTGGCTCAGTTTCTCTATCGCGCGCGAGGTTCTCTCTTGGAACTTGAGACTCAAGTCCTGATCGCGCGTGACCTCGGCTACATTGACGAGTCAATTTGCGTTGGAGTAGGGCAGCAAATCAAGAAGCTTGCCTGCACGCTGAACGGACTGATCAATCGGGTACAGGAAGGGATTGCTTCAGGCCTTTTGCGGTGAGCTGTCAGCCGTGAGCCGTTGGCCGTCAACGCTCGCTACCTGTGACCTCCTCTATCTTTTCTCCACCGCCACATATTTTTGTGGGTAGGCCGGGCCGACGTAATCGGCGCGCGGGCGGATCAGCCGGTTATCGTCGAGTTGTTCGATGACGTGCGCGGTCCAGCCGCCGACCCGCGAGACTGCGAAGATGGGCGTGAACAGGTCTACCTCGATGCCGAGTGTGTGGTAGGTGGAAGCCGAGTAGAAGTCCACATTGGCGTTGAGCTTCTTGTCGGCCCTTACGAAGTCTTCGATCTTTTGCGAGTATTCGAACCACTTCGGATCGCCGCTGGAATGGCCCAGGTCGCGGGACATCTGCCGCAGGTGGGTGGCGCGCGGATCTTCCGTGTGGTACACGCGGTGTCCGAAGCCAGGGATTTTCTTCTTCTGGGCCAGCAACCCTTTGACATACTCGACGGGGTCGGCGCCGTTGGCGTCGATTTCCTTAAGAATTTTGAAGACGGCCTCGTTGGCGCCGCCGTGCAGCGGCCCCTTGAGCGTGCCGATGGCGGAGGTGACCGCTGAGTGCATATCGGAAAGCGTTGCGGCTGTGACCCGGGCCGCGAAGGTGGAAGCATTCAGTTCATGGTCGGCGTGGAGAATGAGTGCGATGTTAAGAGCGCGTTCGGCGGTCTCCGAGGGCGCGGTACCGTTCAGCATGAGCAGGAAATTAGCCGCGTGTGAAAGCGATCGATCCGGCTCCACCACCGGCTTCCCTTTGCGAACGCGATCGTAGTTGGCCACGATCATGGCGATCTGGGAGGTCAGGCGAATCGCTTTGTCGACGTTAGCGTCGTGATCGTTGCGGTCGTATTCGGGATCGTAAAAAGAAAGCGCTGAAACCAACGTACGTAGCACGTCCATCGGCAGCGCGTGCTTAGGCGCCAACTGCAAGCGATAGATAATGGACGCATCCAGCTTCCGTTCTTCCGCCATGCGCTGCTTCAGGGCCTTGAGTTCGCCGGCATTGGGCAAACGTCCGAACCAGAGCAGGTAGCAGACTTCCTCAAAGGTAGAGTGGTCGGCCAGATCGTGGATGTCATACCCGCGATAGGCGAGCACTCCCTGCTCACCGTCGATGTAACAAATGCCGGATGTGGTAGCGACAACCCCTTCGAGTCCTTTGGGGGCGTGCAGGCTCGTAACGCTGGACATGGCTCCTCGCTGGCAGTGCGGATGGACCTACGGTGCTCTTCCGCGCACAAAGGATCGGCAGGGCAACCTTCTTTTATACGCTAAACCGGCGGCAGTTTCCAAGCGCGCGCTTGGCCTGGAAGTGCACGCGGCGTAAAATGATTGGTTTGCCATTTGCCGCTGGAGACGTGTGCCCCGGCAGAATTCCCAGAACTAAGGGGAGAAATTCATGCGGAGAAGTTCATGAAAACAAGACTGCTCATTTTCGCCCTCATCCTTGCCCTCGCAACGCCCCTGGCGCTCGCCGACGAGGGTATGTGGTTATACAACAATTTCCCGAAAGATAAGGTCCAGAAGCAATACAGCTTTCTGCCGACGCAGGAATGGCTGGACCACCTCCGGTTGTCGTCGGTACGCTTTAACAATGGAGGCTCCGGTTCGTTCGTGTCGGCCGACGGCCTGGCATTTACCAATCATCACGTGGGCGCCGACTGCATCGGAAAACTGGCCACCTCCGGCGCCGATTACATGAAGACCGGTTTTTACGCCAAGACCCAGGCGGACGAAGCCAAGTGCCCCGACCTTGAATTGAACGTGCTGGTTGGCATCGACGACGTCACTGCGAAGGTGAAAGCCGCTGCCACGTCTTCCATGTCGGCCGCCAACGCTGGCCAGGCACAGCGCTCCGCCATGAGCGCCGTCGAAAAAGACTGTGCCACTCCGACCGGCCTGCGCTGCGATGTGGTCACGCTCTACTCGGGCGAAGTTTACAACCTCTACAAATACAAGAAGTACACCGATGTGCGCCTCGTGTTTGCGCCGGAATTTGATGCGGCATTCTTCGGCGGCGATCCCGACAACTTCACCTTCCCGCGCTATGACCTGGACATCACGTTCTTCCGTATCTACGAGAACGACAAGCCCGTCCATCTCGACAACTACCTGCAATGGTCGAAAGTTGGAGTCAAAGATGGCGATTTGATTTTCGTTTCCGGCCACCCGGGAAACACGGATCGCCTGAAAACGGGGGCGCAATTACAGTTTCTGAAGAACGTGGATTATCCGTCGCGCCTCGCCACCTACAAGCGCCGGATCGCGATGCTCCAGAAGTTCAGCGCGCAGTCGCCGGAAAACGCTCGCATCGCGCAAGAAGACATCTTCGGGTTGCAGAATTCTCAGAAAGCCATTAACGGCGAGTATGAAGGCCTGCAGGATATGGCCGTATTGGCGCAGATGAACACGGCGGAGCGCGAGCGCGAAAAAGCTTACATGGATAAGCACACGGGCGAGCCCAACCCCTGGGAAGAGATTTCCAACGCCATGAAGGTGAATCGCGAAATTTACGACCAGCTCACCTACGTTGAGCGGATGCGTGGGATCTCCTCGCATCTGACGTCATACGCCCGGAATCTGGTTCGTCTCGCAGAGGAGAAGTCGAGGCCGAACGGCGACCGTCTCCGCGAGTATCGCGATTCTGCCCTGCCCTCGCTGGAGCAACAACTGTTCAGCGCCGCTCCCATCTACAAGAATCTTGAGACCGCGACTTTAGCCGTCTCCCTGGCCCAGCTACAGGAAGCGCTGGGACCCGACGATGCGGCCGTGAAAGCGTCGCTGAGCGGCAAGTCGCCCGAAGAGGCTGCCAAGGCGCTGATCGCGGGTACCAAGCTGGAAGATGTGACGGTCCGTAAGCGACTTTATGAGGGCGGGAAGGCAGCGGTGGATGCGAGCACGGATCCACTGATCGTCCTCATGCGCAATGTCGATCCCGAGGCACGGGCGGTACGCAAGCGCTTCGACGACGAGGTGGATGCGGCGGTGCGGCGCGACGGCGCAACCATCGCTCGGGCGCGGTTTGCCCAGGCGGGCTTCATCCAGCCTCCGGACGCGACCTTCACGCTGCGCCTCAGTTATGGCACGGTGAAGGGGTATGAGGAGAATGGAAAAAAGATTCCTTACTTCACCACCTTCGGCGGCGCCTTCCAGCATGCCGAGGAGCACGGCAGCAAGCCTCCGTACAATCTGGCCGGCAGTTGGCCCAAGATGAAGTCGAAACTCAATCTTGAGACGCCACTGAATTATGTTTCCACCGCGGACATCATCGGCGGCAACTCGGGCAGCCCGACCGTGAACAAGGCGGGCGAAGTGGTCGGAATTATTTTCGACGGCAATATCCAGTCGCTGGTTTTGAACTTCTACTACGACGACCGCCAGGCACGGGCCGTACAGGTCGATTCGCGCGGCATCATCGAAGCGCTGCGCAAAATTTACGGCGCTGACGCTCTGGCCAATGAACTGACCGGCACGAAAGCGGCAGGAAAATAAGTTCCAGTTCACTACAGAGGCACGGAGAAATTGGTAATTTTGAAATTTGGCAATTTGGTAATTTGAACCCGGCGTGCGGTCGCCGGGCGAGGAGATTGTCAAATTGCCAAATTACCCGATTACAAAATTACCCAATTCTCACTCCGGCCAGAGCGAGGCCGCCGTCTTGCTCAAGATCTGCTCTCGCATCTCTTCGCGAATGGGCAGAGCCTTGAATTCCTCAAGATTCCGCTTGACGTCCGGGACGCCCGGACCCGGCCAGTCGGTGCCAAACAGCGTCTTGTGGGCGATCTCATCAAGCCGCGGAAAATACTTGAGCAGCGTCTTCGGCGGAATGCCGCTGATGTCGAGATAGACGTTCGGGTGCCGACGGATGAGAAAAAACGCGGTGTGCATCCAGAGGGGCCGGCCGCCGTGTGCCAGCAGGATTTTGAGCTTTGGGAAATCCACCGCAACATCGTCAACGTAGATCGGGTCGCCGTATTTATTGCGCGCGCCGGGGAAAATCGACGTCCCAGTGTGGAACATGACGGGGATCCCATTGGCCTCGGCAGCCCGGTAGATGATTTCGAGTTCCTTCACTCCGTTTAGATAGTCGTTCGGAAACAGCAGTTGATGCGGCGGGGGAATCTTGATCATGCGAAGGCCGAGGCGCAGGATGTGCTCTACATCCGCCAAGATATTGGTGGTGTGCCGCGGATGCAGGCTGCCACAGGAGAGCAGTCGCTTGGGATCGTGCTTCGTGTAGTCGGCGACGAACTGGTTGACCTCGGGCGTAAAACCGATCACTTCCGGCGCAACGTAGTTGATCAGTGCAGCACGGTCAACGCCGCAACGGTCCAGATATTTCAGGAAGGCCTTGGGCGAGCGGCAATATTCGGCGATCTCATCGAAATTGGCGCGCTTGCGCTTCATCAGTTCAAGCGCGTGCGGCTTGAATAGTTCGATCGGCTCGATGTGAATGTGGCAGTCGGTGATCAAGGTTTTGGGTTTGCTAACAGCTAAAAGCTAATAGCCAAGAGCGCTCTTCAGTACAACGGCACTTTCGGATCCACCGTCCGCGCCCAGCCATCGATCCCGCCGCTCATGGATTGAACTTTTTCGTATCCCTGCTGGCGGAGCCAGTTGGTGACGGTCAACGAGCGCACACCGTGATGGCACAGGACCACGATGTGATCGTCGGGGTCGAGTTCCTGGTGAACGCGGGTCGGGATGTCGCCCATCGGAATGTGCTTTGCCCCTTCAATGCGGGAGGCTTCATATTCCCAAGCCTCGCGAACATCGAGCAGCGTAAATGTTTCCCCGCGCTTCTGCAGCGACTTCACCTGCCCGGGAGAGATTTCGAAGTCCATAGTTTGGTTCATGCTGAAGTCTGCAGTCAGATGTCGCGTCGTTGTCCCGCAAATTCACGATCTAAGTTTGGGCTGTCATCTTGAGCGAAGCGAAAGACCTATGCATTGGGGCGGATTCAAATACAGAGGTCCTTCGCTTCGCTCAGGATGACACTGTTAGTTGTTCTTCCGAAGCTCCGGCGCACTTCTCAGCGTGGTCAAGCTCACAAGCGCGGCCACCGCCCAGAGCGCACCGGTTCCAATGCGAGCGATACGCACATCGGCGGAGGGAATGTTGTGCCACATCGTCAACCCACAGCCGACTACAAAATTGATAACGACCAGGCCGAAAAGCACGCGCTCGCGCAGGCAGCGCGTGTCGACCGCCAGGCCGGCCAGCAAGAGGATCCACACGATGTAGGTCGCGGCGGTCCAGATGTCGTGCGGCCATTCATACTCGTTGCGAGTGACGTGGCTAAACGAAATCCACGCGAAGTAGGCACAGCCGAGGAAGCCGGCCACGCCCCACAATGGCGTGCGGCACATCAGATGGCCGGACGTGTAGGGCTGCTTCGCCCCGCTCTTTACCCTAACCTTCGCGTTTTCTATTTGCCTGTCCATTTCGGTGGTCGTTTGTCGAGGAAGGCAATGATACCCTCGCGCGCGTCTGCGGTCGAGATGAGTTCATCTTCGACTCGAATTGTGGCGGCAGTGGCCATCTTCAGCGGTGATTGTTTTTCCCCACAGAGAACACTGGGACAAAGAGGATCGCAGATCCCTTTCTGCTTTTCTCCGTGACTCCGTGCCTCCGTGGCAGGTTCAGTTCAGGCGGACAAAAGTGCCGCCCCACACGAGCTAAATGTTAATCGCCGACCGGCGCGGCTCGCCAATGGTGGACAGCGGATCGCGCGCGCCCACTTTCTCCATGATCCACTTCTTTTCGTTGCGGATGATGTCGAGCAGCAGCTCTTTATCCTTCGCGCTCGGCAGATTCTCTTTACAGTGCCGCTCGTAGCTGCGGTCGTCCAACGGCTCGCCGGTCTCGCAGTGGTACTTCTTCCCTGTCCATTGTCCAATGTTGCGGTTAAAGCGGATGTCCGGCGTGTAGAACTTCTTCTCGCCTGGCTCCAGGAACGTGTTCAGCCGCTCGACCAATCCCGCGACTTCCTGGCGATATAAATGGCGGCTGTAGTCATTCAGGTCGTCGAGGTCGGCGGCTTTGTCGTTCTGCATCTCGTCGTACCGGCCTTTGATTCCCCAGACGTAGGCCCAGTGCGCGGAGGAAGAATGATCCGTACCAAAAAGATCGAACGAACTCGATATCCACTTGTTCAGGTACTTCTGCATGAGCCACCGCGGAATCACGCCTGCTTCGACCACGCGGCGCAGCCCATCGTTGCCGGTTCCCATGTGGAAGGCTTCCTCGCGCAGCATGTAAGACGTCGAGCGTCCGAGCGGCGCAAACGACGAATACTTCAGCATTTGAAGCTGGAATTTGCCGTCACGGTCCACAAAATCCGTGTAAGTGAAGAAGTCGAGCCAGTTATCGACGTCGACGTTGAAAGTGCCCAGCAGGCGTTTGTTTTCGAAGGCGCGGCGCTCCAGCATTTTCTGGGCTTCCACTTTGCCGGAGGAGCCGAAAAAGTCGATGAGCAGCGCGCACATCTGCCAGCCGTGGCGCATCTCTTCAATCATGACGCGGGTGAGCGCTCGGCGATCCCATTCCGACGGCGCCGTTTCAAACAGGTTGCGCTGCTGCTCCACGCTGGCAAATTCGGTGTCGCCCTGGTAGATAATCATGTTCATGAGCGCGTCCCGCATCTGCTGCGTGGGAATCTGGCGCAGGTTCTCCCACTTGTTGCGGCCTTTGTAGGCGCCGAACTGGATCTCCCCGGTCTCGATCGCTCCGTAGAGCGTATCGAAGTGGAACGCCTCGACGTCGTCTTTGTTAACGCCAACTTCCTTGCGCCACTCGTTGAACAGCCCAACCCAGTCACTGAAGTTTCCGATTTTCGCTACTTTGCCTGGCATAGGACCTCAAAATTCTTAACCACAGGGGCCACAGAGGAACACAGGGGAAAACAACATCTTTGGGCGTTCCCCTGTGAACCCCTGCGCCCCCTGTGGTTCAAGCTTTTTTGCTCTCATTTCGCCGTGAACACAGCCGGACGCTTCTCGACGTAAGCGGCCAAACCTTCCTTGGCATCATCGCTCTGGAATAGGATCTGCTGGTTCTCTCTCTCGACGGCCAAGGCTGATTCCATTGGGATCTCCCAGCCCGTCTGCACGGCGCGCTTTATGCGTCCAACGGCCTTCGCGGCCTTATTCGGCGGCGTGAACTGGCGCGCATACTCCATGATGTTCTCCATGAAGCCATCGCGTTCGAAGATGTCGTTCACAATGCCAAACTCCTGCGCTTCTTCGAATGAGAACGTATTGCCGGTGATCATAAGTTCAATGGCTTTGCTTTTCCCTACCAGGCGCGACAGCCGCTGCGTTCCGCCGGTGCCGGGCAGCACGCCGAGGTTGACCTCGGGCAGGCCGATCTTGCCAGCGTCTTTGCGGGCAATCCGGAGGTCGGCAGCCATGGCGATCTCCAGCCCTCCGCCGACGCAATGCCCGTTGATCGCGGCGATGACAAGTTTCGGCGTGTGCTCCAGCCGCAGTAGCATTTCATTCGCATGCAGGCAGAAGTAATACTTGAACGTTGGATCGACCGAGGCCAGCATCTTGATGTTCGCGCCGGCAGAGAAAAACTTGTCGCCCACGCCCGTGAGCACGATCACGTGCACATCGTTATCCATGCGCGCCCTGAGGATGGCCTCGTCGAGCTGGCGGTTCATTTCGTAGGTGTAGGTGTTAGCCGGAGGATCGTTCATCTCGATCACGGCCACGCCGGCGTCGCTGCGATAGTTGATGAGCTGCTTGGTGGTTTCGCCGGTGGCCGGCTGCGTCGTGGTCGCCATAATTTGCTCCTTATTGATTTCGCGTTAACTTCTTCGCCCTGCAGAAATCCCTTAGCTCTTGATTCCCGCCATCAATTTCTCGATCTCGGCTTTCTGCTCGCCAGAGAGCGGCAAAAATGGCAGCCGCGATGGGCCTCCATAGTAGCCATTCAGGTCCATGGAGTACTTCACGCCTGGGACGCCGAGCTCACCGACCACGCGCTGGGCAGCGAGTTTCACGCGCTCTTGTTTTTCGCGGGCGAGCGCGTTGTCTCCATCTTTGAGCGCTGCGTAGATTTCGTAGCACGCCATGGGCGCAGGACACGCAAGCGCGAGAATGGCGCCGACCGCTCCCAGTCCAAGCGACGGTTCGAGCTGGTGAGCCGCGCCGACCATGACCTGGAAGCCGACTTCTTTCTGCCGCGTCTTCAATTTTCCTACGACGGTTACCGCGATCGATGATGGTGTCGATGTCGTCGACGGGCGCGGCGGTCCCTCCGTCGATGCAGTTGCGCCAGTCAAGGAGGCGACAGTAACGAGTTCCCTGCTCTCTTTCGCGCTTTCGGCCACTGCCGCCTTGAGCATGCGCGGAGTCACGGCATCGAACGTTTCGGTCACGGTGGCCTGCCTCTTCACGTAGCGCGTGCCCTCGACCATCTTTTTCACTTTGTCGAGGTTGCCGCTCGATTCCTTGATGGCGACGATGTTGGGATGACCCGCGAGTTCGATCACGACTTCGGCGGGAATGTCGTATCCGGTGGCCTGCGGAAAGTTGTAGATGATAATCGGCAGCGCGGACCGGTCGGCTACCGTGCGATAAAAAGCGAGCAGGTTCGCAGGGTGCATCTGCTTCTTGTAATAGTGCGGAGTGCGCACCATGGCGGCGTCGTAGCCAAGCTCAGCGGCGTATTCGGTGAGCCGCAGAGTTTCATGTGCAGACTCGACGCCGGTGCCTGCGATCATGACTTTATTGGGCGCGGCGGCGGCGAGCGCCGTCTTCAGCACGTCGCGGCGTTCCTGGTCGGACAGCAGGATCGCCTCGCCCGTTGAACCGAGCGCCACGATGCCGGCAACCGGCGTGCGCGAGTAGCGTTCGACGTTCGCTTCGATCTTTTTGTAATAGACCTCGCCATCGGGAAAGAAGGGCGTCGTGATGGGCGGAAAGATTCCGGATAAGAGCATGGTGGACCCCAGTCGTCGGTCGTTCGTCGTTGATCGTTTGCGACCGCGATTCAATTATGGAGTCTGGGTTGAGAGTTTGTCATCTTGAGGTCGGGTCGGGAAACCTTACTGGCAGACGGGCCAGTTTTTGTTGGGGTCGACTTCGTGGCGATACTGGTCTTCGGTCCCAACGAAGAAGCGGGCAAACGGTGTCGAGGTGCGGTCGTCAACCATGGTCTCAATTTGCCAGACCATGCCGCCTTTGCAAACGCCGGCGTTCGAGAGCAACGTACGGCGGTCGCCTGAGTAGTAGAAAAAATCGTCTCTGCCGTGGCCAGGCTGCGGATCGGAGGAAGTTTGCAGCGTTCCGTGCGCGTCCAGTTTGAGCAGACGGCGGCCGTCTTCCATCGGCAAAGGCGGCGCGCCTTTCTGGCGAAAATCAACGCGCACCCAGCCGCTGTATCCGGCGGGAATCAGGAAGCGCTCCGGCGGCCGGCGATGGAAAACAAGATCGAAGGCGGTCGGGCCGAAGACGACGGCGGCGATGAAGATGGGAAGGCCGAGGACTGCGACGATGATAAAAGGGGCTCTGGTCATGCGACCTTACTTCGCCGCGACTCTCTCCGCGTGCAGCGCCTGCAGAGCTTGCACGCGCACTTCTCCACGTTGCAGGGCGGCGATACCTTGCGCGGCGGCTCGGGCAGCGGAGAGCGTGGTAATGGTCGTGATGCGGGCGGTAACTGCGGCGCGGCGAATCGCTTTCTCGTCGAAATAAGGGTCGGGCCCGTGCGGCGTGTTGACGATCAGCTGGATGCGATCGGCTTTGATCAGGTCCACCGCGTTGGGCCGGCCTTCTTTTACCTTG
This sequence comes from Acidobacteriaceae bacterium, assembly GCA_003131315.1. Classification (GTDB taxonomy): domain Bacteria; phylum Acidobacteriota; class Terriglobia; order Terriglobales; family Acidobacteriaceae; genus Acidiflorens. The sequence continues at coordinate 28,820 of PKUV01000101.1, forward strand.
TAGACGCGCTCAACCGCCAAGCCGGCTTCTTCCAGGATGTCCGCTGTGCCGTGCGTGGCCACGAGTTTGAATCCCATGTCGACGAAGCGATGCGCGATCTCCACCACCTGCGGCTTGTCGTGGTCGGTAACGCTGATGAAAACCGTGCCCTGCGTCGGCAGTTTCTGGCCGGCGGCAATTTGGGCTTTGGCGAAGGCTTCGCCGAAATTGTCAGCGATGCCCATGACTTCTCCGGTGGAGCGCATTTCGGGGCCAAGAACCGTATCGACGCCGGGAAATTTCGACCAGGGAAAGACCGGAGATTTCACGTAGAAGCAGCGGCCCGTATCGAGATCCGTGCCGCGCTCGACGTATTCCGGAAGGAACTCGCGCAGCTTGCGGCCGGTCATGAGGCGCGCGGCAATCTTGGCCATGGGCACGCCGGTAGCTTTTGAAACGAATGGCACGGTGCGTGAGGCGCGCGGGTTCACTTCCAGCACATAGACTTTTGCTTCGTGATGGCCGTTACCCTTCGCGCCGTTGCCGCGCGGGATCGCGAACTGCACGTTCATCAGGCCGATCACTTTCAGCGCCCGCGCCAGCTTGAAAGTGTGGTCGCGCATTTGCTCGAGCAGCGGCTCGGGGATGTCGACCGTGGGCAGCACGCAGGAAGAGTCGCCGGAGTGGATGCCGGCTTCCTCGATGTGCTGCATGATGCCCCCGATCACGACGTCCTCGCCGTCGGAAAGCGCGTCCACGTCGACTTCAATCGCGTCTTCCAGAAATTTATCGATGAGTATGGCGCGGTCCTGCGAATACTCGACTGCCTGCTTCATATACTGCATGATGGTGTCTTCGTCGTAGGCGATAACCATCGCTCGCCCTCCGAGTACATACGAAGGACGAACCAGCACCGGGAACCCAATCTTCTTCGCGGCTTCGACTGCCTCCTCGGCCGAGGTGACCATGGCTCCCGGAGCTTGCAGGATGTCGAGCTCCTCCAGCAGCTTCCCGAAGCGCTTGCGGTCTTCCGCCAGATCGATGGATTCGGGCGTGGTTCCGATGATGTTGACGCCTGCAGCTTTGAGCGGCAGAGAAAGATTCAGCGGCGTCTGACCGCCGAACTGCACGATAACGCCGACCGGCGCGCCGCCGGACGCTTCGTGCTCGCAGATGGCGAACACATCTTCGAGCGTGAGCGGCTCGAAGTAGAGGCGGTCACTGGTGTCGTAGTCGGTGGAGACCGTCTCCGGATTGCAGTTGATCATGATGGTTTCGTAGCCGTCCTCACGCAGCGCGTAGCTGGCGTGGCAGCAGCAGTAATCAAATTCAATTCCCTGCCCGATGCGGTTGGGACCGGAACCGAGAATGACGACCTTCTTCTTCGCGGTGGGCGCAGCCTCGTCTTCTTCTTCGTAGGTGGAATAGAGATAAGGTGTGTAGCTTTCGAACTCCGCAGCGCAGGTATCCACCCGCTTGTAGACCGGCTTCACGCCATGTTTCTTGCGGAAGTGGCGAACTTGTTCCTGGCCGCCTTTGCCGTCCAGACGCCAAGTCCCGGCGAGACGTCCGTCGGAGAAGCCCATACGCTTGGCTTCGCGCAGCACCTCGGTGGGGATCGATTCCATCGGGTGCTTTTCCAGCTCCAGTTGCATGTCGTTAATTTCTTTCAGCTGGTAGAGAAACCACGGGTCAATCGATGTCATCTTCGCGATCTGCTTGATCGTGTGTCCCTGACGGATTGCGTACTGCACGTAGGTCAGCCGCTCGGGATGCGGCGTGACCAGCCGCTGGGTGAGAATCTTGGGCTCGATTTTCTGCGACCCCACGCGCTTGCCGGTATCGAGCGAGCGGATTCCCTTCTGCAATGCTTCCTTGAAGGTGCGGCCGAGGGCCATCACTTCGCCGACGGATTTCATCTGCGGTCCAAGCGATTCGTCGGCGCCGGGAAATTTCTCGAACTGCCACTTCGGAATCTTGACGACCACGTAGTCGAGCGTGGGCTCGAAGCAGGCTGGAGTCTTGCGCGTAATGTCATTTGGAATCTCGTCGAGCGTATAGCCGACGGCAAGCTTGGCGGCGATTTTCGCGATCGGAAAGCCGGTCGCCTTCGATGCCAGCGCGGAAGAGCGCGAGACGCGCGGGTTCATTTCGATCACCACCATGCGCCCGGTCGAAGGATTGACGCCGAACTGGATATTGGATCCACCGGTCTCGACGCCGATCTCGCGGATCACGGCAATCGCCGCATCGCGCATTACTTGGTACTCGCGGTCGGTGAGCGTCTGCGCCGGGGCGACGGTGATGGAATCGCCGGTATGCACGCCCATGGGATCGAAGTTTTCAATCGAGCAGATGATGATGACGTTGTCTTTCGTGTCGCGCATCACCTCGAGCTCGTACTCTTTCCAGCCGAGCACGGATTCTTCGATCAGGCACTCATGCGCGGGCGAGAGGTCGAGGCCGCGGGCGAGCACTTCCATCAGTTCTTCACGGTTGTAGGCAATACCGCCGCCCGTGCCGCCCAGCGTGAACGAGGGGCGAATGATGACCGGGAAGCCGATCTTGCCGGCAAACTCGATGCCGTCTTTCAGGTTGTTGACGAGCGCCGATTTCGGCACGTCGAGCCCGATGCGCTGCATGGCATCTTTGAAAAACAGGCGGTCTTCGGCCTTCTTGATGGCGCCGATCTGCGCGCCAATCAGAAGCACGTTGTACTTGTCGAGCACGCCGCTGTCGGCAAGTTCGATGGCGAGGTTGAGCGCGGTCTGCCCGCCAACGGTGGGGAGAATGGCAAAGCCCGCACTCGGCGACATCTCCCGCTCGACGCGAATAATCTCTTCGAGATATTCGCGGGTAAGCGGCTCGATGTAAGTGCGGTCCGCCGACTCGGGATCGGTCATGATGGTGGCCGGGTTCGAGTTGGCCAGCACGACTTCAAACCCCTCGGACTTGAGCGCCTTGCAGGCTTGAGTGCCGGAGTAGTCGAACTCGGCCGACTGTCCGATGACGATGGGGCCGGAGCCGAGGATTAGGATCTTCGAGATGTCAGTTCTACGTGGCATTATTGTGTCTTCTTGAGAGCTATCGCCTTCGCCAATAGCGATGAGACGAAATTGGAGAAACTCAGTTCGGGGACAGGCTCGCTATATTGCCCGCGCACTCCATCGCTGCTCTTGGACATCAGGAAACAGGTTGCATCGTAAAGCCTTTCGCGAACAAGCTTCGTCAGAAGAATTTCGTAGCGCCGCGCATACGACGCCGACTTAAACTCCTGAAATACCTTGAAGTGCGGCTCTTGTGCCTTGACGGGGCGGGTGGAAGCCGGAGACTCTTCGAGCAGCATCACATAACCTAACCATGGACGCCCGGACGGCTTGAATGCCCCCTCGCGATATGCAGCCCACAGGTCTGTGGCGCTGCCCAGAGCCTCTTCCGTTCGATTGTTGTAGTTATTGCCGAATGACCCGACTTGCGACTTAAATTCAATCGCCGCGATCAGGCACCCATCCACTACCACCAGGAGATCCCATTTCTTCTCTGGCCGAAACCAGCCCGGAAGCTCGACTTGCCGCTCGCAATAGATCACAGGTTTATTCACCCCGGACTCTTCGAGCAAGTCCCGGACTAATTCGACGAATCCGTCCATTTGGCTGCCGCCGGTGACAGCAGCCCTTGCTCCGGCGTCGCGGACTCCTGATTTCGCGCCCTGCTTCTGCGCTTGAGTTTCCCGACTAGACCAAAATCGCGCGACTGCCTCTTTGAGTTTTAAATCCAGTTCAGTGTTCAAGCATTTATCCCTGTTCCATCACGAGGACTGGGTTCGAGAAAAGGGTAGACAGTTCCCGCTGCAATCGCGCTGCTGCAAAGTTGAAATAGCTGCTGTCGACCTCGAAGTTCACGCTGTTTCGACCACACTTCGACGCCGCCAAAGCCGTCGTCCCCGTCCCCATGAAGGGGTCTAACACCGTGTCGCCCACAAAACTGAACATTCGAATCAGCCGCGTCACCAACTCAAGCGGATAAGGCGCAGGGTGATCCTTTGTGGAGGCTCCAGTTACTCCAGACCAGATCTGCTGAAACCACTTCCGATGTTCCTCAGCGGAAATGACGCTTAGAACTCGCACGGCGCCTGACGGAGCGCGATAACCGCCCGGCTTCCTTTGCATTAGGATGAATTCGATATCGTTCTTTACCACACCATTCGGTTCATACGGTTTTCCCAGGAAGCCGCCACCACCATTTTCCACTTCATAAGCGGCATTCGCGATCTTATGCCAAATTATCGGGGCGAGATTGTCAAAACCAATCTTGCGGCAGTGGTCTTGGATACTTGCGTGGAGCGGGACGACTGTGTGCCGTCCGTCGTTCTTTCGGCGCGACAAGCAAACATCCCCCACGACACAGACGATCCTTCCGCCGGGCACCAACAGGTCAAAGCACTTTTGCCAAACACGGTCGAGTTCGGTAATGAATTCATCGTAGTCCGCGATGTGCCCCATCTGCCCCGGCGCGTCCCGGTATTCCTTCAGGGTCCAATAGGGCGGCGATGTGATCACAAGGTGCGCTGTGCCCACGAGATTCCTCTTCATTTCGCGAGCATCGCCTCTCACAAGAACATGCCGTGAGGGGATACGTTCCACAGTTTCTCGGATCAGTTTGAGCAATACCGGGTCCTTAGCCACTCTTGGAATCGCCGTTTGAAGATCGCCCAAACCGCGCAAGGCCTCTGGCAAGAAATCGGACAGATCAACGTGTTTGTCGATCTTCGGTATTGCCTGTGTCGTCACCGCTTGCACTCCTCCATCATCTTCACGAAGTCCTTGAACAAGTAGTGTGAATCATGCGGCCCCGGCGCCGCTTCCGGGTGGTACTGCACCGTGAACAGCGGCAAATTCCGGTGGCGCATGCCTTCGAGCGTCTGGTCGTTCAGATCGATGTGCGTCAATTCAACTTCGCTTTGCGGGAGTGAATCGGGATCGACAGCAAAGTTATGGTTGTGCGCGGTGATCTCGATCTTGCCGCTGGCCAGTTGCTTCACGGGATGATTTCCGCCGTGGTGGCCGAATTTCAGCTTGAAGGTCTTCCCTCCGAGCGCAATGCCGGTGAGTTGATGTCCCAGGCAGATTCCGAAGATCGGCTGGCGTCCCATCAGTCGCCGTATGTTATCGACCGCGTAGGTGCAGGGCTCGGGATCGCCCGGGCCATTTGATAGGAACACTCCGTCGGGCTTCAGAGCCAGCACGTCCTCCGCCGTCGTCTGCGCCGGGACTACCGTCACCTTGCAGCCTTCTCCCCGCAGCTTGCGCAGGATGTTCTGCTTGATGCCGAAGTCATAGGCAACCACGTGGAAGCGCGCCGGCTCGTCTTTTACGCCGACCACTTCGTCGGGCAGGTGCGAGCGCTCGCCCGTCTCCCACACATAGGTGTGTTTGGTGGAAACGACTTTGGCGAGATCGGTACCATCCATTTTCGGGATCGCGCGCGCCTTGGCAACAAGTTTGTCGGTGTCGTCTTCGAGCGTCGAGATCACGCCCCGCATTACACCGTAAGTGCGCAGGTGGCGCACCAGGGCCCGCGTGTCAATCTCGGCGAGCACCGGGATCCTGAACTGTTCCATGAATTCGTCCGTCACCTGCTGCGAGCGCCAGTTGGAGCTGACTTTCGAAAATTCGCGCACGATCAGCCCCTCGATGTACGGACGCACCGCCTCGTTGTCTTCGGGATTCGTGCCATAGTTTCCGATTTCAGGGTTGGTCAGGACGACCATCTGCCCGGCGTAGGAGGGGTCGGTGAAAATTTCCTGGTAGCCGGTAATGGAAGTATTGAAAACGACTTCGCCGGAGCACTCGCCTTTAGCGCCGTAGCCTTTGCCTCGGAAGACTCTGCCGTCTTCGAGCGCAAGGATCGCTTGCATTGGAACTCCTGGGAGTGGATTTTACAGATTCTAGCAGGAGAGCGAGACTGAAGAAAGGTCTCAGTTGTCAGGTCTCAGGTCTTAGGAAAATCAAGTGTCACGACGCCAATTTTCTCAACGTGCTCTTCCTGACACCTGAGACCTGCGACCTGACACCTTTATCGCAGCCTTCCCAGCTTCTCCATCGGCCAATATCCGAAAACAGCTTTCCCGTAGATGAAGCGTTCGTTCACTGGGCCGAAGTCGCGGCTGTCGTTCGACATGGTGCGATGGTCGCCGAGGACGAAGAAGCTATTCGGTGGAACCACGACTTCGCCATAAGAGCGCGCGTCCGCGTAATCGTTGGGAACGTAGTCTTCGTCAAGCGCCTCGCCGTTCACGTAGACCTGGCCGTTCTCGATGCGGATTCGGTCGCCGGCTACGCCGATGACGCGCTTGATGTAGCTTTTCGAAGTGTCGCGCGGATAGCGGAAGACGACGATGTCGCCACGCTGGATGGGCTCCCAGCGATAGACAAACTTGTTGACGAAGATCCGCTCCTGATCTTCGAGGCCGGGCATCATGCTGGTGCCTTCCACCTTCACCGGCTGGTAGAGAAAGATAATAATGAAAGCAGAGATGGCGAGCGAGACCAGCAGATCGCGCGCCCAGACTGCGACCACGGGCAGCGGGTGCGCGCCAGATTCTTTTGTAGCCACCGGGGTTGGCGGCTGAGGGCTCCCCACGTCAGGCATCGTAATCACATTCTATCGGAAGAGGATTGGGGAGGCGAGGATTGCCAGAGAAACCACCACGGAGACACAGAGGTACGGAGAAAATTGGTAATTGAGTAATTTGTAATTTGGTAATTTGAATCCGACCGCGTGCCGCACCCGGCGTCTCGGCCTTGATCTGATTGTCAAATTACCAAATTACCCGATTACCAAATTGCTCTCCGTGCCTCCGTGGTGGGTGTTGGGTTTAAGCAGCAATTGTTGCCAAATGACCCGTCTTCCCCGTACAAACTAAAGTCTATGACCGACTACTCAATCTTCCCGAAGATCAATGCGACCCTCAACGGATGCAGCGCTTTGCTGCTGCTGACAGGACGTGTACTCATCGCGCGCGGCAAGAGGGCGGCGCATCGCGCGGTGATGCTGACCGCATTGGCCACCTCTTCCCTTTTCCTCGTGTCGTATCTCTACTACCACTATCACGTGGGTTCCGTGCATTTTCGCGGCACCGGCTGGACGCGGCCCCTCTATTTCACCATCCTGATCTCGCACACCACCCTGGCCGTGGTCATTGTACCCATGGTGCTGATGACACTGACCCGCGCCTTGCGTGAGCAATTTGACCGGCATCGGGCCATCGCGCGCTGGACGTTTCCGCTCTGGCTCTACGTCTCGGTGACCGGCGTGGCCGTCTACCTGATGCTGTATCAAATTTTTATATAGAAGCGTAGAGACTGGGCTTGCCCCGTCTAGTGCAACGCGGCAAGCCGCGTCTCTACGGGAAATCAGATGCCCCTTTAGGGGCTGAGCAGCGAAAGTCCGCTTCCGGCCGCAGCCTGCCGATTCATCACATATTTTTGGTACGGGCGACACCGCCTCTGTGCCGCCCAATTCTGATATAGTTTGCATCTCGAAGGTCAGCGTTCTCGAAGGAGCCCGCACTCATGAAAAGCGTAAACAAAGTCATCCTGATCGGAAACCTTGGCAAGGATCCCGAAATGAAGTTCACGCAAGGCGGCATGCCGGTCGCCAAGTTCTCCATCGCCACCAACGAGCGCTTCAAAGACAAAGACGGCAACTGGCAGGACCGCACCGAGTGGCACAACATCGTGGCCTTCCAGCGCCTGGCCGAGATTATCGGCCAATATCTGAAGAAGGGCGGGAAGTGTTATATCGAGGGCAGCCTGCGTACCGGTTCGTGGGACGACAAAGAAACTGGGAAGAAGATGTATAAGACGGAGATTATCGCCAACGAACTCGTGTTGCTCAGCGGACGCGGCGAAGGCGGCGGTGGCGAGCACGCCGGCAGCCCGCGCGCGGCCTCGACATCCGCGGGCGGCAACAACTTCGACCAGAGCGCGCCCGAACCGGAGCACGCCCCAGCCGGAAGTTCTCCGATTACGGATGAAGACATTCCGTTCTAGTGTCGTGTCCCGTAAATTCGCGACGTCTGTTTGGGTTGTCATCCTGAGCGAAGCGAAGGATCTTGTGCAGCGCGAATTCAAATCCATAGGTCCTTCGCTTCGCTCAGGATGACAGTTGGCATTCATGTCGCGAACTTGCGGGACACCGCACCAGGACTTCATCTTGAGCACACCTATGCTTGCAGACCGAAATTGCGTCCCTTGCCGCGGCGGTGTTCCGTCGCTGAAGGGAAACAAACTTACAGAAATTCATCGTCAGTTGGCGGAACCTGGGCAGTGGAATATCGTCAACGAGCATCACATCGTGCGCGCCTACAAGTTTCCCGATTTTAAGTCCGCCCTGGCTTTCGTAAATCGCGTTGGCGGACTGGCCGAGGAGCAGGGCCATCATCCCGACATCCTGCTGGGATGGGGCAAGGTCGAGATCACGACCTGGACGCGCGCGGTGGATGGGCTGACCGAGTCGGATTTCATCCTGGCAGCGAAGATTGACCAGCTGTCTTAACTCGACAGAACACTAACACTGACGACCGCGGGTAGGATGCCCACATGGCCGTGGTTTTTGTCTCACGTTTACCAATTATAATTGCCATTGCCAAAATAGTATGGCATAATATCCATATGAAGCTCAAATTGGACAAACTCGGACGAGTGGTTCTTCCTAAACCGCTGCGCGCTCGCTACGGACTGCGTCCGGGCACGGAATTGGAAGTCAGCGAGGGGGCGCAGGAGTTTGCGTTGCGTCCGGCTCGTAGTGGCCCCAGTTTGGTGGAAATTGACGGTATTCTGGTGCATCAGGGCGTTCCGCACGGAGAACTCGACATCGTTAAGGCTATTCGCGAGGACCGAGAGGAACGTCTCCAGCATTTGAGCGGCATGGAGTGAGGCTGTACTTCGATACCTCCGTCCTGGTGTCCCTCGCTGTCGCACATCATCCTCATCACGATCTGGCTTTCGCCGCCTTCCACCAGGTAACAACGGGTGGCCACGAGGGCTTTGTTTCGGCACACGGCCTAGCGGAGACCTTCAACACACTCACTCGCCTCCCCATCACTCCCATGGTTCATCCGACCGAAGCCTACCGCTTCGTTTCAGAAACCATCGTCGGACGCTGCGCAGTAGTGTGTCTCGTCGAAAAGGATTACTTGGCGACATTAGAGGCAGCAGCCAAGGCAGGGTTGCGTGGCGGGGTTATTTACGACGCGTTGCAGTTGCGTTGCGCGGAGAAGGCTAGATGCGACCGCATTTATACCTTTAACATCTCGGACTTTGTGCGGATCGCGCCTCACCTCGGAAAGCAGATCGTGCGTCCGTAACTTGGTTGTTCATTGGACCTACGCTGCCGCTGCATTCCGCACCGAGAGCCCCCACAGCGCCGCCGGGATCAGCATCAACATCCCCCGCGACGCTGGCGACGTGCCGCGCCGCGAAGCCCCAATCCACGAAGCGTCCGGCAAGATACGCCCCCGCGGCAATCGTGAACATGGAGAGGCCGAGGTCGGCGGCAAACACGCGCCCGCGAAACTTGTCGTCGCTTTGCATCTGCAACAGCGTCGTCGAGAAGACCCATACGATCGAACTTCCAAAGTGCGCCAGCATCACGCACAGACACGCCTGCCAAAGACGCCCCGATACACCCAGCAGCGCATACCCGGCGGCCGCTCCCAGATATCCCCAGAAGATCGCGACTTCCAATCGATGTTTCCAGTGTCCTGCCCACGGAGCGGCCAGAAGCGGCCCGAGCAGCGCGCCCAGTCCGCGGGCGCCGAGCAGCAGACTCATCCCGAGGAACGCGCCGCGTTCGGGCGCCATGCCGTGCCAGCGGACCGCGAATTCATTTTGCCCCATCACCGTGAACAGCACCCAGCCCGGTCCGATGATCAGGTTTCCGAACTTCACAAAAATCGTCGAGCGCAAACGAACATGCCCTCGCACATAACGGATCCCCGCCAGAATCGGCGAAAAATCCACCAACTCTCGCGCCCTGAACGGGTGACCGCCTTCGGCATGTGGCTCGGCAAAGCGCATTCCCCAAATCAATGCGGCTGAAGCTACAAACGACAGCGCATTCAGCAGGAAGACGGCATCGCGCCCAAGCAGCGCCGCGACCACGCCTCCAAGGGTCGCGCCCACCATCAGATTCACGCTCCACGTGGTCGAGGAGAGCGTGTTTGCCACCACCACGTCTTCCCGCGCCACAATGTTTGGGATCACGGCATTGCGCGCCGGTTCAAAAAAAGCGACCAGCAACGTCTCCGCCATCAGCAGCGGATAGACCACCCACACCATTTCTTTCGAGCGAATCAGCAGCATGCAGAGCACGATCAACATGCGTCCGATATCCGCCGCGATCATGACGTGCTTGCGCCGCAGCCGATCATTCACCACGCCCGCCGTGGGCCCGATGAAAGTCTGCGGAAGAACTTGCAGGACCAGCGCTATACCATTTTCACATA
>PKUV01000046.1 GCA_003131315.1 Acidobacteriaceae bacterium
GTATCTGTGAAAATGCTCTAGCCGCTGCGGTCAGGCTGTGGCGCAGAAAATACTTCTTCCGCAGCCTGTTAGGATTTTGACTTTGTCTTATGACCAGAACCCACCCAAATTGTGACGATTTCAACCAACTCTGAAGCGTCCTCAACGAATCCTCAGCCGCTGGCCTCTCGCGGGGGGGGGGAGCGCCCGCGCCACACTCCTACCCCCAACCCCGCTAGCACCAAAGTGGTCTATGTATCTTTAGTCGAGACTGGTAGATAATGATCCCGACCGAGGGGGTCATAGCGGAAGCTATGGCCCTTTTTTCGTTTTCTCGCCGAACCACGGAGGTGTGAAGTGCGTTTGAGACGGTTCGAGGTCAAGAACTTCAAGGCGATTCAGAATGTAGCGATAGACTGGCAGGATCTATTGGTCCTGATTGGGGAGAATAATTGTGGCAAGTCTTGCGTGCTGCTGGCCCTTGACTGGTTTCTCAGTGGCAGTTCGATCAAAGACACAGCTCTGTTTCACAAGTATGAAACTGGCCCGGACAACGCAATCGAACTCACCGGATATTTCGACCAGCTGACGGACGAAGACAAATCTGAAGTTGCGGTCAAAGGCCGGATGAACGGTGACGAATGGGTGTTAAAGAAGAAGTTTTGGTTTGAGAAAGGCAAGGCAGGTGATGCTGAGAAGGGCAGTTGGAAAGAACAACTTTATTCCTACTCGTCCGAGGAAAAGCTGGCTAACTGGCCTGATCCCGCCACAAGCTGGAAGTCTTTTCCGGCCGATTATGAGCCACTCATTCAACAAATTCCAAATCTTCCCGCTAAGCCAAACAATGAGGCGCGGGAGGCACTCAAACAACTGGTTCGCCAACAACATCCTGATCTTGTTCAACAGACTGCGGCAGATTGGATCGCCAATCCTGGCGGTGGCGGAAACTGGAAATCAAATGCCAATTCTATTATTCCGCGAGCAATTTATGTTCGAGCAGTTCACGAGGCTTCTGACGAAACCAATGCCAAAGACGCCTCGACCTACGGCAAACTTATTAACTTAATCGTCGAGCGCAAGCTCTCCAAGCGTGCCGAGGTCCAGCGCTTAAAGACCGCGCTTGACGATGTGATGGAGCTGTTTCGTCCGGACGCGGCACATCCGGAACATCAGGCCGACGAAATCCGTGTGCTACAGGAGCGTATTAGCCAGGGCCTAAATGAAGTGATTGGCGGGCAGGCATTCATCAAGACCGAGCCGTTAGAATTGCGTTCTCTTTTATTGCCAAGCACGTCTCTGGTAATACGTGATCCACATCTCGGCATTGAAACCCTCGTCACACATCAAGGGCACGGCTTGCAACGTACGCTCATAATGACGCTCTTGCAGCTCTTGGCCGACGTCCAAAATGAGCCCGATGAGGCCGGCGCCGTGGTCAGTACCAGACCAACGGTGCTGATCATCGAAGAGCCAGAACTTTACATGCATCCTCAGATGGAACGGCGAATGCGAGACGTTTTGTATCGTCTTGCCTCGCAACAGCGTGTACAGGTTGCGTGCTGCACGCACTCACCCGTTTTCCTCGACATTGCAGATAAGTACAAGTCTATTGTCTGTATGGTTAAGGCCGTGGACGGGCGAGTGTCCGGACATCAGGTCACGCAGGATCTGTTTCCCGGCGACGGAAACCATCGGGAGCGAGAACGATTGAAAACCGTGGCCCGCTTCAACCCAGCAGTAAATGAACTGTTCTTTTCAAATCATGTGGTCTTGTTTGAGGAGTCCAGCGCAATTGCGGCCTTTGAACGGGCAGCAGAACTCACCGGTCTTTTCGAGCGGCACCCGAGACTCCGTCGGGAAGTCACCCCTGTTGACTGCGATGGAAAACCTAGCATTCCGGGTTTTCAGCGTATTCTAAATGCTTTTTCTATCTCTTACCGGGTCGTCCATGACGAGGACAGGAACAATCCCAATGCCACTGAAAACAATCTGAAGATCGCGGCTGCTGCGGGCGACTCCAATCCGCCTGCGCCGATTCACTTCTTAGGCCCTAACGACCTCGAAAGCACCCTGGGCTATCAGGCCCCGAAGAGGAATAAGCGGTCGATGGCCGTTGCGAAAGTTGAGGAGCTCGTCAATCAGGGCGCCTTGCCGCAGGCGTTTACCGAGGCTATGAACTTTATCTATTTTGGCACACTTCTTGAACCGCCCGCTGCCTGATTGCGGAAGATGTTGTGCAAATGGTGCAAATTGTCGTTGAGCGAGGGCGCATACCTACACATAACACTTCTTCGACTGAGGTGCATATGAAAAACTCCGACAGATCGTCGAGTGACAGCATCAAGTGCCCAAAATGCGGCGAGATCATCCCGATCACCGAAACCCTCCACCATCAACTTACTGAGCAAGCCCGCGCGGAAGTGAAGCGCGAGCTAGCAAACGAACAAAAGACCCTCCTGTCAAAAGAGCAAGGCTTGCAGGCTAGAGAAGCCAAATTGGCAGAGGCAGAGCAAGACATCGACGATCGGGTTGCAAAGAAGCTAGCCGCCCAGAAAGCCAAACTTAGTAAGGAAGCTCTTGAGAAAGCTCGCGAGGAAGTCTCCCTGGAATTGAAGGATCTGGAGCAAGATGCGGCAGAAAAGGAAGAAAAGCTAAAAACAGTTTTGGCCAACGAACTCCAACTACGGAAAGAGAAGCGCGAGCTAGAAGCTGCAAAAAAGAACCTTGAACTGGATGTTGCGCGCAAAGTAGATGCCGAGCGCGAGAGTATTCGAGAAGAAGCTATGGGGCAGGCCGCTGAACAGCACCGTCTAAAAGACGCCGAAAAGGATCAGAAGCTGAAAGATGCTTTGAGAATGAACGAGGACCTGAACCGGAAGCTACAACAAGGATCGCAACAGACCCAGGGCGAGGTGTTGGAACTCGAACTGGAGGAGGTACTGCGAGATTGTTGCCGCTCAGATGAAATCCTTCCCGTACCTAAAGGGGTGCACGGAGCGGACGTCCTTCATAAGGTAAACAATCGATTTGGGGCTTGCTGTGGGCTGATTATTTGGGAGGCGAAGCACACAAAGAATTGGAGCGATGCCTGGATTTCGAAGCTGAAGGATGACCAGCAGCGCGCCAGAGCGGACATAGCAGTACTCGTGACAGACGTCCTGCCTAGCAGCCTGTGGTGAAACTCCAGCGCCCAAAACCAGCGCCTAAAGGCGCATTCATAACACGACACTTACGGTATGCTAGAGCGATACCCTGATACAAATCGTACTTGCGCCACGGGCTGCTAAGGAAATAGAACACTTTGGAAGACAGGATGGCGTTTGGGTTACCTCGCCGCGATATGTGCCCGGACTCGTTGCTGCGCTTCGCGTCGGGATCGAAGAGGTCGCGCAAACAAAACGTGCAGTCGCAAGCAAGAACGAAACCGTGGAAGCGCTTTTCAACTACGTCACCGGTGCTGATTTCGCCAATCGTGTTGAGGCAATAATGCGTGGTTTCATCGGGATGAAGCAAGGGCTGGATGAGGAGAAGCGTACTACCATGCGACACTGGGCCAAGCGGGAAAAGCAACTTGATCTTGTCATCGCGAACACGAGTGGTATGCATGGCGACCTTCAAGGGCTGATGGGTTCGTCGTTGAAGCCAATCCCGGCCCTAGACTCGGGGGAACCCGATTCCGCAACCGGGCCGGGTCTTGCACTGGCCGCTGAAGCCGAAGATTCGCAGTCGTGAGGCGGCGTATTTCTGGCGAACTCAGATATAGGCTTGCGGGCGGCACACTGCCCAGACTTTTTCATCACACCCAACCCGTGAGCGCCATCACAGACCTCCAACCCAATCGGCGCGATAATGTCTCATGACCTGTAGCAGTGCCGAGGTGTGTCGTCCCCGAGGGCGGCCCTCGAAGCTGCTCCAGCCCCATGAGGGGTCAGTTACTCTTTGATAACGTGAGGCGCTTGGCGGGCGTGACCCTGAGCGTAGTCGAAGGGGCGAACCCGCTGACAAAATCCTGCCCGAAGCCAACGAATCTCCCCTAAGTCCTTATTCCGGAATATTTTCCATATAAGTCCTTTGAGTTGAATATTTTGCGGCTAATTCTATGATTCTAATAGATTAAAAAATAGGGGGGGTGGGGGGTACCCGTAAAACAATGGGTTACCACTTTATAACCAGTTGACTCCCAAGCGGGCGACTTCCGTGGAATCCCACCCTTCCGCAAAGTGCGCGGAAGGATGGGGCACCCGCGGGGCGGTATTTTTTGAGGTCCTTACGGCGCGCCTGAAGGCGCGCCCCTTCAAAACAAAGTCAGCTGTCTTTGCGGTAAAGAAGGTCGCGAATGGCTTGGCGGCGGGCCTCGTTTGCTTCTCTGTCAGTCTTGCGTTCGTCGGCTGGCGTGCGCTCGGTGGCGGAGTCGATTTGTTCGGGAGCGCTGCAGGCTGGGCAGCGATTGGCGAAACCGGGTTTGTCGGGCTTCAGCTCGAACTCTTCTGAGCAGATCGCGCAGACTTTGATGGGAAAGGCCATTCCGGCTCCATGATAACGAAGGCAAGGGCCGCTCTTCAACGGTTGCCGGCCTGCCAGGCGGAGTTTGTGTGGTGGCGGGGCTTCGCCCCGCCGGGACGGGGCACAGCCCCGTCACCACACCAGCAAGGCCGTCCCCTCTCGCGTGCTAGAATCGTAGTGTGATGCTTGGGGCCGATGCTTCCTGATATCGATAAATTGCTGGAGTTGCAGGTGGCGGACAAAGAGATCCGCAGACTGCATGAAGAAATCGCCGCCCTGCCGAAACGCACGGCACTGATCGAGCAAAAGCTGGCTGGGACCAAGGCGCACCTGGAAAAGGTGCGGACTGCAGCCAAGAGCGACGACGCCAACCGCAAGAAGTTCGAAGCCAACATTAAAGATCTGCAAGGCAAAATTTCCAAGTATCGCGACCAGTCTCTCGACGTTAAAACCAACGACCAGTACAAAGCGCTGCTGCACGAGATCCAGTTTGCCGAGCAGGAGATCCGTCTCAACGAGGACCGCATCCTGGAGGTGATGGTCAACGTCGACGTGCGCGAAAAAGAAGTCAAAGCGGCGGAGGCCGAGCTCAAGGCGGAGACGGCCGAGATCGAAAAGGAAAAAGAAGACGCGCGAAAAGTTACCGCCGAAGATCAGAAGAAGCTCTCCGAGTGGAACACCAAGCGCGACGCGCTGCGCCACGGGATTTCTGAAGATATTCTCCGTCAATATGAGCGCGTGGCGAAGTTTCGCGGCAGCGGACTGGCCGAAGTCCGCGACCACAAATGCATGGGCTGCCAGGTGATGCTGCGGCCGCAGACCTATAACGAAGTGCGGAATGGCGAGACGGTAATGGTCTGCGAATCGTGCTCGAGAATTTATTACTTCAATCCCGCCAACGAAGTGAAGCCGGAGCAGGAAGTGGTGACGGTTACCGGGAGGAAACGCGCGCGCCCCAAGGCGGATGCGCCGCAGGCCTGGTTCTACCGTCCGGATTACGGCGAGGAAGGCGAAGTGCTGCTGGTGTTTACCAATAGCGGCGGCAGTTCGACCCGGCGCATCTACGAAATGCACACCGGACGCCAGGTCGGCGCTGTGCTGCTGCGCGAAGGAACTTACCGCCTGGCGTTTCCCGAGGACCTAACCGACGCCGCCCTCCGTCTCAACGGCCATTGGGAAGAAAAAGAAATCGACGAGTGGGGTTCCGAAATACCCTCGAATGCGCTCGACCTTCTTCATAAAGATCTGCTGGCCATCCGGCGCGAGCACAGAGCGAGCCACAAGGACCACTCCGCCTCTCCGGCGGAACAACCGGCTGCCCGCTAGAGCGGACTCACAAACCCGGACACGGGAAAACGCGAGTGTTGCTCCGCCCTCATTCTGCGACGATTGGCATAAGACGATCGGCCATAATTTGCAAAGGATTTTGCGGTAAGATTGCCCCCACGAGGTGAGTGATGGCCCCCCAAGACCACGATTTCAGCCTTCCTTCCGCATCCCGCCGTTCGTTTCTCAGCCTGTCTGCCGCCGCATCCGCCGCGCTAGCGTTGCGCATCGTGACCGAACCGATGCTCGCGCACGCTCGCGTGCACAACGCTCCGAAAGATGCGATCCGGATTGACGCCAACGAAAACCCGCTCGGGCCCAGTGCTTCGGCGCGCGAGGCGGCAGCCGCCATCGTCCCGCAGGGCGGCCGTTATTCCGACTGGCTCACGGACGATCTGGTGAAGGCGCTCGCGGAAACGGAAGGACTGAAGCTGGAACAGGTTCACGTCTATCCCGGATCGAGCGAACCCCTGCATCACACGGTCGCCGCGTTCGCCTCGCCGCAGCGCAGCTATGTGACTGCCGATCCGGGATACGAAGCCGGAATGTTCGCTGCCAATGCCGTCGGTGCGAAGGTAGTGAAGGTCCCGCTGACGAAAAGCTACACGCACGATGTGAAGGCGATGCTGGCCGCGGCTCCCGACGCGGGCGTGTTCTATGTCTGTAGCCCGAACAATCCGACCGGCACGCTGACCAGTCATTCCGATATCGAATACCTGGTCGAGAACAAGCCCAAGGGTTCGGTCGTTCTGGTCGACGAAGCCTACATTCATTTTGCCGACGGGGATTCGGTGATGGACCTGGTGAAAGCGGGCAAGGACGTGATCCTGCTGCGCACCTTCTCCAAGATTTACGGCATGGCGGGCCTGCGCTGCGGCGCCGCGTTCGGCCGCCCCGACCTGCTGGAAAAAATTGAAAATTATGGCGGCTGGAATTTCCTGCCGATCACCGCGCTCGTCGCCGCATCGGCCAGCCTGAAAGACGCGCGACTGGTGCCCGAGCGCAAGCACATCAACGCCAGCATCCGCGGCCAGGTCTTTGCCTGGCTCGACCGCAACGGATACTCCTACGTTCCCTCGCAATCGAACTGCTTCATGCTCGACACGAAACGGCCGGCGAAGGCCGCGATCGACGCGATGGCAAAACAAAATGTGTTCATCGGACGCATCTGGCCGGTGTGGCCGACCTACGCGCGCATCACGGTAGGAACCGCGCCCGAGATGGAGCAATTCCAGGCGGCGTGGCAGAAGGTGATGTCAGGCGCGGTGACGGCCAGTGTCGGCGCGCCTCCCACTTCGGGAGAACTGGCCTCACGCAAACGGAATCTGAATGGCCTCGTGATGCGAGCTTAACTGCGGCTGCCCCACGTTTCGCGTCTTGTTCCTTGCCTGTTTACTCGGAAGGTATTAGCCCGCGTTTCACGGGTACCCCCCCTCCCCCCTATCTATTGGAATCATAGAGTTACAGGCTAAAACACTCAAAATCTTTGAGTTTAAAGGACTTATATGGAAAATATTCCGGAATAAGGACTTAGGTTGTCAAAGAGCGCTGAAAATGGGTTTGGGGCAGCTTCGAGGTCCGTCTTGGGAGACGGGCATACCTCTTCACTGCCCCAATCAGAAAGTCATTCTCGCATCGGGCGGGGTTAGATGTCTGTGACGTCGGTCATGGTTGGAAGTGATGAAAAAGGTCAAGGCGGCGCCTGGGGCTTGTACGCGCCACCCTGAAGAGTCGGGTGGCGCGCACACCCACACATTCGCAAAGAGCGCGAATGTGTGGGGCACCCACAATGTAAGGCTGCGGTATAGCATGAATCCATGCCGAAAAAACCCGCCGTTTCCGCCAAGCACGCGGAGCCTTCTGTAAAACTTTCTTCCCGAGGAGTCGCCCGCCTGCAAGGCCGCCATCCGTGGGTCTACCGCTCGGATGTCGCCGAGGCCAAAGATGTGCCGCCCGGCTCGGTCGTTCGGGTCCTCGATCCGCGCGGAAAATTTCTGGGCACCGCGCTCTACAGTTCTTCGTCGCAGATCGCCATCCGCATGATTTCTCACGGTTCAGTGGCCGATCTGCCTGCCCTGGTCGCGGAGCGCATTCGTGCCGCCATCGCCTACCGGAAGGAACTCGTCTCCAATACCGATGCGTACCGCATCGTCTTCAGCGAAGCTGACTTTCTGCCCGGCCTCATCGTCGATCGCTACAGCGACGTGCTCTCGATGCAAATCCTCACCCAAGCCATGGACGCCGCCCCCGTGCGCGAAGCCATCCTGCAAACGCTACGCGAAGAACTGCAACCGGCCGGAATCGTCGAGCGCGTGGACGCCCGCATTCGAGAACTTGAGCAATTGCCCCCGCTCCAGTCCGGACTGCGTTGGGGGGAGAAGAGTTCGACCGTCATCAGCATGAACGGCGAGAAGATGAATGGCGGGCACACGAACAGCGAAGAAACGAGTGGCAACGAAACCAGCGGCGTCCGCTTCCACTACGACGGCCTCGAAGGCCAGAAAACCGGCGCGTTTCTCGATCAGCGGGAAAACTACGCCGCCGCGGCGCGATACGCGCACGGCGAAGCCCTCGACGCTTTCTGCTACCAGGGCGGATTTGCGCTGCACGTCGCTCTGCACCCCGCCGCGAAGTGTTCGAGCGTCACCGGAATCGACAGCTCGCGTCCGGCGCTCGAAATGGCGGAAAAGAACGCCACTCTGAACGGCCGCGAACTGGAGTGGATCGAGGCCAACGCTTTCGACCTCTTAAGGGAGTACTCCGCCGCGAACCGGCGCTACGACACCATCGTTCTCGATCCGCCGGCATTCGCCAAGACCAAGCGCGACCTGGAAAAGGCTTTGGGTGGCTACAAGGAGCTCAACCTGCGTGCCATGAAGATGCTGCGGTCGGGAGGGATTCTGGTCACTTGCTCCTGCTCCTTCCATGTCGGCGCTCAGGACTTCCTCGAAATGGTCGCCGACGCCGCCCGCGACGCCCACAAATCCCTGCGCGTAGTCGAGAACCGCGGAGCCGCGAAGGACCACCCAATATTGCTGAATGTGCCCGAAACCAGCTACCTCCAGTGCCTGATATTGAGCGTAAGCAATTGACAAATAACACGATACAACACTTGACAATAATACACTAAGATTTTATGCTTACTTGACACTAATTAAGAACCTGGGAGCTTCCGAAAGCTCCCCGAATGAACTTCAAGTAGGAGGATTTACGTTATGACCATGTTTACGCGTTATGACCCTTTCCGTGAGTTCGTCACCCTGCAAGACCGCATGAACCGTTTGTTCCGCGACCCCCGTGGGCCGGAAGGGCAGGATGAATCTCTAACCTCGACCGCATTCGCTCCGCCCGTGGACGTCTACGAGGACGAGCACAACGTCACGTTGAAGATCGAAGTGCCGGGAATCGACGAGAAGGACATCGACGTCCGCATCGAGAACAACACGCTGACCGTGCACGGCGAGCGCAAGTTCGAGAAGGATGAAAAAGAAGAGAACTACCGGCGCGTGGAGCGTCAGTACGGCAGCTTCACCCGCACCTTCAGCCTCCCCAGCACAGTCAACCATGACAACGTTCAGGCCGACTACGACAAGGGCGTGTTGAAGATCAAGCTGGCCAAGAAAGCCGAAGCCAAGCCGAAGCAGATCAAGGTAAACGTCGGCGGGCAGAAGACGCTGGAAGGTAAAGAGCCCAAGAGCGCCAGCAAAGCCGCGTAAGTGATGTCGAGTTTGGCCGGCGGGCGGACGAATGCGTCCGCCGCTACGTGGGCGGATGTAGACTCAGCGGGAGGCGAGAAATTGCGCCTCCCGATTTGTTTGTAATGGGCAATTTGAAATTGGTAATTTGAAAATCGAGCGCTCATCGGAGGCACCATGACTCAGCTAGCGGGCTGGCTGTCGTCCAATACGGCAACTCTCAGCATCTTTGGAGCTGCTGTTGCGTTCATTTGGTCTACCATCCTACAAATATCGCAACGTAAAGCTGAGGCAGCCGAACGCCAGTTCCAGGCCTTCCACAAAGTCATTGCGTGGGTTGTGGCACCGGAAAAAGTGGACGGACTTTCGTACGTCGACAAGCAAGCCGCTGCCATCTTCGAACTCCGCAACTTTCCCCGCTATTACGACTTTACGGAGCGCATGTTAGCAAAACTCAAAAGGAAGTGGCAGGCTGACAAGACAGAGTTCTCGGACGTTCTTATCGAGGAGATAGACCTTACGCTGAAACACATCCTACAGAAATAAATAGCTCTCATTAGAAAGGTTTGCCCATGCCCATCCGTTGGGACAAGTTCACCGTCAAAGCGCAAGAAGCCGTCCAGCGCGCAAACCAACTCGCCTCCGAGCACGGCAATCCGGAACTCGCCCCGCTCCATCTGCTGGCCGCGTTAGTCGAAGACAAAGAAGGCATCGTTGCGCCCGTGCTCGAAAAAATCGGCATCGGACCGCAAGCCGTGCTCAGCGACCTCTACAAAGAAATTGAGAAGTTGCCTAAAGTCTCGGGCAGTGGCGGCGTGCAGCAGCCGTCCATGTCGGCGCAGATCGATCAAGTTCTCGAGAGGGCTTTTAAGGAAGCCGACGCTTTCAAGGACGAATACGTCTCGACCGAGCACATGCTGCTGGCGTTGACCAGTCTAAAGCGCGATCTGAAGCACGGAGATTCAGCGCAGGAGCTGCTGGCTCGTCACGGCGCGACCCACGACGCCATCTTGAAGGCGCTCACCGCTGTCCGGGGATCACAGCGCATCACCGACCAGAATCCCGAAGCCAAGTATCAGGCGCTCGAGCGTTATGCCCGCGACCTGAACGAGCAGGCGCGACGCGGCAAGCTCGATCCCGTCATCGGCCGTGATGAAGAAATTCGCCGCGTCGTGCAGGTGCTTTCGCGGCGCACCAAGAATAATCCGGTGCTGATCGGCGAGCCGGGAGTGGGTAAGACTGCCATCGTCGAGGGCCTCGCGCAGCGCATCGTCTCCGGCGACGTGCCCGAAGCCCTGAAGAACAAACGCGTCGTCGCGCTCGATTTGGGAGCCATGCTCGCCGGCGCGAAATATCGCGGCGAATTCGAAGACCGTTTGAAGGCCGTCCTGAAGGAGATCGAAGACTCGCAGGGCAAGATCATCCTCTTCATCGACGAGTTGCACACGCTCGTCGGCGCCGGGGCAGCCGAAGGGGCCATCGACGCCTCGAACATGCTGAAGCCGGCGCTCGCCCGCGGAGAGTTGCGCGCCATCGGCGCCACCACGCTCAATGAGTATCGCAAGTACATCGAGAAAGACGCCGCGCTCGAACGCCGCTTCCAGATCGTCTTCGTCGGCGAGCCGAACGTTGAGGACACCATCGCCATCCTGCGCGGGCTGAAGGAAAAGTACGAAGTGCATCACGGCGTGCGCATCAAAGATTCGGCCATCGTCGCCGCCGCGACACTGTCGCATCGCTACATTTCCGACCGCTTCCTGCCCGACAAGGCCATCGATCTGATCGACGAAGCCGCCGCCTCGCTGCGCATCCAGATCGATTCCATGCCCACCGAAATCGATCAGCTCGAACGGCGGGCCACGCAACTCGAAATCGAAAAGCAGGCGCTGAAGAAAGAAGACGACGCCAACTCCAGGGAGCGCCTTGCTCTCGTTGAGAAGGAGCTGGCTGGGATTCGCGAACAATCGAATGCCCTGAAGGCCAAGTGGAAGCTGGAAAAAGATGTTATCGCGAAGGCTCGTGCTCTCAAAGAAAAGCTCGAGCAGCTCAAGATCGAAGAAGCTGCTGAGGAGCGTAAGGGGAACCTGGAGCGCGTGGCGCAGATTCGGTATGGGCTGATTCGGCAGGCGGAAAGCGAGTTGACTAAGCTCACGGAAAAGGCAGCGGACAAGAGTGTCCGCTCTACACAGGCACGGATGTTGAAGGAGGAAGTCGACGAGGAGGACATCGCCGGGATTGTTTCGAAGTGGACTGGCATTCCGGTTTCGAAGATGCTTGAGGGCGAGGTCAAGAAGCTCATCAACATGGAAGACCGGTTGCGGCTGCGCGTCATCGGACAGGACGCGGCGCTCGAACGCGTGGCCAACGCCATCCGCCGATCGCGCGCCGGGCTGAGCGATCCCAAGCGGCCGATCGGGTCTTTTATTTTCCTGGGGCCAACCGGGGTCGGCAAAACCGAGCTCGCCCGCGCGCTTGCCGAATTTCTTTTCGACGACGAGCGCGCCATGGTGCGCATCGACATGTCCGAATACATGGAGAAACATGCCGTGTCGCGAATGATCGGCGCGCCTCCGGGATACGTCGGCTACGAAGAAGGTGGACAGCTCACCGAGCAGGTGCGGCGGCATCCTTACGCAGTCGTGCTCTTCGACGAAATCGAGAAAGCGCACCCCGACGTGTTCAACATCCTGCTGCAGATCATGGATGACGGCCGCCTCACCGACGGCAAGGGCCGCAAGGTGGACTTCAAGAACACGGTCATCATCATGACCTCGAACCTGGGCTCGTCGTACCTGCAGTCGGAAAACATTCGCACCGCCGATGGCTTCGAGCGCGCCTCAAAGCAGGTGATGGAGGCGCTGCACGGACATTTCAAACCTGAGTTCCTCAATCGCGTGGACGACATCGTCATCTTCCATCCGCTCGGCAAGGAACAGCTGGTCAAGATCGTCGAGCTGCGCCTCGAAGACTTGCGCCGCCTGCTTGCCGACCGCAAGATTTCGCTGGAGCTGACCGACGCCGCCAAAGAACTGCTCTTCACCGAAGGCTACGATCCCAACTTCGGAGCGCGTCCGCTGAAGCGCGCCATTCAAAAGCTGGTGCAGGATCCGCTGGCGCTGAAAATTCTGGACGGCGAGGTGCTGCACGGCGACCACGTGATCGTGGACGCCGACAAGAAAGCGGGGAAGATGACGTTCAAGGTCAGCGAGCGGGAGGGGGAGAACGAGCCGGCGCGGGCGAAGAAGTAATGCTCGCGTGGTGAAGGTTGTGTGGGGACGGGCGTCTCGCCCGTCCAGGTCGAGCGAAGCTCGACGGAGCTAAGTCCTTTGTTTGCATTCAAAACTGTTTCACGTGAAACATAAGTGCGATATTTAGTTTTTCAATATCTATCAGATATACTTAGATAATAGCTAGTTTCCTCGCCTGCCTCTGCCCCTACGTGGTTCGTGGTGGCGCTTTGAACTGATCGGCAATCTCTCCTCGCGACAGATACCACGCCACCATTACCCGCACGATAATCCCCAGCCCGCCGAACGCGAGCGCTTTTGGTTGAACCATGACGGTTGCGGCCGAAACTGACGGTACCAGCATTACGATTCCTGTGATGGCGATCAGCAATGAGGCGTGGCGGACGATGTTATTGAGTTCCACGAGACCCCACGCGACTCCGCCTCCGACGACCGCCATGAGCAGGAACATGTACGGCCCTGCCAGTTCCAGTCCGAACAACAGCGGTGCGCCTGCCGACATCGATACCGTGCCCGGACGAACCAGCATCAACCCGCCCGCGATCCCCAGATGAATCCCGCAGAGAGCGAACAACGCGGCGATGGCTCGCACTCCATTCGGGACCGGGTTGGCGGCGTTATCCGTTATAGTTTCTCAATTCAGCAGATTTTGTCATCTCGAGAGATCTGCATATTGCGGCGAACAGCAGGTCCTTCGCTTCGCTCAGGATGACAATTCATTAATCGGGATGACAATTCAACAAGACGACAATTCACAAAAAAATGTCGCCCGTGTATCGCGGCTCGTAGAATACAAGCTTGTGGCCGCGCCTTCACAAACAAAACTGATTGTCCTGAACCTCAAGGCGGGGATGCCTACGGTTGAGCAGGCGAAGCGGCGGTTGCTGGAGTCGTTGTATGCGCCGCGGGGAGCGAGCGGGCCGGTGGTGAAGATCATTCATGGGTACGGATCTTCGGGGAAGGGCGGCGCAATCCGCACCGCGATTCGCGAACAGATGGCCGAGTGGCAGCGCGAAGGCAAAGTGCTCAAGGTGGTGCCCGGCGAAAACTGGAGCATCTTCGACCCGGGCTCGCAGGATCTGCGCCAGCGCTATGCTTTTCTCAGCAAGGATGAAGATCTCGATCGCGGGAATGCGGGCATGACGCTGGTAGAGTTTCCTGCCGATACCTCCCGCATCTTTCGATAGTTTGCTGAGTCAGGAGTGCGTTGATCAACTCGCGAAGCTTGAAGGGACGCGGCTTCAGCCGCGCCGCCANNGCGCCCCTTCAAAGCCTTTCTACTTGTCCTGCGAATTGCCGGACAGCACAATAAAAGTCCGCAATAAAACTCCGATAGAGGTTGCCGTTCCCCTCCCCGAAGTTGTAAGGTACTCGGCCAAGACTCAATTCTCAGTGGGGGATGGAATGAAGCTCAGCCGGTACCTGTATGCGTGTGTCTTTTCACTCTTTTGCATCAACGTGTGCTGGGCGCAGCAAGCTGCGCCTGCGCCGAAGACGGTGGTCATCCATGCCGGACGCCTGCTCGACGTGAAAACCGGCAAGACGCTCGCCAACCAAACCATCATGATCCAGGGCGATAAGATTGCGAGCGTTGGCCCCGACACGCAAGTCCCCGCCGGAGCGCAGGTCGTCGATTTGTCGAACGCCACCGTGCTGCCCGGATTGATTGACGCGCACACGCACATCACGTTCACTCCCAACTTCGGCTATTCGCGCCTCGCGATTTCCGTGCCGCGCGAGGCTCTGACTGGAGCACGCAATGCCCGCGTCACGCTCGAAGCCGGTTTCACGACCATCCGCAACGTGGGGGCCAGCGGCTTCAGCGACGTCGCCTTGCGCGATGCCATCAACGCCGGCGACGTCCCCGGACCGCGCATGCTGGTCAGCGGTCCGGCCCTGAGCATTACGGGCGGCCACTGCGACAACAATCTGCTGCCGTTTGAGGCTCACGTGCAGAGCGAAGGTGTGGCCGATGGCGTCGAAGCCGTCCAGCATAAGACGCGCGAGATCATTAAGTACGGCGCCGACGTCATCAAAATCTGCGCCACCGGAGGCGTGCTCTCGCATGGCGACAATCCGCAGAATTCGCAATACACGCTCGAAGAGATGAAGGCCATCGTGGCCGATGCGCACCGACTCGGCCGCAAGGTCGCGGCGCACGCGCATGGCGCCGAGGGCATCCGCTGGGCATCGGAGGCGGGCGTGGATTCGATCGAGCACGGCTCCTACATCGACGACGCGGCTATCACCACTATGAAGAAGAATGGCACTTATCTTGTGCCGACCCTTTACCTCGGCGATTGGTTTCTCGAAAACGCTGAGCGGATCGGCACGCCGCCCGAGCTGATCGCCAAGGGACGAGAAGTGATGCCCGCCGCGCGCAAGAATGTAGCGCGCGCGTTTGCCGCGGGAGTGAAAGTCGGCTTCGGCACCGATGCCGCCGTGTATCCGCACGGCCTCAACGCGCATGAATTCGCCGTCATGGTGAAGCTGGGACTGACTCCGCTGCAGGCTATCCAGGCGGCAACTATTAACGATGCCGATCTGCTGGGCTGGTCCGACAAGATCGGCACCATTGAGCCGGGCAAGTGGGCCGACATCGTCGCTGTGGACGGGGATCCGCTGGCTGATGTCACGACGCTTGAACGAGTGAAGTTCGTGATGAAGGGCGGCGAGGTGGTTAAGAATCTGTATGCGAAGTAAGGTCAGAGGTTAGAGGTCAGATTGCAGAGGTGAAAACCGGTGGACGAGTTTCGCCAGTCGGTTGATCGCCGGTGAAATGGGGTCAACAGCAATAGAGTCGAGGTAGGAGCCAGTGCGAGATACCTGGTGTCTATAACAAGCATGGGGCTGATTTGCCGGACTTTTCTCCTTGTCGTGCTAACGTGGACGTTCTCACTGCCCAACGCTGCACAGACGGCAGAGATCATTTCAAAGCTGAGCAGTGCAGCCCCTAAAGGCTTATGTGCATCTGAAGAGCCGTTGCTTGCGGACAAAGATGGAAAGCCGATTTGGCTAAACACTGACGCCCTGCTTAAGAGCGCGACCCACTGTACGGCACCCCGAATGCCTGCTCTGGCACGTCAAGCCAGAATTGATGGATACGTCTTCGTGGACATCCTAGTTAACACCAAGGGACAAGTCGTGTGCGTACGCTTCATTAGCGGGCATCCGATGCTTGCCAGTTCTGCGATTGATGCGGCCAAGAACTGGACCTTTCGACCCATGAAGCAAGATGGGAAAGCCGTCTCGTTCTATGGTCATCTTAGTTTTCACTTTTCAACCGGTAAGACTGCGAAGAACGAGAACCCTTGCGCGGTTGCACGTTGGTAGTTTTGATAGCATTCATTGTTCGGCCCGTACTGTATGGCCAGCTGACGAAATCAAATGAGATTACATTCATTGATGTGCGTGGCGGTTTCACCTCTGCAATCTGGCCTCTGACTTCTACAATTCCGTTACAATCCCCCCGTGCCTGTTCACCTGCAGATTGAAGCCACCCGCGGCTCCGCCCGCACCGGCAAGCTCATCACTGCTCACGGAGAGGTCGAGACCCCTGTGTTCATGCCGGTCGGAACCCTGGCTTCGGTCAAGGGCGTCTCGCAGGATGTGCTCGAAGAACTCGGCGTCCAGATTCTGCTCAGCAATACCTACCATCTTTATCTGCGTCCTGGTGTCGAAACCGTTCGCCAGATGGGCGGGCTGCACCGATTCATGTCATGGGATCGATCCATCCTCACCGACTCGGGCGGCTTTCAGGTTTTCAGCCTGACCGATCTCCGCAAGGTCAGCGAAGAAGGAGTGGCGTTCCGCTCGCACCTGGACGGGTCTCCTCATTTTCTGAGTCCGGAAAAAGCCATGGAAGTGCAGATCGGCCTGGGGGCCGACATCATCATGGCTTTCGACGAATGCACCGAGTATCCGGCCGATCCCCAGCGCGCGCGTGCCTCGATGGAACTAACTCTCCGCTGGGCCGAGCGCTGCAAGAATTATTTCGAAGAGCACAAACACGAGGTGCCGTGGGAGAGCAGCGCTCTTCAACGACGACCGTGTGGAAGCGGGGCTTCGCCCCGCTTGGACGGGGCAGATCCCCGTCCCCACACGGGGGCTACCCAGGCATTGTTCGGTATCGTCCAGGGCGGCATGGACCCCGACCTGCGCCGCGAATCCGCCGAACGAACCATCGACATCGGCTTCCTTGGATATGCCATCGGCGGCCTGAGCGTCGGCGAACCGCGCGAGCTTACCCGCGACATCGTCGAATCCACCCTCGAGCATCTTCCCTCCGGCCAGCCGCGCTATCTGATGGGGGTCGGCACTCCCGAAGAGATTGCCCAGTACGCCCAGTCGGGCGTTGACATGATGGATTGCGTGCTCCCCACCCGCGCCGCCCGCCATGGGTTGCTGTTCACCTCCGAAGGCAGGGTGTCGATCAAGCAGGCCCGGTACGCGCAGGATCAAAGCGCGCTCGATCCCGCCTGCGACTGTCGCGTCTGCCAGCGTTATTCACGGGCCTACCTGCGCCATCTTTACGCCTCGAACGAACTGCTGGCCCAGGTTTTGAATACGGTCCACAACCTGCACTTTTATCTGGCCACCATGCGGACCGTCCGGGCGTGGATCCGGGCAGGCCGCGCGTCCACCACCGGCGGTTCCCGGATGTAAATTCGGCGTAGCGTCCTTGACACCTAGCGAGCCGTCCTGCATTCTATTCAACTTAGGGATAATGTCCGTTTCTTTCTGTGCCGTTCCGATCGAAACCGGAGCGCGGCATCGCGGGTTCTAGCCTGCAAGCTGTAGGTCTCCGGCCATAGAAGAAAAGAATTCCCGCAGCTAAGCAGAGAAAGTTAAGCAGAGAAAGTTAAGCGGCGAAAGAAGCAAACTTGTGCCGAGTTCCGTTCGGCCCGGCTCGAAGGGCGCTTCCGACGGCTGCGGTTTTAGTCAGATATTTTGTTACAGAGGATCAACTTGGCGGTGGAAATCATTTTGTCTGGCATGCCTGGCGGATTGGCGTTTTGGTTGCAACTACCCGGTGGCACGAGTCTGCTCGGGCTGGCGCCCCTGCTGTTCATCTTTGCCATTTTTTACTTCCTGCTGATTCTGCCACAGCAGCGGAAGCAGAAAAAGTGGCAGGCCATGCTGAGCGAGTTGAAAAATGGCGACAAGATCGTAACCAGCGGCGGCCTGCGCGGGACGATCATCAGCCTCAAGGACGATGCGCTGATCTTGCGCGTGCCGCCCGACAATCTGAAGCTCGAAATCAGCCGCGCATCGGTGGTATCGGTGACGACGGCGGAAGAAGGAAAATCTTAGTCGCTAGTTGTTAGTCTTCGTGGAGCCGAGGCTTCTAGCGAGCGACTAGCGACTAGCGACCAGCGACTGTTTTCATGAATAAGAACCTCAGTTGGAAGTTGGCAGTTATTTTCGGGTTCCTGCTGCTGTGCGTGGCAGGTATTTTCGGGCCTCCGTGGGCATGGTCGGGACGCAGTCCGTTGGCATTGGTCACCGACCACATTCACCTTGGCCTCGACCTCCGTGGGGGGACGCACCTGATCCTCCAGGTGCAGGTCAACGACGCGGTCAACGTCGACTCCGACAACGCGCTTGCGCGCCTCAAGGAAGACTTGCGGACGCACAAGATCAATTACGCCGACATCGCCAAGCCCGATCCGGTGAACCATCCCGAAATGATCGTCGTCAAGGGCGTTCCGCCGGATCAGACCAGCGATTTCAAGAACATTATTCCTGCGGAGTACGACGCCAGCTCGGGCGCGGAGAATTCCTGGACCGTTTCGATGAAGGCCCAAGGCCTCGCCGATTTGAAGAACCGCGCGGTCGCCCAGGCCATCGAGACCATCCGCAACCGCATTGACCAGCTCGGCGTGAGCGAGCCTGTGATCCAGGAGCACGGCCTCGGCCAGTACCAGATCCTTGTCCAACTTCCGGGCGTGGACGATCCGGCGCGCGTCAAGGAAATCATGCAGTCCACCGCGATGCTTGAAATCAAGCAATCGCTGGGTGGGCCCTATTCCAGCGAGCAAGCGGCTTTACAGGAGCACGGCGGCGTGCTGCCTCCGGACGCTGTCCTGATGTCCGGCAAAAGCATCGGCTCCAAGCGCGACACCGAAAACGGCGAAGCCTGGTACATAATCTCTCGTGCTTCCGCTGTGACCGGCCGCGATCTTCGTACCGCGGAACCGGCCACCGACGAAAATAGCCAGCCGGCGGTACGCTTTATCCTTACCGCTGAGGGTGGCCGCAAGTTCTACGCCTTCACTTCCGCTCATGTCGGCGACTACCTGGCGGTCGTTCTCGACAACAAGGTGCAGGAAGTGGCCGTGATCAAAGAAGCCATTCATGACACCGGCGTTATTAACGGACGGTTCACCGAGCAGGAGACTCAGGACCTATCGATGACTCTGCGTTCCGGTGCTCTGCCGGCCGGCATCAAGTACCTGGAAGAGCGCACGGTCGGGCCGTCGCTCGGCGCCGATTCGATTCGTTCCGGCGTTCGGGCGGCCATGGTCGGCATGCTCGCCGTCCTCATCTTCATGCTGATTTACTACCGCTGGGCGGGCGTGAACGCCGATATAGCGCTGATCCTGAACCTGGTCATCCTGCTCGGGTTCATGGGCTACTTCGGAGCGGTGCTGACGCTGCCGGGCATTGCCGGCGTCATCCTGACGGTGGGCATGGGCGTGGATTCAAACGTCCTGATTTTTGAGCGCATCCGGGAAGAACTGAGGAACGGCAAGACGCCGCCTTCGGCTGTGGAACAGGGATTCGGTCACGCCTGGATCACCATCGTCGATACGCACGTCACCACCATCGTCTCCGCCGCGATTCTGTTCCTCTTCGGTACGGGGCCGGTAAAAGGTTTTGCTACGACGCTGGTGTTCGGTCTGCTCGCAAACTTGTTTACGGCAGTGTTTGTATCGCGCATGATTTTTGATTGGGTGCTGAGCAGGAAGCAGCGAGGCGAAGCGCTGAGTATCTAGAGGAGGTTTCAAAGTTTCAAGGTTGCAAGGTTTCAAGGACCACAGGCCGAGATTGTTTTGACTTTGAAACCTTGAAACTTTGCAACCTTGAAACCTGGGTTTTTATGGAATTTTTTAAGAACACAAACATCGATTTCCTCGGGAAAAAGTGGTATTTTCTCGTCTTCTCGCTGGTCTTCAGCGTGGCCGGACTGCTTTCCATGGCGTTCTGGCATGGCGTCAAGCTGGGTGTCGACTTCCGCGGCGGCACACTTGTCGAAGTGAAGTACGCGCACACCCCCGATCCGTCCGCCATCCACTCTGAGATCGAGCGCGCCGGCCTGAAGAACGCCCGCGTTCAAGCCATCGGGCCATCCGCCAATAACGAAGTGCTGATCGCCCTCGATATTCAGGAGACCAGCGAGCAGGCTCTCGACAAGGGTAAAAACCAGATCATTCAGGCGCTCGAAAGCAAAGCCACTCCGGGCAAGCAGGATCTTAACAACTCCAGTTCCTTAACCGTCGCGAATTATCTTTTGGAGAAGGATCCGCTCCACCTCGGCAGCGGCGCCGACGCCAACCCGCGCTATACCGCCATGGCGCAGGCCATTGTCGACTATCGCGACAAGACGAAAGGCGGCGTGCTTGGCTCGATTGATGAACTGAAAAGTGTGGCCGATCCCGCGGCTGTGGCTTCGCTCCAGGACAACTTCTACGTCTCGGAATTTGGTATCCTCAACGTTGAGATTGTCGGCCCGCAAGTTGGACAGCAACTCCGCAAGCAAGCCATCTTGGCCACCCTTTATTCGCTGGGCGGGATGCTCATCTACCTGGGCCTCCGCTTCGAATGGATCTACGGTGTCGCCGCCGTATTGACGGTCTTCCACGACACTCTGATTACGGTAGGCGCCTTCTCGCTGCTGAACTGGGAAATATCCCTGACCGTGATCGCGGCCATCTTGACCCTGATCGGATACTCCAATAACGACACCATCGTCGTGTTTGACCGCATCCGGGAGAACATCAAGCTGCTCCGCCGGGACAAGCTGGCCGACATCGTCAACAAAAGTATTAATCAGACCTTAAGCCGAACGATCTTGACAGCGGGCCTAACTTTCCTTACCGTGCTTGCGTTGTTCCTTTTCGGCGGCGAGGTGTTGCATGGTTTCAGCTTCGCCCTGGTCATCGGAATCCTGATCGGGACCTATTCTTCGATCGCGATTGCCGCCCCGATTCTGGTCGCCTACCAGGAATGGCGGGGCGAGCGCGGCAAAAAGCCGGTTGCCATGCCGCTGCGGTCCGGCAACGGCCCGACGCAGCCGAAGGAAAAAGTAAAGGCCTGAATCCGGGCCATGTGGCGTAGAATCTTCACTGCCCGCAGAGGCAGGAGTTCGCAGAGGCAAAAGCTCGCGGAAACAAGAGGTCGAAAGACCGGGAGCAAAGAGGATGCGGTCGGTGTCTAAGTTCTAGTACGGGTCTGGTGTAGGAGAAGCCCATGTTTGAAGACAGCCTCATTGAGTCAGGCAACAGGTTCAAGACCAAGCGGTTGAGCACCACCGTCATGTCCTTCACGCTGCAGGTCATGCTCATCGGGATCCTGATCCTGATCCCTCTGATTTATACCGACGCGCTACCCAAGACGCAGCTGATGACCTTCCTGGTAGCGCCGCCGCCACCGCCGCCACCGCCACCCCCGCCGGCAGCCGCTACCGTTAAGGTGGTGAAGATGCAGAGCGAAGTCATCAACGGCCAGTTGCGTACCCCCACCAAGATTCCAGACAAAGTGCAGATGATCAAAGAAGAAGAAGCGCCCCCGGATCTGGGTGGAGGCGGCGTACCGGGTGGTGTCCCGGGCGGCATTCCCGGAGGCTCGGCGGGCGGCGTGATCGGCGGCATCATCAGTTCGACCCACGTCAACATCCCAAAAGTCGCAACTCCGCAGCGCGTCCGCGTTTCGTCGGGCGTGTCGACCGGTCTTTTAATCAAGAAGGTTACGCCCAATTATCCGCAACTGGCAAAACAGGCCCGCATTCAGGGGACGGTCGTGCTGCAGGCGGAAATCAGCAAAGAGGGCACGATTCAGAACTTGCAGTTGATTAGCGGGCACCCCATGCTGGCGCCGGCGGCGATCGAGGCCGTGAGACAGTGGCGTTATAAGCCATACCTGCTCAACGGCGAGCCGGTGGCCGTGGAGACCCAGGTGGTTGTGAACTTTAGCTTGTCCGGAGGCTAGACTCTCCCGGCTGGCTTTTGTCATTTAGGTTTGTGGCGGTTTAAAGCCCTCCCCGTCCCACCTTTTCCCGAGACGGGAGACTAGGGTGGTTTTGACACCCGAGGGCAATGCTGCCCACTTTAAGTTTTCTTGCATCAAACGGTTCAGATCGGGCGGTTGCTGAAAAGTCCTGATTCACGCGGGTTTTGGTAAGGGCACCAGGCGTCCGATTTCCCGTAGAGACGCGGCAAGCCCCGTCTCTACACGAAACGGCGTTCGCGCAACGAAGAATTTAAGCAGCGTTTAGAAACGAGTTCGAAACAGTTCTGAGGAGGAGAAGCAACTCATGGTAGTGAACCTGGCAGCAGTCGCACTCTGTAATTTCCATCTTTTCGCCGCTTGGCTCTTTGACGAGGGCACGGTCGGTTGGGACCCGATTTCGCTTTGGAAGCAGATGGGTATTCTGGCGAAGGTCGTGGTTATTGTTCTGTTCATCATGTCGGGGTGGTCGATCGGCGTAATGATTGACCGCTGGATGGCTTTCAACGCCGCCCGCAATCAGTCCCGCTCGTTCGCTCCCGCCGTAGCCGGAGCGCTGCGCGAAGGCAAAATTGACGAAGCGATCAAAGTCGCCGAGCGCAACAAGAAAAGTCACCTGGCCAAGGTGGTCACCGCGGGCCTCATGGAATTCAAGGCCCACCAGGATAGCCCGGGTGAAATTCCTGGCGAGACCATTGAAGCTTCCAAGCGCGCACTGGAGCGCACCGAAGCCATCGTGCACGCCGANNTCGTGGGACTGTTCGGAACGGTGGTCGGCATTCTGAACGCCTTCAACGGTATTGCCAAGGAAAAGGCAACCGGCTTGGCAGCGGTCGCGGGCGGCATTTCCGAAGCCCTCGTAACCACCGCCGTCGGCCTGTTCGTGGCGATTCCGGCCGTCATGATGTTCAACTATTTGACCGGCCGCGTGGAAGCGTTCGACGTGGAGATGGATAACTNNACTCCTCGAGCGAACTGATCGATTACTTCCTGAAGCGCCGGAGCATGCGCCGGTCCTAAGGCTGCGGTTGTGGGCCGAACGAAGGGCCCAAAAACGCGGGCCCCAAAAACGACGGTCGCAAACATGAGTTGCTGAAAGGGCGCCGGAATCCAACCGGCGCCTGCTCTCCCTCATCGCTGCGGTTCCGGGCCAGGCAAGCATACGCAGGAGACAGAATTCTATGGCATTAGCAAAGCGAGACGAAGGGTCCAAGGTCAGTTCCGACATAAACGTCACACCCATGGTGGACGTGATGCTGGNNCTGCTGATCATCTTCATGGTGGTCACGCCCATGTTGCAACATGGCATTCCCGTGGACATGGCCAAAGTCAATAACCCCACGGATATGCACGACGCCGACAAGGAAGACGCGCTGCTGGTTGCCGTCACTCGCGATGACCACGTCTTCTTCGGTACGGATCCCGTCAAGGTGGATGAACTGACCCAGAAGATCAAGGATCGCTTGGCGAACCGGACCGACAAACGGGTCTTTCTCAAGGCCGACGCACGGGCGAAATTCGGCTGGGTGGTCGAAGTCGTCGACAATGTTCGCGCCGCCGGCGTGGACCAACTCGGCCTTTTGACGGATATAAAGAAGGCCGGAAGCATGGCCCCGCCGACGGGCGCGACTACACCGACGCCTACGGGCGGGCAATAGCACGCAATAGCACCACCGCAAGAGCAATGCAGGAGATCGATTATGAGTATGGCAGTCGGCCCCAAAGGGGGCCAGAACGCGAACATGAACGTCACGCCGCTGATCGACGTGTTGCTGGTGCTGCTGATCATTTTCATGGTGATTACGCCGCTGACGCCCAAGGGTTTGGAAGCGTTGGTGCCCCAGCCTCCGCCGCCCAATCAGAAACAACCGCCGCCTACGCC
The DNA here is from genome assembly GCA_003131315.1 of Acidobacteriaceae bacterium. Lineage (GTDB taxonomy): Bacteria > Acidobacteriota > Terriglobia > Terriglobales > Acidobacteriaceae > Acidiflorens. The sequence goes on from PKUV01000046.1 coordinate 23,862, forward strand.
CGATCGCACCATCGTGGTGCAGTTGATTGACCGCGGTGCCGGCAACCCTCCAGGACTCAAGATCAATCAGGACGAGGCCACTTGGGAAAGTCTGCAGGGCCGCTTGGAAGATATTTTCAAAACCCGCGCCGAGAAGGTCATGTTCGTGAAGGGCGATGACAATGTGCCCTTCGCCGACGTGGCCAGCGTCATTGATATCGCGCATTCGGCCGGCGTCGACAAAGTCGGCTTGATCACAGCCAAAATCGAAGCGGGCGGCTAGAATACTCCGAGCGACAAAAAATGAAGCGATGAGGCGGAAAGCGGAGAGGCTCCAATTCCGATTTTGCGCCTCCCGCACCGTCTCGGCTCAGGTTCTTCCACTCCGCGACAAGGGAGATTCATAAAGCAATGAAAACGACTCATAGGCTCCTGGTGGTATTCGCCGCCGCACTGGTGATGCTCTCCAGCACCGGCTGCAGCAAGCTTAAGGCGCGTGACCACCTCAACAAGGGTGTGCAGGCTTACAAGAACTCCAAGTTCGAGCAGGCGATTGACCACTTCCAGCAAGCTGTCGCCCTCGATCCCACACTTATCAATGCCCGCCTGTATCTGGCCACAGCCTTTGCCCAGCAGTACATTCCGGGCGCCGATACTCCCGACAACAACCGCTTTGGCGAGCAGGCGATTGACCAGTACAAGCAAGTGCTGCAGGTCGATCCCAAAAACATCAACAGCATCAAGGGCATCGCCTACCTATACCTGCAGATGAAGAAATTCCCCCTGTCCAAGGAGTACTACAAGAAAGCTTCCGAGGCCGATCCCAACGACCCCGAGCCGTATTACTCGGTCGCCGTCATCGACTGGACGCAGACTTACGTGCCGCGTCAGGAAGAGCGCGCCAAGCTCGGCATGAAGCCCGATGAGTCCCTGCCTGCCAAGGACAAGAAGGCCTGTGCCACCATCAAAGAACAGAATACCGCCAACGTTCAGGAAGGTATCGATAACCTGAACAAGGCGCTCCAGCTTCGTCCCGACTACGACGATGCCATGGCCTACCTGAACCTGATGTACCGGGAACGCGCCGATATCCAGTGCGACGACCCGGCAGCCCGCTCCGCCGATCTGAAGACCGCCGACGAGTGGGTCGACAAAACCATGGCCACCAAGAAAGCTAAGGCAGAAAAACAGCCCGCAGGCGCCATTGTCATGGATCAGAAGCAGTAAATATTTTCTTCCTCAGAACAAAGGCCCCGCGCTTTACGGCGTGGGGCCTTTTGCTTTTCCGGCGCGAATGCCCCGCCCTTCGCAAATGTCCTTGTGCCCTAAATCACAACCGCAAGCGATTTGCGGCATGCACATCCCCCGCTCCCACAGGTAAAATCAGGGCGGCACTGTCGCGTTCAACCAGACGTGTTCAGCCTAAAATGTTCAAGAAGATTCTGATCGCCAACCGGGGAGAGATCGCGGTGCGCGTCATACGCGCCTGCCGCGAAATGGGCATCGCCACCGTCGCCGTCTATTCCGACGTCGACCGCGCCGCGCTCCATGTCCGTAAGTCCGACGAGGCCTACCCCATCGGCCCGGCACCGGCAGCTGGGTCTTATCTTCGGATGGACAAGATCCTCGACGTAGCGAAACGCTCTGGCGCCGAGGCCATCCATCCCGGCTACGGCTTCCTCTCGGAGAACGCGAAGTTCGCTCAGGCGTGCGCCGATGTGGGCGTGAAATTTATCGGACCAACTCCGCACTCCATGGAAATGATGGGCTCGAAAACTCGCGCCCGTCAGCAGATGGAAAAAGCCGGCGTGCCCTTTGTTCCCGGAACCTCGCGCGGCCTCGCCTCTCCCGAAGAAGGCGAAGAAGCCGCCAAGCGCATCGGCTACCCGGTGATGCTGAAAGCGGCGGCCGGCGGCGGCGGCAAAGGCATGCGTCTGGTGCACACCTGCCAGGAACTTCGTTCCGCCCTCGAATCCGCCCAGAGCGAGGCGCAGCGTTCCTTCGGCGACAGCGAAGTCTATATCGAAAAGGCGATCGTCAATCCCCGCCACATCGAGATGCAGGTGCTGGCCGACGAGCACGGCAATACCGTCTGGCTCGGCGAGCGCGAATGTTCGATCCAGCGCCGCCACCAGAAAGTTCTGGAAGAGGCGCCTTCGCCGATTGTCGATCCCGACATGCGCCGGCGCATGGGCGAAGTTGCCGTCAAAGTCGCGCAGGCGGCTAACTACACCAACGCCGGGACGGTCGAATTCCTGGTCGATCAGCAAAAGAACTTCTACTTCCTCGAAATGAACACGCGCCTGCAGGTGGAACATCCGGTCACCGAGTTGACCACCGGACTCGATCTCGTGCACCTGCAGATCCGGATCGCGAGCGGCGAGAAGTTGCCCTTCGCCCAGTCCGACGTGGCGATTCGCGGACACGCCATCGAGTGCCGCATCTACGCCGAAGATCCCGATAACAATTATTTTCCCAGCCCCGGCAAGATCACGGTGCTTCTCCAGCCCTCGGGACCGGGAATCCGTCGCGACAGCGGCATGTACGAAGGCTGGAATGTTCCCATGGATTACGATCCGCTGCTTGCCAAACTGATCGGCTACGGAACCGACCGGCAGCAGGCCATCGTGCGGCTCCAGCGAGCGCTCTACGAATATTTCGTGGCCGGCATCAAGACCAACATTTCGTTATTCCAGCGCATCCTGTGCGATGCCGATTTTCAGGCGGGAAAACTCGATACCGGATACCTGGATCGCTTACTCGCGAAAGGCAACCACGCCGTCACGTCGCGCGCACCGGAACCTCAGATCGAAGCGCTGGAGACGATCGCCGCGATTGCCGCCGGACTGTTCGCCGTGCTCGATCCCGCCTCGCCCGTCAGCAAGAATGGGAACACCGCTGGGCCGCCGTCGGTTCCATCCAACTGGAAACAGAAGGGACGCTCGGAAGCGCTGCGCTGATCTTAGTAGTTCGTGGTGTAAGTGAGATTGGTATCAGGGCATGCCTTCCTTCAGGCATGCCGCAAGTGCATTAGCATCAATGCGCCTTCAGGCGCTGGATTTCGAAATTCGAGTTTCACCACAGGCTCTTAATGGTTTATGAAATCATCGTAGGCGGCAAACCACACCGCCTCGAGCTTGAAAAAGCCGCCGGCGGATGGGAGTGCCGCTTCGACGGGCAGCCGGTCCACATAGATGCGGTCATCCCGCGACGCGACGTTTTGTCCCTGTTGGTCGATGGGCACGCCTACGAAATTAAGCGCGAGCAGACTGCCACCGATCTCCACATGTGGGTAGGCAGTACCCGCTTCGCGGTCGAGTTGCGCGATCCGCGCTCCCTGCGCTCGCGCCAGAAAGCTGCCGGCGACGAGAAGGGCCCCAGAAAAATTCTGGCTCCCATGCCCGGACGCATCGTGCGCCTGCTCGTCGCGGAAAATTCCGAAGTCGAATCCGGCCAGGGCATCGTCGTAGTCGAAGCCATGAAAATGCAAAACGAAATCAAGTCGCCAAAAAAGGGAGTCGTGAAAAAAATATTGGCGACCCCAGGCGCAGCCGTGAACCCCGGCGACATCTTAGCCATCGTGGAATGAATATGCTCGTGTAGGGACGGGCGCCCTCGCCCGTCCAAGCCGAACGTAGTTCGGCCTCGCCTCTAGCGCTGTAGTCAGATAATCCCTAGGCCCACAACCCGCCGCCCAAAACCATCCCACAGCCCCAGCACCAACGTCATCTCAAACCAGTCTCGCCCCGCGCGTACCATAGAAAAGCTAGCAACGGCGGAGGTGTCTTCGTGAAGCTGCAGCGGATCATCGGTTTCGCAACCCTGGCAATCTCGATTCTTACGCTCGTCCTCGTGTTAAGGCGGCCCGCGTCGGTTGCGCCCGCGCTCGCGCCCGCTGCGGCTGCCGCCAATGCGCAGTCCTTCCAGGAGAAAGTGAACCAGCTCGCGCAGCCCAGGGTGCCCGGAGAAGGTGAGAGCGAAGTCCGCATGAATTCCGGCGAATTGTCGGCTGCGCTCGCGCAAGCTGCCGGACTGCTGCCCTCGGCCGCGCCCGCCAATACTTCCACCAACTCTCCCGCCGCAAGCGGTTCAATGGAGTTCCCCGGCGCGGTTCCCAATATCAAGGATTATCAGGTCTCCATGGATGGAGACATCGTTCGCGGTCAATTTCTCACGCAGATCGCCGGCAAAGACGCCTACCTCACCCTCGCCGGACATCTCGGCTCTAAAGATGGTTACGCCACCTTCGATGCCACCGAGGTCAAGGTCGGCGATCTTTCCGTGCCCGCATCGCTAGTCAACGAGGTATTGCAGAAAAAACTGGCCGAGCAGCGCGACCAGCTCAAGCTGCCCAATAACGTCAAAGATCTCAAAGTCGAAAACGGCGAGCTGGTCTTCGTGGAGAAATAAGGTTCCCCTGTGTCCTCTGCGCTCCCTGTGGTGAAGAAGTCCAGGAACTCACAACCACAGAGGACACAGAGAAACACAGAGAAACACAGAGAACGTAGCCGAAAATAACCACCCTGCAGAAAATGCCGGACACCTACGAAAACATCCGCTTGTAAAGCAAAATTTGCCCAGCGTGCTACACGAAGGGTTCCTTTCGATAGAGTCTTCTAATGTCCATCTAATCTCTTTCTAACCCCATCCGTTTCAAATCGACGGTATGACGAGTTTCCCGATCCCGCACAACTATGCTGACCACATCCTGGTGGCCAGTCCCAGCAACGTGGTGCGCCAGCGTGTCCTCGAAAGTCTACGTTCTCCCGTCCGCCGCTTCGAACAGGCCACCGGAGGAGCCGAAGCCCTGGTCCATTTGGAGAGCGGCTTCTGGCAGGTGCTCTTTCTCGATCGCCGTCTGCCCGACCTCGACGCCGAGGAACTCAGCCAGACCGTCCGGCGGCGTTTTCCCGGAATCGAAGTCGTGCTCCTCGATCCGGACAACGATGCCGGACCCACCGCGGCTGAAGAGAAAGGGGACCTGCTTCCGGAAATGTGGCCCGCTGTAAATCCCTCCACAAGCCACGTAGGGGCGGACGCCCTCGTCCGCCCAGCCGAGCGAAGCTCGGCAAAGGACGATGCCGAAGACAAGCTTTTGCCCGCCGCCCACTCCATTCTCGAATCCCCCTTGCCCGGAATGATCGGCAACTCACGCATCATGCAGCCCGTGTATCATCTGGCGCGCCTGCTGGCGCCGCGCAACACTACCGTCCTGATCACCGGCCCCACCGGCTGCGGCAAGGAAATCGTCGCCCGCGCCATTCATCATTTGAGCCCGCGCGCCGCGCGCGCGTTCGCGGTCGTCAATTGTGCCGCCATTCCCGAGACCCTGCTCGAAGCCGAACTCTTCGGATACGCCCGCGGCGCTTTCACCGGAGCCATGCAGTCCTATGCGGGAAGAATCCAGGCGGCGCAGGGAGGCACGCTCTTCCTCGACGAAATCGGCGAGATGCCGTTGAGCCTCCAGCCCAAGCTGCTCCGTTTTCTGGAGCAGAAAGAATTGCAGCGACTGGGCAGCGCCGAAGTTGTGCGCGTGGATGCCCGCGTCATCTCCGCCACCAACGCGCACCTCCTGACCCTCGTCCGGGAAGGAAAGTTCCGCGAAGATTTGTACTACCGTCTCTGCGCTTTCCCCATGGAAATTCCGCCGTTGCGCGACCGGCCCGAAGATATTGCGCAATTGGCCGCGCACTTTCTCGCAAAAGTTGCCTCGCCCCTGCCCGCGCCGCAATTGTCCACCGAGGCGCTGCAACTGCTGAAAACGCAGCCTTGGGCTGGAAACATTCGCGAACTGCAGAACGTGATCGAACGGGCCCTGATCCTCTCCGAAGACCAAACAGTGATTCGCCCCGAGCACCTGTTGCTCGCGGACTCGAGCTTTCGCAACTCGCGATAGGGCCGCGACCGCGTGATTGCTACTGCTGTCGATGGAAGCTTGCTGGTGGAGAGCCGGGCGTCNNCCGCCCGGCGGGACGGGCGAGACGCCCGTTACTCCACCGTATGACTCATCACGCGGTCACGGTACTAGTTCGAGCGATAGGTCGTCTTCATCCGTACCCCGCATAAGAGCGTTCTAAGGCAATTTATGCCGGGCTGGCATTGCCGTTGCAGAGTGATATTCATGTCCACCTCTTTTCCAACACCACGAGATCCGGCGCGCGAACCCGAGCATCCCCTGGCCCGCGCCTTTGCGTCGTTCACCGAGGCGGCGGGTTCGCTCGAGCGTACCTATGGGCAACTGCAAGGGCAGGTGGCTCATCTCCGCCAGGAACTGGAAGTCACCAACCGCGACTTGGCGACCAGTCTCGAAGAAAACCACCGCATCCGCGAACGCTTGCGCCGCATTCTGGAAGGCTTGCCGTGCGGCGTTCTGGTGATCGAAGCCGGAACTCGCATTTCGACTCTCAATCCCGAGGCGGCTCGCCTGCTCGGCGGCAGCTTCGAATCGGCCGCCGCGTTGCCCGCCGCGCTTTCCGCGGCGCTCGAACGGGCTCGCCAGTCCGGCGAAGAGCCCGAATTGCCGCTCTCTGGTTTGGACCAGCTTTCTTTGGACCAGTCTGCGAATCAGGCCAAACCCGTCTGGGTCGCCATCCGCCACGCCTGGCTGGAGCAAAGTCCGGCCCATGCTACTTCGGTTTTTATCCTGCGCGATGTCAGCGAGGCGAAGAAGCTCGAACACGATCGCGAGCATCTCCGGAGGCAGCAGGCGCTGGTCGAGATGTCGGCCCTGCTCGCGCATGAAATCCGCAATCCCCTGGGTAGCCTCGAACTCTTCGCGGGACTCTTAGCCGAGGCTAATCTCGAAGGCGAAAGCCGCCGCTGGATCGAACACGTGCAGGCGGGTCTGCGCACTCTTTCCGCCACCGTCAACAATGTGCTTCACCTGCACAACACGCCCCAGCCCGAGCGCGCCCCAACCGACGCGGGCCAGCTCCTCGACTGGGCCTACGACTTTCTGCTGCCGCTCGCCAAGCAGGCGCGCGTGGAAATGCAGGTGATCAACGGCCTCAGTGGCATCACTATTCATGCCGACCGGCACCGGCTCGAGCAGGTGCTGCTCAACCTCGCGCTTAACGCGTTTCGCTTCATGCCGGGCGGCGGATGGCTCTCGATTCGCGGAGTCGACTGCGCCGCGAAGGGCGTGGAAATCGTGGTTCGCGACACTGGGCCGGGCATTGCCGAGGGCGACCTGCCACGCATCTTTGAAGCGGGATTCAGCACCCGCCCCGGCAGCTCCGGACTCGGACTCGCCGTCTGCCATCGCATTCTCGAACAGCACGGAGGCTCGATCTCGGTCGAGAGCCGCCCCGGTTACGGCGCCACCTTCCGGCTCCGCCTTCCCCCGACTGGAGCCGAAGCTTTATCCGGACATTCATCCGAATCCGGCGCCCAATCTGGATCCCAGCTATGAAGCGGCTCCTCATCGCCGACGACGATGCCGGCATGCGCGCCGCTCTCGAAGCGCGCTTCCAGCGGCGCGGATGGCTGGTCGATGTCGCCGTGAATGGCACCGAAGCGCTGGCCAAGTTTCGCGCAGGCTTGCATTCGCTCGTGATCACGGACGTGCGCATGCCGGGCCGCGACGGCTTCGAGCTGATGCGCGAGGTGCAAACCTCCTCGGCGCGCACGGCTGTAATCCTGCTGACCGCCTATGGTTGCGTGCCCGACGCGGTCGAAGCCATGCGCAACGGAGCCTGCGATTACCTGGTCAAGCCCGTCTGCTTCGAGAAACTCGAGCTGGCCGTCGAGCAGGTGTTGCGCCGCGCCGAGGAGTTTGGCAAAGACACCGAAACGCTCATCGGCCACTCCCCGGTTTGGGAGCAGGCGCTCGATCGCGCGCGGCAGGCTGCCGCCACCGATGCCGACGTTCTGATCGAGGCGGAAAGCGGCACCGGCAAAGAGCTGATCGCCCGCCTCATTCACCGCCTCAGCCGCCGTAAACAAGGTCCGTTTATCGCGCTGAACTGCACCGCGTTTCCCGAAACCCTGCTCGAAAGCGAATTGTTTGGACACGCCCGGGGCGCCTTCACCGGGGCCGTCGGCGCCCGGCCCGGCAAGTTTGAGACGGCCAGCGGTGGCACCCTGCTGCTCGATGAGGTCGGTGAGATGCCGCTCGCGCTGCAGCCGAAACTGCTCCGCGCCCTGCAGGAGCGGGAGTTCGACCGCCTGGGATCGAACCAGACCGTACACGTCGATATTCGCGTTATCGCGACCACCAACCGTCCGCTCGAAGCCGCTGTCGGCGAAGGCCGCTTCCGCGCCGATCTTTATTACCGCCTGAATGTCATTCCCATTTCTCTGCCGCCGCTGCGCGATCGCGCCGGCGACATTCCCGAGCTAGCCGAGTATTTCGCCGGACTCTATGCGGCGCCCGGAACCCCCGGAACCCGTGGAACCAATGCCCGCTTATCCCGAGAACTGTTGGCCCGTCTCGAAGAGCACGCCTGGCCGGGCAATGTACGCGAGCTGGCGAACTTCGTGCGGCGCGCCGTGGCTTTGTCGCGCGGCGGCGAGATTGGCGTCGAAGCCTTCGATCACGGGAAAATCATGCCCCCTCGCCTGCCTCGCTCCCCGGAGTGGAAACCGGGCCTCTCGCTCGGCGAAATGGAGCGCCAGCTCTTTGCCATGACCCTCGAATCCACCGGCGGCAACCGGGCGCGGGCAGCCGAGTTGCTGGGTGTGAGCCTGCGCACGGTGCGCAACAAAGTCCGCGAGTTTGGTCTGCCGCCGCGGAACAACTATCGCAACCATCTTCTGAACAACGTTCTTCGGAATAACAAGGAGCAACCATGTCCATGATCGATACCCCGCTGATGCGTGGGCTGGAGCGCGTGCTCGACCAGAGCGCGCTCCGCCATCAGGTGATTGCCGCGAACCTCGCCAACGTCGATACCCCGGGATACCGTACCCGCGACCTTCGTCCGTTCGCCGGCGAAATCGAGCAGGCCATGGCCGGCGAGGAGCCGTCGTTTACCCCGGTCGCGCATGAAATCCGCGGACTGCTCGAGCGTCCCGACGGAAACAACGTCTCGGTCGAGCGCGAATCGCTGCTGCTGGCCCAGAACCAGTTGCGCTTTCAGGTGGCCGTGCAGTTCCTGAAAGCCGAGTTCCACCGGATGTCCTTGGCCATCACTGGAGGGAGTACGTCATGAACCTGTTCGGAATGCTGGAACTCAGCGGCTCGGCGCTCGGTGCCGAGCGGCAGCGCGCGGAGGTTGTGGCCAGCAATATGGCCAACGCCCAAACCACGCGCACCCCGGCGGGCGGCCCCTATCGCCGCCAGCTCGTCGTATTTCAATCGCAGCGCGTTCCCCGATTCTCGCTGGCTCTCGCCGGCCTGCATCGCGAAACCTCTTCGGCCGTGCGCGTGGCCGCCGTGGTCTCCGATCAGCGGCCGCCGGTGATGCGCTTCGAGCCGGGACATCCCGACGCGAACCCGCAAGGCTACGTGGCCTATCCCCAAGTCGATCCGATCGAAGAAATGACCGATCTGCTGGGAGCGGTCCGGGCCTACGAACTGAACGCGTCGGCCGTGCAAGCCACGAAAAACATGATTCAACAATCGCTCGACCTGCTGCGTTAGGGAAACCGATCAAGTTGGTTTCCCGGATAGCTTTGAAGGGGCATGGCTTCAGCCATGCCGTTAGAACCCGCTACACAGGCGGCTTTAGCCGCCGAGGGGAATGAGAGGCTCAGCCATGAATAATTCGATTTCGTCAATTCGCATTCTGCCCGCCGACATGGGCGCTGCCCCCGCGGGCGTTGCCGAGGGGGGCAAATTCCTCGAGACACTGCAACAGTCCATGGATCAGGTCGAAGGCGCGCAGGGCGATGCCGCAACCCAGGTGGCCCAGCTGCTCAACGGCAAAGGTGCGGATCTGCACAGCGCCATGATTGCCGTCGAAAAGGCCGACCTCTCGTTTCAGCTGATGATGCAGGTGCGGAACAAAATCGTGCAGGCGTACCAGACGATCTCGAACATGCAGTTCTGAACCCTGCCGTACTGAGAGGCTGCTGAAGAAGTATTGATTCACGCGGGTATTGGGGAGGGCGCGACTTCACAGTCTGCGCAAAAGTTTGGTTCGTATCAGGGCATCGCTTTAGCGGTGCCGCAAGTTCTCGGAATCAGACGCCCCTTCAGGGGCGGTGAAACCTCGGCGCCCTCTGCGTGCTCTGCGGTTGAAATGCGGACGGCTGAACTGCTAGGAGTTTGAAAATTTGAATCAGGGCCTCAATCAAATCCAGGATTTTCTGCGCGGCTTGAGCCTGCAGCAGAAAGCTCTGCTCGCCGGGGGCGCGGCCGCGGTCGGGCTGATCCTGTGGCTGTTCGTCGCCTTGCTCGATCACAAGAACGTCACCCTCTACTCCGGACTCAAGCCGCAGGATGCGCAGTCGCTCGGCGGCCGCCTGGCGGCAAAAAATATCCCTTATGAAATTTCCCCGGATGGCTCGAGCGTCCTCGTTCCCTCCGAAAAACTCGATGCCGCCCGCCTTGAAACCGCCTCGCAGGGGCTGCCGCGCAACGCCCGCCTCGGGTTTGAATTGTTCGACACGCCGAACTGGGCGGGATCGGACTTCAGCGAAAAAGTGAACTACCAGCGCGCTCTCGAAGGGGAACTCGAACGCACGCTGCAAACCCTGAACGAAGTCGAGGCGGTGCGCGTCCACCTGGTGCTGCCGCGCGAGTCGCTGTTCAGCGAGCAGGAGCACGAATCGAAAGCCGCCGTCATCGTGAAAACGCGCGGCGGCACCCTTTCCCGCGAAGCGCAGCAAGCCATCCCGCAACTGGTCGCCAGCGCCGTCGACGGTCTTCGGCCCGAAAATGTCACGGTTGTCGACGCCGACACGGCAACGTCTTTTCTCGCGCGGCGCGGTCCATCCGGTCGCGCATCTTTCGATTCCGACGAGGAACTGGCCGCCGCCGCCGTGCACGCCATCGAGCCCGTGGTCGGCTCCGAACACGTTCGCGCCAGCGTGCACGTGGATTACGACCTGAGCAGCAGCGAAGATACCTCCGAAATCTACGACCCGAAATCGACCGCTCCCCTCGCCCAGCAGCATTCCGAAGAACTCGCGGGAGGCGCCAATCCCGCGGGTGTGCCGGGCGTCGCCAGCAATGTTCCGGGCAGCACCGCCGCCACTCCGAGCGTGCCTTCGACCCTCGACAACCAGAGTTCGAAATCCGAGAGCTCAACCTTCGCGGTCAGCAAAAATATCCGCCACGTCACGAACCCGGCGGGCCGCGTGCACCGCATCACCGCCTCCGTGCTGGTCGATGACGCGGTTGACACCAAGCAGGAAAACGGCAAGTCGACGACCGTCCGGCGGAAACGCACTCCTGAAGAAATGACGGCCATCGAAAAACTCGCCCGCGCCGCCATCGGGGTCGACGATCAGCGCGGAGACCTGCTCGCGGTCGAGAACCTCTCCTTCCAGACCGCCCCCGTCGAATCGCCAGCCGCACCCGGCAAGCTGGATAAATGGCGTCTCCTCGTCCAGCCCTGGGTGGGCGCGCTGCGCTACGTTGGAATTACGCTGCTGTTCCTGGTTGTCTATGCGCTGGTGCTGCGTCCGGTGAAGAAACAGGCGCTCGCGGCCTTTAAGCAGATTCCCTCTCATCTCGCCAAGCCGCTCGCCGCCGGAGCGGCCGCCTGTAGTGTGCTCTCCAGCATCGACCTTCCCCCAGGCAGCGAGGAAGCCAGGCGTGCCGGATTGTTGAAAAAAGAACTGGCCGACAAGATCAAGGCCGAACCGTCTGCCGCCAGCCGCTTGGTTCAGACCTGGATCCGGGAGCCGAAGGCTAAATAACTCTCACGGGGTATAGAGCTGGCAAGCTGCGGAAAGAACAAGGTTTCGTATCAGGGCATCGCTTTAGCGATGCCGGAAGTTCTTCCGCCTGTAGAGACGGGGCTTGCCCCGTCTCTGGAGACGCGGCAAGCCGCGTCTCTACGGGAAATCAGACGGCCCTTTAGGGGCTGGGCATCGACAATAGAGAGTAAGAAGAAATCGTAATATCTAAGAAATAGTTAGAGATAACAACGCTGGAAAATAACAAGGGTAGAAGCAACCGAGTAAGAAGCAACGAAAACAGAATTAGCTAACAAGAAGCGCTAACGACAAAAGACAAACAATGGCCACACCCGTCCCCAACCCGGGCTTGCAGAAAGCCGCCATCCTGATGGTGTTGCTCGGCGAGGAGGCCGCCAGCCACATCTACCGCAATCTCTCCGAGAGCGACCTGCAGCTCCTGACGCAGCGCATCGTGGAGCTGGAGCACGTCAAACCCGAGGCCGCAATTTCCGTGCTCGAAGAGTATTACCAGCTCACCCTTACCCAGAGTTACCTGGCCGAAGGCGGCCCGGAATATGCCCAGAAACTGCTTATAAAAGCCTTCGGCGAAAAGGGTGCCCAACAACTGCTCGACCAGGTCTCAAGAGCGATGGAAGAGAGTGGCATCCACCTGGAAAGCCTGGAGAAAGCCGATCCGCAGCAGTTGGCCAAGTTCCTCGAAGTCGAGCATCCGCAAACCATCGCCCTCATCCTGGCCCACATGCACGCCCGTCAGGCTTCTGCGCTGTTGTTGCGCCTGCCCGAAGAGGTTCGCGCCGAAACCATCAAGCGCCTGGCGCAACTGCGTCAGTTTTCCCCCGAAGTTGCCCAGAAAGTTTCGCTCGCCCTGAACAAGCGCCTGGAGTCGCTCGGCGAACAAAGCCGGCGCGCCTACGCCGGATTCAAAGGCGCCGCCGACCTGCTGAACCAGATCGAGCCGATTTCAAGCAAAGGCATCCTGGAGACCATCGAAAAAGACGATCCCAAGATGGCGCTCGCCATTCGCAACCTGATGTTTACCTTCGAGGACCTGCTCGGTGTGCCCGAAGCCGGTATCCGCGAACTGCTCGGACAGCTCGACAAGAAGACTCTGGCGATGTCCCTGCGCGGCGCCACCGAAGAACTCAAAAACTTGATTTTCAAGTCCATGTCGTCGCGCGCCGTCGACATGCTGAAAGAAGACATGGAGGTATTAGGCGCGGTGCGTTCCAAGGACGTGCATCTCGCCCAGCACGAAATCGTGGAAATGGCACGTAAACTCGAAGCGGAGGGCAAGCTGGTGTTGAGCGCCGAGTCGCAGGAGGAGTATGTCGTCTAGCGCTCCCAAGCGGCAGCCCGTCCCCGAAGCCTCGCTATTCGCCTATGCCGAAGCCGAACTCCCGAGCGGCGCCCTGGGCGGTGCGCCCGATGCCGGTCAGGCCGCCGAGGAACGAAGCCGCCGTCAGCAGGCCGAAGTCTTCGAGCAGGGACGCCAAAGCGCGCAACAGCAGATCCGTTCCGAACTCGACGCTGCCCTCGCCAAAAATCGCGAGCAGATAAGCCATGCTCTCCGGCAGTTCGCCCTCGAACGGCAAAACTACTACCGCCGCATCGAAGGCGAAGTCGTCGAACTGGCGCTCGCCATCGCCCGCAAGATCCTGCATCGCGAAACCCAACTCGATCCCCACGCTCTCGCCGGCATCGTCCGTGTCACGCTTGAGAAACTCGATACCGGGACCAAAGTCAACCTGCACGTTCACCCCAAAGAAGCCGCCGACTGGCGGCACTACTTCGCCTGCCAGATGGATGGTGTCCCCGCGCCCGACGTTCACGAAGATCCCGCCATCGCTCCCGGGGAATGCCGCATCGAAACTTCACTCGGCTCGACCGAAGTCGGTCTGCAATCGCAGCTCAAGGAAATTGAAACCGGATTGCTCGACCTGCTCGCCGAAAGGCCCGATGGAGCTGCCATCTCTTCGCCCGCTTCTACACCAGCCTCGGCGCCGGAGCCGCGCTGATGACTTCGCAGATCCTCTCCGCATACTTCTCCCATCTCGAGACCTCATCCGCGCTGCGCTGGCGCGGCCGAGTGGTACAGGTCGTCGGCCAGCTCGTCGAATCCGAAGGCCCTTTTTGTACCGTCGGCGAGGCCTGCGAAATCATCGATTCCCGCGGCCGCCACTGGCCCGGAGAGATTGTCGGCTTCCGCAGCCACACCGTTCTTTCCATGGCCCTGCACCGCCCCACTGGTATCCGTTACGGGGACCAGATCGTCGTTTGGGGACGCCGTCCCTCCCTGCGCCTCAGCGAACAACTGCTCGGCCGTGTGCTCGATGGCGCTGGAAGTCCCATCGACGGCCGTCCCGCTCCCGCTTGCCGCGAGCGCTATGCTCTCGATCGCGAAGCCCCGCTCGCCCTCGATCGCACCCCCATCCGCGATGCGCTCGGTTGCGGCATCCGCGCCATTGACGCCTTCCTCACCTGCGGACGCGGCCAGCGCGTCGGCATCTTTGGCGGAAGCGGCGTCGGCAAAAGCACGCTCATCGGCATGATGGCCCGCAACACCAGCGCCGACCTCACCGTCCTCGGGCTGATCGGAGAGCGGGGACGCGAAGTGGGAGAACTTCTCAACTCGCTCGGCGAAGAAGGCCGCCGCCGTTCCGTCGTCGTCGTCTCCACCTCCGACCAGGATCCGCTTCTCCGCATCCGTGCCGGTCTCGCCGCCACCACTATCGCCGAATATTTCTGTGCCCGCGGCCAGCACGTGCTGCTCGTTGTCGACTCGCTCACCCGTCTCGCCATGGCGCAACGCGAAATCGGACTCGCCGCCGGCGAGCCGCCCACCGCCAAAGGCTACACGCCCTCGGTCTTTACTTTGCTCGCCCGCCTCATCGAGCGGGCGGGATCCTTCGGCTCCGGCACCATCACCGGCTTCTACACCGTTCTCATGGAAGGCGACGACGAAAACGATCCCCTCGTCGACGCCGCCCGCGCCCTCCTCGACGGCCACGTCATGCTCGATCGCCGCCTCGCTGCCCAGAGCCACTATCCTCCTATCTCCATCCTCGACAGCATCAGCCGCATCATGCCCGCCGTCATCTCCGCCGATCATCTCGCAAAAACGAACCTGATCCGCCGCCTGTTCGCCACCTACAAGGCCTCCGAGGAACTCATTCGCATCGGGGCTTACGAGAAAAACAGCGATCCCGACCTTGATCGCGCCATCGCGCTCATGCCCGCGCTTCGCGAATTCCTCATACAGCCCTCGCAGGAAGTTGCCGGGATGAAAGACTCTATCGATCGCCTCATGGCGCTCCCGGCCTGAATCCATGCGTCTTCTGAATATGGTCTTCTGAATCATGTCCTTCCGTTTCGCTCTCGCCCCTTTACTCCGCCTCCGTCAAAGCATCGAACGCCAGCGCACCCTCCAACTGCAGGAGGCCAATCTCCAGGTCTCCCGTGCCCAGGAAACACTGGCACAACTCGAACGCTTCCTCTCCGACTCCGCTCAGTCCGACTCCACCGCTCTCAAAGCCGGATGCACTGCCGCCGAACTCCAGTTCGCTTCCGTTCTCCGCGAGAACTTGCATCGCTTCCGCCAGGAACTCCAGTCCGACATTCGCAAGCTCGAACTCCTGCGCCAGCAAGCGGCCAGCGAATACCATCAGGCCTATCGCGAACGCGAGGTCCTCGAAACCATGCGCGCCCGCCAGCGCCGCGCCTACCAGCAGGAACAATTACGCCGCCAGCAACAGGAACTCGATGCCGCCTATCTGCTTCAACGCTGGCATCATCGAAATTGAATCGCCTGATTTTGCCGGGCTCTACCCGGCAACCCTTGCCGCATCAACCCTCCGCACCGTCCCACGTTTCCCTTCAGCGCCTGTCTCCCTTCATGTAAGTCTCTGAAATTGCAACCATCGCCGCTTACCTATCCCAGCCCAAGTCAGACTCCCCGCCATTGGCGCATCGAGTGCAATCGAACCCGTGGTACTCCGATGCACGTAGACGCAATTCCCATCCCGACTGCGACACCAGCGGCTGCCACTGTGGCCAGACCCTCGTCGTCCGTGCCTTCGAGTTTCAGCGCCACGCTCGCCTCATCCATGTCCAGTTCTGCGCCAGAACATTCCCAAAATCAATCTGCCGCGGTTGCAACGACTTCAAAATCCGACTCCAAGTTCGGCGCAAAGGTCGATGAGAAGCTCAATAAAAACAACGATTCCAAATCCAGCCCCAACGGCGCTGTGAACCGCGACGCCAACTCCAGTGCAAGTCTCAATTCGCTGCATCCGAATTCAAAGTCTGCTGGCAAGTCCGACGCCAAGCCTGACGCCAAGTCTGACGCCAAGTCCGATGCCAAGTCGGCGACCGTTCCAGGGACCACACCTTCACTTCCCACACCTTTGCTAGACACAACCACGCTTTCACTAACCACATTACTAACTGCATCACTAACCACGTCACCAACTACATCGCTAACCACATCAAATACCGCCTCCGCTCCTGCACCGAACCTTGCCGATCCTTCCTCGAATCGGCAACCGGTCGCGCAGCAACTCACTGCGAACCTCGCCAGCGTGACCGCACCTCCGCCGCTGCCGACCCCTCAACCAGTTGCTATTCCGGCCCAGCTCGTCACGCCCGTCACGCCCCTCCTTTCCGGCACGCCGGACGCTCCGTCCGCTCAGGATCAGCCCAACGGTCAAGCGGCTTCCGACGCTGCGCAATCGTCTACCAACGTCCCGACGCAACCCTCCGCCGCGCCGACACAGTCTTCAACGCAGCTGGCCCCCGCTTCACCGACGCCAACGCCAATTCCAACGCTGCAATCTCCCGTCAGGGACAACAACTTTGCGCTCGTAACCGAGCCACAAAACGCAAAGCAGCCCGCACCTCCCAAATCAAGCGACGCCAAAGTCAGCAACTCCACACCAGGTAACTCCACCCCGGGCAACTCCACCGCCGCCGAGCCAGCCCCAACCTCCGGCTCCGCTACTCTCGACACCGCCCCAGCCCTCTCATTCGATGCCACTGCGGCGGCACAAACTGCCCGCGCTCCAGAAACCGGATTCGGCATCGCCAATAACCTCGCCCATAACAACGCGCCGTCTCTTACTCCGAACTTCACTCCGGATTCCAACGCCCCCGCGATGACTCCCGCCTCGATTGCCGCAACAACAAGCGATGCCCCCAGCAACGCCAAGCCTGGCGTCTCCGCCCAACCAGTTTCCGCAGCAACGCCCCAAACCGCCGCCACCGATAAAAAATCCTCCGCCGCGGTCCAACCGAACGCCACGTCATCGCACGACGTTCCGGCCGCACTCGCTTCCGGAAACGGTTCCTCAGCTACGCTAACCGCTCCCGCTCCGCCAGCCTCCGCGCCCCCACCCCAAGTCAGATCCGATGCCGCGCCCGAGCTTCCCAAAACTCACCAGATGCTCGACTCCGCGCCGCCCGCTCCCCCCACTCCGCCGCCAGCGCCCATCGCGTCCGATCCCGCCGCCGACGTCCAGATGCATGTCGGCATTCGCACCGACGCCTTCGGCGCCGTTGAGATTCATACCGTCGTCCAGCAAAGTCAGGTCGGCATCACCGTTCACGCCGACCGTGATCTCGCCCACTGGTTCAGTTCCGAAGTCCCAAGCCTCGAATCCGGACTCAACCACCAACACCTCAACCTCGCCGCCGTCGATTTCGATAACGGACGCTCCGCCGTCCAGACCGCGACCAGCTTTCAGCATGGCCAGTCGCGGCAACATTTCTCTGAAACGCCGGGCTCCCAATCCGCTGCCTTGCCAGACCAAGACACGGCGTCGGAGTCCGCCACCGTCGACATTCTCCCGTCAGACCTGTCCGCCGGGCCTGGCGTAACTCGTGTCAGCATTCACGTTTAGGAGGGCAAACTCGTGTACATCCCGCCATTGCAATCGCTCACCTCTGCCGCTCAAACTGCGTCCACGCCGGCCACAACTTCCGCGTCCAGCAATCCCGGGCAGGACTTGACCTCCACGTTCTTGACGCTGCTGACGGCGCAACTCAAATCCCAGAGCCCGCTCGACCCGCTCGATCCCAATGCGTTCGTCGCCCAACTCGCCCAGTTCAACTCGCTCGGCGAACTGACCCAGATCGAACAGCTCATGCAGACGCTCGTGAACGACGTCAAGTCAAGCTCCAGTTCGACGTCCAGTGCCAGTGCCAGTTCGATTTCCAGCCCAAGTCTCAATTCCATTTCTCACTAAGGAGCCCGTATGCCGTCGTTTTCAATACCTCTTTCCGGATTGACCGCCAGTTCCGAAGCACTCTCGACCAGCGCCAACAATCTGGCCAACCTCAACACCATCGGTTACAAGGACGAGCAGATCCGGTTCAGCGATCTGTTCTACGAGAGTCTCGGCTCGGACGGCGCCGGCGACCCGATCCAGCAGGGTCTAGGCACCACCGTCAGTTCCAAGCCCTCAGACTTTACGCAGGGTAACGTCACCCCTACCGGCGTCTCCAGCGATGTCGCCATCACCGGCAGTGGCTTCTTCGTGGTGCAGAAAAACGGCGTGCAGAGCTACACTCGCGCCGGTAATTTCGAAGTGGGCACCGACAACCTGCTCGAAACCGCCGACGGTCAGCAGGTCCTCGGATACGCCGCCGTCAAGGGCGTCGTAAGCACCGGCCAGGGACTCGGCACGCTCGCACTCGGAGCCGGAGCCATCAGTCCCGCTACCGTCACCGGCAACGTACAGTTGACCTCGAACCTCGATGCCACCGCTGCCGTGGGCTCCACCTATGCAACCCAAGCCACCATCTACGATTCCCTCGGCGCCGCCCACCAGGTCACCTTCACCTACACCAACCTCGCCGCCCCCGCCGTCACCGGCCAAGCGGCGACAGGCACTCTGACCACCACCGGCGGCGGCGCCGGCAACACGATAGTTGCCGGCAGCACCGTGGCCGTAGGGGGCGTGACGTATACCTTCATGACTGGTCCCGTTGGCACCACGTTAAATGCTGTTTTAGTCGGTGCAAACGATACTGCCACCATTGGAAACTTGGTGGATGCCATCAACGCCAGCACTACCTCTGATACCAACGCAACCGGTGGCGGTGCCACCACCGATTATGGATCCTTAACTGTTGCCAACCCCTTAGTCACGGCAGCTCAAAGTGCTAATGGTGCCTTCACCTTCACGGCAAAAACTGACAGTGCCACCACTGTCGCTACAGCGACTTCGAATGGGGCGGTCCTTTCGTGGAACAACGGAGCCGGAGCGAACGGCGTCGCCGCCGTCCCCGCCGTCATCAACACCTGGGGCTATTCTGTTTCCATCCCCTCCACCGACCTCAATCCAGTTGCTGGTGTTCCTCAGACAGGAATACTGGAGACGGGAACTTTGACCTTCGACGGCAATGGGAATCTGATCTCGGACACCATCGGCGCTGCGGGGACTGCGAACACGCCGGCGGTAGATATCACGGCCATTCCCATCACCGGATTCACCGATGGAGCTAGCAACATGACGTTTAACTGGAATCTGCTCAACGGCAAGACTCCGGTCATAACTCAATTGGCCGGACCCAACAGCACCTCCTCCATTCAACAGGATGGCAGCGCCAGCGGCACTCTGGTGAAGTTCACCATCGGTTCCGATGGCACCATTAGCGGATCCTTCAGCAACGGAAAGACCGCTACTCTCGGACAGATCGCGCTCGCCAGTTTCGCCGACGAGCAGGGCCTCTCCCACCAGGGCAGCAACGATTTTTCCCCAACCCTGGCCTCCGGTCAGCCCACCATCGGCGGACCCGGAACCGGCGGACTCGGCACCATCTCCGGCGGCGCCCTCGAACAGTCCAACGTCGACATCGCCACCGAGTTCGCGAACCTCATCGTGGCGCAGCGCAGCTATGAAGCCAATGCTCGCGTCGTCACTACTTTCGATCAGGTCACGCAGGCCACCATCGCCCTGAAACAGTAGGACACGTAGGGACGACCGCCCCCGGCCGTCCAGCCGAGCAAAGCTCGGCAAGGGCTGCGGCGAGAATCCGCGGCCCTTCTCTGAGTTTTTTCATGAGAGCGCTCTCAGGAAAACTCTCGCGTCGCGTCGCCGTTTCCTCCCGGACCCGGCGCGATCCAGGCGCGTTCCTCCAATCCCCTGATTCCAACCCGCTTCCCTCCATCGCCCTTTGGGTGGTCTGGATGTGAGCCCCGGCACCCGGCTTGCAAACATCGGCAACATGCCGGATGTGGAGGTAAGTCCCGCGCTCAAGAACGCGTCCAGAAGCGCCCCCAAGAAAACGAAGGGTTGGCTGGCCGTCGGGATCGCTCTTGTGCTGGGCACGGCAGGCATCTTCGTCTGGCTGGGACCGCAGCGCTCGACCAGTGCCGCCGAAGGTTCTGCAGAGTCCACACTCGCCCTGGAAACCTTTGTCGTCAATCTCAACGGCTCCGGCCAGCGTGCCTACCTCCGGGTCGGTATCACGCTGGGCTTGGCGCACCCCCTCCCCACCCGCAACCAAGCAGAAGCCGTGCCCATAGCGCTCGTACGCGACACCATCCTCTCCGTGCTCGCCACTGCCCAGCCCGAAGAGTTGTTGCAAATCGAAGGCAAGCGCCAGCTCAAAGAGGAACTGCTGAAAGCCCTGCAAGAGCGAGTGCCCCAGATGGCTGTCGAAAATGTCTACTTCACCGAATTTCTGGTGCAAATGTAATGGCCGCCGCCGCTCAACCCAAGCCCGAAACTCCGATCGCCGATCCCTGGCTGCGCGTCGAACCTCTGCCTTGCCTGCTCACCATCGAAATCTCCGTGCCCGGCTTTACCGTCGCCGATCTCGTTCATCTTGAGCGCGGACGCATCATCGCCTCCCGCTGGACCGTAGGGCAAGACGTTCCCCTGCGCATCAACGGCGAATTGATCGCCTGGAGTGAGTTTGAAGTCGTGCAAAACCGCCTGGCCGTGCGCTTGACGGAGTTGGCCTAGATGGAACTGGCACAGATGGAAATCACGCAGACACAAATCCAGACACACACGCAGCCCAACCCGCCGCGCTTCTTGACGATGGCCGCCGACCGCCTCAAAGTTGTCTGGCGCTCCGTGGTCTGCCGTGCAGGAATCAAGCGCAAGCGCAAGGCGCTCTCCGTCCGCGAAACCGCAGCTCTCGGCGACCGTCGCTTCGTCTCCGTTATCCAGTTCGAGCGCCAGCGCTTCCTGATCGGCTCCAGCCCCTCCTCGGTCACCCTGCTTTCGCAGTTGCCGGACGAATCCCCCAGCGGCGAAGTAACCGGAGAACAAAACAGAAAAGAAAGCCGGAAAAAAAATTGATGCGAGTTTTTCCGAGCTCGTCCTGTCGAAGATCGTCCTTTCGAAAATTATCCCTACGCAGATCCTGCCGCCTCGTTCTCTTGCTCCTCATCGCCGCCGCACCGCTCTGGGCGCGTCCGCAGGCGGCGCCCGGATTCTCTCTGCCCGGTCTCCTGCCCGGCGTTTCCGCGCCCGGCGGCTCCGTGCCCTGGAACATCGTCGCACTGCTCACCCTGCTGACGCTGCTTCCCGCCATCGTGCTCTCGATGACGCCTTTCGTGCGCCTGCTCGTCGTGTTTCATTTTCTCCGCCAGGCGCTCGGCACCCAGACCACGCCCAGCAATCAGACGCTCATCGGACTCTCCCTCATCCTCACTTTCTTCCTCATGCAGCCGGTCGGCGCCGCCATCTATTCCGACGCCATCGTTCCCCTCGACGCCGGGCACATAACGATGATGGCCGCTCTCGATCGCTCGATCGTTCCCATGCGCCACTTCATGCTCAAGTACGCCCGCGAAAAAGATCTCGCGCTCTTCGTCGAACTGGCGCATGAGCCGCGTCCCGCCCGCCCTGAAGATCTCGGCATGCGCATCGTCGCGCCCGCCTATCTCCTGAGCGAACTGCAGGCCGGGTTTCGTATCGGCGCCGCCCTCTTCCTCCCCTTTCTCGTCATCGATCTGGTGACCGCCGCCATCACCACCTCGGTCGGCATGATGCAACTGCCCCCGGTCATAATCTCCACCCCGCTCAAGATTCTTTTGTTCGTCGTCGTCGACGGATGGAACCTGCTCATCGGTTCCCTGATGCGGAGCTTTGCCTGAAAGGCGCTTATGGGAACCGAACAAGTCGTCGCGCTCTTCCGCAACACGCTGCAGATGGCTCTGCTTCTGGGCGCACCGCTGCTCCTGATCGCAGTCCTCGTCAGCCTGCTCGTCAATGTCGTGCAGGTGCTGACTTCCTTGCAGGATCAGACCCTCTCCACCGTCCCCCGTCTGGCGGCGGTGGCGGCGGCCGCCCTGCTGTTCTTTCCCTGGATGTTGCGCAAGCTGATGTTCTTCACCATCGGCTTGTGGTCCGACTTCCACCCCTTTGTCCGTTGAGAAGTGCCGATGAAAGTGTCGATGAGAGTTCCGGTGAAAGTTCGTGAAGGGTTCGCGGAAAGTTCGTCAGCTGCCCGTGGTGCAAGTGAGATTCGTATCAGGGCATGCCTTCAGGCATGCCGCAAGCGCGTCAGCATCAACGCGCCTTCAGACGCTGGATTTCGAAATTCGAGTTCCACCACAGGCTCTTGACTGTTCTTTGAGGTGATTGTGTTCGAGATACCGATTGCGATTCCGATTCAACGCACACTGGCCGCCTGGATGATTGCCGGCTCGCGCGTTACCGGACTGCTCGTCGTCGCGCCTTTCCTCGGCAGCGCCGCCGTCCCCGCTCGCATCAAGATCGGTCTCGCTTTCCTCCTCACCTTATTCCTGGTGCCGCTGGTTCCCGCGCCCCCGGCGGCTCTTCCCGCTCCTGCGCTCGTCGTGCTTTTGCTCGGCGAATTCGCCATCGGGTTCCTCCTCGGATTCACCCTCCAACTCTTCTTCGAAGCCGGACAGCTTGCCGGCCAGGTGTGCGGTGTCCAGATGGGGTATTCCCTCGCCAGCGTCATCAATCCCGACAGCCAGGCCGATTCCGCCGTGCTCTCTACCTTCTACGAACTGATTGTGCTCCTGCTCTTCATTCAGCTCAGCGTCCCGCACTGGCTGTTGCGCGGACTCGCGCGCAGCTTCGACTATCTGCCGCCCGGCCATTTTTCCCTCACCTGGCCGGCCGCCTCCGCCCTTTTCAAATTCGTCGCAGGCATGTGGGTCGCCGGTCTGCAGATTGCCGCGCCCGTGCTGGTCGCCAGCTTGTTTGCCGATGTCGCGATCGGTTTTATCGGCAAAGCTTCGCCGCAATTGCCCGTCCTGTTTGTCGGGATCTCGATCAAGAACCTGCTTGGCCTGGCCCTGTTGTGCGGCGCGGTTGCCTTCTGGCCGCGCTTTTTTGACGCCCGCTTCGGCCGCGCGCTCGATGCCTCGGAAAGGATTTTGAAACTCGCTCACTGACTCTCTGATCGCGGACTAACGATTCGCCGGTCACCGGCCACTGGCCACTGACCACTGACTTATGGCACAAGCCAACCAGACCGAACAGGCAACCCCACGACGGCGCCAGAAAGCCCGCGAAAAAGGGCAGGTGGCCCGCAGCCGCGATCTTATCGGAGCCGCCTCCGGTATGGCCGCTACCTTCGTTCTCTTCTCCCTGATGTCGAGCTTCCCCCTTGCCTGGCGCGGCTTCTTCCATGACTGCCTCGAAGGCGCCGTCTCCAGCAACCTGCGCATGGACGCGCTGCCTCCCTTCCTCAACCACCCCGGACTGTTCGCCGCCACTGCCGCCGCTCTCGGTTTGGGATGGACCGTCGCGCTCGCCTCCGCCCTCGCTCAGGGTGGCCTGGTCTTCGCTCCAACTTCGCTGCTGCCCACCGCCTCCCGCATGAGCCCCGCCGCCAAGCTGGGCCAGCTCTTTTCGATCACCGCTCTCCGCGGGCTCATCAAGTCCCTGCTCCCCGCCGCCGCCGTCGCCTACCTCGGCGTCGGCTGCCTGCGCCGCGACTGGCCTTTGCTCATGGCGCTCTCCGCCCGCTCTTCCCGCGCCATGCTCGGCTTTGCCGTCGGCCGCCTCTTCGAAGTCGCCTGGAAATCCGCTCTCGTTCTCCTCATCTGGGCCGTTCTCGATTACCTGTTCGAGCGCCGCCACCTTTCGACCGAACTGAAAATGAGCCGCCAGGAACTGACCGACGAATACAAGGAATCGGAAGGCAATCCCGTCATCAAAGGCCGCATCCGCCGCCTGCAGCGCCAGGTGCGCCGCCGCCGCATGCTGGAGGACACCAAGCGCGCCGCCGTCGTCATCACCAACCCCACCGAATACGCGATCGCGATCGAGTACCGCCCCGATATGCCCGCGCCCGTCGTCGTCGCCAAGGGACGCAATCTGCTTGCCGCCCAGATCAAGGAAATCGCCCGCTGGCAAAACATTCCCATGGTCGAGAATCCGCCCCTCGCTCACGACCTCTACCGTACCGTCGAGGTTGGACAAAGCGTCCCCGCGAAACTCTATGCCGTCCTTGCCGAAATCCTGGCCGCCATCTACCGCGCGCAAGCTCGCGCCCTCGCCGCCGGAGGCCGCCGCTAATGCCCGTCCCGACCGTTACCACCGCCGCTCCCACCCGCAACGCGTTCATCGAATGGATCGTCCCCATTGCGGCCGTCAGCCTGGTCTTCGTCATGCTGGTGCCGTTGCCCTCGATCGCGCTCGACCTCCTGCTCGCCACCAGCTTTGCCGCTTCCGTGCTCGTTCTGCTCTCCGCCCTTCAGATCCTGCGCCCGGCGCAGTTTTCCGTCTTCCCCAGCCTGCTCCTCCTGCTCACCCTGTTCCGCCTGTCGCTCAACCTGGCCTCCAGCCGCCGCATTCTTCTCCACGGCAACGAAGGCGCCGGGGCCGCCGGACGCGTCATCGAGGCTTTCGGGCAATTCGTCGTTGGCGGCAACTACATTGTCGGATTCGTTCTCTTCATCGCCCTTATCGCCATCCAGTACATCGTCGTCAGTCACGGCGCTGTGCGCACCGCCGAAGTCACCGCCCGCTTTACTCTTGACGCTCTCCCCGGCAAGCAGATGGCGATCGACGCCGACCTCAATGCCGGACTCATCGACGAACATCAGGCTCGCGCCCGCCGCGAACAAACTGCCCGCGAAGCGGAATTCTACGGCGCCATGGACGGCGCCGCCCGCTTTAACCAGCGCGACTCCATCGCCACCATCCTCATCACCGGCATCAACATCCTTGCCGGCTTCCTTATCGGAGTCTTCCAACTCGACATTCCTTTTCGCGAGGCGCTCAAAACCTACACCGTGCTTACCGTCGGCGACGGCCTGGTTACCATGATCCCCTCGCTTCTGGTCTCCATGGCCGGCGGCATGGTGGTCACCCGCGCCTCCTCGAACGCAACCCTCTCCGCCGATCTCGGCACCCAACTGCTCTCCCGCCGCCGCTCCCTGCAGATCGCTGCTGGCGTCATGGTCGCCCTCGCCGCCATCCCCGGACTGCCGAAATTCTCCTTCCTCGCCATCGCCGGTGTCGTTGCCTTGCTCGCTGCCCGCCTGCCGAAACCCGCCAAAGACAAAGACGGCAAAGTCATAGAAGTCGCCGACCCCGGCGCCCTGCCCGCCGCCGAAAAAGACAAGAAAGCCGCCAAGACCGACTCCATCGAAGACCTGCTCAAGCTCGACGAACTCTCCCTCGAAGTCGGCTATTCGCTCGTCAACTTGGTCGACGTCCAGCAAGGCGGACAGCTCCTCGCCCGCGTCAAGTCGCTGCGCAGCAGTCTCGCCTTGCAACTCGGCTTTATCGTTCCGCCCATTCATATCACCGACAACGTCCGCCTCAAGCCGCGCGAATACGTCATCTCCCTGCGTGGCGTCGAAATCGCTCGCTGGGAAATGCTCGAAGATCAGGTCCTCGCCATCAGTTCCGAACTCACCCCGCCCCCGCTTCCCGGAACCCCCACCCGCGAGCCCGCGTTCGGCGTCGCCGCCCTCTGGATTTCCCGTGCCCTCGAGTCCCAGGCCCTTACCTCCGGCTATGCCGTCGTCGACCAGACTTCCGTCCTCTCCACCCACCTCGCCGAAGTCATCCGTCAGCACGCCTACGAATTGCTTACCCGCCAGGAAACCAAGCGCCTGCTCGATCGCCTCAGTGAGAGCCACCCCAAGCTCGTCGAAGAACTGGTCCCCAAAACCCTCAGCCTCGGCGAAGTGCAAAAAGTCTTGCAGCAACTCCTGCGGGAGCAGGTTTCCGTCCGCGACCTCCCCACCATCCTCGAGACCCTGCTCGATGTTTCCGCCACCAACAAACATCCCGTCCTGCTGGTCGAGGCCGCCCGCCAGTCGCTCGGCCGCGCCCTCGTTCGCCCCCTGCTCTCCGACGACGGCGGCCTGCGCGTGCTCACCCTCGATCACAACATCGAAGAGGAACTCAGCCGCGCTTTCACCCCGCAGACGGCGCCCGCCACTAACACCGGATTGCAGCCCTCTTTCGTCCGCCGCATTCTCGATGGCTTGCGTGCGCTTGCCGGAGATCAGGTCGCGCAGACCGCGCCCATCCTGCTCTGCTCCACCCCCGCGCGCTTTCATCTGCGGCGCTTGCTCGAACCCTTTCTCCCCAAAGTTGTAGTGCTCTCTCCCCTGGAAATCCCTCCCATGGTTCCAGTGCAGTCGCTAGGTACAGTGCGATGAAAACAATGCGATGACCAAAAAAGAACAAGAAAGCCGAGCTAAGAGCCAAAAGCCAAAAGCCGACGACTAACGACCAACGACCGACACGGTCCTAACGAAAGCAGGCCAGCCCAATGACCAAACATCCCGCCGACGCCTATCAAAGCGTCCAGACCGACGCCGAACGCGAGCGCGTCCTCATGGAACAGCTTCCCCAGGTCCGCTACATCGCCCGCCGCATTCACGATCGGCTGCCCCGCCACGTGCCCTTTGAAGACCTGGTCCATGCCGGCGTTCTCGGACTCATCGACGCCCTCAACAAGTTCGATCTCTCCAAGCACGTGCAGTTCAGTTCTTACGCCAAGTTCCGCATCCGCGGCGCCATCCTCGACGGTCTCCGCGAACTCGACTGGAGCCCGCGCGAATTGCGCCGCAAAGGCCGCCTCGTCGATTCCACCTACTCCCAGCTTTCCGGCAAGCTCGGCCGCGCGCCCGACGAAAATGAAATCGCCCGTGAGATGGGCATCGACCTGCGCGAACTGCAATCCCTGCTCGCCGAACTCGACGGCCTCGAACTCGGCAGCCTGCGCGTCGAGTCTCCCCGCGACGGCAAAGAAGAAGATCTCACCGACTACGTCCCCTCCAAGCCCGAGGAAACACCCTTCTTCCTATGCCTCCGCTCGGAGATGAAACATCTGCTAGCGGAGGCCATTTCCGAATTGCCCGAAAAGGAACAACGCGTTCTCGCGCTTTACTACTACGAAGAACTCACCATGAAGGAAGTCGGAGCCGCTCTCGGTATTGGCGAATCGCGCGTTTCCCAGATTCATTCTCTCGCCATGATTCGACTGCGTGCCCGGCTCAATTTCCTGGCCGAGCCCACCGCCACCGGCGCTCGTGCTAAAGCTGCGGGAACCACCTAGCAGGCGGCGGGAAAGCAGGGTGTCGTATCAGGGCGTCGCTTTAGCGATGCTGTAAGTTCTTTCGAAATCAGACGCCCCTTTAGGGGCTGCAGTTCAAAACTTGAATTTCACCACACACTAGAGGCCCCATGGAAAAAGTACTCAACCAGCAAGAAATCGATGACATGGTACGGGCTGCGCGCTCCGGCAACGCTGCCGCCGGTTCCACCGGCCCGGTCGTCCAACCCTGGGACATCCGCCAGGCCGGACAGATCGGAAACGAGCAGTTGCGCGCCATCAACCAGCTCCACGAACTCTTTGCCCGCAATCTCTCCATCTCCATCGGCGGCTACCTGCGCATTGCTTTCGACTGCAGCCTGGTTTCCGCCGAGCATCTCACCTACCGCGAGTTCCTGCAGCGCGTCCCGGAAAAAACCTACCTCGCGTCCATCGATCTCGCCCCGGTCGGCGCCGTGGCTGTGCTCCAGCTCGATCTCGCCATCGCCTTCCCCATCATCGACGTCATGCTCGGAGGTGAAGGCAAGAACAACGAAATTACCCGCGACACCACCGAGATCGAAGAACAGGTTGTCGAAGGGATCGTCCGCATCATGTGCCGCGAACTGCAAGCCAGTTGGCAGGCGATTACGCTCGAATTCAATTTCGGCGCGCGCCAGCATACCCTGCAAACCCAGCGCCTGATGCCTCCGGAAGAAAAAAATCTTTGCCTCAGCTTCGAAATCAAAATGTCGGAAACTCGCGGTACCCTCAACCTCGCCGTCCCCGCCGTGGTTTCCAATGCCTTGCTCAGAAAAATTTCCGCTGACTTCTGCTATCAGCGCCCTCGCAGTCCCATCGAAGCCCGCCTCCAGATTCAGAAAAAGCTGCTCGACTGTTTCTTCCCCGTCGAACTCTCCATGCCGCGTCTCCAAGTGCCTTTAGAGAACCTCACCGATCTCGCTCCCGGCCACTTGCTTCTTTTTTCCAGGAATGCCTCCGCCCCGGCCGTCATGCTGGTCGATGAAGTTCGTCTATGCTCGGCCACCCCGGTGCGCGTCAACGCCCGCCGCGCCGCCCGCGTCCTCTCTCTTGAAACCCCGATTCCAACCGCAGGTGAGCTATGACCAACGTTCCCGAAGCACCCGCAAAAAACGCGGCCTCCGAACTTCGCACCGAACTTCGCAATTGGTGCGAAGCCTGGAAAACCTGTCTCCAAAACGTGCTCTCCCAGGTTTCCGGACAACCCAACGTCTTCGAAATTTCTCCGCAGCCCCTGCCTGCCACCGATTCCGACGTCTGGTACACAGTCGTCGCCGGAGGTGCCGCCCATGGCGAGATGACCTTGCGTCTGCCTGCCGCCTCCGGCGCCCGTCTCGCCCGGAAGTTCCTCGGCGAAACCGAGCCCGCCGCTGAAGCCGTCACCACCGAACCCATCACTGCCGAAGCGATCACCGCCGAACAAAAAGAAGCCCTGGAAGAACTCCTCCGCCAGATCGCCGGCCTCGCCGCCACCGCCCTCGCCGCGACCGCCGGCGGCGAAGTTCAGTTCCATCTCTCCGCCTCCACCGCTCCCTCCTGGTCCTCGGACGCCATCGTCTGCCTCCAGACCCGCGACGAAGCCGGTACCTCCATCACCGTCGAAATTCAGATCAGCCCCGCCCTCGCCGCCGCGCTCCAGCCGCGAGTCCAGCCCGCGCCCGCATCGGCACAACCATCGCCTCTGTCTTTGACCCTGCCCTCGCCCTCCTCCAGTTACCGCCGCCTCATGGATGTCGGCCTCGACGTCAAACTCCGCTTCGGAACCCGCCGCATGCTGCTGCGCGACGTGCTCGCGCTCAGTGCCGGAGTCGTCATCGAACTCGATAACACTCTCCATTCACCAGTAGATCTGCTCCTCGACGGTCGCCTCATCGCCCAGGGCGAAGTCGTCATCGTCGACGGCAAATACGGATTGCGTGTCACCGACGTCGTCGATCCCCCACCTGCCGCCGGATCTCCCGTCTGATCTCCATCTTCTGATTTCCGTCGTCTGATTTCTATCCAAGGATGATTGCCCTATGCCACACTTCTTCAAGCCGCTAACCTGGTCCGCCAGCTGGATCAAGCGCCACAACCTCGAATCCTCCGAGCCCCCTTGCGCGCTCGCCTCCTGCTCCCGCTCGCAATCGCTCTGGCAGCGCTTTCGCCACCGCCACCGCCCGAACGGAACTTTCCTCCAGGGCGTCTTCTATTGCCAGCCCCAATGCCTGGAGACCGCCCTCATCGGCCAGCTCTCCCGCCTGCGCGTGATAACTCCATCGCCGCCGCCTCCCAATCGCATTCCCCTCGGGCTCCTCATGGTCGCCCGCGGCAAGCTCACCTACACCGAAGTTCGCGCCGCCCTCGAAGCCCAGCGCCGCGCCCGCTACGGAAAAATCGGTGAGTGGATCGAAAAACTTGGATTTGCCACCGAACAGGAAGTCACCACCGCCCTCGCCCTGCAATGGGGATGTCCCGTCGCAACTTCCTTCGACCCCTCCACCATCCAGTCTCTGGGCAACATTCCGCTTTCCATCCTCGAAGCCTTTCAGATGCTCCCCCTCAACTACGTTGCCGCCACCAACACCCTCTACCTCGCCTTCGGAGAACGCGTCGACCATGCCGCTCTCTACGCCATCGAAAAAATTCTCGATTGCCGCACCCAGCCCTGCGTTGCTGGACGCAAAAGCATCGCCCGCCAACTCGACTCCATGCGCCAACTGCCCCGACCCTCCGACGTAGAATTCGGACCCATGAACGACCTCGCCGAAATGGCCCGCATTGCCTCCAGCTACACTGCCAGGCTGACTCCCGAACAAGTCCGCCTCAGCCGCATCGGCCGCTTCATCTGGCTCCGCCTCGATGTCCGTTCCAATGTCCGTTCCAAGCCGCGCTCCATCACCACCAACCTCGTCTTCCGCCTGCCAACCGACTCCCCTCGCCCCCTCTCCTTCACCCGCCCCTTCCGCCAGCTCCCTCCCGGCCCCCCACCACAACCCACGTAGCGACGTGCTCGTGTAGGGACGGACGTGTGGGGACGGGGCTCCGCCCCGTCCAGCCGAGCTCACGTAGGGACGGCCGCCCTCGGCCGTCCAGCCGAGCGAAGCTCGGCAGCGCCGCGCGCATCGGCAACACACGATGCGCGGGAACTGGCTTGAGAAATTGCCTTTAAGAGAGTCGCGATTCGCGCACGCTTTGGCAAGGGCACGACTTCAGTCGTGCCGCAAAAAGCCGCCAAGAACTGGGGCTTCAGCCCATGAGGCAAGCTTTTCTCCGCGCTCTCAACCGAACGACGAACGACCAACGACGAGTTGTCCCTACAGCGTCCGCTTAAACAACGGCACCGCCAACGCCAGCGTCACCAGTCCAAATATCGACAGATAAATCATGTCCGGAACAATCGCCCCCAGCCCCGTTTCCTTCAGCAGCAGCGACTTGAATCCATGCACCGCATACGTAAACGGATCCACCTTCGCAATCGCCCGCAGCCACTTCGGAAACGCTTCCACCGGATAGATCGATCCGCTGGGGAAAAACAGCAGCGTATTCAGAATCCCAAACATCGCCCGCGGCACCAGCGGATCCTCAATCCGCACCATCAACAAGAACATCATTGAATTGAATGCCACCGAGGTCAGCGCGATCATCACCAACAGCCCCAGCATCGTCCCCGGACTGAATATCGTCCCCACTCCCGCCAGCAGCGACCCGATCACCGTAATCACCACCCCGGTCATCACCGCCTTGATCGCTCCCGCCCCGTTCAGCCCCAACACCAGCTCCGTCTTCGTGATCGGAGTCACCAAATATCCCTCATGCACCCCACGCGCCTTGTCGTCGATATACAGCATCCCACCGCCGATCATCACCGACACGAACATCGCCAGCGTGATCGATCCCGGCAGCAGATACTTCATGTACTCGATATACGGATACAGCTCCACCACCTCCAGCGCCGTCTGCTGCAACAGCCGCGGCTCCACGTCCGGCTGGTTCAAGGCGTTCGTCACTTCGGTCATCTTTTCTTCGAACGTCGCACTCATGAAGTTGTCGCTGTTGTCCACGATCAGCGCGATCCGCGGATGATTCTTCTCGTACACCATCTTCGAATACTGCGCCGGAATAATCACCGCTCCCTGAATCTTCCCGTTGCGTACGTCCTCCCGCGCCTGCACTTCGTTGCCATAAGGGACCGCAATAAACGTCCCCGCATTCGCCCGCACCGCGTCAAACGCTTCCTTGATCCGGATCGCCTGCGTCCCATGATCCTCGTCCACGAGTCCCATCTTCGCGTCGCGGATCTTCCCTCCAAACGCATTCCCCAGCACGATGAGCTGCACCAGCGGAAAAATCATCGACGCCATCATCAGCGCCGGCGACCGGAAGAACTTGCGCATCTCGCGCTCGATAATCGCCATCGTCCGGTTCATGGCTGTAACCCCGGCCGCTGCGGCATCGTGTAGGCATGCGCTTTCACCAGTTCATCGCGCAACTGCCGCCCCGTGTAAAAGACAAACACATCGTCCAACGTCGTGTTCTGCACCGTAAGCGTCTTCAGCGCCACCCCCGCCTCCACCGCCATCCCCACCAGATCCGTCGTCGTGCGCGACCCGTTCGCCGTCAGCACCCGGAACATCCCCCCGCTCTCGTTCTGCACCGACGTCACTTCCGGCAATGCCTTCAGCCGCTCTTCCCAATCTCCTGGCGGATGCTCGAAGTGCGCCTCAATCACGTTCGTTCCCGGCACGCTCGCCTTCAACGCCTCCGGAGTATCCAGCGCCACCAGTTTCCCGTGATCCACAATCGCAATCCGGTTGCACAGCCGGTCGGCTTCGTCCATGTAATGGGTGGTGAGCAGCACAGCGACGTGGTGTTCACGGAGCTCAGTGATCAGTGTCCAGAGCAGGTGACGTGATTGCGGGTCCAGCCCGACGGTGGGTTCGTCGAGGAACACGACTGTGGGGCTGTGGGCGAGGGCGCGGGCCAGCTGCAGGCGGCGGGCCTGACCGCCGGACAGGGTGGGGATCAGTGCGTCGCGGTGATCGTCGAGGGAGAAATCTGCGAGCAGTTCATTCGCCCGGGCGCGGGCGGTTCGGGCCGCGATACCGAAGTAGCGGCAGTGCAGGTAGAGGTTCTCCCACACCGATACGGCGCGGTCCAGGGTGTTGTGCTGCGCCATCACGCCGATGCGCCGCTTCGCGGCCACCGGGTCGGTGGCGACGTCGGTTGACCCGATGCGGACGTGGCCCGTGGTGGGTCGCACGCGGGTCGTGCAGGCGCCGATGAGTGTCGACTTGCCGGCGCCGTTGGGTCCCAACAGCCCGACTACCTGTCCTGGGTTGACGGCCAGGTTGACTCCATCGACCGCTGGCTGTGTGCTGCCGGGATAGATCTTGACCAGGTCTTCCACGCTGATTCCGCTCATTGTCGGTAATCTCCTGAACCACGCTCGTCTGCGGAGCCGCCGATTCGCTGGCCGCGCAATCGCGCGTTGATGCGGACCCAGAGCGGGATGTGGCCGGCCCGGTCCCAGGCCGACATCTGCCTGGCGGCGTCCGCCGAGACGTGGTCGGTCAACTCCTGCGCATAGGCATTCCGCTTGGTCTGCCACTGTCGCTTGCCTTGCCTACCCCGTCGACTCATCTACGTTCACCTCGTGGTCTTTCTGGACTGGCAGTCCACGCCGGACTGTTATAGTTACCAAATGACTTAGTTGCTCAATGATTTAGATACTGAAGGGATGTGGTGGGGATGTCCAGCGGTACGACGCGAGACCGCGACGGCCGTGTTGCGCAGCTCAGCCAACGCATCGGACGTGAACTCGCGACCAAGACGGTGATGTTTCACCACGGCCTGGCAGCGCGACTTGGGCTCAGCGCCACCGACCTGAAGTGCCTGGATCTGTTGCGGGACAGCCACACTCCGCTGACTGCGAGCAATCTGGTCGCGCTCACCGGCTTAACCGGTGGGGCGATCACCGGCGTCGCCGACCGCCTGGAGGCCGCCGGCTTCGTGGCGCGAATCCGCGATCCCCACGACCGGCGACGCTGGGAACTGCGCCCCATCGCCACTCGGCAAGGCGAAATCCTCGCGCTCTTCGCCCCACTGGCCGAAGCGATGACGGAACTGACGGACGACTACAACGACCACGACCTCGACGTGGTCATCGACTTCCTCACCAAGTTGACCGCAGTCATGGACGAGCAAACCCTGCAGCTGCGCAACTGACAGCCCCTGCTCCATGACCTGTGCCGTGCCAACACGTCGGTGAAGGCGAATCCCGACATGTTCGTGCCGAGCCACTGTCGCAGCGTGGCCGGGACGAAAGCCACTTCAAACCGCAATGGATGTGCGCGAGGCTGCCGCCTGATGGGCTGGTGATTGCATCGTGACGGCAGCAAGGACGCAGGGTCGCGGCGTTGATCCTGATCCGTCGTTGGTGGCTGCTCGGATCGTGGGCGGCGTCAAAGTATACGGGTCGGGCGAGACTGCCGTGCGGGCCCTTGATGGAGTGACGGTTGCGTTCGACCGCGGTGAGTTTGCCGCGATCATGGGGCCGTCCGGCTCCGGCAAGTCAACGCTGCTGCATTGTCTGGCCGGCTTGGACCGCCTCACCTCGGGCCAGGTCACCGTGGGCGGAGTGGACCTGAACGGGTTGAGCGACAAGGCGATGACGTTGTTGCGCCGCGAACGGATCGGGTTTGTCTTCCAGACCTTCAATCTGGTTCCGACGTTGACCGCGCGCGACAACATCGTGTTGCCGCTGACCTTGGCGGGACGAAAGCCCGAGAGTGGATGGTTCGACACCCTGACGAGCACCCTGCGGATCGCTGACCGGTTGACGCACCGGCCGTCGGAGCTGTCTGGTGGCCAGCAGCAGCGGGTTGCGATGGGTCGTGCATTGATTACGCGGCCTGATCTGGTGTTCGCGGACGAGCCGACGGGCAACCTTGACTCCCGGGCAGCCACCGAGATGCTCGAACAGATGCGCGCCGCCGTGGATGAGTTCGCACAGACCGTGGTCCTGGTGACGCATGACCCGCGCGCAGCAAGCTACGCCGATCGGGTGCTATTCCTGGCGGACGGGCGGATCGTGAAGGAACTGGCGAGCCCGACGACAAACACCGTGCTCGACGCGCTCAGGACCCTCGGTGAGTGACCGGTGTGGCGGATTACGCTCGTCGGTTTGGTCGCGCACAAGGTGCGTTATGCGCTGACGGCGCTCGCGGTGCTGCTCGGTGTCGCGTTCATGGCCGGGACGCTGGTTGTAACCGACACGATCGGACGCACGTTCGACGGGCTGTTCACTGATATCTACCACTTCACGTCGGCGGTGGTTCGGGGGTCGCAGGCGTTCACGCCGCAGACGAACTTCACCAGTCAGCGCCCCAAGATCGACGCCACGATCGCTGATCNNGGCTATGCGCAACTGGTGGGGAGTAACGGCAAAGCGATCGGGAACCCTGCTGCGGGGGCGCCGACGCTGGGCGAGGCGTGGAGCGACACGCCGACGATGACCCCCTACCACTTCTTGGCGGGGAGTAGGCCGCCGCGCACGGGTGCTGAGGTCGCGATCGACAAGCACTCTGCTGATGTCGGTCATCTGGCGGTCGGTGCGCAGGTGCGCGTCCTGACCAAGCAGGCTCCGGAGACGTACACGATCGTCGGCGTATTCCGGTGGGGGACGGCCGACAGCCCGCTCGGCGCCTCGATCACGTTGTTTGACCAGGCCACGGCCGCACGGTTGCTCGGCGAGCCCGGCAAGGTCGATGAGATCGACGTCGCCGCGGCCGCTGGGGTCAGCCAGCAGCAGATTGCCCAGCGACTGCGCGCCGCGCTGCCGAGCCCGTCATTGGAGATCGTGACGGGTAGGCAGGTCACGCGGGAAGGTCAGGACTCGGTTCATAAGGCCTTGAGCTTCTTCAACACGTTCCTGCTGATCTTCGCTCTCATCGCGCTCTTCGTCGGCTCGTTCCTGATCTTCAATACCTTCTCCATCGTCGTTGCGCAGCGCGTGCGCGAACTTGCGCTGCTCCGAACGGTTGGTGCGAGTCGTTGGCAGATCACTGCATCGGTGCTCGGAGAGTCATTGGCGATCGGCGTTCTGGCTTCGGCTGCGGGTCTCGGAGCCGGAATCGGGTTGGCGATTGGATTGCGGGCCATGCTCGATGCCCTCGGTATCAACATCCCGTCCACCGGGCTTCTCGTGAGTATGCGCACGGTCGTCGTCTGCCTCGTCGCGGGTACAGTGATCACAGCCGTCGCCGCGCTCGTCCCGGCCAGACGCGCCGGCAAGACCGCGCCGATAGCCGCCCTTCGCGAGGTCGCTGTCGACGAGGACAGCAGGCCTCTTCGCAGGACATTCGGCGGGGTCGCGGTACTGGTATCCGGCGTCGTGCTCATCCTCGTCGGGCTCGCCACGCACCTGGGCAACCGAGTGACGTTCGTCGGCGCGGGCGCGGCAACCATCTTCATCGGCTTCTCGATACTGGGGCCGCTGGTCAGCCGGCCCCTCAGCGGGGTGCTCGGTGCTCTTCTGTGGTGGCGGGTTCCGCAAGGTCAGCTGGCGCGCAGCAACGCGATGCGAAACCCCAAACGCACTTCCGCCACCGCTGCTGCGCTCATGATTGGCGTTGCGCTTGTCACGTTGATCAGCGTTCTAGCGTCGTCCATCAAGACATCGGTGAACGCCATCATCGACAAGGCAATGCGGGCGGACTTCGTGATCAGCGGCGGCGGCCAGGCCGGCGGTGAGTCCGGCTTCAGCCCCACTCTT
Source organism: Acidobacteriaceae bacterium (assembly GCA_003131315.1). GTDB lineage: Bacteria > Acidobacteriota > Terriglobia > Terriglobales > Acidobacteriaceae > Acidiflorens. The sequence continues at coordinate 59,938 of PKUV01000046.1, forward strand.
CAGACACGACTTGGTGCCCTTCCAGAGGTCGCGGTGTCAACGGGCGTGCGCGCCAGCCCGGTCCGCGTCGGCACGACAACGACAACCGTTCTGGCGGTCGACCCGCGACGTGTGGACGATCTCTTCGATGTCGGCTTGCGACAGGGCTCCATTGCCACGATGACCGCCTCCGGAATCGCCATCTCCGAGAACGTGGCCGACGGCAAGCACCTTCGCCTCGGCGACCCGGTCACGCTCACGTTCACGACAACAGGAGCGAACGCCTTCATCGTCCAGGCCATCTACGGCGCACACGAACTCGCCGGCGACTATGTCATACCGCTGGCGGCGGCGGAGCAGAACTTCAGCACCCACCTTGACTTCCAGATCTACATCAAGCTTGGTCATGGAGTCACACCAGCGGCGGGACGACACGCCATCGACACCGTCCTTGCCGCGTACCCCACCGCGAAGCTGCTCGACCGCACCGAATACAAGGCCCAACAAGTCGCCCAGATCGACCAACTGCTCAACCTCGTCTACGGCCTGCTCGGACTTGCTCTCGGCATCGCGCTGATCGGTATCGCGAACACGCTCGCCCTGTCGATCCACGAACGTACCCACGAACTCGGACTTCTGCGTGCGATCGGCATGACCCGCCAACAACTACGGGCAACGGTCCGGCTCGAGTCCGTGATCATCGCCCTGCTCGGCGCTGCGGAAGGGCTGGCGATCGGGACGCTGTTCGGCTGGGTCATCGTCGCCGCCCTCAAGAGCCAAGGTGTCAGCCATCTTTCCATCCCAGTCATCCAGCTCGCCGTGATCGCGACCCTGTCCGGGCTCGCCGGCGTCGTCGCCGCCATCAACCCTTCACGGCGGGCAGCGCGACTGGACGTCCTGCGCGCTATCGCCACCGAGTAATCCGCACGGGGACGTCGGCGCCCAGGCTAGATCCCGATAGTGGTTCAGGGCTTCATGACGCTGGTCGAGCGGGTGGTCTGCGCGATCACCCACGGCGGAATGGGCGCGACCCAGAAAGCCCTCGCACACGGCGTCCCGGTGCGCGCCGTACCGTTCGGACGAAACCAGCTCGAGGTTGCACGCCGAGTCGAGACCGCCCACGCGGGCACCCGACCACCCGCCAAACGGCTGCGGCCCGACAGGCTCCGCGCCAAGATGCGCGAAGCCATCGGCATGGCCGCGGGCGCGCAACGTGTCGCCGCCGGATATGCTGCCGCCGGCGGCGCCAGCGCGGCGGCGGCCGCCATCGAAAACCGACTGCTTAACCATCCGGCAGAGCAACCCCCCGACCCTGAATGACGATCTTGCGGCGGACCGCTCACGTCGATAGCAGCACTCCGGCCCCGGCCACAATGATGCAAGGTCCGCGGCGAGCAGTCAGTCTCCCGGTGCTGTCATTTGGGTGATAGCAGTATCAACACGAAAGCTCGCTATCCGAGTGGAATCCCCGATCGTTTGAGTGTTCTGGTTCATTGCGCGCGGTCCTGCGGGCGGTGCTCCGCCGTTCGCTACCGCGGTCGGGCTGATCGTGACTGACCTGTTCCAGCGCCGAAAATTGCTCTGAGGTCGACTGAGGCGCGTTGACGTTTGCCGCTGGGCGACGACGATGCTGCTGCCTCGATCTCGTGGTAGAGCACGAGGAGATGATCGAGGACGGCCGCGCTGGCGGCATTCGCGTCATGGGCTCGAACCGCGTCGAGGATGTCGGTGTGGCTTCCGGCGGAGCGATGTGGGACGTCAGGAAGGGCGAGCGTGCGCGCGCGGAACTCGCGCAATTGAGGCACAAGGTCCTCGTACCGCGAGATCAGGACGTCGCTGCCCGCCGTGCGCATGAGGCAGAGATGGAAATCTTCATCGGTGGCGATGAGCTGGTCCACGTCAGAAGCGGTGTGCGCCCAGCGGTGCGCATCAAGGTGCCGTTCGAGCTCCCGTAGCTGGGCGGCAGTTGCGCGCTGAGCCGCGAGGCCGGCACCGAGGACCTCGAGGCTGATTCGTACCTCGAGGACGTCAGCTATGGCGTAGCTGTGATCCGCACTGTAACGAAGGAACGCGTGCTGGGACTCCGTCGGCTCGCAGACGAAGGCGCCACGACCGGGCAGTACTCGGACGAACCCGAGCGTCTGCAATCGTTGTAGTCCTTCACGGATAGACGTCCTACCGACTGCAAGTTGTCGGCTGAGCTCCGCTTCAGAAGGCAGCCTTGTGCCGACGGGGACCCGCCCACTTTGGATGAGTTCGAGCACTCGCTCAGCGACCACTTCCGCAAGCGGCCGTCGGCTGACCGCCTCGAGCGGCCATCCCGTTTCAGCTTCTTGAGCCACGGGCGACTCCTCGCATCCCTCATGTCGTGCTGACAGCGACGCCATCGGTGTGGGCGTCGAGTTCGACCTTGGCAGAGTTTGTCCCCCGTGTCGTGAGATCACGAATCAGTAACTCCTCTAGAGTTCTGGAGAGCAGGTCACCTGTTGTCTGACATCCTATCGATTCACGACGCATGATGCGGAGAAGGCAGGGCATGTTCGAGCGACTTCCCACGTTGCTGGTCCACGGCGGCATCGATATGGATGCCGGTGCGGACACGTTCGAGGCGCTCGCCCGCGCCGGGGAGGCTGGGCTCCGGGTACTTCAGGAAGGCGGTCCCGTCGCGGCAGCTGTCGCGGCGGTCGCGGTCCTGGAGGGCGACGCTCGTTTCAACGCAGGCCTCGGGTCGGTGTTGAACGCGGACGGCGCGGTGGAGTGCGACGCGGGTGTCGTTGACGGCGCCAGTGGTCGATTTGCAGGCGTCGGCGCCTTGACCGCAACGCTGCACCCGGTGTGCGTCGCTGCGTCGCTGCTGCGCGAGCAGCGACAGGTACTCGTCGTGGGGGCGGGGGCAACGGCCTACTCGAGGGCTCTCGGACATGACGCCGTGGACCTTCGTACCGACGAGCAAGTTGCGGTCTGGCATGCGTATCAGCGCAGCAGGGATGCCCGAAGCCCATTTACCGGCCGTGTGCCATCTGAGACGGTGGGCGCGATTGCGGTGGCGGCTGACGGCACGGTCGCGGCAGCCAGCAGCACGGGTGGACTCCTGCACAAGCGGCCAGGACGAGTCGGCGACAGTGCCATCTTGGGCGCGGGCCTCTTCGCCGACCGATACGGGGCCGCTGTCTGCTCGGGTGTCGGCGAGGCGGCCGTTGAACTGATGCTCGCGCGCTGGACCGTCGAGCGCCGGCGGATCTTGCACGACGTGAGCGAAGCCGTTCAGGAGGCTGTGCTCCGCGCGTGGCGGGAGCGCCGGGCGCCAACGGCTGTGCTCGCCTACGACGTAGAAGCTGACGAGTACTCGGCTGCGCACGCCGGGGTCGACTTCCCCGCGCTGCGTTGCACCGGTCGTGGCCAGGACCGGGTCGTCGCGCACGCGCTGACCGAGGTCTTGTCATGACGGCGCCGCTGGCGGTCCAGCAGCAGCGCAAATTCTCCGTGGCCGATGCCGTGAATCGGTATGGGGTTTGGGTCGTGCTGCTTGCCCTGCTGATCACGGCGGGCATAGTCGGGCCCGACTTCTTCAACACGTTCGTACTCAGACGTACCGCTCAGGACGCCGCCCTGCTCGGAATCGTTGCAACGGGTCAGGCCTTGGTCATGTACACCGGGGGAGTCGACCTGTCTGTTGCCGGGCTGACGGTGCTCGCAGCGACGGTTGCGGCCGACCCGCGCGCCGCCAGCCCGATNNGGTTTGCCGCCGCTGTGACGCTGGTTGTCGCCCTCGCAGTCTGCGTTGGGCTAGTCAATACGTACCTCATTGTGGGTCGACGAGTGCAGCCGTTTGTCGCGACATTCGGCATGCTCATCACCCTCCAGGGGGCGCGCCTCGTCTACACGAAGGCAGCCATGAGCGGAAGTGCATGGCCAAGCCTCGTGACGTTTGCGCGGGGGCGAGTTGCGGGCGTCCCCATCCTCGTCTTCGTCTGGATAGCTGTCGTAGTCGCCGTTGTGATCGTCGTCGACCGAACCGCGCCGGGACGCCGGTTCCTGTTCGCCGGCAGCAACGACCGCGCGGCCTACCTGACTGGTGTGCACGTCACACGCGCCAAGGCCGTTGCGTACTGCTCGTGTTCGCTGCTCGCCGTACTCGGCGGCTTCCTGCTCGCGGGGCGCAGCGGCTACGTCGACAACTACACGGGCCAGGGCACTGAACTTGACTCCATCACGGCGGCTCTCGTCGGGGGTATGACATTCGCCGGAGGTGAGGGCTCGATCGTCAATGCGGCCGGAGCCGCGCTACTCCTCGCCTGCCTGTACAAGCTGCTCATCGTCCTGCAGTTGAAACCCGAGATGCAGAGCGTCATTCAAGGCGCCGTGCTGCTGCTGGCCCTCGCGGTGAGGGGCTTGACCACCCGACAGTCCGCCCGATCCGCCTGACTCCAAGTCTCACACCCATACCTGACGTACGACCGACAAGAAGGAGAGACAGATGTCGCCGAAGATTCGCCGGTTGACGATGGTGGCTGCGGGCGTGATGCTCGCCGCCACGGTCGCGGCCTGTAGCAGCAGCAAGAGCACCGGCACCGGCGGTTCCGGTGCCGCATCCACTCAGCCCAGCAGCAGTGCGAGCCACGCCACGCCGGCTCAGCTCACAGACTCACTCTCACAACAACAAGCGCGCGCGACTGGCGTCACGGTCGACACCACGAAGTTCAAGAAAGCCGGACCGTGGACGATCGCCACCATCGTCCAGGGGCCGACGAATGGTTGGGGAACGCTGTTCGACGTGACCATGAAGGCAGAGCTCACGAAGGTCGGCAACTTCAAAGCACCGATCTACACGGCGTGGAACTTCAAGTCTGAGAACCAGATCAACGCGATCGACAACGCGATCGCACAGAAGGTCGACGCCATCCTGCTCACGTCCCTGTCGCGCAAGGACCTGGCCCCTGCGGTCGACCGCGCCAGCAAGGCGGGCATCCCTGTCGTCACCTGCATGGCAGGAACGGACTCCGACAACTACACCGCCGACGTCAGCAGCGACATACCGAGGCAGGGCTACGACAGCATGCGCGCGTTGGCGCAAGCCCTCAACGGGAAGGGCAATATCGTGATGCTCAACGGCATCTCGGGTGTCGACGCCGAGGTGTTCTGGAACTCGGGAGCGAAGGCGGCGCTCAAGGAGTTCCCGGACATCAAGGTCGTCAGCGAGCAGTTCGGCGACTGGTCCGCGCAGAAGGCCGGCCAGGTCATGGACACCGTTCTCACCCAGCAGTCGCAGATCGATGGCGTATGGGTCGGCGGCCTCGAGATGGGACCCGCGGTCATCGACTCGTTCAAGCAGGATGGGCGCAGCATGCCGGTCATGGCAGGTACCGACCCGACCAACGGCTTCCTCCGGACGGCTCAGGCCAGCAACGTCAAGTTCCAGGTCGCTCCCTTCCCGCCCGCGGCTGCCAAGTACTGCGTGGACACGGTTGCAGACATTCTGTCGGGCAAGGCAGTGAAGAAGTTCACCAACGTCGTCGGGCTGCTTCCAGGATCAGAGCCGTACGGGAACGACCAGGCGTCGCAGTGGTTCGTACCTCAGTTGAACGACGACTTCATCGGACCAGAACTCCTTACCCAGCAGGAGTACGTCTCCGCGGGTTTCGGAAAGAAGTAACTCGATAGCACGGTCGGGGGNNGGCGCGGGCAAGTCGACGCTGCTGAAGATCCTCGGCGGCGTGGTGTGTCCCGCAGCGGGCGAGCTGCGCCTCGACGGTTCTGTCGTCGACCTCTACCACTACACGCCATCTCGTGCCCAGCGCCTCGGTGTCGCGATCGTGCATCAGGAACAGGCCCTCGCCGACCCGCTCACCGTCGCGGAGAACATCTTCCTCGGGCACGAGCCGCGCGCAGGCCTGCGGCTCGACCGGCGGGCTGCCAAACGGCAGGCGCGCGAGCTCCTCGTTCGCCTGGGGACCGACATAGACCCCTCTGCGTTGGTGGGCGACCTCAGCCTCGCGCAGCGGCAGTTGGTCGAGATCGCCAAGACGCTGTCGTTCAACACCGGTGTCGTCGCCCTCGACGAACCCTCGGCGGTGCTGGGCGGCCACGAACTCAAGAACCTCTTTCAGGTCGTGCGCCGGCTGGTCGCCGAGAACGTCGCGATCGTCTACGTCAGCCACCGCATGGACGAGATCTTCGACCTGTGCGACCACTACGCGGTGCTCCGTGACGGCCGGGTCGCCGGTACGGGCGACGTCGCCGACGTGACACCGGATCAGCTGATCCAGATGATGGTCGGGCGACCGGTGAGCACGGTCTTCCCCGCGGCGCGCAGTGCGCCCGGCGCGGTGCGACTGGACGTGCGGCGCCTCTGCGTCGCAGGCAAGGTCGTTGACGCCAGCTTCAGCGTCCGCGCCGGCGAGATTGTCGGGATCGCGGGACTCTCCGGCGCCGGGCGCTCGACACTCGCCAAAGCGTTGTTCGGCGCCGTCGCGGCCAGCGGCGATCTTGCCGTCGACGGGAAGCGGGTCGGGCCGTTCTCGACCCCGCGTGCCGCCATCCGTGCGGGCATCGCCTATCTGCCGGAGGACCGCAAGGGTGAGGCGCTCGCGCTGCACAAGCCGGTGCGCTGGAACCTCACCATCGCAGCGCTCGGTGCAGTCACCTCGAAGCTCGGCTTCCTGCGCCGGCGTGCTGAGCGGCGGGTCGCGACCTCCTTGGCGGCTGACCTCGGCATCAAGCTGTCGCGCCGCGGTGACGAACCGGCCGCCGCCCTGTCCGGCGGAAACCAGCAGAAGGTCGTGCTGGGACGGTGGCTGCAGGTCAAGCCCAAGGTGCTCGTGCTCGACGAGCCCACACGCGGTGTGGACGTCGGCGCGAAGGAGCAGATCTACGCCCAGTTGCGGGAGCTGACCGAGCAGGGCCTCGCGCTGCTCATCGTCTCCTCCGAAATGATCGAAGTACTCGGGCTGTGCGATCGCGTCATCGTCATGGCCGCCGGACGTCTCGTCGGCGAACTCGCAGGCGAGACCGCCACCGAGGCTGCCGTGATGAGCCTCATCGCAAACACCGTGGATCACCCGATGACGGAGACGAGGATATGACCGACCCGCTCTCCGGTGGCCTTCGCCGCCTCGCACGCGCCGGCGGCGTTCCCTGGGTTGCGGCGCTCGCAATCGGCATCGCCACCTCCGTTCACAGCCCGGGCTTTCGGACTGCCGCCAACCTGTCCGATCTGTCGCGGGCGACCGTCGTGCTGGCGTTGGCCGCCCTGGGCCAGTTCATCGTCGTGCTCGGCGGCGGGGTCGACCTGTCTATCGGCATGAACGTTCGGCTCGGCGGGATCATCGCCGCATCCGTGATGGCCGGAGAGAACGGAAATCTGATCCTGGGAGTTCTCGTAGCCCTCGGGGTCGGCGCCGCCATGGGCACCGTCAATGGTCTGCTCGTCACCCGCCTCGGTATCGAGCCATTCATCGCAACGCTTGGGATGTTCGCTCTGGCGCGAGGCGTCTCGCTCTATCTTGCCGGGAGTCTCAACGGCGGGGTCTCACCAGCGCTGAGCGACTTCTACGGATGGAAGGTCGGACCGCTCTACGGCCTGGTCATCGTCACCGCCGCGGTGTGGGCGGTCGTGGCCTGGCTGCTGTACCGCACACCGTGGGGCGTGCACGTGCATGCGACCGGGGCTGATCCCGCCGTAGCCAATTTGGGCGGCATCCAAGTCGCGCGGATGCGCACGGTGCTGTTCCTCATTGCGGGTGTGCTTGGCGGGCTGGCCACGATCGCGAGCCTGAGCTCAGGTGCGGGCGGAAGCAGCACCTCCGCGGAGGGCCTGGAATTCCAGGCCCT
>PKUV01000152.1 GCA_003131315.1 Acidobacteriaceae bacterium
CATTTACCGCAACCCCCTCCGGATAAACCGGACTACACTTTCCGTGAAACCGCTCTAAACGGCGTTCGCAATGGGATCCGCGAGAATTCCCCTTGACTTAATCTCCGCACGCTCGCAAACTCAATGCAGTCTCGGACAAACAGAGAAAGATCAATAAGTGTTTTATTGTGAATAACTTGCGCGAAAATAAAGGGCGCGGTTTTTGCTGGCAACTCGCGAACTCAGCGAATGCTCTAACATTAAGGCTGCGGAAAACTCGCGGCTTCGTATCCAAGCATCGCGTTAGCCACGCAGGATTCGTATCAGGGTATCGCTTTAGCGATACCGTACGTTCTTCGGCATCAAACGCCCCTTTAGGGGCTGGGCATCAAGGCCCGGGAGAGAAGCATATGTCGATCGCAAGACTCGGAAAGATGCTGGCAATGTGGGCCGTGCTCGCAGCGGCGTTTCTGGTGGTACCGGCGTCGGCCGAGTCGAAGGCGCGCATCGTCCGCTTGAGCGAAGTGCAGGGCACGGTGCAGATCGACCGCGCCACCGGCGACGGTTTTGATAAAGCGTTCATCAACCTGCCCGTGATCGAGGGCTCGCGGCTGAAGACGGGCAAAGATGGCCGCGCGGAAGTGGAATTCGAAGATGGCAGCGCGCTGCGCCTGGCGCCCGACAGTGAAGTGGACTTCATTCGTCTTGCGCTCGGCGACGATGGCCAGAAGCTGAGCACCGTGCAACTTGTCTCCGGCACCGTCTACGCGAATCTTCACCCGAAAAAAGTTGGCGACAAAGCTGGCGACCAGTTCCTGCTGAATTTTGCCCGCGAGTCCGTCACGGTGGCCGCCGCCGCGCATTTTCGCGTGGAACTCGCCGACGCCACGGCGACTGTAGCCGTATTCAAAGGCAAGTTGAGCGCGACCTCGCCGTCCGGACAATTTGACGTTGCCGAGAAGCACAGCGCCACCATTGACCTTGCGAATGGCGACCTTGCGAAGAACGATCCCGCCAAGAAAGACACTTTCGTGATCGCCAAGAATTACGAAGCCGATCCCTCCGACGCTTGGGATCGCCAGCAGACCGACTATCACGATCGCTACGCTTCCGCCGGCGGCTCTAGCATTTCGTCGCCGTATGGCTACGGCATGAGCGACTTGAATTACTACGGCAACTTCATGACGGTGCCCGGCTACGGCAACGTCTGGCAGCCCTACTTCATCGGCGCCAACTGGAGCCCGTTTCAGGATGGCGGCTGGGCCTTCTATCCCGGTGCTGGCTACATGTGGGTGTCGGGCTATCCCTGGGGCTGGATGCCCTACAATTACGGCAACTGGGCCTTCGTTCCCGGCTTCGGCTGGGTCTGGCAGCCGGGCTACTGGAATTCGTGGAATGGGATTCCGCGGGCGGTGAATCCGCCGGTCAGAACGAAAGTGCCGACGCCGCCCGTGCGCGGGCATCAGACGGTGATGGTGGGACTCGGCCTCGCAGCAAATCCGGCCGCGGGAGCGCCGCGCCGCCTGACCATCAATCCCGGCTCCGCCAGCTTTGGAGTGCCACGCGGATCGGTGCGTCACCTCGATCGCCTCGCGAAAACAATGGATCGTACTTCTCGTCCAGTCGTAGTCGCGACCGCCCCGCCAGTTTCAACCACGGCACCGACAACCGGCTTCGGCACGAGTTCAAGTTCAAGTCCGATGAGAGGCGGGACTTCTACCGGGACGGCTCCGATGGGGGCGCCGCACAGATCGGCCGCACCGCCGCCGTCGCGTCCTCACTGAAACAGAAATTGTTTCTGAAAAAAGCGGCCAAAAAAATTGGCCGCCTTTTTTCTTCACCGCACTCTCGTTCTCACTCCACAATAATTCCCGCGTAACCCACCACTGACTCGTAATCGCCGGAGACGTCCCCCGAAGTTGCGTACTTCACCAGCGTGGCCGAAGTCGCCCCCAGAAGCTTTGCCGCCGTGAGCATGACAATCGTCGGCCCGAACCCGCACATGCTGATGTCTTCACTCATCACCACCTCCCAGAGTCCGCGCGCATCCATGGCCAGCACGCGTTCGATCGCTTTGTGGTCTTTGACGCGAGTGATCGCGTCGGACTCGTAGTGGTTCATGTCGCTGGAGGCCACGATCAGGACTTTCTCTTCTCGATCGCCAATCGCATCCGCCAGCGCTTCGCCCAATCCGCGGAGCACATCGAAGTCGCTGGTGCCGATGACGATCGGGACGATATTCAATTCCGGCTGTTGCGCCTGCAGGAAAGGGAGCTGGACTTCGATGGCATGTTCGGTGCGGTGCGCGGCGCTGTCCTCTTGCAGTGCAGGGAAGCGACGCAGCAACCGAGCGCCCAGGTCCGCGTCCGCCGCTACGTCACCCAGCGGAGTCTGCCACGTTGTGTTGGCCATGACCGCAAGTGGAAGTCCCTTGCCCGTGTGGTTGGGGCAGAGAATCACGCAGCGCTCGGGGATTTCCAGGCGCGAATACACGGCGCCAGCGACACCGCCGGAGTAGATGTATCCCGCATGTGGAGCGACGCATCCGATGGCGGCGATGCGGCCGGTCCCCACCGGAATCTCGACCGGAGAAGTGTATTCTCGAACGTCGCGCAGCAACTCTTCCGCGCGGCCCGGATAAAACCTGCCGGCGACGGCGGGAGCTCGTACAGCGGAAGTCATCAGTGGCCTCCTAGTGGAGACGTGTGGCGCGGGCACTCTTGCCCGCGAAAAGTCGGCCCGCGAAAACAAAGCCCGGGGAAATTACAAACTGCCGTCCCGCAGCGCACGGAACAAAGCGGCGGTTCTTTCCAGCGGCAGCGCTTCGGCCCGAATCGCAGGTTTCACGCCGCTTTTCGCCAAAGCGGCACGCAGCGCATCTTCATCGTACCGCGTCTTCAGATTATTCCAGAGAGTTTTGCGTTTCTGCCCAAAGCAAAGTTTTAGGAACGCAATGAACTCGGCCTCGGAAACCCGAAGCGCCTCCACCCGAGGCTTGATCGTAATGCGAACTACGCTGGAATGAACTTTCGGAGGTGGAGAAAACGCTCCTGGCGGAAGCGTGAAGAGTTGCTCGACCCGTCCATACAGCTGCGCCGTCGCCGAAAGTAGGCCGTAGTCGCGCCTTCCCGCCGAAGCCGCCAGGCGGTCGGCAACTTCCTTCTGCACCATGATGACAATGGTCGAAAAGTAACGGTGATATTCCAGCAGCCGCAGCAGAATATCGGAGGTAATGTAATACGGCAGATTGCCGATGACCCGGGCTGGCTCGGGCGCGAAGTTGAGCCCAGTACGCAGGCTGCCAGGCTTCGCACCGAAGACAGTGTCCAATTCGATCTTCAGGATATCGCCTTCGATGATTTCAACATTGGGTTGCATGGAGAATTTCATCCGCAGCTGCGCCGAAAGGACACGGTCCAATTCCACCGCAATCAGACGCCGCGACTTCCGTGCCAGCAAATCCGTGATGGCGCCGCGGCCGGGGCCGATCTCAAGCACAGTGGCCTGCGAAATGTCCCCGAGGGCCTCTACAATGCGCAAAGCCGCCGGTTCGCTCGCCAGGAAATGCTGTCCCAGTTTGGGCTTGCGGGGACTCGTTTGTACGGTAGCGCCCTTCGGCACGTTGACCCTCTTTCTTTCCGGCTTTAGACTGAAGTGAATTTGTAATTGATTCCATGACAATG
>PKUV01000012.1 GCA_003131315.1 Acidobacteriaceae bacterium
GGTAGTGGGCTACTTTGAATTTCATTGGTTTAGTTTCCCTTGCCATGGCATACTGAAACCATGCCAAAGCGTATAAGCAAACGACCAATTGACATAAACCAAGCGGCATTCCAGATGGTGCATCGTTCCACGGGCACCGAGACCAGCGAACCGCGTCTGCCGAAGGTCTCCGAGGCCGTCTCCCGCGTCATGGCTGCTATGGGCCGCCGTGGTGGGCGAATAGGCGGGAAGCGCCGACTAATCACCATGACCGCTGATGAGCGCCGCGTAGTAGCGCAAAAGGCTGCCCGAACGCGATGGGCGAAGAAATCGGAGTGACATTATGCCAATGACCGAAAACGGGAAATGCCCGAAATGCGATGCCCGGTTAAAACGTGTTGACGTTGAATACACAGAGATTCGTGGCTATAAAACCGCATACAAAGGCGTCAACTATGTTTGCCCCCACTGCTCCGCAGTTCTGAGCGTTTCGATTGACCCACTCGCCGTGAAGAACCTGATTGTCTCGGAGGTTTTGAAGGCTTTGGGTAGGGGTTGAACATCGTTTGCCCTCCCTTGTGCCGCACATCCACGCACAAGAATTGTTTTCTCATGGAAAATCTCTCTCCAGTGCTCTAACATTTCCCTTGACAATGCTAAAGCGGTTTAGTATACTGTGCTCATTATGAATCGCTTAGGAAGCGAAACGAGAGCACAAGTGATTAACTGCTTGATCGAAGGTTGCTCGATCAGGTCCACCGTCCGAATGACCGGCGTTGCCAAGAAAACCGTCATGCGGCTGCTGGTGGAAGTTGGCGACGTTTGCGCCGACTACCAGGACAAGGCGTTCCACAATCTCAACTGCCGCCGTCTGCAACTTGATGAAATGTGGGGCTGGATCTACTGCAAAGCCAAAAACCGAACGGAAGAAATAGCCAAGAACAATCCCGACGCTGGCGACGTTTGGCTCTGGGTTGCCGTGGATGCCGATACCAAACTCGTTCCCTGTTGGACGCTTGGAAGCCGCGATGCTCACACAGCCAAGGATTTTGTCGATGACCTTGCAAGCCGCTTGAAGAATCGCGTCCAGATCACCAGCGACGGGCATCGTCCCTACATTGAAGCGATTGAAAACGCCTTTGGCGATGACGTTGACTACTCGATATTGCAGAAAATCTACGGCGCGCCCTTGGAAACCGAGACGCGCTACTCTCCCGCTCGTTGCATCGGTATTGACGTGCGGCCCGTCACCGGCGATCCAGACCCCAAGCACATTTCGACAAGTTTTGTAGAGCGCCAGAACTGGACGGTTCGCGGAAGAATGCGCCGGTACACGCGCCTGTCTAACGGCTTTTCGCGCAAGATGCGGAACCACGCCGCGGCAACCGCCCTCAATTACTTTGCCTACAACTTCATTCAGATTCACAGGACGATCCGTATGTCCCCCGCGATGGCAGCCGGAGTGACTGACAGGCTGTGGAGCGTCGAAGACTTGGTTGCATTGTGGGAGTCCTACGAAGCCAACCAAGCACCCATAGCGGCATAGGGCTGATAAAATTTCAGCCATGTCTGATGCCTTTGAGAGTTCCCGGCGCAAGATCGCAAGGGCTGAAAAACACTTTGCCGATCTTAAGCGGGAAATCGACGAGTTCGAGCAATCCGACCCATACATGAGAGTGATTGAGCCGGACCCAAAGCATCTGGACCATCAAGTTCACAAGATCAAGCTGACTCAGCCCCTTCCAGTGTCCGTCGCCGATATTACTGGCGATATCGTGATAAACCTTCGCAGTGCTCTCGACAACGCTGGGTACGAGGTGGCGGTCGCGTCCGGCGTCGTCAATCCGAAAAACTCCGCTTTCCCTTTCGCCGGGAGCGTTGACAAAATGGCAAATGCTCTCGGGAGGTCCAAGGATATACCTCAGCAAATCCAGTCTCTCTTTTGCGGGTTCCAGCCTTACCCAGGAGGGGATGATCTTCTTTGGGCGCTCAACGAAATATGTAACACCGACAAACACAAAATGCTGATTCCCGTTGGGCACGCAATCTTCCCCACCCACCAAGCTGCTCATTGCGTTGGGTACATGAGCATTCCCGAACCCCATGTTTGGGACAGCAGAAAAAACGAGATGGAGCTTATTACCATCGGACCCGGTACAAAGTTCGACTACGAGTTCAATTTCCGCATCTTCGTAGCGTTTGGCGAAATCAAGGTTGTGGAAGGCAAGGAAGTCCTTAGAATCCTGTACAGAATGGGCTGCAAAATCCAAAGCCTCTTGATGGCTATTGAACTTGAGTCTCGCCGTCTCGGGTTTATCAAGGGATAAATTCAAAGTAGCCCACTACCATTCTTTGAAGAGTATGCCGCATGGATCGCAGTCGAACGTGTCGAACTGCCCAAACTGATTCAGGCATCACAGCATCCCCATCAGTTGAGCGATGGCAACGAACGGCAGACAGAGATCAGACCTGTGCAACCTCGGACATTCGAGGCGAAGGCGAAGGCAATCCCGCAACCATTGACCGATGAGCAGCGCGCCGCTCGACGGGAGATGCTGAGGCAGCAGGCGGCGTCGCTTCGCCCTGGGGAAGCGCTACGGCACAGAGGAGGCAGCGCCAGCCAGAGCAGCGAATCGGAGAGCAGCACTCTGCTTCAAACTCAGGCACAGGCGTGTGGGTGATGTGCTCCATAACCGAGCGATACCACGCTTTAACGATTGGTTGCAACTGCTTGATAACAAAGGCACAGCAAGACAGAACGAGAGGTAACGTTGTGACAATTCGTAAGCGATTGCTTCCAAAGGGTTTACCGGGTCCTGCCTCGACCCTCCGCGTGCGGGTGTCTCACAGCGCGCGACGCAAAATTAGTCGTAGGGATTTTCACGGGGCTGTCAGTTCCGACAGAAAGGGCTTTAGCGATGAATAAGCGGCGGCAAGGTTTATCGAGACGCGAATACGGCCGGCATGCTGGGATCAGCGCCGCTTATGTTTCAAAGATGGTAGGCGACGGAAAGATTTCCCTTCTGCCGGATGGATCAATCGACGCACGCGCAGCGGACGCCCAGAGGGCGCAGCGCACGATTGTAGGGCGTGGGCAGCGCCGTATCCAGATGCGCCAGGGATCGCCCACGGGCGGCCGCAATAGCTTTCCCGTGTGCACCGGTTGCGGAGAGGGTTACGGCCTGATCGACGCCCGGGCCTGCGGATCGCCTGACCCGGAACGGTTTTGCTCAAAAGAGTGCGTCCGCGACGTAAGTGACGGGCTATCGGTCGCTCAAATTCGCCGAAAAATCAAGAGCGAGTCGTGCGCCTGATGGCATTTGGCGGAACTTGACAGCTTTTGAATTTTGCTCTCATAACTGAGTAGGGCACATAGCCCGAGAATTTCAAGGAGCTAACATGGAACCCAGTTTCTCGTTTTCGCGCGCAATTAGGCATCTCGCTGGCGAGGGTGGCGATGCCGGCTTCGAACTCGAATGCTCCCAGGCCGCCCAAAAACGTTTTGGTGCGGCCGCGCATGGCGGGATTCTGCTGCCTCTGGACACGCCGCTTGCCGTGCGCACCGGGTTGGTGACAACCTCAGGCGCGGCCGGCGCATTTTCGATTCAGACGACGGTGCAAAGCTTGATTGAACTTTTGCGAAATCAGATGGTAGTGCGTCAAGCTGGTGCAAGCGTTTTGGAAAATTTGTCCGGCACTGTGAGCTTCCCCAAGCAGTTGACTCCTGGAACCGCGAACTGGGTGGCTGAAAATCCCGGTGCCGATAACAGTGACGCCGACATCACTCTGGGAAATATCACCATGAGCCCGAAGATGTTGACCTCGAACACTAGTTTTTCCAGAAAATTGATGGCGCAATCGAGCTTGGATATCGAGGCGCTAGTGCGCAACGATCTGATCCAGACAACCGCAATCGCTCTCGACTTGGCCGCGCTGAACGGGCTGGGCTCGAGCAACCAACCCACAGGCATCCTGAACACAGCCAATGTCAATGCCATTGCCTATGGAACCGACGGCGCGGCACCTGTCTACGCGGATTTTGTTTCTATGGAGACTGGCCTGAACCAAAATAACGCGCCGGTAAGCCCGCGCCGCGCCTACATTTTGACTCCCGAGACACTCGCATTCTGCAGGAAAACTCCGAAGGTTAGTGGGCAGCTGATGGGCGGGATTGTTGCCGAAAACGGCACCATCAACGGCTATCCGCCTTTTGTGACGAATCAACTTCCGAAGACCCTGACCCGCGGTGCTAAGAGCGACTGCCATGCTGCGGTTTTCGGTAACTGGGATCAGCTGCTGATCGGCACCTGGGGTGCGCTCGAACTGATCGTTGACCCGTACCGCCTGAAGAAGCAAGGAATGGTGGAAATTACCAGCTACCTGATGGCCGACATCGCGGTACGTTATCCGGTAGCTTTTTCCTTTGCGAAGTACTGGTCCGGATCGCTGCTTTAGGTCTCTAACATTTGTGCGGAGGCACCATGCTACAGGCTGAGTTACTCAAGGCTGGCGAATTGCTAAGTATCGACGAAGTTGCGCACATTCTTGGCAAGTCTCGACAGACTATCGAACGCTGGCTTGATGAGCGCCGTCTCGCTTCGATCAAGCTGGTCAGCGGATCGATACGCATTGAGAAAACCGAATTACTTCGCTCGTTGAACGAAGGTTACCGCTGCCGCTCAATGGATTTTTGAAAAGGAGAAATATGGCTGAAGAAAAGAAACTTTTTGTTCGATTCCTTCGTGATTCGGTTGCAGATCATCGCGATTTTTTGGCTGGGCAGGAGGCTTCGATCCCCTTCGATGACGCGCAGTTACTGGCTGCAGACCATCGCAATCCGGGTGGGCAAGGTTCCGGTGGTCGTTCGCCGAGCTGTGAACTTTTACCACCGTCTAAGTTCTAGAGTTGTCCACAAGCCCCGCCGGGGTGCATGAGTGATGCGGGAGAGCCGCATACGGGCCGCTCCTTCGGCCTATCGAAACACACACCCGGCTGGGAAGGAGTGTTGATCAGATGAAATTTATTTCGCAACGTCTCGACAAACTCCAAAAAGTTCCCGATGAACAGTTGCGTGACTTATGCGACCTCTTGGCCACACGGTTCCCCGCGGGGGCAGTTGCGGCGCGCGCAGAACTTGATAACCGTCAAGGTAACTCTGCGCGGCCGTACCTGACGAGTATCACCGGGGACACGGGGGCAGCGGACGACCTACGGGGCTTGTTCGGTGTCGGGGCCATCCTCGAGCAATCACAACAGGGTGCCGGGATGACGGCGTCCATCGCTGCGGTTGAAGAGATGATCTTGGCCACGCGCTGCGGGATGGAAATAAACGATGATCGCCGGGATCTGCTCGCGCTTCAACTTGGCCTGGCTTTTTAAACGGAGAACTTAAATGGGAAGCGTACCTGCGGTTCAAATTCCGATCAAAACTCTGGATTTGACAGGTCCGGGGTTTACGTCCGCCGCCGCCAAGGGACAGGCGTTTAGCGCATCAATGAATGCGACGACCTATTCCATGACGCAAGCGCGCGGCGCTGCCATGCTGCTTGGCGAAGAGGTTGGAATTAAAATGAACCGCCATTTGGTGACAGCGATGGCATCCAGCGAACTTCTGGGAAAAGTTTTGTCCCAAAGCTTCTCGATAGTTGCCGCGGTCGGTTTCCTCGAGGTTGCGGCACGCATCCCGGACGTGCTCAAGAATGCATTCGATGTGATCTCCGGAACGAAAGCCGAAGACGCCATGATCGAGGCCAATTCCCGGTTGGAGGAATCGCTACACAAGATCGCAGAGAAGACCGCCGTAGCAGCCGCAGCATACGAGCGTCTGGGAAAGTCGGCGGAATTGGTCGCAGTGATGGACAAGGCGGACGCTGATTTCAAATTGATATCCGCGCAAGCTCAATTGATGACGCTAAAAAGTATGCTGACCGCCCAGGAGGCGCTCTCGCAGCAAACCCAGCGCGTTGGCAGCGGAGGCAGTTTTCGCGGTGGGACTGGGTACAGTGTTCAGTCCACTTCGGAAGCTAAAACCGCCCAGGACATGGTTCCTGCACTGACGGCGCAGATCTCCGAACTTACAAACACATTGCCATTGCTGAAGATCGCCTCGGCGACAGCCGGAAAAACGGTGGACGATGCACTAACTACAGCCTTCGACAAGGCATCCGCGGCGGCGGAGAAATTCCAGAAGGCGATGCTGAAGATTGAGGAGTTTGGATTCAATCATCGAAACGCTAGTCTAATGGCCGCGCCCGGCCAGGCGATGCTCGACAAAGCTCAAATCCCCGACATCAATGCGCCCGATTGGATGGCAGGGCTTTCGAACGCGCAAACCAGCCCGCTCTACTCCGGCAGCTCAGCGATGATGAATCTTTCCAAGATTCAGACCGATCAGAGTGCGGCCGTCGCGGCAGCGGCGCAAATCTATGACGAGACCGCCACGAAGGCGCAGAAGTATGCCGATACGCTGGCCGTGCTCGATACCTTGCTGCATCAGGTTGACGCCAGCACGGGAAAGACGCGGATTTCGGAACAACAATACACCGTCGCGTTAGCGCAGGCGCAGGCCAAGCTGGACGAGCACAGCAAGGCATGGAAGACGATAGGACAGGACATCGGAAAAACCATTGGGCAGGCTGCTTTGTTTGGCGAATCCTGGTCGAAGGCGTTCAAGACGTTGCTGGCCGACATCATCAAGGTCGTGCTGGAGGTAACGGTGTTTAAGAAGCTCGCGTCCGCCTTTGGCGGGAAAGGCACGGTCATGGGTGACATATTCGGTAGCCTAGCCGGCGGCATGGCGAGCGGCGGTTCGGTAAGCGGGGGCATGTCCTACCTGGTAGGCGAGCAAGGACCGGAGATTTTCACGCCTGGAGGGTCAGGAGCGATCACGCCAAACAGCGGAATCGGGGGCAGTCAGACTATCTACAACATTGACGCGCGAGGCGCCGATGTCAGTGTGGAGCAACGCATCATGCGGCTGCTGCCCATCGTCGAAAATCGCGCCGTGGCCAGGGCCGTCGCTTCCACTCATGAACTTCAGTTGAGGCGCTAGGCACCACCATTTACAGCTTTCGCCGGTCCATGCCACTAATTGGGCATGGCCTTCTACATTGACCAGGCAGCCTCAAGACCAGCGCTTCGACGAGATGAGCTGGGACTCGAATCCCACGAAACAAATGCCTTTCCTGCGCTATTGTTTGCCAGACGTCTGGTGGAAATCGCTTTCCATGATGCTCTTCAGTGTGGGTCGGATGGCAGACCTACCGAGCGCGCCCTGGAAGCGTGGGCCTGGCTCACGGACCGCCTGGACTGGACACTTCATCGCCACAAACCGCCCCCGGAGGAAATACGGTCAGAGTTTTACGGCTCGTTCGAGTGGTGCTGTCGATGGTTGGGAGAATCCCCGGATCAGGTCCGAGGTGCAGGCCTGCCGGACATTCGCGCCCGAGTATTCATCGCCCGCCAGCGCCCACGGGACTCGATCAGGGGCCTGCCCGACATCAAGCGACGATGGACAATCTCGGCGGCGCGGCGGACTGAGGCGCGGCCGACTGTAGCTTCGCCCGCTCACGAAAACGCTGCCTTGCCTCCCGATGTTTCTGTCTATGAAGATCGCATAAAGACTTGCCTTGCTCGGCAACCCTAGAGCACTGGGAACACAAAATCGGGCCGGCCGTCAGAATCTCGGGGGGCAACAAGTCGAGCTGCAGCTTCATTTGGCGACTCTTCCCGTTAGCCCGCGGATGGCACCGAAGATATATCTGCCTTACCGACTCAACAGTGACGTGTGTGTAAATCTCCGTCGTGGAGATGTCAGCATGTCCAAGAACTTCCTGCACGACGCGAAGATTGGCTCCGTTCTCCATCATGTGCGTAGCGCAGGCGTGGCGCAGCGTGTGCGGACTCACGTTGCAGCCGATTTGCTGGAAACGTGCGTGAACCACCTGCCAAAACCTTTGCCGCGTGATCGGTCGGTCTTGTCGCCCGGGAAAGAGCCAAAGCGTGGCCCCCGCGATCTGCATCTGCTTTTTGCGTATCTTTGCTTCTGCTTCCTCCTTGGCCTGCAATATCTTGAGTTTCCTGTTCAGGCTCGCTATCGCTAGTTCACGCGGGGCGAGATATTCCCTCAAGGCTTCGGCGGCCTGATGGCCGAATGGGGCCACGCGCTGCTTGTTACCCTTGCCGAGAATATGGATGCAGCGATCGGCCAGGTTGATATCGGCCACGCGCGTAGTAACCAACTCAGTGACCCGCAGACCGCTTCCGTACAGCAGTTCTAAAGCGACGCGGTCCCGCAACCTCATGCGTTCAGCACGGCGGCCCTTACAGCGTGGGCGCAATGTTTCTAGGGCTGTGGCCATGTCGGGTTTCGACAATAAGCCTTTCGGCAGCACCCGGCCAACCTTCGGGGATTCGATTCTTGTCGTCGGGTCCGTCTGGATCAGGCCATCTAGCAAGAGGAATTTGTAGAATTGACGGAAGCAAGAAACCTTGCGCGCCACACTGCGCGCCTCGATACCGCGAGAAAAGAGTTTCAAAACAAACGCGCTGATGTCGCTGCGGCCGGCGGTGACGAGTTCGCGGCCGTCAAGGAATTGCTGCAGTTGCGCAAGGTCGTATTCGTAGGCAGAAAGTGTGTTAGGTGACAGGCCTTTTTCGTTTTTCACATACTCGAGGAAACTGCGCGGGGCAGCGGTTAAACTGGTTGCAGCCATGTTCGCCTCCTTCGGTAGGCGGATCGGGTCAGGCGCCTGGTCGATGTTTCAGATCGGCCCGGCGCCGCTTGCTAGCATACGCCTCAATTCAGAATAGCGCCCGCAAGGCGGCCCTGGCACGCTGGGCGAAGCGGAAACCAGGGCCGGGCGCTGCGGACTGAGGCGCGGCGGCACTGTGGCCATACTGTGGCCATCATATGCATATCAAGGCGTGTTTTACGTATCAATGCGTGTAGCGTTTCTGATGTAAGTCTTTACAACTACAGTATCTGCAACACTTACAAAACGGAGGGCTTACTTTTTAAGTCCCGTGCGTCTGCCAGTTTCGCCATCCGGGCAAATTGAGATTAACTTATTCTATACACAGCATTTCAGTTAACTACAACTGACCTGCTACCAGAGTCCAGCTTCTCTCTGGTGGCTGTTGTGGTGGCCGTTGGTTGCTCTACTGTGCCATCTGCTTCGTTTGTCTCCTGCGGTACTACGTACTGCGAATTATGCGAAACAAGTCGCTCAACCGCTGCAAGCTGGTGGGCCGGCGCTAGGGCGTGTTAACACTAA
>PKUV01000114.1 GCA_003131315.1 Acidobacteriaceae bacterium
GTAGGCGGCAAGGCCGAAGGCCTAAACAGCAAGGAGCGGCGAGTAGGACGCAGGACTCGATGAACGACACGCGGCAGAAGAGCCAGCTACAGATGGCGCTGGCCTTTACCGGGGAGGGGAGGAGTGAAGCTCCAAGGGCTTCGCGGGAAGGGACCGAATTGTTCACTGCCGGGTGCCCCACTTCTCGCGGTTTCCGAGAAGTGGGCCTTCCCGACCGCCGACTCCATTGTTTCCAGTCAGACTGACTGGGCGGCACAGCGCTTCATCCATTGGACCGAAGGCGCCGGCCGTTCAAAACCAGGGGACGGAGAGAGTGCTGATGGTGGTGTGCTGACGATCTGGCGTCCCACGTTTCGAAAATCGCGAAACGTGGGGCACCCTCGTCTTGGTGGGTGCCTTCAAGGACAACGGTACTCTACGATTCCCGATCGGAGATGTGGGCCACCCGCCCGCGATTTTAGGAAGATTTTCAAAACAGCCCACTACTCCCGTTGTCCTTAGTGTTGGCAGAAAAGAAAACGAGGGTGCCCCACTTTTCGCGGTTTTCGAAAAGTGGGCCGCTGGAGGGCCAGCACCGGGCTGGACTCGGGTTTCATGTCGGTTGCCCCACTCTCCGCGCTCTTTGCGATGAGTGGATTCCTCGCTGGTGCCTGCCCTCACTTCTTTACCTGTGTGCCCAACTCCCGCAGGTGCTCCTCCGCCACCGGCGTTGGCGCGCCATCGTCAAACCTTTCGCGACGGCGGTCTTCGAGAAAGGTAATCAGCCTACGTGAACTAAGGTAATAGTTACTAATCGGCAACGGAACAACCCGTATCAGGGCATCGATTTACCGGGGCCGAAAGCCCATTCAGACGCTGCGATGCACCGCAAGTAACCTGCCAGGACCGCACAGTTACTCTTACTAAAAGGCCACCCACCCCACGAGATTGGGCCATGTACTCGCGTACTTCTCTCACTTACTCTTATTCTACCGACCTATCTAAGTACCGGAGAACAGATGAAATCCCTCCTCTCGATGCTTTTGCTGAGCGTTGCCATGCAGGCACAGAGTTTCACGAGCAGCAGCTCCGCGCTTCCCGATGCGCCCAGCCAACATCCTTTCTGGACGGTCGAGAACAAGGTGAACGTCAGCATCTTAGCCGGATTGGTCGCCGCCGACGCCTTCACCACTCAGCGCGGCCTGAACCAGGGCCTCCGCGAAGTCAATCCGGTCATGCGCCCCTTCGTGACGCGTGGTGCGGCCGGAGAGGCTGGCGGGTCCGCTCTAGGTTTTGGCGCGGGAGTTGGAATCGTCTACCTGTTGCATCGCAGCCACCACTACAAAGCGGAACGCATTACGATGCGGCTGATCGTCGCCGGTGAAGGTGGGTTCGTAGCCAACAACATCGTTGCGATTCGCTGACCGTCCGTGGTGCAAGTGGGATTCGTATCAGGGCATCGCTTTAGCGGTGCCGAAAGTTCTTCGAAAATCAACCGCCCCTTTAGGGGCTGGGCATTGAAAATCGGGCCGATCCGACAAGGCCGATTCGTCCAGTTGTGAACTCCTGATTTCGTTGGGCAAGCCCGCTTCCACGTTATAATTCCATTCTGGAAGACGAACTTTCTCCGGCCATTGATCGTTCGGAGAATCCCCGGCCGCTTCCGCGAATCTTTATACCGAAGGAGTCTGCATGGCGATTCAGAAGACGGAAAAAATCTGGCACAACGGCAAGTTTATCGCCTGGGACGACGCCACCCTCCACGTGATGTCTCACGTCGTGCATTACGGCTCTTCGGTGTTTGAAGGCATTCGCTGCTACGCGCTGCCCACCGGCCCCGCGATTTTCCGCGCCACCGAACACATGCAGCGCCTCATCGACTCCGCCCGCATCTACCGCATCGACGTCCCCTTCACCCGCGACGAGATTCTGCGCGCCATGCTCGAGCTGGTGAAACAAAACGGCGTGTGGCCCTGCTACATCCGCCCCATCGTTCTCCGCGGATACGGCGAAGCCGGCGTCAACCCCTTCAACTCCCCGACCGAAATCTACATCGCAAATTATCCCTGGGGAAAATATCTGGGGACGGACGCTAGTGAGGGAGTGGACGTGTGCATTTCTTCGTGGACGCGGATCGCGCCCAACACTCTGCCCGCCATGGCCAAGGCTGGCGCGAATTACATGAACTCGCAGCTCATCAAGATGGAAGCCATCGTCAACGGCTACGCCGAAGGCATCGCACTGGATGTGAACGGCTACGTCAGCGAAGGCTCGGGCGAGAATCTGTTTGTCGTCCGCAATGGCGTGTTGCATACGGCTCCGCTGGGCAACTCCGTGCTCCCGGGCATCACGCGCGACTCGGTGTTGCAGATCGCGCGCGACCTCGGCATCAAGATCGTCGAGCAGCAGATTCCGCGCGAGTCGCTGTACATTGCGGACGAAGTTTTCTTCACCGGCACCGCCGCCGAAATCACGCCCATTCGCTCGGTCGACAAAATCACTGTGGGCAAGGGGAATCTCGGCCCCATGACCAAGTCTCTCCAAGCAGAGTTTTACGGCATTGTTCGCGGGGAGAAGGCGGACCGCTATGCCTGGCTGACACCGGTTCCGGTGGGAGCGAAGCAGCCGGTGGGCGTGTGACTTTAGTTTCGGCGGGCGTCGAGAGAATGCCTTGCCGCGGCGGAGAACGCCGGGTTCATTTGACTTACGGCATGGCTGAAGAGGCTGCGGAAAAACTAGGGTTTCGTATCAGGGCATCGCTTTAGCGATGCCCTAAGTTATTTCGCCTGTAGAGACGGGGCTTGCNNGCCCCGTCTCTACGGGAAATCGGACGCCCCTTTAGGGGCTGGGCATCGACATCACTTCCGCGGCTTCATGCTCCTCCGCACACCGTAAATTCTTGTAAATCTCCGTCCCACCCGGTAGCACGGCACCTCCAGCCTGCATCCAACGTATTAAACCCAATACTGCACTGGAGGTTTCGATTGAAACAGACATTACGTATTGCCATCCTCTTGACGTTTGCCTGCGCTGCCCTGGGAGCATTCTCGAATTTCGCGCAGGCCCAGAAACTCGACCTTGCTTTCGGCCTCAGCACGGTGGAAGCCCCATCGGCCAGTTCGGCGAACGGCGTCGATCACCAGCCCGTATCGCTCACCGGTGGCACCTATCCGGGCATTAGCGGCGATGTGCTCTTCTTCCATCATCTCGGTCTCGGGGGCGAAATCTACTGGAAGGCAAACCGGGGCGATTACCTCAACACCGGCCTCCCGTATCGTCCACTCTTTTACGACGTCAACGCCGTTTACTCGCCCAAGCTCGCGAGCCACACGTATCTGGAGCTTGTCGGCGGCATCGGCGCCCTGAGCACCCGCTTCTACTGTTCCTCAGTTTGCACCTATCAAGGCACCAACTACCAGGACAGCAACCACTTTATGGCAGACTTCGGCGCCGGCCTCAAGTTCTATCCCAAAGGCAACTTCTTCATCCGGCCCGAGGCGCGTCTTTACCTAGTCAACAACAACTTGGACTACAGTTCACCGCGCGTCACGCGCTACGGCCTCTCCATCGGCTACACCTTCGGAGGACGATAGCCACCTTTTTAAACTTGTCATCCTGAGCGAAGCGAAGGACCTGCTGTTTGCCAACTGCGGCAAAGGCTGGTCCTTCGCGTTCCGCTTCCACTCTGTAAATTGTTCGTCCCCCCCAACTTCGCGAGTTTCCTGTTTCACCCGTCCCGCATTATGATAGAGCTATGAATTTTGGTTTCTCAGGCGAGATGATCTTCCTGTTTTTTCTGGCGCTGATCCTTTTCGGCCCCAAGAAAATGCCGGAGATCGGCCGCCAGGTCGCGCGCTTCCTGAACGAGTTCAGGCGCGCCTCCAACGAATTCCGCTCGCAGATCGAGTCCGAAATCAATTCCCTCGATAGCAGTAGCAACGCCAGCAGTAGCAGCCCCCGCCAGCAGATCCTGCCGCCCCTCCAGGCCCCGCTCGGATCGCTAGCCAACCGCATCTTCAATCCCCCGCCCGCCGAAAAGCTAGAAGCTGCCGAAAATGCCGCTACCGAAGTCGCTGCCGAAGTCGCTGCCGAACCCGCCGAAGCCGCCGTAGAGACGAGGCTTGCCCCGTCTCCCGAGCCTTCTGCCGCTCCGAAAGTAGCGCCCGATGCCTGAAGCGGCCGCCTCCTCTCCCGTGGACGAATCCGCCAAGGATCAAATGCCAACCATGGGCTTCCTCGAACATCTTGAGGAACTGCGCAAGCGAATTATTTATTCCATCATCGCCATCGTTGTCGGCTTCTTCGCCTGTTGGAGATATGCCGAGAATATCTACGAAATCATGCAGCGTCCCATCATGGACGCGCTCCACAGCAATGGCCTCTCGGCAAAGCTCGTTTACGTCAATCCCACCGAGCCTTTCAATCTGTATCTAAAAGTCGGAGGCATGGCCGGCTTGTTCGTCGCCTCGCCCTTCGTGCTCTACCAGCTCTGGTGCTTCATTTCGCCCGGTCTCTACCGCAACGAGAAGCGCTACGTCATGCCCTTCATGGCCTCGACCGTAGCCCTGTTCCTGGCCGGCGGATACTTCGGCTACAAACTGGTCCTGCCCCAGGCGCTCGTGTTCCTGATCGGCTACGGCAAAGACTTCCAGCCCATGATCACGCTCAGCGAGTACAGTTCTCTGTTTCTGACGATCATCGTCGGCCTGGGCGTAATTTTCGAAATGCCGATCCTGGTATTTTTCCTGGCGCTCATGGGCATCGTCAGCGCCGGCTGGATGTGGCGCAATCTCCGCTATTCCATCCTGGTCATCTTCATCATCGCCGCCGTCATCACGCCCACCACCGATATTCTGAACATGTGCATCTTCGCCGCGCCCATGGTGGCCTTGTACGTCTTGAGCATCGGCATCGCCTGGATCGTGCATCCGAACCAGCGCAACAAGCGGGCGGAGAAAAGCTCCTAACCACAGAGGGCACGGAGGATCACAGGGAAAACCATGAAGCGACCCACAACCACAATCAAGATCTACCAAGCCTTCCCCTGTGTTCCCCCGTGCCCCCTGTGGTTAAAGATCTGTCTGCTGCTGCCGCTGACCATCGCCCTCGCAAACACTGTAGCCTGCGCCAAAGGAACCGACGCCACCGCCAGCGCAACCCCAAAATCCGAATCTCCCGCTGCGACGCCAGTTCCGCCCGAAGCCGCGCCTCCCGACTCCGCCCCGCTCCCGCACATCGATTCCAAACGCGCCTTCCTGTACACCCGCGAGGTTACCGCCTTCGGCCCGCGCTACATGGGCAGCGAGAATCACAAGAAACTCGAGCGCTACATCACCAGCCATCTCCAGGGCGATCAGGTCGAAGACGACGCCTTCACCGCCGACACCGTGGAAGGGAAGTTCCCCGTCCGTAACATCATCGCTAAGTTTCCCGGCACGAAAGACGGCATCATCGTTGTCCTCGGCCACTACGACACGGTCTATCCACTGCGCAACTCCGGGTTCGTCGGCGCCAACGATGGCGGTTCTTCCACCGCCATCCTGCTCGAATACGCCAACCAGTTGCGTGGCAAAAAACGCGATGGCTACAGCGTCTGGCTGGTCTGGACCGACGGCGAAGAAGCCGTTAAGACATGGACCGACACCGACAGCGTTTACGGCGCCCGCCATCTCGCCGAAAAATGGGAGAAAGACGGCACGTTAAAGAAGATCAAAGCGCTGATGGTGATGGACATGATCGGCGATGCCGACCTGGACATCCAACGTAACACCAAGGGCGCTCCCTGGCTGCTCGACCTCATCTACACCGCCGCCGAACGCGCCGGCTATCAGTCCCACTTCTACGCCGGCCAGGGCCCCATCGAAGACGATCACATTCCCTTCTTCAACCGCGGCGTGCCCTGTGCCGACGTAATCGATCTCGATTACGGCTACAACAACGTCTTCCACCACACCCCGCAAGACACCATGGACAAACTAAGCCCCAAAAGCCTGGAAATCGTAGGCGATACGATCCTGGAAACCATCCATCTGCTCGACCAGCGTTAGCTCCGAGATTACTTCACCACGAACTTCGGCCCCGACCAGTCACCTTACGCAGCACCAAGAACCGCGACGCAATCAACGTCGCAAACCAAAACAAAGAAATAGCATCGTCCACAAACCACATCCAATTTTTGAGAACTGAGAACTGAGAACTGAGAACTGAGAACTGAGACCTGAGAGCCAGCAACTCCTGCTAAAATCTCTCAGCGCCCGTGGGGGGTGACTCTAATCGGCTCCAGCAGCCGTGAGTGTGTGGGAGATACTGCGTGTTCCAGCGAGTTTGCCCGGCAATCTTTCTATTCGCATCCATCATCCTGGCGAGCGCGCAAGCGCCCAGCGCCCCGGGCAAGCCGCTTCCGCCCGGGCCCATGCAACCCAAGATCAAGGCCACCTGCACACAGTGTCACAACACCACCCGCATCACCGAGCAGCACATGCCCCGCCAGCAATGGTCCGACGAACTCGAAAAAATGGAAGGCCTGGGCGCTGTTATCCCCGACGCCGATCGCGACGCCTTTCTGAATTACCTGACCAAAAACTTCGGTCCCGAAAAAGGCGCAGCCAAGGACGCAGCAAAGACCGGGCAAAAGACCGCAGCAAAGAAGTCCGGAAGCGCAGCCGACTAACCGTGTAGCGAATGGCAAGAGCAAAGCGCTGCCGACCCAACGCCCGAAGTGGCATTACAGCAGCGCTGCCCATGACCAAGCTCAAACTAGCGTCAGCATGAGCTGACCGCAGTGAGACTTCAAGTGATTGTTTAGGTGCGGGGCGAATCCAACACTACTTTTCCTCCGTGTCCCCTGTGGTAGAGGTTTTCTCCGGACGCAGCAACGGAAACAGAATCACATCCCGAATTGTGTGGGAGTCGGTGAATAGCATCGCCAGCCGGTCCACTCCCAAGCCCACCCCGCCCGCCGGAGGCATGCCATAACTCAGCGCCCGGATATATGATTCGTCCATCTGGTGGGCTTCTTCGTCTCCGCGCTCGCGTTCTTTTAGCTGAGCCTCGAATCTCTGGCGCTGATCTTCGGGATCGTTCAGTTCGCTGAAGCCGTTTGCGATTTCCATCTTCCCAGCGAATATCTCAAAACGTTCGGTCCAGTCGGGCTCATCCGGCTTCTGCTTTGACAGCGGCGAGACTGCGGTTGGAAATTCGTAGATGATCGTCGGCTGCATCAAGTGTTCTTCCGCGACCGCCTCAAACAGATTCGCGATCGTCTTGCCTACCGGTCCCGCCGGATCGTATTTCAAACTAATCCCCGTGCCGCGCACTCGCCCGACCAGCGCCTCGACCGACTCGCGCGCCGCGAAGTCGTTGCGCTCGGGCTTTGCGCCCGCTTTCTCCGGCCAGAAATGGAGGATCGCCTCCCGCATCGTCATCCGCCGCCAATTCGCGTGCGACCAGTCAATCTCGTGCTCGCCCCATTTCGTCTTCATCCCGCCCGTCACTTCTTTCACTGCCTGCTCGATCGCCCCTTGTGTGGTATCAAGGATGCCGAGATAATCCGTGTAAGCCTGGTACGCCTCGAGCATCGTGAACTCAGGATTCCATCTCCACCCCAGCCCCTCGTTGCGGAAGTTGCGGTTGATCTCATACACGCGATCGAATCCGCCCACCGTCAGCCGTTTCAAATAAAGTTCCGGAGCGATGCGCAGAAACAGATCCATATCCAGCGTGTTGTGATGCGTCTTAAACGGACGCGCCACCGCCCCGCCCGCGATGGGATGCATCATCGGCGTCTCGACTTCCATGAACCCCTGCCCATCGAAATACCGCCGTAGCGATTGCACCAGCCGGCTGCGCTTCAAAAACACTTCGCGCACTTCCGGATTCATTACCAGATCCACGTAGCGTTGGCGGTAGCGCAATTCAACGTCGGTCAGCCCGTGAAATTTTTCCGGCAACGGCAGCAGGTCCTTCGACAGGAACGTGAGTTCCTCGGCATGAATGCTGAGCTCGCCCGTGCGCGTGCGAAACAGATATCCGCGAACCCCAATGTGATCGCCCAGGTCGAGCAGCTTCCACAGTTCGTAGCCCGCATCGCCGACCGCGTCTTTCTTGACGTAGATCTGCAGCCGCTGCCCGTCCTGCTGCAAGTGCGCAAACCCGGCCTTGCCCATCAGGCGGATCGCCATGATGCGTCCCGCGACGCGCACCGTCACGCGCGGCGCTTCCAGTTCCTCCGTCGTCTGCCCGCTGTACTCGGCCAGAATCTGGGGCACGGTATGGCTGAAGTTGTACTTCCGCGGATAAGCCGGATGCCCGAGAGCCTCAATCTTCTTCAGCTTCTCGCGCCGGATTTCATAAATGTTTTCGTCGAGTGCCAATGAGTGTCCTTGCCCAGTGCAAAAGTTAAAGACTGGAAGCAGCGATTATAAACAAGGCGGCTCGCCCAGGTTTCTTAGAGAAGAAGAGTGCAGCAAAACAACTGGAGTGCCCGAGCCCTTTCGCGGTTCTTGCGGGGTTTACCGCGGTGCGGCGCCCCATCACGAAAACCCTTGAAAGTGCGCGCTTCAGAACGGGCAGCGCAATTGAAAACACAGAAAGTATCAGGACATGAGAGGTGGGGCACTACAGTGGTGTAGAATGCAGATCATTTTAGAAACTAAAAAACGGAGCGCCGAATTCATTGAACCAGTTCGGGGCCCAATATAGCTATTGGGGGGGACTCGTGTCGCAATCGCAGAGCTGCAGGGGGAGTCAACACGGTGTACTGATCCAATGCTTCGTTCTCGCTTTTGTATTGTTTCTCGCCACGCTGGCAAACGGCCAAGCTTCGCTAGGCGCAGGCAGAGTAGCAGGGACAATTGTTGACAGTTCCGGCGCGGCGATTGCGGACAGCACGGTACTCATCGCGAACCAGGACACTGGAATATCTTTCACGCAGAAGTCGGACTCGATCGGGCACTTTGTGTTCTTGACCCTGCCGCCTGGTCCGTACCAGGTCACGATTCAGAAGGAAGGGTTCAAGACGGACGTCAGCAGCGATGTGCTGGTAAAGGTCGGAACGACGACCAACCTCCAGCGGCAACTAGTAGTTGGAGCTTTAAACATAAAGGTCTCTGTGGTCGCCGAGGCCCCGCTCGTGGATACCTCGCAATCGGGGTTGAGTGCCGTGGTGGACCAGAAGTCGATCAGTTCGCTCCCGCTGAACGGGCGCAGCTTCACGGATTTTGTCTTGCTGACACCGGGCGTTTCAACGGACGGCGATCTCGGCATGATCAGTTTCAATGGCCTAGCCGGGAACTACAACAACTACACGGTGGATGGCGCGAACGACAACAACGCTTTCTTTGCGCAACAGATGGGCCGCACCATCCCCTTCCAGTTCAGTGAAGACGTCATCCAAGAGTTCCAAGTCATTGCCAGCGGCTTCAACGCCGAGTTTGGCCAGGCGGGCGGCGGCTTGGTGAACACTGTCACCAAGAGCGGCACTAACCAGTTGCACGGGGATGGCTACTATTACGTTAAGGACTCCGGGCTAGATGCGAACGACAAGATAAACGAACAACTGGGAATTTCAAAGCCGCATGATCGCAGGCAACAGTTCGGAGGTACGGTCGGCGGCCCGGTGATTCATGACCGGCTCTTTTGGCTCGCCAATTATGAAAGTCAGATCAGGAATGAGCCGCTCACGGTGAATGAGGGGCCGGCCCTGGACGGGCTGCCGCTAAACTATCTTGCGGATCACCCGGATGTGGCGTCGCTGGTGTCGGCAGCAGCCGGATCTCATGCTCGCAGCTTTAATCAGAACACGGCGTTCGGCAAGGTTAGTGGTGTACTTAGCGACAAGAATACCTTCGACTTTTCCTACAATTACCAGCGTTATCGCAGCCCCCACGGATACTTCGGCACCCCCACCTCAACCGGAGATGGGCTTGGCCTGACCGACGGCGCCACCAGCCATTTTCTGCAGTTCACCTTGCACACCGCATTCTCGGCGACCACGGTAAACGAGTTCCGCTTCCACTTCGGAAACGACTTCCACTTTGATTTACCAGACACGCCACCGGCTGGAACCGCTGTAATCATTCAGAATCCCGACAGCGGTGTTGTATTCGGTGGAAACCGGTTCCAGCTTTCGACCTCAGACCGGCGTTTTGAGTTTGGGGAGAACCTGACCAAGGTCTGGGGCCGCCACACCATGAAGGCCGGCGTCGATATCAATCTCAACCACGATCGGGATTATTTTATTTATGGTCCCCATGGCGCTTACTTTTTCTCCAGTCTGGTTGATGTGGGGGGGGATCCGAGTTCGAGCACACCTCCCGGCAATTTCGAATACTATCTACAGTCCTTTGGGCAGAGCACGACGCTGTTCACGGTCCCGACCTACGCCCTCTTCGCACAAGACCAGTTCCGGCTGAACAATCACCTGACGCTTAACTATGGCGTGCGCTGGGATTTGCAGAAACTCCCCAAACCGCCTCAGTGCAATCCCGGCTTCGCGATGACATGCAACATCCCCTACAGCAAAAACAACTTCGCGCCGCGTGCCGGGTTCGCGTACGCTCTGGGCGAGAAGAACACAACCGTGGTCCGGGGCGCTTTTGGCCTCTTCTATGCCATGACCGACCTTCTCGACGTATCCCAAGGCTTGACGTCGAATGGCATCAATCGCCAGTTCCTTTTTGTTCCCGGTCCGGCGTTTGGCAATAATAACCCGCTTGTGACTTATCCGAACTATCTCACCGCTTTCCCGACGGGCGCGGGTGGCACGCCCTCGCTGGTAGTGTTCTCGCCGAAGTTTCGCAGTCCCTATGTGGAACAAGGGAACCTCGAGATCGAAAGACAGCTTGGCGCGCGCACTGCTTTAAGCGTTGGCTATGTGTACACCCACGGCTTGCATCTGTTGGGAAACTCCAATGGAGTAACTCGGCAGGCGAACGGACAGTTTGGACTGGACATCAACCTGTTCCCACCCGCTCTCCAGCCCTCCCAGGGCGGTGTCGCCACCGACACGTTGCAGATGCCAAACGGTAAGGTCTATACCGTGCCCGACTATGGAGCAATTGACGGCTATCTGAATCCGAACTTCGGTACGATCAATGAGATCGATAATTCTGGAATGTCGATCTACCATGGACTCCAGGTCTCGCTCCGGCACAACTCTTCCCAGTTCCAGGGCGGCGTCTCCTACACTTTTTCGAAGACCATTGACCAGGGCACCGGGTACTACAACCAGTTCGCCGTCGCGGCGCAACGTGGCCCCTCTCAGCTCGATCAACCCCACCGGCTGGTTTTGACGGGAGCATGGTCTCCGACGCAGCATTTTGTAAAGGGATTCACTCTGGGGTCGATCATGACTTTCGCCAGCGGCCGTCCGTTCGAACCTGAACTGGACATTTCCAATGTCAACTTCAAAATGGTGCCAGGAGAAGGCTTCAACTCGTTTCGCGGACCCGGCGTTAATAACATCGATTTGAACCTGGCCCGGGTGGTGAGAATCAATGAGCGGATGAGCATCAAGTTCGTCGCGGAAGCTTTCGATCTGCTGAATCATCCGAATTTCCAGCAGAGTCCCGTGAACCAGGTGCAATACACCACGACGCAGCCCGATTTGGTCAATCAGCCGACGTTTTACATAGCCAGCCCGAACTCGTACTTCGGCACACCAGGAGCAGTGGCGCAACATTACGGAGCCAGACAGATACAGCTCTCTGCTCGATTCTCCTTCTAGCTCAGATTGAGCTGGCGGGTGGCCGATTTCTCACGCTTTTCGAGAGGGGGACTTTTCCCGATCCGTCTCCTATCTTTCGTCCGTCCGCGTGGTGGTCAACGACGCGGCCGTGTGGCCCCACTCATCGCGCACTTTGCGATAAGTGGGATTCCGCCGCAGACGGATGGCCCGCGCCAACCGTTCCTTCTCATGAGGGCGCTCCGTCCAAGCCTAAGCCTTGCTTGGGCTGGGGGTCTTGAACTAAATCATCACATCCGAGCCGTGATTCCCATCACAGACTTCCAACCCCACTGAGTGCGAAAATGTCCACTGATTGGGGCAGTGAGAAGTGTGCTCGTCTCCGAAGACGGCCCTCGAAGCTGCCCNNTTCAGCGCTCTTTGACAACCTAGGTCCTTATTCCGAAATACTTTACCTATAAGTCCTTTAAACCCAAAGATCTGGCGGGAATTTCCTCCTAACCCTATGATTCCAAAAGACCGGGGGGGAGGGGGTACCCATACTAACTGGTTAATACACTAAGGAGTAATAGGTAAAAAACATTGCTGGTGCCGCCTCCGGGTGCTGGGGTAACGACGGTTACGCTTGCCGTGCCTGCGGTCTTGATGTCGGTGCTGGACACGGCGCCCCGATTCTCGCGCTTTTCGAGAAGTGGGGCTTTCCCCGCGTCTATGTACCGTGGTACATTTGTACCATGATCAATGAATCGCAGCTCCTGATCGAACGTGTCCAGACTGGCGTCCGCATGGAAAAACGCCTCCTCAAAGTTCTCAAAGCCCTCGCCGAATATCACGACATGTCCCTGGGAGATCTGCTCGAAGGCATCGTGCTCCACGCCTTCGACGGCAAGACTCCTTTCAGCTCCTCATCGCTCAAGCGCATTCACGACCTGAAAAAGTTCTACGCTCTCGATCTCGACTCCAGCGCCAGCCACCGCCTCACCGAAATCAAGCGGCGCTCGGGGAACAAGACTGCCTCGGAGAAGAAAAAATGACACAAGACCGTTTGCCTGCGGCGTTGCGCATCTTGCACTGGGTGCTGGGTCAGGGCCTGCGATTTGCTTCGCATCCTGACACCTGGGACCTGACACCTGACACCCGGCATGTTCATCCGTCCTTGAAGCCGGGCGACTTCGGCGTTAGTATTCGGTTTCGCTCTTATCGCGACTGCTTCGAGGGCTTATGCCGCAAAATTACGTTCCCATTTTCCTCTTCCTCGCCGTCGTCGGCATTCTGATCCCCGTCACGCTTCTGATAGCCAGAATCATCCGCACGCAAAGTCCTAACCGCGTGAAATTGATGCCTTATGAATGTGGTATCGATCCTTACGACAGCGCGCGCGGACGCTACACCGTCCGCTTTTACATCATCGCCATACTGTTCGTGGTCTTCGACGTGGAAACGATTTTCCTGTTTCCCTGGGCCGTGAAGTTCAAGGCCCTGGGCCGCTTCGGGCTGATCGAGATGCTGGTCTTTCTCGGCATCCTGATCGTCGGCTACGTATGGATATGGAAGAAGGGGGCGCTCGAATGGGTTTAACTCCGGCCAGTCCAAATCCGGCTGCTTCCGATGAGACCTTCAGCGCGAGCCGCTGGACCAGGGGGAACCTGTGGTTCCCGACGCGCATCGTGGTCAGCCCGCTGCGCGTGAGCCGCGTGAAGAGGCGTCTGTTCGGCAGCAACGAGGAAAGCATTTCGATTTCCCAGGTAGCTTCGGTGAAGATTTCGACGAGAATCCTTTGGTCGGACATCCTGATTGAGTCGACCGGAGGCACCGATCCGATCACCAGTCACGGCCATCGCAAAGCCGACGCCTTACGCATCCGCGATTTGGTCGAAAGTTTTCAGGCGGCCCGGCGCTAGTAGTCGGTGGTGCAAGTACGGTTCGTATCAGGGCATTGCTCGGCTTCTGCTCGTAGAGACGGGGCTTGCCCCGTCTTCGGAGACGCGGCAAGCCGCGTCTCTACAGGAAATCAGAGCGCACCGGTCAACGTGATGACGGCCGTTGTGATGACGGTCATTGACGGTGACGCAACCAGCTGTTAGAAGTGAAGGTTTCCTAATAGTTGTGCGGCTTTTGTAACGACAGACCCTAGAATGGCCGAGGAAGTCAAATCGCCCGCTCCACCACCGCCGCCGGAAGGTGAGAAGAAGCCGGCGGCGGAAAAGCCCGCACCAGCGGCGTCCGCCGCGCCTGCGAAGCCTGCTGCTCCCGCCAAGCCTGCCGCTCCTGCCAAGCCCGCTGGTCCCGTTCCAGTGCCGTGGACCTCGCCGCTGGTTGAAAAATACCGGAGCCAGTACGGCTCGGGCCTCGAGGCGCAGACTTATCTTGGACAGAATTACTTTACCGTTGACCGCTCGCTGATCCCCGACATCCTGCGCCTGCTGCGCGACGAAGAGCAGTTTGACTATTGCGTCGATATCACCGCAGCGCATTATCCGAAGCGCGAAAAGCAATTCGACGTTGTATGGATCCTCTACTCATTTCCGCGCAACGAGCGTGTGCGCGTGAAAACGCAGATTGCCGACGGTGCTTCGATCCCATCCAGCGTCTCGATTTGGCCGACCGCTAACTGGCTGGAGCGCGAAGTCTACGACATGTTTGGCATCCAGTTCGACGGCCATCCCGACCTGAAGCGCATTCTTCTGCCCGACGGCTGGAAAGGTTACCCGCTGCGCAAAGACTACGGCATCCTGCAGCAAGACAAAGAATGGGTACAGATCAATCTCGGAATCGAGAGCGGACAGTGAGCGAACGCATGAACGACGTCTCGAACCGCGCGCTTTCCAATCTCGATCTTGAAACTCCCGACAAGACGTATCTCGATTCGAACGAACTCGTCATCAATATGGGACCGCAGCATCCGGCCACGCACGGCGTGTTGCGCGTCATCCTGAAGCTCGACGGCGAAAAAGTTCTCGGCACCGAGTGCGTCATCGGATACCTGCACCGCGGCGTGGAGAAAATCGCCGAGAACCGCACCTACACGATGTTCAATCCCTACGTCGATAGGATGGACTACGTCGCTGCCGTTTCGAACGGCCTCGGCTACTGCGAAGCGGTCGAGAAGTTGATGAACGTGGAGGCGCCCCCGCGCGCGAAATATATTCGCGTGATCCTGACCGAACTGAACCGCATCGCCAGCCACCAGCTTTGGCTGGGCACGCATGCGCTCGATATCGGAGCCATGACGCCGCTGTTCTACACCTTCCGCGACCGGGAAGAGATCCTGAAAATTTTCGAGCGGTATTGCGGCGCGCGGCTCACGACGCATGCCTTTCGCATCGGCGGCTGCCAGTATGAAACGTACGCCGGCTTCGAAAAAGACGTAAAGAATTTCCTGGCCTTTTTCCCACCGAAGATCGACGAATACGAAGCCTTGCTCACCACCAACCGGATCTGGCTTGAGCGCACAAAGAATGTAGGCGTGATCTCCGGCGCCGATTGCATTGCGCTCGGCGTAACCGGACCGGTGCTGCGCGCCAGTGGCGTGCAGTGGGATCTGCGCAAAGCCCAGCCCTACGCGGCCTACTCCGAATTCGATTTCGAAATTCCGATCGGCACAAACGGCGACACCTACGACCGGTACCTGGTCCGCATGGCCGAAATGCGCCAGTCGCTGCGCATCATCGAGCAAGCGGTCAACGGTATTCCCGAAGGCCCGATCATGGGCAAAGTGCCCAAGGTCATCAAGCCGCCGGTGGGCGAAATCTATCATTCGATCGAAGCGCCGAAAGGCGAACTCGGATACTTCATCGTCAGCGACGGCTCGACGCAGCCCTACCGCCTGCGCGTGCGCCCGCCATCGTTCGTCAATCTGCAGGCGCTCGACATTATGGTGCGCGGCCTGCTTGTCGCCGACGTGGTCGCCGTCATCGGCACGCTCGACATCGTGCTCGGCGAGGTGGACCGCTGATGCCAAATTTCATCATGTCGTATCTCGGCAGCACGGTGACGCCCGGCGAAGCGGGGAACCAGTTCTGGGCGCTGATTTATGTGCTCATCATCTTCGCGGGAGTGTCGGTGGCCGTGATTTGCATGAACTGGATCGAGCGCAAGGCTCTGGCGCACTTCCAGGTTCGCCTTGGCCCCATGCGCGTGGGCCCGCACGGATTGCTGCAGCCCATTGCCGACGCGCTCAAGCTGATGCTCAAAGAAGACATCATCCCCTCCGAGGCCGACCAGTTCGTTTTCTGGGTCGCGCCGCTGATCGGGCTGCTCGCCGCGTTCACCGTTTACACCGTGATTCCGTTCGGCCCTTCGCAGGCGGTGAGCGACATGAACATCGGCATCCTCTTTATGCTCGGTGTCTCGTCGCTCGGCGTGCTCGGCATCGTGGTCGCCGGATGGGCCTCGAACTCGCACTATCCGCTGATCGGCGCGCTGCGGTCGAGTGCGCAGATGGTGTCCTATGAAGTGGCCATGGGACTGGCCGTTGTCTCGGCGATCCTGATGACCAGCCTGAACGCAAGCGGCACGGGAACGCTGAGCATGATCGGGATCGTCCAGGCACAACAGCAGCAGGGCGTCTGGTTCATCTTTAAATTCTTTCCGCTCGGCCTGATTGCGTTCGTGATTTTCGCCATCGCCATGGTCGCCGAGACCAACCGCGCGCCCTTTGACATGGCCGAAGCGGAATCGGAACTGACTGCCGGATATCACACCGAGTACAGCGGGCTGCGCTGGTCGCTGTTCATGCTCGCCGAATATGCGGCCATGATCGCCGTCTCTTCGATCGCGGTCACCCTCTGGCTCGGCGGATGGATGCGTCCGTTCCCGAACCTGCTGAACGCGCCGGCGTGGGACTTTATTTTCTCGCTCTTTCCCGGCCTCACGTTCCTTGGACTAGCGGCGATTGCCTTTGTCGGCACGGCGCGTATGCCGGCGGATTCATTCTTTAAAATTCAGCGGATCGGGCTCGCCGTTTTCGCGGCGCTGCTCGGCTTCATCGCGCTGCTGCTGCTGGCGATCGCAGTCGCAGGCCGTTTCGCGGACGCGAGCGTGGGGGCCAGGTTCCGCGACGGCATCGATTACATATATTGGTTTGTGCTCAAAGTCGCCGTCTTCATGTATCTATTTATTTGGTATCGCGCGACGTGGCCGCGTTACCGCTTCGACCAGTTGATGAAGATCGGATGGAAAGTGATGCTGCCGATCTCGCTCGGCGTGCTGGTCGTGACCGCCATCGTGGGGGTGATCGTTTCATGAACCCCGTCATGAACTCGGCTCTCAACTCAGGCATGGCCCCGGTAGCGACGCCGTTCTTCTTTTATATGCTGGCGGGACTGGCCGTTATTGGCGGCGTGCTCGTCATCACGCGGCGGAACGCGGTGCATTCCGCGCTCGCGCTGATCGTGACCCTGCTCGCGGTGGCGGGGCTCTACCTAATGTTGTATGCGCCGTTCGTCGCTGGCGTGCAGATCATCGTCTATGCGGGGGGAATCATGGTGCTGTTCCTGTTCGTGATCATGCTGGTGAACATCGAACGCTCGTCCAAAGAGCGGAGGTTCAATCGCATGTGGCCGGTAGGATTGGCAGCGGCCTGCGCGTTGCTGGCGTTGTTCGTGTCCGCGTTCGCGAAGGGCAAGGCACTGTTTCCGGATCGCATGATGACGCTGCCTGAGTCGTCGAACACGCAGCAGATCGCCACCATGCTCTACGGAGAAGCGGGCAGGATGGGTCAATACACGTTCGCCTTCGAGATCGCCTCGCTGCTGTTGCTGGTGGCGATTCTGGGGGCGGTGATTATGACGAAGAAGAAAATCTAGTAGCTCGTCGTTCGCTGTTCGTCGTTCGCAAGACCGACAGCGCACCGAACAGCGAACGACGAAGGACGAACGACGGTTCTTATGGTTCCGATAACTACGCTCCACTATCTCGTCGTCGCGGCGGCACTGTTCGTGCTTGGTGTGATCGGTGTGCTCACACGCCGCAACGTGGTGATTGTGCTGATGTCGATCGAGCTGATCCTGAACGCGGTGAACCTGAACCTGGTGGCGTTCTCCCGCATGTGGGGAAACCTGCACGGGCAGTTGTTTGCGATCTTTATCGTGGTAGACGCCGCCGCCGAAGCCGCCGTAGGGCTCGGCATTTTGATCGCCTTCTTCCGTAATAGAGAGACGATCAATGTGGATGAGATTGATTTGTTGAAATGGTGAGAAAACCGCTCTTAGCTGTTAGCTTTTGGCCTTTAGCTAGGCTCTTGAGCTAACAGCTAACAGCTAAGAGCCAACAGCGAACGACGAATAGCGAACGACTAACGACTAACGACTAACGACCGACGACATGTTCTTTCTTAACCACATCTGGCTGATTCCGCTCTTCCCGGCCTTCGGGGCCGCGATGATGTTTTTTTTCGGACGGCGACTGCAGAAGGCCACGGTCAACGCGGTCTGCGTCGGCGCGGTCGTTTTCGCATTTCTGTTCGCCTGCTTCACAGTCGTCGAGTACACGCACTTCGCGCATGGCACGGGACATCCCTTCGAGAAAATTGTTTATACATGGCTCGGCAGTGGCGACGCCCACCTCAGTTTCCTTAAGAAAGACGGCACGACCGCCCAATTCAACGCCGACGCCGGGTTCCTGCTCGATCCGCTCTCTTCTATCTGGCTGCTCTTCGTGACCGGCGTGGGCATGCTGATCCACATTTACTCCGTCGGATACATGGCGCACGAAGGCGGCTATTACCGCTTCTTCGGATACATGAACCTGTTCATGTTCTCGATGCTTACGCTCATCCTGGCGAATAACTACATGCTGCTGTTCGTGGGATGGGAAGGCGTTGGCTTGTGCTCGTATCTGCTGATCGGTTTTTACTTTCATCGCAAGTCGGCCAGCGATGCAGCCAACAAGGCGTTCATCGTGAACCGCATCGGCGATGCCGGATTCATTCTCGGTGCGCTCACGCTCTCCTGGTATCTGGGTTCGTTCCGTTTCACCGACATCAACACGCTGGCGCGCAGTGGGCACTTTGCGATCGGCGATCCCGTGCTCACGGCCGCCGCGCTGCTGCTGTTCGTCGGGGCCTGCGGCAAGTCGGCGCAGCTTCCTCTTTATGTCTGGCTGCCCGATGCGATGGAAGGCCCGACGCCGGTTTCGGCGCTGATCCACGCCGCGACCATGGTGACGGCGGGCGTGTACATGGTGGCCCGCTCGAATGCCGTGTTCGTGCTGGCGCCAACCGCGATGAAAACCGTGGCCATCATTGGCGCGCTCACTGCCGTGTTCGCCGCCTCCATCGGGCTGGTGCAGAACGACATTAAGCGCGTGCTTGCCTACTCCACCGTCTCGCAACTGGGATACATGTTCCTGGCGCTCGGCGTCGGCGCCTTTGCTGCGGGCGTCTTCCATGTGTTCACGCATGCGTTCTTCAAGGCGTTGCTCTTCCTCGGTTCGGGTTCGGTGATTCATGCCATGAGCGGCGAGCAGGACATGCGCAACATGGGCAACCTGCGTGGACGTATTCCGACCACATTCAAGACGATGTTCATCGCGACGCTGGCGATCGCGGGCATCCCACCCCTGGCGGGCTTCTTTTCGAAGGACGAAATTCTCTGGCAGGCGTGGCGTTCCGCCGACGGCGGCTTTCCGTATCTCTGGCTGATCGGCTTTGGCACGGCTCTGATGACAGCGTTCTACATGGCGCGGCTCATCTTCCTGACGTTTTATGGGCAGCCGCGGATGAGCCATGAAGTCGAGCACCACATTCATGAATCGCCCAAATCCATGACGGGCCCGTTGGTGGTGTTGGCGATCTGTTCAGTCTGCGCCGGCTGGCTTGGCGTTCCCGCGAGTTTGGGCGGGACCAACGCCTTCGGAAAATTTCTGGAGCCGGTGTTCGCGCGCGAGGTCGCCGCTTCCGTCGCGCCCGCTGAGCCGCAGGAGCCCGCTGGCGAAGAACACCGCGGCCTGGAATGGACGTTAATGTTGCTCTCCGTCGGAGCTGCGGTCGTGGGTGGAGGATGGGCCTATGGCCACTATGCGAACGCCGGCAAAGATTATCCGGAGCCCATTGCGGTCAAGGCTCCGCCACTTTACACCGTGCTCTACAACAAGTGGTTCGTTGACGAGGCCTACGACTACGCTTTCACCGGACGCCGCAAGATTGGCAAGATTCGCCTCGGCGCGATGGGCGCGGGCGAAGCGTCGTCGTGGTTCGATGCCAAGATCATCGACGGAGCGGTCAACGATGTTGGCTGGGTCACGCGCGCCGTTGCTACGCTTTCGACCTGGTGGGATAAGTGGATCATCGACGGCGTCGGAGTGAACGGGCCGGCAATTCTTGCCCGAATGATCTCGTATCCGGCGCGGCTGTTCGAATGGGGACTGGTGCAGTGGTACGCGCTGGTTATGGTCGCGGGGTTGCTTGGATTTGGCGTGTATTACGTGTGGAAGTGAAATGCGGGCTCTTAGCTATTGGCTCTTAGCTGTTAGCTAGAAGCCAAAGGCCAAGAGCTAACAGCTAAGAGCTCTTATGCAGAGTCACATACTTTCGATCATTCTCTTCACGCCGCTCGTGGGCGCGCTCGTTCTCCTGTTCGTCCCGAAGGAGAACAAAGGCGCGATCCGCTGGATTGCGAACATCTTCTCGCTCGGCGGGTTCCTGATCTCGCTGCCGCTGGTGCCGATGTTCTGGGCGCAGCGTTTCGAGGTGACCCCTACGCACTTCAAGTTCCTCGAGGGCACACCCAACAACTGGATTCCCTCGATTGGCGCGGGTTACAACCTGGGCATTGACGGCATTTCGTTTCTGCTGATCATGCTGACCACGCTGCTCGGTTGGATCTCGATTCTCTCTTCGTGGACCGCCATCGAGATCCGGGTGAAGGAATATTACGTCTGGTTCCTGGTGTTGCAGACGGGAATGCTCGGCGTCTTCATGGCGCTCGATTTTTTCCTCTTCTTCGTTTTCTGGGAAGCGATGCTGGTGCCGATGTATCTGCTGATCGGCATCTGGGGTGGCCCGCGCAAACTTTATGCCGCCATCAAGTTCTTTCTGTACACGCTGCTTGGCTCCGTG
The DNA here is from genome assembly GCA_003131315.1 of Acidobacteriaceae bacterium. Classification (GTDB taxonomy): domain Bacteria; phylum Acidobacteriota; class Terriglobia; order Terriglobales; family Acidobacteriaceae; genus Acidiflorens. Next base: position 20,721 of record PKUV01000114.1, read on the forward strand.
CTGATGCTGCTTGGCATCCTGTTCCTGTACTTCCATCACCACACGGTTACTGGCGTTTTCACGTTCAGCATTCCCGAGCTTTATAAGACGGCGCCGCTGATTCCGTTCCACACCGCTATCTGGCTCTTCGTCGCCTTCTTTATTGGATTCGCCATCAAAGTTCCGATGTTTCCGTTCCACACTTGGCTGCCGGATGCGCACGTGGAAGCTCCCACCGCCGGCTCCGTCATTCTGGCGGGCGTTTTGCTGAAGATGGGAACGTACGGATTCGTGCGCTTCTCGCTGCCCTTCTTTCCCGCAGTCGTGTCGCATCCCAGAGTGCAAAGCTGGATGATCGGGCTGTCGCTCGTTGGCATCATCTATGGCGCGCTGGTTTCGCTCATGCAGAAGGACATGAAAAAACTGGTGGCGTACTCGTCCGTCAGCCACCTGGGCTTCTGCACGCTGGGAATTTTCACGCTGAATTCGATGGGCTTGACCGGCTCGGTGCTGCAGCAGATCAATCACGGCATCTCGACCGGCGCACTGTTCTTGATCGTCGGCATTCTGTACGAGCGGCGGCACACGCGTGAGATCGCGGAATATGGCGGCATCTCGAACGTGATGCCGCTGTACGCGACGATCACGATGATCATGTTCCTCTCGTCGATGGGATTGCCGCTACTGAATGGATTTGTCGGCGAGTTCACGATTCTGCAGGGAGCATTCACAGCGAACTGGAAGTGGGCAGCGTGGGCGGCGCCGGGCGTGGTCCTGGCCGCGGCTTATTTGCTCTGGCTCTATCAGCGCGTCTTCTTTGGTACGGTGACAAATCCAAAGAACGAAAAGCTGCACGATCTTACGCCGCGCGAAATCCTCACGTTTGTGCCGCTGATCATCATGGCGTTATGGATCGGCGTTTATCCCAAGCCGTTTTTCCAGATCCTCGAACAGCCGGTCAATCAGATTGTGCAGACGATTCACGACAACTCAAACGCCAACGCGCCGGTGAATGCGCAGGTTGCGCCCGCGCCGGCTCCGCAGGCGCTCGCCGTCGTCGGACCGAAAGTCGTCGGAACGAACGTCGCCGGACCGAAAGCGAGCAACTAAGTGCGAGGCCTCCCACCAACTGATTACCGGTTGATGTTGCCGATGGTGGAACTGACCATTTTTGCGCTCGGCATTCTGCTGATCGACCTGATGGTTCCGCGGGGATGGAAATGGATCAACGCCGCGGGCGCCTTTGTCGGCGTGGCGTTTGCGGCTTTGTGCGTATGGCAGATTCAGTCGACGCTGCCGCCGAGGGGCTTGTTTGGGTTCTATAACTCGCTGCTGGTCGATCGCTTCGCCATCTATTTCTGGTATCTGTTTCTAGCGGGAGCGGCCATCTCGATCCTGATGTCGGTGCACTATCTCGACGTGGAGGATGAACACCACGGCGAGTATTATGCGCTGCTGCTGCTTTCCGTGGTGGGCATGATGTGCATGGCGGCGGGAATCGACATCGTGCTGATCTTCATCGGGCTTGAGCTGATGGCGATTTCCACGTACGTGCTGGTTGGTTTTTTGCGCCGCGACCGGCGCTCGAATGAAGCGGCGTTGAAGTATCTGCTGCTCGGGGCATTTTCGTCGGGCATCTTTGCCTACGGCCTCTCGTTGTTCTATGGACTTTCCGGCGGCACCAATCTGGCGATCATTGCGCGCGCGGTCTCGGCGCAGAATCCGCACAATCCGGTGGTGGTGATCGCGCTGTTGACTACGATGGTCGGATTGCTGTTCAAGATCGCCGCCGTTCCATTTCATCAGTGGGCGCCGGACGCTTACGAAGGCGCGCCCACCAGCATTACCGGCTTCATGTCGGTGGCGGTGAAAGCTGCGGCTTGGGCGATGCTGCTGCGCATACTTGTGTTTGGTTTGTTCCCGCTGCGTTCCGTTTACACGCCCGTGATTGTGATCGTCTCCATCGCCACCATGACCGGCGCCAACTTCGCCGCGCTCACGCAGACGAATACAAAACGACTGCTCGCCTACTCCTCGATTGCGCACGTCGGCTACATGCTGCTGGCGTTTGTGGCCATGGGAACTTCGCCGATCGGCAGCCCGGGCTTTCTCGACGGCTTCAAGGGAATCCTGATCTACCTGCTCGTCTACACGTTCATGAATCTGGGTGCGTTCGCCGTGATAACGTCGTTGCGGCAGCGCAAGGTGATTGGCGACGAGCTCGACGACATGGCCGGGCTCTACCAGCGCGCTCCGGTGGAAGCCGTGCTGATGCTGCTGTTCCTGCTTTCACTCGCCGGCATTCCGCCCGCCGCCGGGTTCCTGGGCAAGTACTACATCTTCCTGAGCCTGATCGAAAGCGGACATTACTGGCTGGCCTCGCTCGGCGTGTTCTACTCGCTGTTCGGACTTTATTACTACTTGAAGATTGCGAACTCCATGCTGATGCGCGAGCCGATGGAGACCGAACGGCTGCCCATAAGCCTCGGAATGCGTTGCACGCTGGGCGTGACAGCGCTGGCGACAATTGTGATCGGAGTTTATCCCGAGCCGTTTATTCGCAGCGTCAACTGGTCGTTGGGGATTGTGCAATCGCCGCATGTGGCGGCGATGATGAAGTGAGGCTGTTGGCTTTTAGCTCTTGGATCTTGGATCTTGCTGATCGCAACCTTGGCTTGCTGGTGGAGAGCCGGG
>PKUV01000064.1:0-1341 GCA_003131315.1 Acidobacteriaceae bacterium
TCTACGATGTGTTGCGGGTTCCGGCTGGCGCTTCTCCCGCTGAACTTCGCGTCGGATACAAATTGCGGGCCTTGGAGCTCGATTCCGCTGGCGCTCCTCACAGCGATCATGTTGACTTGGAGCGAGCGTTCAACATTTTGGCTCAGCCAGAACTCCGTGCCTGTTATGACGCACTCTTGACCGACGCGGAGGGCCCCGCGCCCTTTCCCTATGGCGCCTTCGGTTCCCTGGTTGCTGCCGGCGAGCGCTCTCACGATGGCCGAGCTTTCTTTGCCAACCGCATTTTGGCTTTTCTGCCGGAGCAACGGCAGCGCCAGTTCCATGCCTCGCTGCGCAAATGCGACTTCTACGACGACCGTGCTCTGTACTACGATCCTCGCCGTAAGCTCGAGTTTTGGATCGATCACGCCGCTCTGCACATGGTATGGGACTCCAGCTGGAATCAATGGAAACATCTACTGGGAGCCAAAATGCAGGTCAATGCAACGTTTGTCCAGAGCGGCAGGTACCAGCGTCGCCTCGGCAAGTGGGAACTCGCATCGCAGGAAACGGCGTTGCCCAGCCGGCTGGAGGTCAAGCTCCCCGCCGATATCCAAGAACAGATAGAGACTGCGAGAAAAACCTACCACAGGTTTGGGCAGTATTCTGCCGCATTGGCTCAGATCCGCCTGCGCATCGAGTCGCAAGCAGTGGAGAAATCGGAACTTGAGAAGATGTGCGCGGCTCTGCGCATTCCCGGCGACTTCGACGTCTCTTTGATAACTTGGCGTCCCGACTATGATCGCTTCTTTTATCGCCAACTCTCTCGCCATGCTCGTCGGATCTATCTGTTTCGTACCGAATACATTCTTGACCTGGAGAAAGCCGTTGCTGTCGAAACCCCTCAACTCGGCCATGCAACGTATCTTTTCTCCAAACCCATGAGCATGGAGGGCTTTCTTGAGATCTATACGAAGGTCACGAAAGACGACATCCGTCAGAACCGCCGCAATGTGGCTGAAAAGCTAGGATTTCTTGGGCGCGTCATTCACGGTGCGAATCCGAGAGTCTGGCTCAAGGAATTGCGACGACGTTCGGGAGAGTAGCCCATGGTGGGACAACGGCCGTAGCTAGAAGCCGCCGCCGTAGCGCAACACAGGGACTGAACCACAAGACATTGTCATTCATGCATGTCGTCGAAGAATGTCTTCAGTTCGCGGCAGCGCGAGGGATGGCGCAGCTTGCGCAGAGCCTTGGCTTCGATCTGGCGAATGCGCTCGCGGGTGACGGCGAACGCACAACCAACCTCCTCCAGCGTGTGCTCCGAACCGTCCTCCAGACCAAAGCGCATCCTCATGATCT
>PKUV01000064.1:1421-36120 GCA_003131315.1 Acidobacteriaceae bacterium
TGTTGACGATCTCAATCATGTGAACTGGGAGCCGGATGGTGCGCGCCTGATCGGCAATGGCTCGGGTGACCGCCTGGCGAATCCACCACGTAGCATAGGTGGAAAACTTGTAGCCCCGGCGATACTCGAACTTGTCCACCGCCTTCATCAGGCCCACGTTTCCCTCCTGGATCAGATCGAGGAATTGCAGTCCGCGGTTGCCATACTTCTTGGCGATCGAAACCACGAGGCGCAGGTTGGCTTCAATGAGCTCGTGCTTGGCCTGCTCCGCGTCCATCTCGCCCCGAATGATTTCGCGCTGCGTGCGCTGCAACTCCTGGAACCCCACGCCGGCCGCGCTTTCCAGCCCTCCCAGGTCGGCCTGATACATCCGCTGAGTCTTGCGGTACGCCTTCTTGAGTTCTTCGGCGCGCGTGCTCTCAACCTTCTTATCCAGATTGCCGATGTGGCGGTCGAGCGAGCGCATAATTTCCATGCTTTTATTCACCCGATCGACCAGGCGGTTGCGCTCGAAATTCGTGAGACCGAGGTTGCGGATGATGAGCGAAATCCGAACAATCTCGCGGCCCAGCCTGCAGCGGCAGCGACTGTATTGGTGTGCTTTCTTTTGTGACGGGATGGTCGGTAACCGTTCGGCCAGGTGGCCCGCTCGTTTGTAATGCTTTTGCAGTTCGTCGATGCGGCGCGTGACTTCTTCGATGCGGTTCTGCAGGATCTCCTCGGTGATCTCTTCCTCATCGAAGACGACAGTTTCTTTGATCGAGCGCACGCCACGCTTCAAGTCTTGGCCAATGGCCAGGACCTGCCGAATCACAATAGGCGAGCGGGAGAGTGCTTTTAATGTGCGCAGCTGTCCACGCTCGATACGCCTGGCGATATCCACTTCCCCTTCTCGGGTGAGCAGAGGCACCGCGCCCATATCGCGCAAGTAGATCCGCACTGGATCGTTGGTCTTTTCAAGGGCGCCTCCGGCGGGGTCGAGGTCGACCTCGCTGCTGCCCTCCACTTCCCTATCAAGGTTTTCTTCGAAGGCCGCGAAACGAAGCTTGGGCTGCCCCTCAAGCACATCAATCCCCCGCGTGCCGATGGTGCTGAGCAGGTCGTCCAGATCCTCCGGGGAATGGACGTCGTGCGGAATCAGGTCATTCACCGCGTTGTAGGTGAGATAGCCCTTTTCCTTGCCTGCATCAACGAGTTTCGTAACGTTGTCAATAGACAAGTGGAATCTCTTCAGCGCCGTGTTGCCATGGAAGCGAGCCTCTGCGGGGAACATGCATCTGACTATTTCTACCCTCGCCGGTTAGAAGACCACGGAAGCGGAATTGATCCGAACCGTAGCGTGAGCGAAGGCCCGGCATCAGCCCACATCCGCCGCGGCAAGGATAGCAAGGTACGGCGGTCTCACCATGCTGGTTGTTTGCCTTTAATCGTTTGCCTTTAACCCGCCCCGGAAGTCGCCGCCGCCGCATTTTCCGAAAGCCCACAGCAAAACAAATAGGCCGCGAGTTTCCCGTTGCCAGTCAGTCACGCAGCCCAAACAACTCAGAAAGTTGTCATGTTGATGATACGCGATCAGCAGCCAAACTCCTGTGAGAACTCCGGTAGTGGTTCGAAATCCACAAGGCTAGCGTCAGAGTCCGGCCTGTGGGAAACTGTCCCCATGGCGAACAAGCGTACAAAATCCGATAAAGCACAGCGCCAAGCCAATCAACTGGAAAAGAGAGCAGACACCCACCCAGAGCAAACGCCTAAGAAGCCCAAAGCCCGGGAGGACTTCAGCCAAGCCGCTGCCCGGATCGTGAGAGAAGCTACCGAACAAAAGTAAATTCCATCTGCGGTGATCTCTTAAAATAGCCGTGCGAATTTCTGTCTAAAATCCTCCATGTTCTTGCACGATGTTCTCGCACAATTTCATAATTCTGACCACTTTTGTTGACATGAACAATACTCACCGGCGCCCGCTCCAGACGGGATTGCCTTTCTCGTCTCGGAGCACCACGGTATCGTTCCCCCTCACCACTTCGCGTGCCAGCATGAGGTCGGCTTCACCCTGCTTAACTTTCGAACCCGTGAGAGAGATCTCGTCTCCCTTGTTGAAGCTCACGCCCATCTCGGCAAGAAAAGACTGCGGACAGAGGTATACATCGACGGTGTTCGCGCCGCTCTTGACGAGAAGGTAGGCAATTCCCTTCTCACTGCCTTTTGGCGGCAGTTTCACCTCCTCGATGGTGCCTTTCAGCTTCGTCTCGGCCTGCAGATCATATTTGGGAGCGCTTGGCGGTTGCTTGTTTTGCGCAACCAGGGGCAAGGCGCACAAAAAACATGCAAGAAGAAGAATCTTGCGTAAGCCGAGTGACGCAGTGGGCGTGATCCAATCACGCATGGCTCCCCTTTCAAAGACCGGCAGACCGGTGGGGTGGAGAAACTCATAGAAACCGGCTCGCGGTCTCCCCCATGTGCTTAAGAATGAAGCCAGCTTTCTCGCCCCAATAATAACCCCAGTATAGGGATGTTTCGAAGTTTGCCAGTCAGATTCTCGACAAGTTCGACTACTCTTTTTGACGGTCAGGATATTTCAGACCGATAGAAGTGGCGGCGTTCGAAAAGCGGCAGAGGAAGGTCGAAAAATCGCGTCTCCCCCATTTCGAATGCAAATTCCTTCCCACACTCCGGCACTGGGCAGCTTGCTCTGAACTTTTCCTTGTTCTCCCCACCTTCGGTTTGCTGTCTGACGACAACCCAAGTTCCACATTTCGGACATGTGACGCACGAGCACCCAATGCGATCAGCCATTTCAAAATTATAGGGCGTTTTGTGCCCAACCCCATCGGCTGCTATTCGGCCCGCCCCTCCATCTCCCAGTCAATGTCTCTAGCGGGCTCCCATTCCCGGCGAATGGTTCGTACCGGGTGGTTCGTGCTGTCCCCGCTCCCGCTCCACGTTCAACAGCACCGACTGGGGAATAATCGACAGATTTTTCTTCACCGTACGCACTCTGGGTGGCGACCACGCGTTTCGGCGCAACCGGCTGCGCCATTCGAAAACCAGCTCGTCGGTTCATGAGGATCGAAGCGGATCGCGTCCGCTAACCGAAATGACGGAAGTGTCCCAGTTGCCCCATCTCATAGACGGGCTGGGGAGTAGCCCGCAAAAACCTGACCCTGTTCGGCGCGTGGGCGCCACAGGACCCCTTTCAGAATTTCTAACAGAGTCGGATTTGCGAGGACCGAAAGCTCGCGGGTCACCTTGGGCTACGGCTGAGCACTTGCCTCTACCGCCGTTTGACGGGAACCTGCATTCGGGCTAAATAGAAGCGCATACCAGCCCGGCTCTAGATCGACGAGATCGGTTCCGTCGTCGCAGGCTTGAGAACGCGCAACGGGAAAGGATTGTGAGGGAAATGAGCGGGGCAAATCGCAGGAACCGGGACCTGCCCTCGGTCCCCCGAAGGAGGCCCACGATGGCATTGCACGAAGGCATTCCGCCGGGCTTTGCCCATGATCCGATCGACCCGCTCGAACCCTTGCTGGACGTGACCAGGGCGGCCCATCTGTTGGGCATCTCGGTCAAGACCTTGCGGGACTGGATCCATGGTCGTAGGATCGACTACGTGAAGGTCGGCACGCGGGTCATGATTCGGCCGGAAACCATCCGGCAGTTTGTGACCTCGAACACCCGACGCGCGGCAGGCTGATGAAAGTATTCAAACGCCTCGGAAGCTCGTACTACGCGTACAAGTTCCAGTACCGCGGCAAGGAATACTACCGCTCGACTGGGACCGAAAACCGGCGCGAGGCCGAATCGATCGCGGCCGCCGCCCGGGCGCGGATCGTCCGCCAGGCGGCTGGACTCGAAGAACTGGAGCCGCGGCAAAAAGCTCTCGCCCCCGAAGAGACGCCCAGAACTATTCCCACGCTGCGCGAGTTCCAGGCCACCTTCGACGAGTGGGTAGGCACCGCCAAAGCCGAACAAAAAGGCACGGTCAAGTTTTATCGGGAAAGCTACCGGAAGCTGCTCGACTACGGACCCTGGTCTGGCCTGACCCTGGCCGAAATCGAGGAACCCGAGATCGAAGGTTTCAAGGCCTGGGCTTTGAAGCATGCCGGCCGGCGGCGGAACGGAAAACGCACGCCGGTCACGAAAACCACGGTCAACCGGTATCTGGCCACCCTGCGGAAGGCTCTTCGCTACGCCCAGCGCAAGCTCAAGATCATCGACAAGGTGCCGGTGATCGAACAGTACAGCCGGGACGAAGGAGCGGAGCGCGAAACCGACTACATCTTCAGCCCGGCCGAGTATATCGACTGGATCGGGCACGTCGCCGAGCCGCTGCGCTCGGCCTCGATTCTGGCGCGCCACTCCGGCATCTGTCGCAACGAGATGCTACAGCTAATGAAGGACTGCGTGCTCTTCCATCCGGCGCATAGTGACGGGCATAGTGACGGGCATCGCGACCAGCATCGTGACGGGAGGAAAGTCCCGGGTGAGTTGACCATCAAGCGCGGTTTGAAACGCCGGGCGCGCAAACGCAAGCTGGTGATCGATCGCGAGATGAAGGAAGTCCTGGAGCGGCTGATGGGACAGTCGGAGTGCGAGTACGTGTTCACGAGCCCGCAGGACCCGGCCAAGCCTCTGGGACCGTGGGTTCTCGAAGAGCAAATGGCGCAGCTGCGCAAGAAGGTCAAGACCCACCCCGACGCGGGTCTTCACGCTCTGCGGCACACCTTTCTGACCGAGGCGGGTGAGTACACCGATCCCTTTACGTTGCAGTACGTAGCCGGACACGATAACATTAAGACCACGATGCGCTACGTGCACCCACGGGAAGAGGCAGTTGAAAAACTGTTTGTGCGGCTCGGGAATCTGGAGCGGCCGGAGGGGCGTGTAGAATGCATAGGGTCGGTGCAAAATCCGGTGCAGTTGGATGGACCCTCCGCCGGTGTTTTAGCTAAGTTGTTGAAAACAGGTTTCTTGTACCCTGCGGAAGTGGTGGAACTGGCAGACACACCATCTTGAGGGGGTGGCGCCGAAAGGCGTGGGGGTTCAAATCCCCCCTTCCGCACCATCGTATTGATTCCAGCGAGATCGGAATTTGAATCGGGTCGCGGCCCGGACGGAGTTTTTTTGCAATGACCATTTTGATCACACTGATTCACGTTATCGTTTGCTTCTTTCTGATTGCGGTCGTGTTGCTGCAGAGCGGAAAGAGCGGCGACCTGGCCGCGGCTTTCGGCGGTCAGGGCAGCCAGACAGCGTTTGGCCCGCGGGGCGCGGCTTCGGTTCTTTCCCGGGCGACAACCTGGTCCGCGATCATTTTCATGCTCACGTCGATCACGCTTTCGATTTTTGCGGCGCGGCGAACCGGGCCTACGTCCGTGCTTTCGGGAGTGAAGCCGGCGCAGACGAAGTCGCAACCAGCGACTCCCGTCGCTCCGTCCGCACCGCCGACCGTTCCGCAAAACCAGGCGCCTACACAGAAATAACTTGCTAGTGGAGAGCCGGGCGTCCCCGCCCGNNCCGCCCGGCTGGACGGGCGAGGCGCCCGTCGCTCCATCGTATGACTCGCCACGGGGTCACCCTACCAGGAAGGGATTCTCTTCCCTTTCCTCTCCTATGGTTGTTCGGGGGCCATGGCCTGGAATAACGACGGTATCATCGGGCAGGGTCAGGACACGGTCGTGCAGGGAGCGCATGATTTTCTCGAAGGATCCTCCGGGAAGATCGGTGCGTCCGATGCTGCGGGCGAACAGGGTGTCGCCGGCGATCAGTAATTTTTCCGCGGGAAAATAGAGGCATACGCTGCCCTCGGTGTGGCCGGGAGTGTGGAGAACGTTCGCCGTCAGGCTACCCGTCCGCAACGATTCGCCATCCGCGATACTCGCTTCGATTGCAACTTCGCCCGGCGCGGCCATGCCGATCCAGGAAGCCTGTACGTCGAGCATTTTCAGCAGCGCGTAGTCATTCTGATTGAGCAGAATTGGAGCGCCAGTCTGCGCGCGCAGCTTCATGGCTCCGCCCACGTGATCGATGTGGGCGTGGGTGATGACGATCTGCTTCACCTCCAGCTTGTACTGGCGGACGATGGCGAGCACGTCTTCAATGTCGTCGCCGGGGTCGATGACCATGGCTTCGTGCGTGGTCTCATCGCCAATGATGGAGCAGTTACATTGCAGCGGGCCCACGGGGAGGATCTTGTGGATCATCACCTCATTTTCGCTCAGGCCGGGGCAATTCACCACAGCGGAAGTGAGATTGCAAAAGCACACCAGCGGCGCCCCGCGATCTGCCCTCCTACGATGCAGCCGCGATCTGTCCCGTTCTCTGATCCGACCGGAAGCGCAGCAACGCCGCGATGTTGCCGGCGCGATTCAGGTCGGTGTGCTCCTTGAGATAGAACAATTCGATGTCACGACGGATGGCGATGGGGATGATGGCGTCGCAGACGTCGGTGAGTTCGCGAGTGGGGTTTCCGCAAGCGACGCACGACGGGACCAGGTGGGCGTCGAGGTGGCCGCAGTTAGGGCACTCGACCGCTTGAGCAGAATAGTTTTCCGTGAGGAAGATAGTTTGCACTTCCCCGGCTTCCAATGCTTGCAGTACACGGCGGAGGCCGGTGACACCACGTCCGTTGGACTTGGCGAAGTCCAGCGCTTCACTGGCTTTCGTAGAGGCGCGTTCCGTGATCCATTGATTGAGCACGGCGCCGGCGTGATCGCGAATCTCTTCATTCGAGACGCTGGCAACATCGGCTGAGAACCGGCCAATCAGGCGCTGTTTGACGTAAGGGTGGAGGTGGGGCTCGAACTCCGGCCAGTTGGCATCCAGGCAACCGACGATGAGCCGCTCCCAGGTGCCTTTCTCGAAGTCGGTCCGCAGTCGTTCTGAAACCGCCTTGAAATGCTGCAGCGCTTCCTCGGCCACGCGGCGTTCGGCATGGCCGCCTTCGTAGCCGTTGTAGCCGTAGCTCGAGGCGTTGCGTGAGAGCATGTGGACAATGGCCCCGCGTTCGCGCAGATCGTCAAGGCGAAGATCAAAGAAACGGGCGCGCTGGCGGTCGACCATGGCAACGCAGAGCGCGGGTTGGGCTCCCAGCAAAGCTGCCAGCGGTTTCAACTGAAAGCGAGGCTGGAGATAAATCTGGGTGGCTCCGAGATGCGGGGGCAGTTCGTACTCCTTCCAGAAATTTTGAGCGGAGCAGGCGAAGACTGCCCTTCCCCGGGCATGGCCGCGCAGGTTCGTGGCCAAATCGAGGACGCGATCGAGGTCGGCATGAAGGGATCCGTTCTTACCGCTAGCGACCGCACTTTTCAGGGCCTGCTTAACGACATCTTTGGCGACGATTGCCTCGCGGCGATGGGAACGATCCTGGGGAGGATCGGGCTGAAAGTAAAAACTCAGGGCGCACGCCCCTTTGGTTTCGTCCGCTTCAAAAGCCGCTAACTCACGGATTTCTTCCCGGGTCATCATCTCGACTCTCCTTGTACTGGGATACTTTAGGTCCGAGTTTTGACTAAGAGTTCATGGGGGAATTCGTTGGCAATGGAAGGTGCTCTCCGAACGCAGTCACGCGCCCGCTGAACGGATTCGCGCACGGCCTCCAGATGTCGGCCGGTGATGGCGGCAATTTCGCCGAGGGAAAAGCCTTCGATACCGTAGAGGAGAAAAGCTTCGCGGTCGGTGCGGTCGGCGCCGCGGAGTGCGGCTTGCACCAAGGCAATCATTTCGTCGGAGTAGGCGGCCTGTTCCGGAGTGGACACGCGGCGATCGGGGATGACGCTTGCGCGCGTCCAACCCTCGTCGGGCTGATGGAACTGCAGCCCGGATTCGTCGGAGGCTTGCACATTTTGCCGGCGGCGGCTGTCTTCCAGATGAACGGGAGACTCCAGTTCATGAAGGCGCGCCGTCATCTCGTTCATGGCTTGCAGGGCAAGCCGGTAAAGCCACGGTTCGAGCGCCAGTTTTTCGGGACGGTCGTGGTCGCCGAGAGCTCGGGCGATGACTTCGTTCACGACCTCGGAGGTGGAGAGACCGTCCTCGGGAATCTCCTCGTCGGCGCGGCGGAAGTGGAGTTCGCGGTCCACGAAACGTTCAAGGCGGCCAAGATTGGCATTCACATAGGAGCCGATATCATCGGCGGAAATGGTGGGCGGCAGAACCGCTGCCAGTGTCTGCTCGAATGGAACGCCGGGTTCGGGAGATTCCTGCGGCCCTCCGCGCCAGCGACGCCATTTGTGGCTGGAGCGGAGCAGTTCTTTATGTCGGCCGATCTGCTGGATGAGGTCGTCAAAGGCAGCCTTGATGGCCGCGGTTGGGCTGGGAGCTTTCTCTTGGGCGGCCAGTTGGCCGGAGGGCAAGCGCAGATTCAAGGAGACGAGCGTTCCCTCGCGCGCCGAATTCTGATCGATGACGGCTTTCAGATGGACCAGTTCGGGCCGGAAGACCTGAAGGCGCTTCTGGATTTTCTCGATCTGGTGGCTGATTTCTTTTTCGATGTCGGGAGTTTTGTGGACCTTGTAACTGACGTGAACGTTCATTGTTCGAGCCTCGAACGCGGGAACAAGAGCCCCGTGAAGCTGCGGTCCTTACAAAAGAATTGTACACCCGGAGGGAAGGAGCGGAAGCGACGTTTGCGGCGGCTCTGCCTTTCCTGTTTCACGTACCTATTTCACGTAGACGGAATCCTGCGTTAACTCCTTTGGGGTGACCGGGAACGGCGGGAATTCATGAGAGACGCCTTTGAATAACGGAACTGTAACCTCAGAGCGCTTTGTGCCGTCGTGGACGGCTATCTGATGTCGTCGCGTCGAATAGCCCTCCCACAGAGACACGCCGGCGTAGGCGCCGTCCTTGCGCAGAATGTAGTAGGTCATGTCGATGAACTTGAGCTTGCTCCTGTCGTTGTTGTAGTTACGGGCGATGCGCTTGAGGGCGTCAAGGCCGGCTTCGAGCGGCGACATGCCGTGCCGCATGTTCTCGACGATGGTGTGTGCCCCGGCAACCTTGATGTTCTCTTCCCCGCTGCCGGTGGCGCCCGCGGAGCCCACGTCCTGATCGGTGTAACAACCGGCGCCGATGATCGGCGAATCGCCGCAGCGTCCGGGGAGTTTGAAGGCGAGGCCGCTGGTGGTTGTGCAGCCGGAGATTTCACCTTTGTCGTTGAGAGCCGAGCAGTGGATGGTGCCGGTCGGTGGAAACAGAACGCGACGGATGGCGGCCATGCGGAATTCGGGTTCGATGCCAAGCTGGGCGGCGTGCTCTTCGAGGCGTTGGATACGTTGTTCCCAAAGTTCGGCTTGCGGTGATGTCGAAGGCGGCTTCCATTGCGGGTCGGCCAATCCTGGTCCCCACCAGTCGGTCGAGTGATGCTCTTTCCAGAGCAGCCAGATTTTGCGTGAGTGTTCGGTGAGCAGATTTTCACGCGGGAACCCCATGGCGACAGCGAATCGTTCGGCGCCTTCGCCGACGAGCATGACGTGGCCGGTGTGCTCCATCACAGCTTTGGAAACGGCCGAAACATTCTTGATGTTGCGGACGCCGCCCACGGATCCCGCGCGGCGCGTGGGCCCGTGCATGCAGCAGGCATCGAGTTCGACCACGCCTTCTTCGTTGGGAAGGCCGCCCAGTCCGACGCTATCGTCGTTCGGATCGTCTTCCGGGCCTTTTACAACGCGCAAGGCAGCGTCGAGCGTGTCGCCGCCGTTTTTCAGGAAAATGAAGGCGGCGTCGAGGTAATTGACGCCATTGTTAGCGCAAACGATGATCGGCCGCTTGGAGGTGCCGGAAGGTTGGGCCGCGCGAGGAGCGTCGTCTTTAGCTTTGTCTTGCGCGTTCAGGTCTTGCGCACTCAGACCAGTGGCCACCGATGCAGCGATTGCGGAACCGATAAATCCACGACGGCTTATGGACATGAATTCTCCGTGCTCGGGAAGCGGCGAGAAGAATAACACGAGAACCCAGCGCCGGAGGCGCGGACCAGCTTAGCCCAGCGCTTCAGCGCTGGGAAAGCGGAGGCAATAAGCGAAGTCCCAGAGGGACGACCCAGCACGCTCCAAACGCGTGCCCCCGCATTTAGACTCCAACCACCTGCAGCAGCCGGGCGACGCCTTCGCGAAAATCGGCTGGCTCGGTGATCAGGCTCAGCACGAGGTGGCCTTCGTTTGGAAAATCGTAGAAGTGGCCTGGATGCACGATGACAGCCATCTTCCGCAGGAGATCAATAGCCAGATCTTCGTCAGTTCCAAGCACTGGGACCCGCAACACAACGTACCATCCGCCCTCGACCAGCAATCTTGTGCAGGAGGGACGACCTGCGAGTTGGCGATCAAGCTCCGCGAGATTAACGCGCAGACGATCGAGAAGAATGGGCTGGATCTGTTTGCGCTGATCGAGCAAGACCGGGGCGGCTAGCTGCACGGGAGCGTTCATGGAGAGATAGGTATCGGCGATGATTTCGAGGCGCGCTCCTGCTGCAGCGACCATTTCTTCCGGGCCGCTGGTGGCCACCCAGGCAAGTTTCATCTGCGGGAGAGCGGAAATCTTGGAAACTCCGCTGAGAGTGAAGGTGAGCGCGTTGTCGTTGGTGACGAAACTGCGCCGCGGCACACCGTCGTGCGAATAATCGAGAAATACTTCATCCACGATCAGAGCCAGACCGTAGTCATGGCAGAAAACGTTGAGCGCCGAGTCTTCCGCAGCAGAGACGTAGGAACCGGTTGGGTTGTTGGGATGGACGAGAATCACGGCCCGCGACCGGGCGGTGGCCGCTTTGTAGAGCGAATCGAAGTCGATTTGCCAACCGTGATCGTAGAGCAGTGGATACGGAACGAGTTTAACGTCGGCAAGGTCGGCGAGAAACTCTAACAACGGGTAACTCGGTTTGGGTACAAGAATCTCGTCGTCGGGATTGCAGAGCAGATGGAAGACGTACGAGTAGGCTTCGCTGGTGCTGGTGGTCAGAATCAGGCGCTCGGGATCGAGATCGAACACTCCGTGCGACTCGCGATAGTAGCGGCACACGGCTTGGCGTGCTCCGAGCAGACCCCGGGGCTGGGGGTCGTAGTGCATCGCCTCAGGATTCGCCAGCGCGGCGAGCACGATTTCAGGATCGGGACGGACGCCAGCTTCCGTCGGGTTCGAGACAGTGAGATCGAGAATTTCCTGTCCCGCAGTGCGCGCTTCCTCGATCACCCGCGTGAGAGCGTTAGGACTGAGCCGCCAGTTTGTGCGGTGGGAGAACATATATTCCGGTGACTGGATACGAGCTTGCCGGTGGAGAGCCGGGCGTCCCCGCCCGGCTGAACGGGCGAGACGCCCGTTCCTCCATCGTATGAATGAATCACTATTTCAAGAAAAATCCCAGCTGCTCAGGAGCGGGCAGAGTCTTGGTGCTCCAATACTGACGTTGGGCTTGTTGCACGACGACGATCTTCGCTTGCACCTCCGACGCCAGATTGTCGTAGCGAACCAGAACATTGTCCAGCCAGTAGGGATGGTTCTCGCGCGCCCAGCCTTCCGCGTACATCTTCCGCAGCTGCGTGATCGCGTCACGCAGGCTCTCTAACCGCCCGTTGATGTCAACGATTTCGTCCAGGTCGTTTTGCGCACGCGTCGCGTCCGTTTGATTCTGATAAGCGTCCCAGTAGTAGCGGCTGATTTCGGATGTGAACTGGATCTTCAAGCCCAGCGTGTCCAGATGCCAGGCGGCAAAGAGCATGTCGTCGAGAGTTTCGGGATGGAGGTGTGCTTTAGCTCGATTGAGCATCAGCGATTCGGCGGCATGTTCAGCGCTGATGCGCAGATCGTGCGTAACAGGCAGCGCTTTGGCGGCCATGTTGGCGCCGGCTTCGCTGAATGGATCAGCCCAAAACAACTCGTTGCGTGCGTTGTCCAGTTTCACTCCGGCAAGGAGCGTATGAGGGCGGTCGAGATTCTCGATCACGCCGGCAAAAGTGCTGTCTTCATTACGATAAAAAGCCCAGTCATAGCTGTTCTTGAAGTCATCGATACTAGACTCACCGGGCTGCCAACTGGCGGCTGCGCCAAAGACCAAAGCGGGCCAGGTCATGTCAATGAGCGATTCACCGTCGTCGTTCCAAGTGGTGTTGAGAGCGCCGATGGCCCGATGCTTCTGCCCGTCGCGAACAAAATTTCGAATGTTCACAAACGCGCTGTCGAGGTCAGGCCAGATCGCGCGCCAGTTGCCTGCTCCGGGCGCGACGACTACGCGCAGGCCGGCGTTGGTATATGGAGTAATGATGTTTTCGTAGCTGGGCTTGGGGTCGTAGTCCCAGGGAACGGCGATCATGTCTTTCGGAAGAATGGTAAGCAGTTCGGGATATTTGACCGCGATATCTCCCCAGAACATAAGTTGCTTGTGATAAGGCTGCATGATCTCGAAAACTTTTTGGAGGTGTTCGAGATAAACGCGGCCGAGTCCCTGCTGGGCAGCGAGCGCTTTCGTCTGCCCGAGGCCAAGTTCGAACGTTTCGTCGGAGCCGATGTGAAAGAACGGGCCGGGAAACAAGGGAACGACCTCGCCGTAAACCTGGCGGATGAAATCGTAGCTTTTGGGATTGGTGGGGGTGAGTACGTGGCCGTGGGGCGTCTCGGCGAGATCGGAATAGATTTCATACTTCAGAAATTGATGAAGGTGCCCGAAGGCCTGCTGCTCGGGCAGGATGGTGATGTAGTACTTGCTGGCGTACTCGACCAACTCCTTGATCTCAGCCGGAGTTAGCGCCGCGTCTTTGGACGCATCTTTCGTAGAATCTCTCGGGGAAACGAGCGGCTGGGTCTGGAAGTCGAACACGTGCTCCATGTTGAACCCGAGGAGGTTGATCTTGTACTCAGCCAACGTGCGAATCTGCATCTTCAAGTAATCGAACGTAGGGATGGGACCACGGCTGATGTCGTCGCTCACGCCCCGCCATTCCATGCTGGGCCAGTCGCGGATGATCAGAGCTGGAACAGCAAGCATCTTCCCTTCCGGGCGCAGCAACTGGCGAAGGGTCTGCACGCCGTAGAACACGCCTTGCGCGGTGCGCCCGGCAACCAGCACTCCGGAGTCGGTCACGCGGATCACGTAGCCTTGTTTATCAAGATCACGATTACCGAGTTCGTCGCCGACTTTCACTCCCTGCGATTCAAGATAGGAGCTCAAGTCGCGGTCGGTCAGGCGTCCGAGCGAAACGTGCCCCGCCGTTTTCGGAGCTGCGGTCGCGAGTTCGATCGGCAGCTTCATGCCGGTGCGGTCGTGTATTTCTTTTTGCAAAGTTTCGGCCGCCGTGCGGTCTTCGGAATTGCCGATGAGGATGGTGGTCGAGGGCTTGAGCACGATCCTGCCTTCGCCCATGCGGACCTCTTTCGGAGCCGGCAGAACCTTGAGGCGTATGGCGTCGTTGACTTGGGCGTTAGAAATGAGCGGTAGGCAGACAATGCAGGCGAAAATCCATTTAATGATTTTCATGGCGTGAGTGAATAGCGAGAGTAACAGGTGGGATCGGGCTGCGACAAGCTTGGAAAGCCCGTGGGCATCTACTTCGTGAAGGCTTCTTTATTCACCACATAAGGCATCTTGGCGATGTCGCCGCCGTAGTTCCCTTCCAGCACGTCGATCAGTCCCTGCACACACCGGCCCGCCATGCCTTTATCGGGATCGGACGACAAGCGGGTGATGCGCGCGGCGCTGGCGAAGTGGGGCAGGAGGCGGCAGCGGTCGGCGATTGCGGGATCGCGCAGCGGCGAATCGGCGGGTAGAGGCTCTTCCTCGTAAACATCGAGAGCGGCGCCGGCGATCCAGTTCTCACGCAAGGCGCGGGCCAGCGCTATCTCGTCCACAACCGGGCCGCGCGACGTGTTGATGACCATGGCGGTGGGCTTCATCGTGCGCAGCGTGGTTTCGTTGATCAGGTGATAGGTCGGCGTGGCGCTCTCGCCCTCGCGCACCAGGGGAACGTGCAGGCTGATGAAATCCGCGGCACTCAACGCTTCGTGCAAGGTGGTGTAACGAATTGAAGTCTTCTCGCGGCTGATACCGCGCTGGAAGCGCAGATCCTTCATCTCCTGGATGGCCTGGATGTAGTCGTGGTTCTCAAAGGTCGGATCGAAGCACAGGATGTTCATGTCGAATCCGGTGCATTTTTTGATCAAGGCGAGCCCGATGCGCCCGGTGCCGATGATGGCGACAGTTTTTCCGGTGACTTCGTCGCCCAGAAACGGAAGATAGGGATGCCAATAGCTCCAACGATTTTCGCGCGTCAGATGTTCGGCGGACCAGAGTTTGCGGGCGAGCGCGCCCATCAGGAAAAAGGCAAACTCCGCGGTCGCTTCGGTCAGGACGTCGGCGGTATGCGTGAACGGGACTTTGTACTGGTTGGCATCGGCGCGGTTGATGTTGTCAAATCCCACGGCGATCTGTGCGACCACTTTGAGCGTGCCTTCTCCGGCAGCGAAAACCTCGGCGTCGATCTCATCGCGCAGGGTGGTGATCAGGCCATCCACGCCGGACTTCACCTTTTCGACGATAAAGCTTTTCGGCGGAGCTTCGGGCTTCGGATAGACCTCCAAGTCGTATCCTTTGTGGCGAAGAATGTTGAACGCATCTCCGATGTCGCAGGTGGAAAAAACGCGGATTCTCTGGCTCATGGGCTCGAACAGTGTATCGCAGGCGAAGTGCCTTAACCACGAAGGACACGAAGGAGAACCTCAGGGACTTACGCCTTCGTGTAATTTCGTGTCGTTGGTGGTTAATGAATTTGGTTCTGCGTCGAAGGTCTCCCTGTGAACCCCTGTGTCCTCTGTGGTTGACGAAAATCTTCACCACAGAGGACACAGGGGTTCACAGGGGAAACCTTGATCTTAGGAACCTATCGTTCGCGTTTATGGTTCGCGTCTTTCCGGGCGAAGAGCGGCGGACGCTGCTTGCGCATGATGACGGACATCGGCTCCCAGAACCCAGAAAATAACATCCTCGGAAATGTTAGTGGCGTGGTCCGCGACACGTTCGAGATTGCGTGCCACCAGGAGCGCATCTAGAGCCTGCTGAGTCACTTGCGGCTCTTCATTCATCTTTCGCACGAGCACAATAAAAGCTTCGTCGCGCATCCGGTCGACGACGTGATCCATTTCCAGCACGGCTTGGGCGAGTTCGGCTTTGCCTTCCACAAACGACTCCAGGGCGCGCCGCACCATGGCGCTGACGGCGGTGGCCATGCGAGCGATATCGACCGGCAACTCGACGGCCGGCAATTCAATCAAGTCCATGACGCGCTCGGCGATGTTTACCGCCTGATCGCCCACGCGCTCGAGGTCGGCATTGATCTTGGTTACCGCGAGAATGAAGCGCAGATCCGTGGCCGCCGGTTGCTGCGTGGCGAGGATGTCGAAGGCCATTTCATCGATCTCGCGCTCGGCGGCGTTGATGAGGCTCTCGTTTTCGAGGACAAGCTGGCAGCGGGTGAGATCGCGTTCGGTGTACGCCTGGCAGGCGCGATCAACCGCCAGTTCCGCGAGACCGCCCATGCGGAGCAGTTTCTCCCGGAGGTCCTCCATCTGCTGTTGAAAGCGCGTGCGCATTATCCGAACCTGCCTGTGACGTAGTCTTCCGTGCGTTTGTCGGAAGGATTGGTGAATATCTTTTCAGTTTTATCGAACTCGATCATCTTGCCTAGCAGGAAAAACCCGGTGAACTCCGCCACACGGGCTGCCTGCTGCATATTATGCGTGACAATCACGATTGTGTACTGCTCTTTTAATTGAAAAATCAGCTCTTCGATCTTGCCGGTGGAGATCGGGTCGAGCGCCGAGCAGGGTTCATCCATGAGCAGAACTTCCGGTTGGACGGCTAGTGCGCGGGCGATGCACAGGCGCTGCTGCTGGCCGCCGGAGAGGCTGGCGCCGGACTTCTTGTGGAGCGAGTCCTTTACTTCGTCCCACAGCGCGGCGCTTTGCAGAGATTTCTGGACGACCTCATCCAGTTGTTTGCGGTTGCGAAAGCCGTTCAGCTTGAGCCCGGCGGCCACGTTGTCATAGATAGACATGGTCGGAAACGGATTCGCCTTCTGAAACACCATGCCCACGCGGCGGCGCAGTTGGGTGGCCGAGGTTCCGTTATATACGCTGAGATCGCCGATGCGCACGTTGCCCTCGACCCGCGCCTCGGGAATGGTTTCGTGCATGCGGTTGAGACAGCGAATGAACGTGGATTTCCCGCAGCCCGACGGGCCGATGAGCGCGGTCGCGTGGTTGGCGAGCACGGTGATGTTGATGTCGAACAACGCCTGAGTCTTGCCGTAAAAGGCATTCAGGTGCTCGACTGTAATTCCGACGCCCATAGATCGTTAAGCTCCTGCCAAAGTTCCGTGCCGTACAGCGATGCGAACCGCGGCAACCGCGGCGACGATAAGGACAATCAAAACCAGCGCGCCCGCCCATGCCTGCCGGTGCCATTCGTCGAAGGGCGAGATGGCATAAGTAAAGATTTGCAGCGACAGAGCCGCGGTCGGCTGATCCGTCTTCCAATTCCAGTACTGGTTTCCAAATGCGGTGAACAGCAGCGGCGCGGTTTCTCCGGCAACGCGGGCAAAGGCCAGCATGACGCCGGTGATGACTCCGGAGGTGGCCGTGCGCAGCGTAATCGAGAGCGTGGTGCGCCAGCGGGAAACGCCCAGACCGTAAGCGGCTTCGCGGATGGCCTGCGGAACCAGGAGCAGCATCTGCTCGGTGGTACGCGCGATGGTCGGAACCATCATGATCGCCAGCGCGACGCCGCCGGCCAGCGCCGAGAAGTGTTTCTGGCGCATCACGACCAGCCCGTAGGCCACAATGCCGATCACGATGGAGGGCACACCGTTCAGGACATCGGAGACAAAGCGCACGATATCGCCATAGCGGTTTCGGCCGTACTCGGAGAGAAAGATGCCCGCTCCGATTCCGAGCGGCACTCCGAGCAGACTGGCGATGCCAAGAATGACCATCGAGCCGACGATGGCGTTCGCCATGCCGCCGCCGGGCTCGCCTACCGGCTTCGGAGTCTGGGTCAGAAAGGCGAGATTGATCGAGCCGATGCCCTTATAAACCAGATAGGCAAAGATGGCGAAGAGCGGCAAAAGCACGAGCATGACGGTGAGCACGGCGACGCCGGTCATCGTGTGGTCCACCACACGCCGCCGCAAGCTAATGGGCGGAACCATGAACTGAGGAACCAAGCCCGCTGCCGAATTGGAGTTGTTGTCAGGCAATGCTTCTTGCCGGTTGGCCTCGAGTAACGCTCCACACCATGAGCCGTGCCAGCGCGTTGACCACAATGGTGACAAAGAACAGCGCCAAGCCAATCTCGATCAACGCTGAAAGATACAGATCGCCGGTCGCTTCGGTGAATTCGTTGGCGAGTACGCTGGCCATGGTGTATCCGGGAGCAAACAGCGACTTCGCAATTTCGGGACGGTTGCCGATCACCATGGTGACCGCCATGGTTTCGCCGAGCGCGCGGCCCAGACCTAAAATGATGGCGCCCACGATTCCGGCCCGCGCATTGCGCAATACACCCATGCGGATCATTTCCCAGCGCGTTGCACCCAGCGCCAGGACAGCTTCACGCTGGTGCTGAGGAACGACGGTGAGCACTTCGCGGGTGATGGACGAGATAATGGGAATAATCATGATCGCCAGAATCACGCCCGCGGCCAGCATGCCGATGCCGTAGGGCGGTCCGCTGAACAGGCCCGTCCAGCCGAGTGTCTTGGCAAGAAACGGCTGGACATATTCGCGAAGTATCGGCACCAGAACGAAGATTGCCCAAAGTCCGTAGACAACGCTGGGGATGGCGGCCAAGAGTTCGGTGGTAAAGGAAAGCATCCCGCGCAGCCCGATCGGGCACATCTCGGTAATGAAGACAGCCACGCCGACAGACAAGGGCACGGCGATGACAAGCGAAAGCAGCGAGGACACGATCGTGCCGTACATGAACGGCAGCGCGCCGTACTGATCCGACACCGGATTCCAATCCGATTGACCAAAGAACTTCCAGCCAAATGCATGCCAGGAGAGCTGCGAGCCCACCACCAATTGGTAAACGATCAAGCCCAGTAGCGCGACTACCGCCAAGCCGCAAAGGCGCATCGCCCAGCCAAAAAAAACGTCGGGGATTTCGCTGACCTTCCCTTGCAACAGCGGCGCCGTTCTGGTTTCGATTTTCAGGGCGGCCTTTGCCCCCCGCTCCGGTTCGGGAGCGTTGAAACGCGGCCGGGGCAGGGCTTGATTAGACATTCCGTGCTGAGGCTATCAGAGCGTTGTTACAAATCGGTTAAAAAGCGGCTTTGGTAATGGCCTATTTTCGTGTTGCTGCCAAAACCGCTCCAATGAAGGGCGGCAGGGGTACTCGGTGAGCGCTAGGTCTGTTCGACAGGCTGCCTTCAGATCAGGGGGCTGGCCCACCCTTTCTCGGATCTCATTCCCGAGGGTGCCCCGCTCTTGTCGCGTTTTCTGCGACAGGGCGGGGCTTTTGACTTCCTATCCCCAGCACGACTCCCATCCCTTCTCTCTTCCGCGCCGTCCATTGCGACTCAATTTCCACCCCTCCCTCCACACCTGAGAGATAGTGACGAAAACTGCTCCACGCCCAATCCTCCGGACTCTGCGCCAGACCGCGCTTCACCGGATTACGGTGGATATAACGTAACTTCTCGACCCGCTTGGCCTCGCTCCAAACATTGAAGTCGTAGTATCGCGGCTGCCACAGCAGCCCGCCCTCCGGCGAGAGCAAGCGCCGCGCCACATTCTGCTTGAGCATTTGCAGCGCGACGGAAAGCTTTGCCCGTTCCGGCTCGCTCATCAGCAAATGAACGTGTTCGGGCATGACCACGTATCCAGAGACGTAAAATCCATACCATTGCCGCGTCTGCTCGAAGGTTTGCTCGAAGATGTCGCGGGCGCGCGCTGTGGCTAGAAGCGGGGCGCGTCCATAGCAGCTAAATGTCAGAAAGTGCAGACAGCGTGCTTCCTGTAAGCGCTTGAGGCCCCACGGCATGAGAGCATCGTAACCCTGGAGCCTGGGCGCGGGGACCACAGCCGCTAAAATTTCTCACATTTCTTCCGAGATCGGGAAAGTCAAAGTCCCCGCCCCGTCGCGGAAAACGCGACAGGAGCGGGGCACCCGCGAGGGTTAGAATGGTGGAAAGGGTGGGCCGGCCCCCAACGTTCCTCCATTAGTCTCGGGGTTGCGCGACGCGGCCCGGTTGTGAGAAGACTGATCGTTACATCTATGCCCACCTTTGCCGCCATCGACATCGGATCGAATTCTGTTCGTCTGAAAATTTCGCGCCTGCAAGCCGGGCGGCTGAAAGAAGTCCACGAAGACCGCGAAGTCACTCGATTGGGTGAAGGCGTCTTCAGTGGCGGACTGCTCTCGCCGGAGGCGATGTCCCAAACGGTGCGCGTGTTGCGGCGCTTCCATCGTGCCACGCAGGAATGCGGCACAGATTCGGTGAAGGTGGTGGCAACGGCGGCGCTGCGCGATGCCCGCAATTCGCGCACATTTCTGGAGTGGGTACGCTCCACGACGGGCTGGACGATCGAAATCATTTCCGGACTGGAAGAGGGCCGCCTCATTCACCTGGGCATGGTCTCCGCTGGCCGACTGGGAGCCCACAGCGTTCTGCTGGTGGACCTGGGCGGCGGCAGCTGCGAGCTCACGCTTTCGCGCGAGGGACAAATCCGGGATACGGTGAGCTTGCCGCTCGGGGCGGTGCGCCTGACCGGCGAATTCCTCCAGCACGATCCGCCGCGCAAGAGCGAACTGAAGCGGCTCCATGGATTTGTGGCGCGGGAGATCACGCGCATTCAAGATCGGCTCAAGTCCGCACGTGTGGGCGCAGTGATCGCCACCTCCGGCACAGCCGCCGCACTGGTGGGCGTCGCCAGCCACCTGTCGCGGCCCAGGAAGCGCCGACCGGCGACTTACGCCACCCGCGAGATGATTCGCCGCATTGCCAACGAGATCACGCGCCAAACACTGGAGCAGCGACGGAAGGTCCCCGGGATCGGTCCGCGTCGCGCTGAAATCATTTGTGCCGGCGCGGTGGTGTATGCGGAATTGCTGGAGCGCTGCCATCTCCCCGGTTTTCGCTACTCAGCGCTGGGGCTGCGCGATGGCATCCTGGCCCAGATGGCGGCGGAATACGATCGCAGCACGCGATCGGGCCGGGCGGTCGAATCGGAACGGTGGGAGTCGATCAAGCGCGCCGTAGAACATTACCGGGTCGACCTGCATCATGCTTTGCATGTGCGCGATTCGGCATTGTTGCTGTTCTCCTCGTTGAAATCGGTACACCAGCTTCCGGTGGAGTATCGCGAATGGCTTTCGGCCGCGGCCATGCTGTACGAGGTGGGCGACTACGTGAACCGCAACGGACACCACCGCCATACTTACTACATCATCGCGAACTCGGAAATTCTGGGATACACGCCACAACAGCGGCGGATCATTGGCTCGATCGCGCGCTACCTGGGAAAGTCGCGGCCCACGCCGGGAGACGGCCCGATGAATGCCTTGAGCCCCGAGGAGCAGGGGAATGTGACGAAAGCATCGGTACTGCTCCGCATCGCGCGAGCTTTGAATATGGGGAGGAGCCAGTCCGTGGGCAAGGTTGGAGTCTCGGCACGCAGCGGTAAGGTCTCAATGAAACTGACTCCGCGCGGAAAGGCAAGCGTAGACCTGGAAGTATGGGCGATTGAAAAGGACCGATCCTACTTCCGCGAAGTCTTCGGGCGCGAACTCTCCGTGGCCGCGGCGTGAAGCGTGCGCAGGATGCGGGGCGTGATGCACCAGCTCAGGGATCCTGAATTGCGCCGCATTTCGACTTTGGCCACGGCCCCTTTCTTAAGCTCAACCACGGCTTCGCATCCACTGTCGCTGATCACGCGTCCGAGAAATTCTTGCAGGTTCGGGTTGTGTCCCACCAGCAGCATGGAGTCTTGGCGCGCGTATTTTTCCAGCATCTTCTGAAAATCCGAGAAGCTCGCCTGCGGACGCAGCGCGTTCTCCATCGCCAGTTTGCCTTCGTGCCCCATTTCGTTGCCCACCAAAGCTGCGGTCTGCGTGGATCGTTTTAGCGGGCTGGATACGATGATTTCCACTTGCACGCCCAGCGAGGCCAGGGCGCGCCCGATATACCCGCATTGCTCGATGCCGTCTTTATCGAGGCCGCGCTTCTCGTCCTTCTTCGCGGTGCTTAACTGTTGCCCGGCACTGGCGTGGCGCAAAAAATAGAGAAACATTTCGGAGTGACTATTCCTTTCCGATCAAAGATCGAGTAGAGCGCCGCGGGACGGAAACCGGAATCTCCTCTGGCGTCTTGACGCCTTCCGCCAGACCGATGAGAAAATCCTGGGAGCTGAACACGGCAGAGCCTCGAGGCGGTCTCTTGCTGCGTCCTTTCGGCGATTGCCAGGGACGCAGGTAGCGACCGTCCTTTTGCAGAAATCTTGCTTTCACATTGTCGGCGAGATATGCCGCCAGAATCTCATGCACCACGCGGTCGCGGAGCAGCGGGTTCTTGAGCGGGAACAGGACTTCCACGCGCTCGTGCAGATTGCGATGCATCCAATCGGCGCTGCCGAGGTAGACTTCAGGCTCGCCGCCGTTCTCGAAGTAATAGATGCGGCTGTGCTCGAGGAACCGGCCCACGATACTGCGCACGCGGATGCGGTCGCTGAGGCCACGAATCCCCGGGCGCAGCGAGCAAATGCCGCGCACGAGCAGCTCCATATCGACTCCTGCCTGCGAAGCGCGGTATAAAGACTGGACAATGTCTTTATCGAGCAGCGAGTTGATCTTGGCAATGATGCGCGCCGGACGCCCCAGGCGGGCATGCTCGGCCTCCCGCTCAATCAGTTTCATGCACTTTTCGGCCAAATCCAGGGGCGCCACCAGCAGCGGTCCGTAGCTGGGGTGCTCAGCGTAGGCAGTCAGAAAACTGAAAACATCGTGCACCGCGCTGGTAATCTCCGGGTCGGCTGTGAGCAGGCTGAGATCGGTATAGATTCGGGCCGTGGTCGCGTTGTAGTTTCCGGTGCCCAGGTGCGCGTACTGGCGGGTTACGCCATCGGGATCGCGCCGCACCAGCAGCAAAAGCTTGCAGTGCGTCTTCAGACCCACCAGTCCGTGGAAGACCTGCACGCCGGCATCTTCCAGATCGCGCGCCCAGCGTATGTTCGACGCTTCATCGAAGCGCGCTTTCAGTTCCACGACGGCGGTGACTTCCTTGTGTGCCGCGGCCGCCATCAGAGACGAAACAATCAGCGAATGCTCGCTGGTCCGGTAAAGGGTCTGCTTGATGGAGAGCACTCGGTCGTCTTCGGCGGCCGACTGAATGAAGGATAGGACTGCATCGTAAGAATCGTAGGGATGGTGCAGCAGAATGTCGTGGCGCCGTAACTCTTCGAACAGATCGCGGGACTTCGCGGTCAGGCGCAACTCCCGTGGCACGTAGGTGCGAAACTTCAAATCCGGCCGCGCCGCTTCGTCGTAAATGTTGAACAGCCGCGAAAGATTCACCGGGCCGTTGACTGGGAAAATTTGCCAGCGGTCAAGTTCGAACACCGTGCCCAGTCGCTCGATAATCTCGGGGTTGGCCTCGGACTCGATCTCCATCCGCACCGCGTCTCCCTTGCGGCGGTTGTGCAATTCAGCGCGCACCGATTCCAGCAGATTGCGCGATTCTTCTTCCTGCAGGTAGAGGTTGCTGTTGCGGGTGACGCGGAAGGCGGAGGAAGAAACGATGTCATAGCCCTTATACATCCGCGCGGCATGATGCACGACCAGGTCGGCAAGAAAAATGAAATCGATGGTCCCCTGGGACGGCAGGCGGACCAGTCGCGGAAGCGCCCGCGGAACGGTGACGACTCCGGTATAGGTGAGCGAGGAGCGACGGCGACGCCGCAGCAGCAGGGCTACGCACAGCGCCTTGTTGATCACGCGCGGAAATGGATGCGCCGGGTCCACCGTTACCGGGGTGAGCAACGGATCGAGCTCCCGTTCGCAGTAATCGTCCACGAAGGCCAATGCCGCGTCATCCAGTTCGTCGATGCCGAGGACGCGAATTCCGTGCTCCGCCAGTTCCGGCCGCAGGCGCTCGTTCCAGCATGAATATTGTTCTTCGACGAACTCGTGAGTCGCGTCTTTGATCAGTTCCCGCTCCTCCACCATGGTGAGCCCGTCGGGAGTGGTGGAGTTGTGGCCATCTTCGAGTTGCTGCAACAGGCCGCCTACCCGGACCTCAAAAAATTCGTCCAGATTGCTGGCGGAGATGGCTAGAAATTTCACGCGTTCGAGCAGCGGATTACGGAGATCCCCAGCTTCTTCGAGCACGCGCCAATTAAATTTCAGCCACGATGCTTCGCGGTTCAGGAGGGGCGCGCGATTGCTCAGAGGTTGCCGAACCATATTTTCGATCCAAGTTTGCCGAAGCTTGCTGTGGAGAGCCGGGCATCCCCGCCCGTCCCTCCACTAGTGCTGCTCCGGAGGTGTCTTGGTGCGGCGGGTGATGATGAACCGCACTTCGGTCCCGTTGGGCCGCCGTAAGAACAAATATCGCCGATCAACGCGGCCCTGAACTACCGCACCGGGCTTCCAGTCCTCCGGCAACATTTCCCGGGTGTTCCGCGGCTCGCGTTCCCCCACGACCACGGTTCCGGCCACTCGGACCGCAACTTCAAAGTACGGATCTTCGTGGTAGATGGGGGTGTTAACTACGTAGTATACGACCCGATCACGCGTTTTCTGCTCGGCCCGGACGATCGTCAGCGCCAGATAGCCACTTTCGACCGCAAAGGAGCCCGCTCCTGTGCCCAGAAACAACACCAGCGCGACCAGGACCCTGTAAGGCATCCGACCCAAAATAGTATACCAAGCTGGCTGCGAGCTACGAGAGGTCACACGGTGGAGGGACGGGCGTCTCGCCCGTCCAGCCGGGCGGGGACGCCCGGCGCTCCACCAGCAAGCAGGCGGATCTTGGGCTTGCTCGTAGCTCGTAGCTAACAGCAAAAGGGCGCCGGTTTGCCGCCGGCGCCCTATGGTTGAAACCTCGAACCGCACGGAGAGTGCGATCAGAAGGTGTAGATCAAGTCAAACTGCACGCGGTTGAGCCAAGGCTCGCTCTGGCCGGGAGCCAGGTAGAATGGCTTGGAAGAATTGCTGACCTGCAGGTTCGGTGCCAGCACTGCGTTCTCGAGGAATGGATCAAGCGTACGCCCGTGCCACCAGGTGAACGACGCAGTGGTGTTGGGAGCAACGCGCCACAGACCGTAGATGCGATGCTGCAGCACGTTCGTCGGCGCCCGCTGATCGCTTTCACCCCAAGACGCAATCGCCGCGTCCTGTTCTTCCCTCTCGTACGCGTATCCGAACTGGACGTCGT
Organism: Acidobacteriaceae bacterium; assembly: GCA_003131315.1. Taxonomy (GTDB): domain Bacteria; phylum Acidobacteriota; class Terriglobia; order Terriglobales; family Acidobacteriaceae; genus Acidiflorens. Next base: position 25,835 of record PKUV01000064.1, read on the forward strand.
TTTTCTTCTTTTGCTGACCCAAACTGATGTCCGCCATGTAGGCCTTCGACTGCTTACCTAGAGTCGCATTGGGCGTGGACGTGGTCTGCAACCCGGTAGCGGTGTAGTCATACGGATGAGGAGCAGCGTTCAGGTTGTCTTCAAATTCAAGCAACAGGTTGAGCGGCAGACGCGCCCTCCCGGTCTTGAACTGGTTGTTCAGGATCAGGTCGGCATAGAGGAAGCGCGAGAGGAAGTGTGCATTGCCAGCGGCGTCAATGTAGGTGGAGTTCGTCATGCCATTGGCAGCGAACGCGCATCCGCCCACGAGCGTAGCTGAAGCCGCTTGCGGAGAGGTCGCGCCACCCTTAATTGTCGCGCAGCCCGGACCTTCGCCCGGAGCCGTACTCGTAGTCGTTACGGTGGTAACCGTAACCGGGTACGTGGTCCCGCTGATGGTGACCGTCCCCGTCCCCGTCCCCGTACCGCCCGCATTCGTTGCGCCCACCGCGAACGCGCTGGAATTCAGCAGCGCGTCGGGATAACGGAAGTTCAGGAGGGTAAACGACGGGGTCAGCGTCCAGAAACTCAAAGGCTGCAAACGGCCACCGATCTGGCCGCCCACCGCGAATGAGTCCCGGCCGGCGCCGCCCACTCCCAGGGACTTGGTACTGGTGCCGGCGACTTCGTTATAGAGCAGGCTCATCATCTGAAAGTTGACGTTTTTCACCATAGGTACGCTCTCGAAGTCCTTCGAGAACTTCGCCACAAAACCTTCGGGGTTGATGTCCGGGTCGAAGGTCACGGAGGTACGAGCCCAGGTATATGCAAATTTGCCGCCGGTCAACGACAGCCACTTGTGGGCCACCGGGTTGTAGGTGATGTAGCCACGATCAAGTCCAATCGTCTTGCGGTTGAAGTTGTTGGTCAGGGTCTCGTTGGTGGTGGTGGGATCGCCAAGCGTTCCCGACGCCAGCGCCACACCCGCGATGAAGTCTTCGTTCAGCTTGCCTTCGAATCCGAAACGAACGCGGACGCGAGCGCGGTTGCGGTTATTGCAGATGGTGCATCCGCTGTACTTCTGGAAGTAGCTCTCACCGCGCACCCGCATATCGCCGGTCCAGCGAAAGCGGCCCAGGGTGTCTTCGAGGCCGGCGAAGCGCTTCTGCTGTTCCTGCTCGGAAAGCGCGTTATTGGTCAGCGTGGTCCGCACATCGGCAAACTCCAGATTCAGTTTGTCGACGGAATCCTTCGAGACCGACGAGGCCGCCACCGCATTCGCCTTCTGCTCGGTGTCCGCGGCAGCCTGCTGCGCCTGTTGCAGTTGCTGTTGCGTTTGCTGGAACTGCTGGTTGGTCACCTGCAGTTGCTGGTTGGTCTGCTGCAGTTGTTGCGACAGGGCATGGATTTGCTCCTGTTGCGCCGCCACCGCGTCTTTCAAAGCTTGCACGTCCGCGCTAACGGGCTTGCTCACCTTTTTCTTGGGTGTGGCTGTCTGCGCCTGCAGCGCCGCGGACGCCAACAGCAGGACGATACTTAGTTTGATAACCGCTTTCATTATTTTCTCCTTTTGCCAAAATCTGCGGCTCCGGCTGACTGGCCCGAGTGCGCAGCTTGCGTCTCAAGTTTTGACTTTCTTTCGACTTGCAGCTGCTTCAAAAGTCTTCTTCCCGATCGCTTCCCTCAAACCTTTTGGGACCGTCGGAACAGCGTTCGCGATCACGTTCGATGCCGGGGTTGTCGCCACAATCCCTATAACCATACTAGACTAACTTGTATTTGTGAGCAATTCCATTGCCACACCGAATAGCCCGGGAAACCAAGGATTTTCCCCTGTCCGAACCCGCAGACCGTCTGTCGCCGAGGCCCCATGTGCGCAAAGTTTTTCCTTCCGCTACCGGCACACTTCTCCCGCCCCGGAAGGCAAAACGCCCCAGACGTTCCATCGACCATTTAGTGGATCTGCTTGATGGCCGCCTTCACCTTCTCCACCACGCTCTCGGGCAAAGGGGCGTAGCTGAGCTGGCTCGTCATCTTCTGACCGTCGTTGACCATCCAGTCCAGAAAATCGGCGATGATCTTCCCCTTCTTCGGATCCTTGGCCTGCGCCGGAATCAGTAGCCAAGTGAAGCTGGAGATGGGGTACGCTGTCTTGCCGGGTGCATTCGTGATGGAAACGCGAAAATCGGCGGGCATGGCTTTCGCCGATGCAGCCGCTTCGGTCACACCATCCAGCGAAGCTTTCACGAAATTGCCAGCGGCGTTCCTGACCGATCCATACGGAATTTTGTTCTGCACGGCATAGATCAGTTCGACGTAGCCTATCGATCCCTGCAACTGGCGCACCTGTCCGGCAACACCTTCGTTACCCTTACCGCCCATACCGATCTGCCACTTGACCGACGTTCCCTTCCCGACGCTGTTGCTCCAGTCTTTGCTGATCTTGGAGAGATAGTCGGTGAAGATGAATGTGGTTCCGCTGCCGTCGGAGCGGTAAATCACGATGATCGGCTGGTTGGGAAAGTTGACGCCGGGATTGACCTTGGTAAGGGCAGGATCGTTCCAGTTCTGGATCCTCCCGAGAAAGATGCCGGCTAAAGCTTCGGGGGTGAACTTGACTTCACCACTGATCCCCGGGACGTTGTAAGCGGGCACGACCGCACCCAGCACGGTGGGAATGTGCAGGATCTTGGTTTTCGATTGCGCCAGTTGTTCGTCGGACATGGGGCCATCGCTGGCTCCGAAATCGACGGTTCCGTTCAAAACCTGGCGAATGCCGCCGCCGCTGCCGATCGATTGGTAGTTGATCTGCACGTCCGGGTGCAGCTTGTTATATTCGCTGAACCACTTGGAATACATGGGATACGGGAAGGTGGCGCCCGCTCCATTCAGCGTGGTCTGCCCCATGACCGGCAGCGCCAGCGCGAGACCTGCCAACAGCAGCGCAATGCGATGTATCAGACGTATCACTAGACGAGTCCTCCTCGTGCTTAATTTAAGTGTGTAAGTTTGTTTTATTGGCGAAGTATTAAAGGAAGGTTACAGCGGGGTGAATTTCTGATGAACGCGCTTTGTTTTCCAAGTACTTAGCGGCTGCCGTTCTTGTCGAGTCGCGCCAGTTCCCGGCCAAAAAGAGTGTTGTCGGGGAAGTCTCGTTGCAATGCCAGCAGGAGCTCGCGGGCACGCGGCAAGTCCTTCTCGCGGACGTAGGCGATGGCCAGCAGGATGCGCGCGAATGGGGCGAGCAGACGGCCTTGTGCTGCGGTCGTCTGGAGTTCGGCAATGCCGCCGGCCTTATCTCCCGACACGCCTCCGAGGCGCAGGATCCAGCGCACCGGAGCCGCCATCGATCCTATGATGTAACGGCTGACGCCGCTGGCCAGGTGAGCGTCGTAGCAACTAGGATCGGCCGCGAGAAGTTGCGCGGCCCACGCCGTTGCCTCCTTGGTGTAATGAAGCGACGCCAGATTGCGCTTTTCGATGAGCGCGGCAAAGTCGGAGTGCAAGCCGTTGGCAAGCGTCATCGCCAGAAGCCCGTCGCGGTCCCCAGAGTCTCGGCTCAGCCTGACCTTTGCCAGATCTTCAGCACGGATGAGTTGCTGCTCGAAACGTGCGCGCTGTCCCGGGTCAGCTTCATACTTTTTCCGCGCCGCGAAGATCGAGTCGTCCTCATAGAATTGCGCTTCCAGCACGCCAAGCCGGTTGAATTCCGAAAACAGAACGCCAGCCGCTTCGCTCACCGGCCCCATGGGATTTTCGGGGTTTAGTTTTTCCCACGACTCGAATTCTTTTTGCGCACCGGTAAAATCCAGATCGTAGAGCCGGCGGAATCCGCGATCGAGCCCCGCCGAGGGCAGATCGGCAACCGCCTGGGGAACAGTCATCAGCAGCACGAGAGTGGCTAAGAGTGCGACCCGGAGCCCCTTCGCACGAGGGCTAAGCCGGAGTAGACAATTAATGACGCGGCATCCTGACATGTGTTGAATTAGATGCGCCTTCCCGCATTTCCGATGGAAATCGAGCACAAATCCGCATCTTCTGGCAAACTGCTTGGCGGTGAGGACGACCGTTTGTGAACGATGATCTTCGTTATGCGCCGGGCTGGCCCGGAATCGAACCCCGCTGGACTTCGAGCGCCAAGACGGGCGTAGGCACTGCGCTGAACCTCCACAGCCGGGTTTGGTTCACGCTCAGTCATGGCATTCTCAATGAGATCTATTTCCCCCGGGTGGACCAAGCCTGCACCCGCGACTTCGGCCTGATTGTCACCGACGGTCGTGGGTTCTTCTCGGAAGAGAAACGCCATTGTACCTTCCGCAACCTTCCGATCGAACCAGGAGTGCCTGCCTACGAACTGACCAATACCTGCATGACGGGCCGGTACCGGATCGAAAAGGAAGTGCTGACCGATCCGTGTCGAAACGTGGTGTTGCAGAAAATTCAGTTCGTGCCGCTCCAGGGAAACCTGCGCGACTACCGCCTCTATGCACTGTTAGCGTCGCACCTGGCTAACTTCGGATATGGCAATACCGGCTGGGTAGGCGATTACAAGGGGCAGCCGATGCTTTTTGCCCAGCGCGATTCCTGCGCGCTCGCCCTGGCCTGCTCCGCGCCGTTGCCAAAACGTTCCGTCGGATTCGCCGGCGTATCGGACGGCTGGCAAGACCTGTCGCAACATTTCCAGATGACGTGGGAGTACGACCGCGCGGAAAACGGAAACATCGCGCTGACCGCTGAAATTGACCTGGCCGCCTGCAACGGCGAGTTCGTCCTCGCACTCGGCTTTGGCGGAATCTGGGCGGAAGCCGGTCAGCAGGCCCTCTCTTCCCTGTTCACTTCTTATGAAACGATCCGCAAAGATTACGTCTTTCACTGGCAGAACTGGCAGCGGACACTGAAGAAGCTCGACGAGAAGCCGCGGGAAAAAGATTTGTACCGGGCCAGCATGGCAGTTTTGCGCGTGCACGAATCCAAGGACTTCCTCGGCGGAATCATCGCCAGCCTCTCCATTCCCTGGGGCTTCAACAAGGGCGACGAGGACTTGGGTGGCTACCACCTCATCTGGCCACGCGATCTGGTCGAGAGCGCTGGCGGATTGCTGGCCGCGGGCGCTCACGACGACGCTCTCCGCGTGTTGCATTACCTTGAGGCCACCCAGGAAGCCGACGGACACTGGGCGCAGAACATGTGGTTGGATGGGCGTCCGTACTGGAACGGCTTGCAGATGGATGAGACCGCCTTTCCGATTCTGCTGGTTGATCTGCTACGCCGCGAATCACCGCGCTGCTTCGGCGACAGCCGTCGCTGGTGGCCGATGGTGCGCAAAGCAGCCGCATTCATTGTGGCTAACGGCCCGGTTACGCAGCAGGACCGCTGGGAAGAGGACGGCGGCTATTCACCGTTCACGCTGGCGGCCGAAGTCTCTGCCCTGCTGGTTGCCGCCGATCTCGCGCAGTCGATGGGCCAGTCTCAGCCCGCCGAATTTCTGCGCCAGATGGCCGACACCTGGAACGACAACATCGAACGCTGGACGTACGCTGTGAACAGCGATCTCGCCCGGCAGGTCGGCGTGGAAGGCCACTACGTGCGCATCACGCCTCCGGACGGAGACGGCGCCGCTTCGCCCCTGCAGGGATTCGTTCCCATCAAGAATCGTGCCACCACTAGTTCGAATGCGCCGGCGGAGGAGATCGTCAGTCCGGATGCGCTAGCTCTGGTGCGCTTCGGCTTGCGCGCGCCCGACGATCCGCGAATGCTGAACACGATCAAGGTCATCGATGAACTGCTGCGAGTTAAACTTCCCCAAGGTCCGGGTTGGTATCGCTACAACTGCGACGGATACGGCGAGCACGAGGACGGATCTCCGTTCGACGGCAGCGGGATTGGCCGCCCCTGGCCGCTGCTGGCGGGTGAGCGAGCCCACTACGAACTGGCCGCTGGACGCGCCGCTTCCGCCGAAGCCTTGTTGGGAGTGATGGAAAATTCGACGGGAACGAGCCGCCTGATTCCCGAACAAGTATGGGACACGGACGACATTCCGGAGAGTGAGTTGTTCGCAGGAAAAGCGTCGGGGTCGGCGTGCCCGCTGGTGTGGGCTCACTCCGAATACATCAAGCTGCGCCGGTCGCTCGTCGACGGAAAGATTTTCGATCAGCCTCCACAAACGGTGGAACGCTATTTAACGAAAAAAATGTCCGCGCAGTACTTCAACTGGCGCTTCAACAACAAGCCGCGCACGTTACCGTGCGGAAAGAAGCTGCGGCTTCTGATGATGGAACCGGCCGTGGTGCACTGGACCTTTGACAACTGGCAAAGCGGCCAGGACAGCAACTCCGACGACAGCGGATGGAATCTTCAGCACGTCGATCTGCCAACAGAAACTCTTGCCGTAGGGCGACAGATCATTTTCACGTTCTTCTGGAAAAACGCCGCGCGCTGGGAGGAGCGAGACTACCAGGTAACCGTCGAGTAGCACCGAAGAACATAATCGGAATTTCACTTCGAGGCACCATGCGCATTCTTAGCCCATTTGTTATGGTCGTAGTAATGACTGTCCTGACGACATCCCAGACTCTGCCTGCACCCCAGGCCATCACCGACCCCAAGCAGATCGCATCCAAGCCCGATGCCCGGGTGGAGAAGAATCTTTCGATTGAGAAGCTTTACATGACGCGCCAGGTGGGAGGTTCGACCTGGTCGCCGGATGGAAAGACGGTCGCCTTCGTCAGCAACCTCAGCGGCCGCAATAATCTATGGCTCGTTCCGTCCGAAGGTGGATGGCCGATGCAACTCACGGTGAGCGATCAGCGCCAGACCAGCCCGACATGGTCACCGGACGGCAAGTGGATCGCCTATATGTCCGATTACGACGGCGACGAGCAATGGGACATTTTTCTGGTGTCGCCCAAGACTGGACAGGTCGTGAACCTGACCAACACGCGCGAGATCGCGGAGGAAAGTCCCTCATGGTCGCACGATGGGCGCTACCTCGCCTACATGGTCAAGCCGAAGACGTCGTCGGTGTTTGAGATTCACGTTTATGACACGGTCATGCGCGAGGTGAAACACCTGACTACCGGCACTGCGAAAGACCGCATGAACGTTGCGCCCATCTGGTCGGCGGATGGTAAGTTCATCGTCTATACGCAGGAGCAGGCGAAAGGGACCGACTCGAATGTGTTTCTGGTCGAGGTTGCGCACGCGCAAAGCACGCTTCTGACGCCGCATGATGGCGAACGCACTTACTCGGCAAATGACATTTCGCCCGACGGCAAACACGTTTTGATCACCTCGAACGCCGGTGACGGCTACAACAACGCCGGCCTGCTCGAAATCGCGACCAAGAAAATCCGCTGGCTCACGCAGGACAAGTGGGAAATTTCTGGTGAGAGCTTCTCTCCCGACGGCAAGTTTCTGACCTACAACGCGAACGTAGATGGCAACACCGACATCTACCTATACAACGTCGCAACCGGAAGAGCGCTCTCTCTTCCCTTGCCCAAAGGAGTGAACCAGGTTGCGGGCGGGACTTCGCCTTTTACTCGCGACAATGCGCGGCTGCTTTATTACCACACGGGCCCGACCGCTCCCGGCGACTTATGGGTTTACAGTCTGGCGGACGGCAAATCGCATCAACTCACACACTCGCTGGTGGGCGGCGTGCGATCGGAGGACATGGTCGAACCTTACCTCGTCCACTATCCCAGCAAAGATGGCAAGTGGACGATCTCCGCGTTCGTCTATGTGCCTTACAACCTACCGCGCAATGGCCAGCATCCCGCGATTGTTTACGTTCACGGCGGTCCTACGGCGCAGACGATGAACACGTTCAATCGCTTCGTCCAGTACATGGCGAATCAGGGCTACATCGTGATCGCGCCCAATTATCGCGGATCGACTGGGTACGGAAAAGAATTCCAGCAGGCGAATCTTTTCGATATGGGCGGTGGCGATTTGCAGGATGTTCTGGGGGCCGCCGACTGGATCAAACAGACTGGCTACGTCGATCCCAAGAAGCTCATTCTGATGGGCGGCAGCTACGGTGGCTACATGACGATGATGGGCGTCACCAAGGCTCCGGAGGTGTGGGCGGCGGGCGTTCCGATTGTGCCTTTTGTGAACTGGTTCACCGAGATGCAGAACGAAGACCCCGTGCTGCAGCAGAGCGATCTTGCGACCATGGGCGACCCCGAGAAGAATAAGGCGCTTTACGAAGATCGTTCGCCGATCAACTTCGTGGACCAGATCAAGGCGCCGCTCTACCTGTTGGCGGGCGGCAACGATCCGCGCTGCCCCAAGACCGAAGCGCAGCAGGTCGTGGATGCGGTCACGAAACGCGGCGGAGTGGTCGAATACAAGGTCTATGAAAACGAAGGCCACGGCTTCGCAAAAGTCGAAAATCAGATTGATGCGTACAAGCGAGTGGCTGACTTTCTGAAAGCGCACGTTCCGCCAGCGGATTGCAGTTGCTCGCTGAATGAGTAACCGGTCACGTAGCAGGCTCGATGTCCAGCCCCTGAAGGGGCATCTGATTTCGAACTTACGGCATCGCTAAAGCGATGCCCTGATACGAAACCTTTCCCTATCCAGATTGTGCCGAGTGCCGCGCCGCACCGTGCTTTTTCGCTGCTTCCAATCGCAACATGAGCATATAAAGAACGATCAGAAGGTTGACGGCGATAACCAGCACTCGAAACCAGTTGGGCCGCCGGAACAGATCGGCCGCCTCAAACGGGATGTAGACGGCGCCGGAGGCAAACGCCAGCCATTCCGCCCACGGGCGGATGTACCACAATCCATAGGCCTCGATGAAGCGGAGGATCACGTAGACAGCCGCCACCACGGCGATCTTCCACAGGCGCACGTCGCTGACACGGTACACCAGGTCGATAAAGACGCCAACGTAGTGGTGAAGAGGATTGACATGGAAAAACTCCAGGAAGCTCTCGGCCACTCCCCAAATATCCTTGTGGCGCATGGAGAACACACCCAGAGCGGCTAGAACGACGACGATCCCTTTCGTGAACTCAATGGTGGCGACGGTGCGCACGCCTTTGATGTGTCCGGGATCGTCGATTCTGGGATGCATTTGGTGAAAATTGATTTCGGTATCCAACGCCTGATCGCGGATTCATTCTAAAGCGTAGCCCCTAAAGGGGCATTCGATTTTCGAAGAACTTGCGGTATCGCTAAAGCGATACCCTGATACGAAGCTCCTGATTCTCAACTCTGCTGGCGGACGCTGGCGCGCAACTCCTCGACGATCTCCAAAGCGGCTTGGTGGGCGGCGTCACTTTGAGTGACATCGAACGAGATCGCCCCTACGCGGGCGTGGCCGCCGCCGCCGTAGCGCTCGCACACCCTGGCGAGATTGACGGTGGGCTCGCGTTTCGACCAGGGGTTCGACCCGACCGAAACCTTCACCCGGAATGAACTCTTGCTGACGCCGATGCTGTAGATCGAATCGGGATGCAGATAGTACGGGATGAACTTGTTGTAGCCTTCGAGGTCGAGGTCGGTGATGTCGAAAAAAATCGTGCCGTCTTTTTCTTCCGTGCGCTGCCGCAGAATATCGACGGAACCCTGGTGGCGTTCGAGCAGCGGCGGCAGGACGGCGGCCACGAATGGTTCCTCCAGAATCCTGGCAAGAGGATTGTAAGCGAGCAGAGGAATCAGCTTCTTGACAAAGTCGCGCTCACTGGCGGCTTCGATGGCCATGGTCAGTTTCATAGCCGGAGCTTTCATCTCCACCGCCGACTTCGCGTCTTCGTACATGGCGCCGTCGACGATGTCGGTCCACTGGACCAGTTCCGAAACCGGGTGCGGATCGAAGCCGAAGCGTTCTTTCGCCACCATCGCAATAAAACTGGTGCAGGACTTAAAAGCCGGATCGTAGAACTTGCGGTTGCTCTGATCCTGCTCGAAGTGGGCGGCGTCGGCCGCTGAAAGAAAAGCGCTTTCGTGGTGATCGAACCACCAGGTGATATTGGGCGAACTGGAATACTTGAAATCGACAATAGCATTCTCGTCGCCGTCGAACTGCTTCTCGTCGAAAAGAGCGCCGGCACGATGCAGCAGGCCGGAAAATACGAAGTCCACATCGCTGCGAACTCGTTCCCGGTAGAAACGGGAGAACAGGGCTGCTGAGGAAGCCCCGTCAAAACACTTGTCGTGATAAAAGACCCGCACTCGCAAATTGGCTTTCCTTACCCGTTTCTCCGGGCGTGTAGTCAAAAACAAATAGAGTTGCTGGTTTGGAGACTTATGTCAAGGCAGATCTTGGGTAGTGTCGTTAGCACATGATATGT
>PKUV01000074.1 GCA_003131315.1 Acidobacteriaceae bacterium
TTTTATAATGCGATTTCAACAGGCTAAGTCTCGTGGGCTACTCATAATTTTGTCCCGTGGTGTGCTGCGAGTGCCTGGACACTTCGCCGGAGTTTCTCTGCAGCTTCATCCACCGTCAGCGGCTTGCTGAAGTAATAGCCTTGAATCTCGTCGCAGCGGTGCTCCCGCAGGAACGCCATCTGCGCTTCATCCTCTACGCCTTCGGCGATCACCCTGAGGTTCAAGCTTTTGGCCATGCTGATAATGGCAGCCGTGATCGCCGCGTCATCAGGATTCAACGCGACGTCCTGGACGAGTGAGCGATCAATCTTCAGCTTGCTGACCGGAAATTGTCGCAAGTAGCTGAGGCTGGAATATCCGGTGCCGAAGTCATCGATGGCTAGCCTGACGCCCATCGCCTTCAGATCCTGCAGGACCGGCAAGGTCACGTCTACGCTCGACAACAGGACGCTTTCCGTGAGTTCCAGTTCGAGGTATTCAGGAGAGAGAGCGGTTTCTCGCAGGACTTTCCTGACGAGTTCACGGAAATTCTCATGGCGAAACTGGACTGCGGACACATTCACTGCCACCGGGACCGCAAGAAGGCCTTCCTCATGCCATTTTCGAAGTTGGGTGCAAGCGGTCCTGAGCACCCATTCCCCGATTGGCAGGATTAGGCCGCTGTTCTCCGCAATCCGTATAAACTCATCCGGCGGCACAACGCCCAGTTTGGGGTGCTGCCATCGGAGAAGTGCTTCAAGTCCGATGATTCTCCCCGTCGCTACATCCATTTGTGGTTGATACGCCAAGAACAGTTCGTCTCGCTCTAATACTTTTCGCAAACCTTGTTCGAGGGTCAGGCGCTTCTTAGCCTCAGAATTCATTTTCTCCGTGAAAAACTGGAAATTGTTCCGGCTATATTCTTTGGCGCAATACATTGCCGCATCTGCATTCTTCACTAGGGTGTCAACGTCCACACCATGGTCAGGGAAGACGCTGATTCCGAGACTGCAAGTAACATTAAGTGAGTGACTTTGGACGGTAAACTCACCATGCATGGCGTCCATAAGTCGTTCAGCAGCAACCGCGGCGTCGGTCTCGTCTCTTAGCCCAGTTAGCAGGATGAGAAATTCGTCGCCGCCCCACCGAGCAACCGTGTCTTGCGCACGCGCCCATCCCTTGATCCGCTCTGCAACACTCCGGAGAAGAAGGTCGCCTACAGCGTGTCCAAGCGAATCATTGATAGTCTTGAAACGGTCGATATCCATGAACAAAAGAGCGAGCTTTTCCTTGCGCCGCCGAGCACCAGCGACGGCCGTCAACATTCGATCCTTGAAAAGGGCGCGATTGGGCAGTTCTGTGAGAGCATCGTAGTACGCAAGGAACTGGACCCGTTCCTCCGTCCGTTTGCGCTCAGTGATGTCTTCGACGATGGAAATGAAGTGCCGCGGCGAACCGGAATCGGCCCGCACAAGGGACACGGACAGATTGACCCAGACGATGGACCGATCCTTGCGGAGATAGCGCTTTTCCAAGGAGAAAGTCTTGATTTTGCCGACGAGCACTTGACGGACTTGATCGAGGTCAGCCCCGAGGTCGTCAGGATGAGTTATGTCCTGGAAAGTCGCGTTTATCAACTCTTCACGCGTGTAGCCGACTATCGCGCAGAGCTTATCGTTGACGCGCAAAAATCTGCCGTCGGGTGCAACGTGTGCAATTCCCAAGGCGGCATGTTCAAAGGTAGCGCGATTTGTACTCTCGCTGTCTCGCAGACTCTCTTCCCACCGTTTGCGCTCGGTGATGATGTGGCCGATTCCCAAGAGTCCTTTAACACTTCCGTCTTGACCGCGAAGTGGTATTTCAGTGGTCGTATGCCACAGAACCTGTCCAGTTGTGGCGTCAGCTGTCGCCTCCTCTCTGTCGATCACCGGCTGACCTGACTGCATTATCTGCTGCTCCTCCCGCGCATACTTGGCTGCTATATCTGGCGGGTAAAAGTCAGAATCTGACTTACCCAGCAGCTCATTCGAGCTGGCAGCTCCCATCCGGCGGGCCAATGCCTCGTTGGCAAGGAGAAATCTGTTGTTTGTGTCTTTGGCATAGATGAAATCGGGCAAGTTGTCGATCAATGTGCGCAAGAGATTCTGCTCCTGCATCAGCGCTTCTTCTGCACGCCTGCGTTCCGTGATATTGCGCACAGTGGCCAGCAGTGTCGGCCGCCCGCTAAGCGTCAATGCAGTCAGACAAACGTCAGCCGGAAAAACGGTGCCGTCTTTGCGTTGGTGTAACCACTCGAAGCGTTCCTGGCCGTTGAGAAACGCTGCAGCAATCCTTTGTTCAGCTGCCCTCAAGGAGGGTGTGCCGTCAGGTTGATGGGGAGGCGAAATACTGGCCAGGTGCCTCATGGAGTCCGGGGTCGAGTATCCGAACAACTGCAGGGCGGCTGCATTGCAATCCAGAAACCCTTTTTCGTCCATAAGCAAAGCCGCATCGACCGAGTCCGCAAACAACGCACGATATTTCGCCTCTGCTTGCTGCAGGGCGTCTTCGACGCGCCTCCGCTCTGGAACATCCTGTTTTCCGCCAAACATCTGTACCTTTTCTCCCGGCTAAGCCGAACGACTGTACTCAGAGCCATCCTGCCATTCCTGATGTTTTACAATGCAGCCGCGATTCGACATGGCATTTCCTCCGGATGACAACGTGGACAGAGCTGGTGCGTCAAAGATGGTGCCATCGTTCCCTAATGGGTCCGTTTGGCAGCCTAGAAATATTGTCAATCATTGACCTCAAGAAACTCATGGCTAAGGATCACAACCTGATTACTAAGGTGTTTCGGAGCCTCACACCTTTGCGGCTGGAACTCAATGAATGCAAAGACGTTCGCGCGATACTAGGCGGATAGTTGGCGTTAAATCGCGTTTACACTCATCGACGCTCATGCCGCTCCGCCCTAGACGATTTCATCCAATATTTTCAAACACTTAGCCAGCTTGATCGCGCGTACCGGCTCCCGATTGCAGATTTTCTCCAATGTGTGCTGATTGATTCCCCGCCGCATGAACTCGCGTTTGGGGACTTCGGCAATGCGCGCAAGCTGCTCGTCATCGGCAATGGCCATTCCTGTACGCGAATATTGAATTGCCTTGAATTCCAGTAATGCTAAGTCTTCGCCTTCCTCCCAGTGCCGGTCAGACTCTTTCCCGATATACATGGGCGGCCAGTTCGCGACGATGTGCGCACGTTCCAACAATCCGCGCGTGTCGTACTTGCACGGGCTCCCGTCGTGCGCGACGCTCTTTGCCTCAGGATGATTTTTATACCCCTCCAACAGCATGAAGAAATTCTTTGCCATCGCGCGTCGGCCATCATATTCCTTCGTGAGTTCATAGATCGGAGATTGCGGGTCATGTATGTTGATGCACTTCAAATTCATCCACTGATCGCGTTCGCAGGAAAACTGCGTGATTAAGGTGAAAGTGCTGGGGTCAATGTCTCTCGGAATGCCGAACCGCGTCACTTGCGGGATCATCAAGAAATTATGGGGTCGAGTCAGCGGCGATTTCGCAAGGTGCTGCAAAGCGTGATGCGGAGTACTGAGCGTCAACTTCATCATGACTGGAAGGTCGAACCACGTCGGTTTTCTCCGGTCCAGGCGTAAGATGCCGCGAATGACCCAATCCCATGCTTCAAATACCCAGAGCGGCATGTCGTGCTCCCAATCCGCGGGAGAGTCTTTCGGCGGGTAGAAGAAACCTAGCCCGTGCGCTTTAGGCTCTACTATCTCAATATCGTTGCGGGTTTTCGTGTAGAGCGCGTACCGCTTAGCGGCTATGCTGATTCCAAATAGCTGCCGCGGCGTCTGGGTTGTGTCGAGGTTGATCTTGTGAATCTTGAGAATGGAGCCGCCGACCAACTTCGCGCCATAGGGATTGAGCGCTCGAAATCGTTCAACTATGCCATTCACTTCATCTCGCGTGAGAGCTGTAATGGGCTTTCCACCGGGCATAGGGATTTCCTGACGCTCTCCCGCTGCAACAATCGCCGCACTGTCCGTGTCACAGAACAGGTACGTCCCTCCGGCATCAGCAATGCACTTTTCGAGCATCGCCAGTAGCAGGCGTCCGCCCGCCGTGATCAAAGAGGCGAGATGAGGGGCGAACCACTTCCCCTGCTCTTCGACCACGTTGGATTCTGTTTCAAATGACTCCTCACCGGAAAAGACTTTCAGTTTCGTGCTGGCGGCAGGATTGGGATTCAGTTCAACAAATAGGCCATAAGAACCGCTGTTGGCGAGTATCTTTAGCCAATATTGGAGCGCGGGATTCGAAGCATTGGCAGCTCGCTGCTCGATGACATGCTTAAAAAAGCTGTGCTCGTTCGCGTCTACTGTCACCATGCTGCGCAAAGAGGTCGAACCCAGGACGGGCTGACGGCCCTGTGGCACTACTTTGATCGCCTTCACGATCCGTGGCACTTTGCCCGTCAGCAGGATCGACGCAATCACATCAGGTCCAGCAAACCAGATTGGTTCTTTGCTCGTGAGGTAATTGACACCAATGTTCTGGGTGGTCCCGTTGTACACAGTCCGCACGGGCAGAATGTCGTTCTCAGGGTATACCAGAGCAAAGAACTTGAAGTCCGGCCAGAGCTTGGGGTCAAAGCAAGTGTCCAGCGTGACTTTCGAAAGGAGCTCCCGCAATTCGTCGGTAGCATCGGGAAATTCCACAGCCTGGGCGATAAGAATTGACCAGTTGTCGAGGAGTTCGTTGACCGTGGGATATTGTGACATGAAGTCCACGAGGCATACAGGTACTTCTCGGTTGCGAATTCGGCACTCAGCGCGGCCACCAAAGTAGCTCTGCATGAAGATTCCATAGGGGTAGTCGGCATCGCTGACCTTCTGACTCGGATACGCAATGGCGAGCTTTTCGAGGTAGCCTTTCGCCACACTTGCCGGGCTGAACATGCGATCCGGTCCTGGATCGATGGGGTGCAAGTCGAACTCTTTCTTTGTTGCGTTCAGTAGGCCGACTGTGGCCCGCAAGTCCTGCCTGCAGTATTCGATTTCTTCCAGATCAACCCGTCCCGTCGGCTTGTGGTCCAACTTGCCGGGGATGCAAAATTCTTCGCAGGCTGTCCTCAGTGAATAGGATTTGTTGCGCAGCGCCCAGAGCAGAGTCCGTAGGTCTAAGAATCGGGCAACCGGCCATAGCTTCGTTCGCTTGCCTGTCTTCCCTGGCTCGCAAAACGGGGCACGAGTGGAGTAGATGATCGCCGTCTTGCTATTCAGGGCATTGATGACGATGCGGGGAAAGAACTTGTTCGCCTGCACTTGGCTCGTTTCAGGATTTCGCCATTGAGACAGGATCAGCGACCAACCGCCGTTTTCGGCAATTTCCCAGTCCAACGCAAGTCTGCTCAGATCAAATGGAAGATTGAACCCGACGATCATTGCTCTCGCTTGAATCGCCATTCCAAGAACTTCCCTGACGAACTTCGAACGTGGATAAAGATGCAAGCAATTGCTGCCGTCATCAGCGGTTTCGGGCGTTCGAGTTCGCACAAATTTCTGCAATTCCTCGACATCCTCTGGAGAGAGGATCTCGTCATGAAAGAACCCCTCATCCACGCAGACGTACTCCACCCCGCGTAGCTCACAGAAACGCCACGACCCGAAGGTCAGCCCTTGATCGGCGGAAAGGTCCGATTCACAGTCAAAGACGAGTACGTAGTCTGGCCACTTCTTAGGCGATTCGAAACGAGACTGATGTTTCGGTGGCTGCTTTTCAAGCTGAACAGTGTGGGCCCGGAGATAGAGGTCATAAGTCTTTGTCATGGATCGCAGACTCTTTACTGAATTTCTGCTCGCATAGTTTCTGCAAACGCTTGTCGCGATTCAGCCTGTGCACGGCAGCAGCCGCAACCCCAGTCGGGAAATCGCCGTCCAGATCCAGTTGCTCAAGCCGATACTCAGGAACGTACCTGTGGTATTGCTTCCAGACTGGATAAACTTGCTCAAAAATCAAATAGAGAACCATTGCCATAGATTCACTGGTGTTCTTTCTCATCTCCGTCTTCTCCTGTGGTGATCTGTTCTGCCCAGCGTCGCAGTGCGGCAGCCGTTGAGACGTGCCCCTCTGCGAGACCAAGCAGACGCAACCGGATAATTTCGTCGCTCTGGAGTGTCTTTGCCTTCTTCTCGCCGTTGCCTGTGAGGTTTGCCACATCGCGCTGCAACTCGATCTTGCGATGGCAATTACGGCAACGCACTTCGACGAAATCTGCGTCGAGCTTGCGGCCCGTGACGTGATGCAATTCCAAACACTCAATCGCGGTCTCCCCGCAGTAGGCGCAAATCGGAGTAAGCCCGCCAAGGCGATCTACCTGCCGCACCTTGCGCCGTGCGGCGCGAATTAGCTGCTTCTCTCTCAATTACGCTCCACTGTTCGTTGATCGATACAGCGAGAACTCAGAGAGAGCGGGCTCTATCGAGACAATGACATCGGCAGAAGTCACCAGTTTGACCCCCGCGATTGTTTTGCCTCGCCAAGGGGCCAGTGCATTGCGCTTGCCGCGCAGGTACCGTCCCAGATCACGCAAGTAGCGACTGAGCGCTTTCCGATCCTTCGAGGAACGGGTGTGGACTGGAACTGCTCTACCGTTTGCGTCGGGAACGTAGAGAGTCGCTGCGGAGCGGTCGCACTTGGTGACTCGCAACTTCCCCTTGGAGCGCTCAAGTGAGGAGGAGAAATACTTCTTTATGGTTGCTGGTTTCACACCTTGAAGTTTGGCGGCGTGGCTTAGCGATAGCTTGGCATCGCGCCGCATGGCCGAAATCGCGTGCATGGCGCGGTCACGTGCGAATTGGCTGCGCTGGGGCAAACCGGTAGGAGCAATCTTTTGTCCACGTCCGCGACGTAGCGTCTTTTTGGAATTCGACTTCATCTCAGCACCTCGCCGCGAGAATAAGCGCTAGCGCCGCGTTGTTGTAGTACTCGAAATTATTTGCGAGTAGTCGGATTCGATTACTAGGCTCGCCGGGAGGACAGTGACAGGGCTTCTTCCTAGGCACGTGCCTTAATTTCTCAATCACTTGGAGAAGCTATTTGGATTAACTGGCGAACCGACTGGAAAGGGATGCTGCATTCACTTGATCTCAAGAAATGCGAGTAGGAGGGCTCAGCGACCGCTATGACAGCCTCTGTGCTTCTTGGCGCACGCGCCGGATTTTGCTTCGCAATTTGGAATCCTTCCAAGCTTCTTTCCACGTAAGACCATTTTCCCAACATCCGCTCTTGATCCAGTCCCACAAGGGAGGAGCATGCCGTTTGTCTAACTCGCGACAGAAGTGCATACCCTCCAGATTTGGGTCGACACTTAGGATTTTTGGCTCTGTGCAGGAATC
>PKUV01000092.1 GCA_003131315.1 Acidobacteriaceae bacterium
AACGGTGCGGATCTTGTCGCGATAGTAGATGGGAAGGAAGTTGGCAAGCGAGACCTTGTGACGGGTCATGATGCGAAGCGCGGAGTCAGGCGCTCCTTTGTCGATGTAAAAGCTGCGCCAGACGCAGAGCATGATGCAGAGCAGGAGCAGAGAGAAGGCGATGCTGGCGGCCGTCAGCAGACTGCGCCGCTTGTTGCGAAAGGCGGACTTGGCAACGAAGCTGGTGAGGGTCATGGTGACGAAGAAATTTTACACCGCGCAAAGCTTGCTGGTGGAGAGCCGGNNTCATCACGCGGTCACGGTACTACCCGCCCGGATCAAGAGAAAGTTTTGCGCAGCTCACGACGCAGGATCTTGCCCGATGGTGTCCGCGGGACGGCACCCACAAAACGAATTTCGCGGGGCTGTTTGTGGTGGGCGAGGCGGTCGGCGACGAAGTCGCGGAGTTGTTTGGCGAGCGCGTCAGAGGGCGTAAAGCCTTCACGGAGGACGATGAAGGCGCAGGGGATTTCTCCGGCGTCGAGGTCGGGTTTGGCGATTACGCCGCAGTCGCGGACGGCGGGATGTTCGAGCAGGACGGATTCGACTTCAGCGGGGGCGACCGGGAATCCTTTGTACTTGATCATCTCTTTGCTGCGGTCGAGGACGTAGTAGAAGCCGTCGGCGTCGGACCGGACGATGTCGCCGGAGAAGTACCAGCCGTCGCGAAGAACCGCGGCGGTCGCTTGCGGCTCCTTCCAGTATCCAAGCATGATCTGCGGGCCGCGCATGACGAGTTCGCCTTGCTCGCCCGGGGCAACTTCTTCACCGTTCATGTCTAGAACACGGCAGTCGGTAAGGGCCAGCGGTTGTCCGATGGACGCGGGCCGGTTCATTTCCGGCGGAGCGTTGTAGCCAACGTGGGTGACGGGTGAAGCTTCGGTCATGCCGTATCCCTGGTTGACGATGATGCCAGTGAGATCGGTCAGGCGCCGCGCGAGTTCGGGAGCGAGCGGCGCGGCGCCGGATTTGATCCAGCGGACTTTGTGGTTCTTTGGGAAGATGCCGGCTTCGGCGGCCTGGCAGAGCGCATTGATGGCGGGCGGGACCACGGGCATCATGGTGACGCCTTCCTGAATCAGAAGAGTGCACAGTTTTTGCACGTCGAAGCGCGGCATCAGAACGAGCGTGGAGCCGAGTGTTAGGGAAAGAGTCAGCGCCACGGTGAGTCCGTAGATGTGATAGAGGGGCAGGAAGCAGAGCATGACGTCATCGGGTGTGAGAATCGCGGCATTCGGGCCGAGGATCTGATAGACATTCGCGACCAGGTTGTAGTGCGAGAGCATGACGCCCTTGGGCAGTCCGGTGGTGCCGCTGGAGTAGGGAAGGGCGGCGAGGGTTTCTTGCGAGTTCTGGCGAGCCTCCGGGAATTTGGCGGACGTGGGCCGCAGCAGACTGGCGAAGTCTTCGCAGCCTCCGCGCTCGTGGCGCGTGGTGAAGACGCGACGCAGGCCGGGAAGTCCGGCAAAGTTGATGCCCTCAAGAAGAGGAGCGTCGGTGATGAGGAAAGCGGCGCCGGAGTTTTCGAGTTGATAGCGGATCTCGCGCTCGCGGTAGGAGGGATTGAGCAGTGTGGGGATGCCTCCGGCGAGCGTGGCAGCGTGATAGGTGATGGCGAATTCCCAGGAGTTGGGGAGGAAGATA
Organism: Acidobacteriaceae bacterium; assembly: GCA_003131315.1. GTDB lineage: Bacteria > Acidobacteriota > Terriglobia > Terriglobales > Acidobacteriaceae > Acidiflorens. The sequence goes on from PKUV01000092.1 coordinate 1,684, forward strand.
GCAGCGACTTCTCCGGGAGCGAGTCCGGCGGAGATGAGGCCGCGGGCGAGGGATTCGACGAGGCTGCCATATTCGGCAAAAGTGAAACGGCGATCGCAGGAAGTGTCAGTCAGGGCTGTCTTGCTATTGTTCCGGCGGCAGCTCTGGAGGATAACATCGTGGACGAAGCGGCCGGCGGGATCGGCGTAGAGCTGGGTGCGAAGCATCGGGGAAATTGTATCGGAAGCGAGTCGATCGTACAGGTGGCGGGGAACTGCTGGATTGTGCTCGTCCCGGTTTTCAACGGTGACGAATGTCACTGTGAATGGAACATGAAACGTCTTATACTAATCGGTTTGTCGAAGTGTCCAAAATGCTCAAGATAACGAGAATCAGCTTCGGCGGGACAGCCGCGATCGTGACCAGCATGGCTCTCATGGCCGGTCTGGAAGCGGCGAATGCCGCCAAGGCCGCGGAAGTGAGCGCGCTTCTGATTGCGGCCGTCGCCGACAATCTTACCGACTCGTTGAGCGTTCACCTGTACCAGGAATCCGAAGGACTAGAGCGGCGGGAAGCCTTTGTGGGAACACTCGCCAATTTCGCAACCAGGCTAGTCGTGTGTCTCAGCTTCGTGCTGATGGTGCTGCTGTTCGATAGGCACACTGCCGCGGTAGGCGGAATCGTATGGGGACTGTCTCTGCTTAGCGCGCTGAGCTACATACTCGCCCGGCAGAGAAACGTCAGTGCGCTTTCCGAAGTAGTGAAGCATGTCGCGGTTGCCGTGGTGATCATCTTCGTCAGCAAAAGCATTGGACAATGGGTCACAGCGTATAAGCTTTGATTCTGGAGTTGGCGCGAGGGTGCTCACAGCCCGATCCCCTTTTAGCGGCTTCAGATCGCTCTTGACGGTAGTGTGAACGGCGCTTCCCCTTTGACAGTCGAGCCTCTTCCTCCGGTCGCGCCCGGCAGAGCGTTCCGTTCTTCCCGTCTCAGATAGGCTGAGGGCGGACAACCCGGTCAAGCGCTCAGTTTGCGCAGGAATTCCCGCTCGTCCATGCGGTACTTAAAGGCTTTGCGGCCGTTGATGAAGACTACGGGGACCTCGTCGTTATAGAGGCGTCGGATTTCGGCGTCGGAGTCTACGTCGATTTCACGCCAGGTGAAGCCGCCACGCTTGTGGAGCTTGACGAGGCTCTCTTTGACGATTTCGCAGAGATGACATCCCTTGCGGGAATAAACGATGACTTCGCGAGGCTTCGTCATGCGAGGGAGTGTATCAGTTGGGTGCAGGGTTTCCAAGACACGGAGGGGCGTAGAATTTCGGGATGACTATGGTGACGGCGACGAACGGACGAGCACTTTCTGGAAGGACGATGCTGGTGACGGGAGCGGCGAAACGATTGGGGCGCGCGATCGCTTTGGCCGCAGCCGAAAACGGCGCGGACGTGGCGATTACTTTTCGCGAGTCGGCGCGCGAGGCGCGGGTGGTGGTGGTGGAACTGGCGGAGCACGGCGTGGAGGCGCTGGCGGTGCGGTGCGATGTCACCGACGAGAAGAGCGTCCGGGAGATGGTGAAGGAAGTGGCGAGGGAACTGGGCGGAATCGACGTGCTGGTGAATAACGCCGCGAATTACGAGACCGTCGAGTTTGAGAAGATTACAGTGGCGCGGTGGGATGCGATTTTTGCTTCGAACACGCGCGGACCGTTTCTGGTGTCGCGAGAGGCGCTGCCGTATTTGAGAAAGCGCAGAGGGCGCATCGTTAATATGGGTTCGCTAGGCGGGCTGCGGCCTTGGGCGACGCATGCGCACTATTGCTCGTCGAAGGCGGCGGTGCACATGCTAACCAAAGTGATGGCGAAGGCGCTGGCGCCGGAGATTGCGGTGAATGCGGTGGCTCCGGGGATGATCGAGTTGGGTGAGAAATCGGCGGCGGCGTTCATGAGGAAGATGGCGAAACAGACGCCGATGCAGCGTAACGGGACGGCAGCGGACATTGCCGCGGCAGTGATATTCTTTGCAGCGGCTCCGCAGTTCATTACTGGGCAGGTGCTGGCGGTGGATGGCGGGCTGGGGTTGTAGTGTGTGCGTGAGAACTCGTTTTTGGGCAATCCGGCGGAACCAGATGCTCGAGAATCCAGCCCCGTAGGGGCGAACCAGCTTAGCCCAGCGCTTCAGCGCTGGGAAGACGGAAGGAATGATTCAAGTCCCGGAGGGACGACCCAGTTCTCACGCACACACTCCAGGACTTGGATTTGTTTTCTGCGCGGGTTCACGTATCGTTCCATTTCGACCTTGACCATACTTATGACACGATCCATTCGGGGTGCGCGTTGTCTTTTTCTAATACTCTTTCTGACGCTGTTTCTGGCGGGTTCTCTTGCGGTCGCCCAGGATCGCCCCGAGGAGGGCGGTCGTGAGCTCCAGGTTTGGACGGGCGGCGGGCGCTCGGTTCCGGGCGGGACCAAGGATACGGGCGTGTGGAACGCGGGAGTTCGCTATGGGTGGATCCTGACGGCTCCGCACGGGCCGGGATTTCTCAACGGACGATTCGAGCTTGCGGTGGAGGCGGTGCCGGCGTTTGTTGTTTTTCAGCCGGCAAACATTGCATACGGGGCAGGAGTGAATCCGGTGGGGCTGAAATGGATTTTCGCCACGCGCGGACATGTTGCTCCGTATCTTGAGTTGAATGGAGGAACGCTGTTTACGACGCACGAAGTGCCAGCGGGAACTTCGACGATAAATTTCACGTCGGGCGCGGCGTTCGGGCTCTATTTTCTCGGCGATCATGCGTGGTCGGTGGATGTCCGGTACATGCATATTTCAAATGCCGGGCTGACCGTGCCGAATCCTGGGGTGAATACGGTGCAGGTGCGACTGGGGTTTGGGAAGTTTTTTGGGAAGAAGTAGCGGCTGACGCGGCGGCCTGTGGCGAGCGCGTGGAAACAACAGGTCCCTTCGCGTCGCTCAAGATGATAATTCAAAAACTAACGTTGACGGGATAACGCGGCAGTGGTTTGCCTGGGTTCGGCGTGACGTCCGCAGCAGGGGCCGGGCGGAATGGGCGCGCCGTGGGGGCAGGTGCGCGGGTGGTTGAGGAAGGTGCAGATCTTGTCGGTGGCTTCGGGTGAGAGTATGTGCTCGAACTTGCAGGCCTGCTGCTCGATTTCGGTTTCGCTGTCCATGGCGAGCGAATCGGTGAAGAGGCGCTCGGCCAAGCGATGGCGGCGGATAATGTCGGCGGCGCGCTGGTGTCCACGGGGAGTGAGTTCGACGATCGCGGAACCGTCGCCGGTCGAAAAGCCGGCAGGCTTGAGCGCGTCGTGGCAGGGATTGACGAAAGGTTTGTGATCGTGCGCTTGGAGCGGGTGTGGGCGCATCGTTACCAGTTCCATAGCGGCCATTTTTTCCACGGCGATGGATACGGGCAAAGCGCCGTGGACTTCCATCCGGCCAATCTCCGCGATTTGGCCGTTCTCTTCCAAGGCAAATAATTCTTCCAGCACTTCGTCGAATTGCTCTTCGTCGGCCATGGCAAAAACTTCCTGGGCGGCGATTTTGCCGTGATGCAATTCGATGCGACGGTCGGCCAGGCGCGCGACGACGGGATCGTGCGTCACCATGACGATGGTGCGTCCCTGCTGGTGAAGCTCGCGGAGCAGGCGCAGGACGATTTCTTCGTTGACGGCGTCGAGGTTGCCGGTGGGCTCGTCGGCGAGCACGATTTTGGGATCGTTGATGAGGGCGCGGGCGATGCAAACGCGCTGCTGCTCGCCTCCGGAGAGCTGCGAGGGCAAGTGACCGGCGCGGTCTCTGAGGCCGACGCGATCGAGAGCTTCGAGCGCTTCCTTTTCGTCGGTCATGCTGTGGAAGTATTGGGCGAGCATGACGTTTTCGACGGCGGTGAGATACGGGATCATGTGGAATTGCTGAAAGACGAAGCCGATGGTTTCGGCGCGGACATGGTTGAGATCGGAGGCGCTGAGGTTGGCGACGTTTTGTCCGTCAAGCCAGATTTCGCCGCTGGTGGGGCGGTCGAGGCATCCGATGAGATTGACCATAGTGCTCTTGCCGGAGCCCGAGGGGCCCATCATGGCGACCCACTCGCCGGGCTCGATGGAGAGAGAGATGTCGTCGAGCGCTTTGATCAGGCCGCCATTATTTTCTTCTTCTCTGGCGGGATAACTCTTGGTTACGTTCTTTAGTTGGATCATGCTAATTTTGTCCTTCAATAACCCATTGAATCATTGAGACATTGAATCATTGAATCATTCAAAACATTGAATCAATACCTCAATGATTTAATGACTCAATCAGGTTCATCTACTCTCCCCTCAGAATAATAGCGGGTTGCACGCGGCGCAGCAGCTCGATGGGCAGGATGGCCGAGATGAGAGCGACGGCAACACTGCCGGCGAGCACGTACGGAAAAACGCTGAAGCGCGGGACGACGGGCGCGTGAAAGTTGACTCGTCCGATCCAGGCCGCGACGCCGATGCCGATGAAGAAGCCGAGAATCGCGCCGACTACGCCCAGGGCCGCGGCTTCGGCCGCGAAGAATCCGTTGATCAGACGTTCGGAAGCGCCCAGCGCTTTCATGATGGCGAAGTCGCGACGGCGGTCGAAGACCCATCCGATGAGCGTGGCGAGGACGCAGAGTGCGGACGTGAGTACGACCAAGGTGGCGGAAGCGTAGAGAGTGGCGCGCGTTTTGTTCAGCACGTTGGCTTCGCCTTCCATGATCTGGCGGACGGGGCGAACGTCGGCCGCGGGCAGAAGCTGCGCGAGCTGGCGAATCGACGCTTCAACCTCGGCGGCGGTTCCATTGGCGGCGACTTCGATGGTGGAAGGCGCGACGCCGGTCCAGTTCTGGAATTCAGATTGATCGAGATAAATACGGCTGTCTTCGCCGGCGCCGGTCTGGAGCATGCCGGCGGGAGCGAGTTGGATTGCTTTGCCCTGGAACGTCAGTTCGAAGGGCTGACGATTGGGGCCGACCTTAGGGCTGAGTATGGCGGCGGCGCGCATGCCGACTAGGGCTTCGTTTGGTGCGTTGGGCCAATGGCTCACCTTCCACCAGTGGTTTAACTGGCGAGCGCGGGCGAAGTCGGTGCCAACGACGACTACAGATTGTCCGTCCTTGGTGCGGGCGACGGCATACGCGAAAGGAACAGCCAGCGTCTTTTCGCCGAGAACGGATTCGACTTTGGCGAGTGCGTCGGCGGGCAGGGACTGGCCGTCTTTCGCGACGATGACTACATTGGCGCCATAGTTTCGGAATTCGGTGCGGAGCTTGGCTTGCACGTCGACGTAGAGGTTCATCATCGCGGTGGCGACGGCGGCGGCTACGATCATGGCAAGCAGCGCCGAGGCCGCGCGTCTGCGACGGAGTACGGCGGCGCGAACGAGCATGCGCGCGAACATCGAAGTATGCGGCGCGTGCGCGCGGCGATCAGCGACTTGCTGGGGAGTGAGGAGCGTGCCCGGAACGGTGCTCGTCGTCATCCTTCACCTCGCAGGGCGAAGACAGGATCGAACTTCACGGCGCGGCGGATGGCGGCGGCGCTGCCGGCGAAGGTCACAAAGACGGCGATGGTCATGATGATCGGGAAGAGCACGGGCTCGATGGAAATCTGCGAGTTGAAAATCGACCGGCCGATCTGGCGGGCGAGCAGCGCTCCGGCGGAAAATCCCGCAATGCCGCCGACGAGCGCGAGCAGCAGCGCCTCCGCAAAGAAGATCGCAGAGACCGCGAGATTGCCTGCGCCGAGGGCCTTCATCAGGCCGACTTCGACGCGGCGCTCATAGATGGCCGTGGCCATGGCCGCGGAAACGGCGAGCGCGGAAGCGAAGAGCGCGGCGAGCGTGATCAGCAGCATGAGTCCCTTGATGCGAGAGAGTACCGTGCCTTCGTTTTGCGCAACCTGGCGGATCTGCTCTGCGTGCGAATGCGGAATGACTTCCTGTAACTGGTAGGCAATCGACTCCACGTAGGGCGAGCAGTACCAGCGGTCGTAGACCTCGGGAGTCATCGTCTTGGGATCGCGCGCGGAAAGCGCATCCGGAGGCTTGGTCATAGCGCTGACGTAGACGCGGCGTACGGCGCCCGGTTTGCCTAGAATTTGCTGCGCCAGGGCCAGCGGCGCGACGATCTGGTCGTCTTCGGCGCCACCGGTCGAGAGGATGCCAGAGATGGTGAGTGGGCGGCCGGCGACTTCCAGTGTGTCTCCTGGCTTCTTAGCTAGCTTTGCTGCCAGGCGCTCGCCTACTAGGATGTCTTGAGAGTTGTCATCTGGCCAGCCGCACGCTGCTGGCGAGTCTTCGACTCGCCCTGGACGGGGCAGAGCCCCGTCCCCGCACGAGCCTTCTACCTTCCACCAGGGGTTCGTGATCTTCACGCCCGTGGTGAAGTCGTCTTTGCCGAAGCTTAGCGCCTTGTTGAAATAAGTGCCGACCAGGATGACATCTTTCGCGCCTTTGTTGTTGCCTTCGCCGACTTTGACCGTGACGGGCAGCATGGGCGAGAAGCCGACGATGTTGTGGTGCCAGAAGGTGCCCCGAATTTTCGGGAGGTCGGCTTCGTTGAGGAACGCTCCGTCGCTCGGGGGTTTCAGGTTGACGCCGCCGACTTCCACGTCGAGCGTGTCTTCCTGCGGAGTGACCACCAGGTTGGCGCCGTAGCTGCGCAGTTCGCGGTTGATCTTGTCGCCGATGTCGGTGGCTACGGCGATCATGGCGGTCGCGACCGCTACGCCCAGTGTGATCGCAATGCCCGCAAGCAGCTTGCGTCGCGACTGGTGGCGAAACGATTCGTAGACGAGGCGGGGAAACATTATTTCTGCTCGAAGTAGTGTCTGCCGGCCGCGACGTCGGCCTCAGAGACGATGACCGCGTCGTCGGTGACCTGCGCTTTCAGCGGGATCGGATTGCAGCCGCCGGCCATGCCGACCGACTGCGGGTTGATGGGGGCGGCGCAGTTCTTGCAGATCACTCCCTGTGAGCTCTTGTAGAAGCCGACGGGGCCGCAGATTTCGCACGCGTCGAAGAGGGTAGCGATTTTTCCGTCGGGCTTCTGATAGAGCCAAAAGCGGACTTCGACTCCACCTTCTTTAGCTTCGAAGCGGTGGAGTTCGCCGTCGTAAACCTGCTTCAGCGGGATGGAAACTCTGCCGTCGACAAAGGTGACTTCCGCGGCGGGCGAAAGCGCACTGGCACTCTTCTCGTAGATGAAGCTGGCGGTGATCATCACGATGAAGATGAACGAGAAAATGTAGACCGAGGCCATCCAGAGACGCTCGCGGCGTGCGGTCCAGAGCGCTTTGCGGCGTGCGGCGCCTGCCGGAGGCAACTCGACCGGCTGGCGGCTCTTCATTTCAAACAGCACCATCAGCGCGGCCAGCACGAGGATGGTGATGAAGAAGAAGAGATCGTTGCGGACGATCGGGCCGATGATCGCCATCTCCCGGCGGGAGTGAGGAAACCACTCCACGTTTTCGGAGAGTTCGTGCAGGCCGGCGATCACAAGTTGCGCGGCCACCAGGAAAAGAATCGCGGTGGTGACCTTGAAGAATTTCTGCAGATTGATCTTGACGCTGCCCTTGACGAACATCACGCCGAACAGGATGGCGACGGCCACGCCGAGGACGGTGCCGATGAAGCTCATCAGTTCGTTCGAGTTCAGCGTTACGGCCGAGAGGATCAGAACGGTTTCGACGCCCTCGCGCAGCACCATGAGGAAGACGAAGAGGAAGAGGCCGATCCATGCGTCGCCACGGGCGAACAAGCCGATCTTGTTTTCGATCTGGCCTTTGAGCTGGCGGCCGGTTTTCATCATGAAGACGATCATGGTGACGACGAAGACGGCAGCGACCAGCATGACCCAGCCTTCGAAGATATCCTGGTTCCATTTGAGGCGGGAGAGCACGACGGCCACGGCGATCGATCCGGCAAAAGCTGAGGCCAGGGCGGCGTAGACCGACTTGCGCAGGTCGTTGCGGCCGATCTTGGCGAGATAGGCCAAGGTGATGCCAACGATGAGGGCGGCTTCGACGCCTTCGCGGAGCGTAATGATGAATGCCTGGAGCATTGAAAAAGGTACCGCTTTCTAAGTGAAAATGAAATTCAATTTCAATATCAACAGGATACGGTTTCGAGTAGGGAGCGGTCAACGCAGTGCATCACGGATGGTTGTGATTTGCATCACACGGGGAAACGGGGCATTGAACGGGGAATGGCGAACGGCGTTTCACGTTCCTACACCATACGGAGGAACTTGCATGCCTGCTCTAGTTCCGGAAACAGCTTCTCTTCGGCGCGGAATTCGCGCGAGTGCACGCAGCGGCGGCTGCCGTTGAGTTTGACAGGGTGTTTTAAGTGCAGCATCTCGTGGAAGAGGATGTATTCGACGGCGTAGCGGGGGACGCGTGGGTGGTCGAAGACGCGGCTGATGACGATGGCGTTGTGGGCGGGATCGTAGTGGCCGAGGCTGCTGCGGGCGTGGTTCTGGCTCCAGGTGAGTTGCGGGCGTCCCAGGAGTCCGTGGAAGAAGCGACGGTTGAGGTCGTCGAAGATTTCTTCCAGATGGTAGTGGTGGCCGCGGGCGGAGCGGATGTGCTTGCGTCCGCGCATCTGGCGGACGAGTCGGGCTTTGGCGGCAACGTCGTGGCTCGCGACATAGCGGCGATAACGGGCGCTGTGACCGCGATCGACCGGCTTGCGATAGAGCTTGGCGAGCAGGATGTGCGCGATCGAATGCAGCACGGTTTCGGGCGCGCCTTCGAGCAGGTCGGAGAGGCGGATGTAGAGCTCTCCCTGGCGGAGGCGGATGGTGTTGTTGATGGAGACGAAAGGATAAAAACGAACGTGCAAGGGCGGCGCGGGCATGCAAAGCCGGAGTTCGCGATAGGCTTCGTGAAAAAGTTGCGCGAGCTTTGGGGACACGTTGAGGGAAGAGTAGCACGGGAGTCAGTGGTCAGTGTTCTCGGATTGAATCCTATTTCTTCTTCTTGCGCTTCATGTATTCCTCGACTTCGGCGACGGTTTTGCGGTGGTCGTCGGCGCTGGAATCCACGGTGTCGAGGGCGTCGGTCAGCAGGAATTCGTACTGGCTCGCTTCGGCGGCATTGGTGTTCGCGGAGTTCTTGAGGGCGCGCAGCTTGGACTGAAATTCGGTGTCGGCTTCGATGATGATTTTCAGCGGCTTGCGGATGTCGTCCTTGCGGCCGACGTACATGTCGATGTTGTCATTGAGTTCATCGTAGACGGCGAGAAAATCTTCCAGCATGTCATGCGTCTGGCGGCCGCGCTCGGTCGTCTTCGGGTCGCTGCGCATTTGCTCAAGTTTCGTTATGCGATCCCGGGAAAATTGCACGTAAAGCTTTAAGCGCTGGTGAGGGTCGAGCATGGCGTCGCGGAGCTGGTCGATCTCCAGCGGATTGAGCGGGTCGCGGCGGCGCTGGGCCCAAAGCGGCGAGCACACTGGCAAGAAGAGCGGGAGGGCGAGCAACAACGCCAGACCGAGTGCGGTGCGCCAGCGGTTGCCGGGCTTCATTTCTTCTCCTTCTTGTTGTCCTTGGCGAACATTTCTTTGAGCAGACTGGTGCGGATGTCTTCGAGGCGGCGGATGGCCTGTTCGACCGGAGCCTGGTCGTCGAAAACGAGAGTGCGCTTGATGTCCCGCAGCTTCTCCGCCATTTTTCGGACATCGATCTCGACATTCTTGAGGTGCTTCTTGGTTTGCGTGGCGGCGTCGCGGGCTTTCTCGGAGTAGGTAACGATGTCGTCGACGGCGCCGCGGGCCTGGTCGACGTTGCCATTGCTATAAAGCTTGTCGGCATTGCGAAGCTGATGCAGTGCGATCTGGATGCAGAGTTCGGGGCGCTCCTCGGGACGCGCGCTTTCGAGGCGTGATTTGAGTTCGTCTACGGTTTCGTCCTTGGCGGCGCCGTAGGCGTAGGCGGAGGCGAGTGCGAGCAGGAGCGTGGCAAAGGCAAGTCGTCGCATTGCGGTCAACGCTTCTTCGATTCGATCCAGACTAGGCGATGTCGAGCTTTCCACTCCTCATCAGGATACTTCCCACTGGCCGCATCAAGGAAGAGGTGATAGTACTGGGCCGCCTGCTTGTAGTCTCGCAGGTGGTCAAGGGCGGTGGCGCGCAGAAAATAGCTGACGGGGGTTTCGGGTAAGAGCTTGGCGCGGACTTCGAGGGCCTTGATGGTGAGCGCATAGTTCTGGTTTTCATTGGCGGCGACGGCCAGGCTGCCATAGGTGACGCCAAGGTCGGGTTTGAGCTTCAGGGTCGCCATGAATTCCTGCTGAGCTTCCGGAAACTTTCGCTCCTTAAGCAGAACCTCGCCGAGAAGCTGATGAAGCTCGGCGTCATTGGGATGACCGGTGATAAGGTCGCGGTAGATTTTTTCGGCATCGGGCAGTTTTTTGGATGTCACCAGCAAGTCGGCGAGATCGCGCTGCGCCTCGGTGTCCCCGGGTGCGAGTTTCAGCCCAGCTTGGATTTCCGTGATGGCATCGTCTTTCTTGCCCTGCGCGGCGAGTACGCGCCCCAGTTGGAGATGAACGCCGGCGTCATCCGGTCGCTCGGCGGCCAGCCGGCGCAGCAGGGGTTCGGCCTCTCCGAGGCGGCCGGACTTCATGTACAGGTTGGTGAGGCCGATCGCGGCTTCCGTGGTTTGTGGATCAATGGAGCGCGGATCGAGGGTCAGGACTTGTTTGTATTCGGCTTCGGCGGCGGAGGGTTCTTTTTGCCGCTCGTGCAGCAGGCCGGCAGAGAGATGCGGTTCGGGATCCTTCGGTGTAAGCTCGGACGCTTTGCGGTAAGCCTGGAGTGCGTCTTCCGGCTTTCTATTTTCGAGCAGATGTGCGAGTGCGAGCCAGGCGCGGGCCTGACCTTCTTCGATGTGAGCTGTGGGTTTGAGGCCGGTGGCAGCGCGCAGGAATTGCTCAGCGTCGGGATTATTGGCGCGGACGAGCATCAGGCCCAGGTTGAGGTTGGATTCAAAAACCTCGGGCTTGGCGGCGACGGATTTGCGATATGCGGCGATCGATTCGTCGGTGCGAGCGAGGCGGTTCAGGACGAATCCGAGATCGAACCATGCCTGATAATTGTTGGAATCTTTATCGATAGCCTTCTTCAGCAATGTTTCTGCGGTGGTGAAATCGTTCTTCTGGATGGCATCTTCGGCCTGTGCGATTTCTGGAGGTTGGTCGTCGATGCGTTCCTTGTAATGGCGGACGGTGGTGTGGGTCTGCGCGAAGGCGACGGCGCAGGCGGTTAGGACAATAAGAAGGACAATGAGAAGGCTCGCTTTGGTGATCGGGCGTTTCATGCGTGGGAGTATCCAGCCCCGGAGGGGCGACCGAACTTAGCCCAGCGCTTCAGCGCTGGGAAAAGAGGAAGAAACGATTCAAGTCCCGGAGGGACGACCGAGTTCTCACTCACACTCTTTAGCCCCAGAGGGACTTCCACTTTCCCTCCCTGAACATTGATGACACCACTTCTATTCTACTGGTCACCATTGCGCGTGCCGTTTCCGTTCAGGACCTGCTTCAGGTACTGTCCAGTGTAAGAGTTTGTCAGCTCCGCGATCGCTTCGGGCGGGCCGAAGCCGACGAGGTTCCCACCGCGATCTCCGCCTTCCGGACCGAGGTCGATGACCCAGTCAGCCGTTTTGATGACTTCGAGATTGTGCTCGATGACGACGATGGAGCCCCCCGCATCGATTAGACGTCGAAAAGCGGAAAGTAGTTTGCTGACATCGTCGAAGTGCAGGCCGGTAGTAGGCTCATCGAAAATGTAAAGCATGCGGCGCTTGTGTTTGGGCCCATCACCGCCCTCTGCGCGGCGGCTGGTCGGGCGCGCGCCGGGCTGGAGGTGCGCGGCCAGCTTCATGCGCTGCGCTTCGCCTCCGGAGAGCGTGGTGGCCGACTGGCCAAGACGCAGGTAGCCGAGGCCGACTTCGTCGAGCACGCGCAATTTTTCCGTGAGCCGGGGAACGTCGGCGAAGAACTTGAGGGCTTCGCGAATGGTGAGGTTCAGTACCTCGTGAATGTTCTTGCCTTTGTAGTGTATTTCGAGCACTTGCGGCTTGTAGCGCGTGCCCTTGCATTCGTCGCAGATCAATTCCACGTCGGCCAGAAACTGCATTTCGACGGTGACAGTGCCGTCACCCTGGCAGTTGTCACAGCGCCCGCCGGGCACGTTGAAGGAAAAATGTCCGGCAGGGAAGCCGCGCTTCTTCGCTTCCGGCAGCGAAGCGAATAGTTCGCGGATGATGTCGAAGGCCTTGATATACGTGACCGGATTCGACCGCGGAGTGCGGCCGATGGGCGATTGATCGACGAGGATGACCTCGTCGAGAAACTCGTCGCCTTCGACGCTGTCCCACAAAATGGCGGCGGAAGGGCTGGCATTGGTCTGCCGCTTGGCCGTGGCCAACGCCTGATAGAGGACGTCATGGAGCAACGAGGATTTTCCCGAGCCGGAGACACCGGTAATCGCCACCAGCATGTCGAGCGGGATTTCCAAATCGATGTGCTTCAGGTTGTGCGCACGGGCGCCGGTGATGCGGAGTTTGTGTGACCCCGGTTGGCGGCGTCGCGGCGGAATCTGGATGTGAAGTTCGCCGGCGAGGTAACGGCCAGTGAGCGAGTGCGGCATCCTTATGATCTCGTCGTAGGTGCCGGCGCCGACAACTTGTCCGCCATTTTCTCCGGCGCCCGGACCGAGGTCGAGAATGCGGTCGGCGGCGCGCATGATGTCGGGATCGTGCTCGACGACGAGGATGGTGTTTCCCAGGTCGCGCAGGTCGTGCAGGATCTTGATGAGCCGGTGCGTATCGCGGCTGTGCAGCCCGATGGAAGGCTCGTCGAGCACGTACAGTGTGCCAACCAGACGCGAACCGAGAGAAGTCGCGAGTTGAATGCGCTGCGCTTCTCCTCCCGATAGCGTGGAGGCGAGACGGTCAAGCGTCAGATACTCAAGCCCGACTTCGTTGAGAAAACGCAGGCGCTCCTTAAGTTCGATAAGCAGTTTTTCGGCAATTGCGGCTTGCTCAGTCGAGAGCGTGAGTTGATCGAAGAAGCGGGCTGCCCCTTCGACCGTCATACTGCACACTTCGCAGATGTTCTTGCCCTCGATCTTTACCTGGCGCGCTTCCACGCGCAGGCGCGTTCCCCCGCAAGCGGAGCACCGCGAGTATCCGCGATAGCGGCTGAGAAAGACGCGAACGTGCAGCTTGTACTTCTTGCGCTCCAGGTGCTGAAAGAAGCCACGGACGCCGCCGAAACCGCGGTCACCATCGCCGCCACCATCAATGACCAGCTTCTGGTGCTCCGCGTCCAGTTCATGCCACGGCACGTCCAGCGGAATTTCCGCCTGGCGCGCAAAGCGCCTCAGTTCGGTGAACAGCGGCCTGTACTTTGGCTTCGTCCAGGGCTCGATCGCCCCTTCGTTCAGGGTCTTGCTCTTGTCGGGGATGACGAGGTCGAGATCGATGTCGATGGTGTTGCCGAAGCCCTGGCAGCGCGGGCAGGCGCCATAAGGATTATTGAATGAAAACAGGCGCGGCTCAGGCTCTTCGTAGCGGCTGCCATCGTTCTTGCACTCGAAGCGCTGGGAGAAACACAGCCGCTGAGGAGTTTCGCCGTCGCCATCGCCATCCCGAGGTGCGGTTTCGAAAATGACTTCGCCCGCTTCGCGATAACCGATCTCAACCGCATCGACAATGCGGGAGCGCTGGTCGGCGGCGACGACGAGACGATCCACTAAGCCGAAGACAGGTTCGGAAAAGTTGAGGTCGAGCAAGGATTCCGGGGTCGAGAACTCGAAGATCTGGCCGTTTTGAAAAATGCGGTTGAAACCGCGTTTGCGCAGATCGAACAGGCGCGCTTTGATCGCATCGGAGGGCAGATTGGACTCGGCCGGCTTTTTCTTTCCGCGAGATTTCTTGGGGCCCTTCTCTTCGGCAGCGGGTACGTACGCCTGAATCGGAAAGAACACATGCAGGCGAGTGCCGTCGCCCAGAGCGAGCAGGCGGTCCGCGACTTCGTCCACCGTATCCTTCTTTACTTCCTGGCCGCATTGCAGGCAGTAAGTACGTCCGACGCGGGCGAAGAGCAGCCGCAGGTAATCGAAGATCTCGGTAGCGGTGGCGACGGTCGAGCGAGGATTGCGAGTGGAGTTCTTCTGCTTGATGGCAACGGCGGGCGCGATCCCGTCGATCAGATCGACGTCGGGCTTCTCAATCCGCTCGAGAAACTGGCGCGCATATGCGGACAGCGACTCGACGTAACGGCGCTGGCCTTCGGCGTAGAGCGTGTCGAAGGCGAGCGACGATTTGCCCGAACCGGAGACGCCGGTGACGACGGTCAGAGCGTTGTGCTCGATCTCAAAATCAATGTTCTTGAGGTTATGAACCCGGGCCCCGCGAACCACAATGCTGTCTGTCGACATCTTCCCCTGGCACTACAGATGGATCAAAACCCGCTACCGAATCTTTCTATTATAAAGCGTGGTTTATGAAGTGGGGTCGATCAGAAGAGAGCTCGCGGATGGAGAGACGGGCGCACTGCCTGGGGGCCGTACCCCCCTCCCCCCTATTTTTTAATCTATTAGAATCATAGATTTGCCCGCAAAATATTCAAGAATAGGGACTTATATGGAAAATATTCAGGAATAAGGACTTAGCTCGCTTTTTCGCTTCGCCCAGGGGTTCGGCGGCGGGCTGACGCCCGCTTATTGCTCCTAATTGGTGTTTTCAAAGAGCGCCGACAAATGGGGCTGGGGCCGCTTCGAGGGTCGTCTTGGTTGACGGGCACACCTCGGCCCTGACACACAGGTCGATCCCATTGTCGCCGACGGCCGGTTAGAAGTCTGTGATGGGTGGCCCGGGCGTTTGTGATGAAAAAGGGCGGTTCGGTGGGAACGGGATTCAAAGCGGTGTTATAACGTGCGGGGAGTGTCGGCGGGGAATAACATGGTTGAAGGAAACGCGGACGCGGCATAGTTTGGCCAATTGTCGCCGTTCGGCTGGCACCACGCGGAGCTGAGGCTATGGCTAGTATCCAAGAGGAGATTCTCGAAGAGTTCTATCGGAGGCTGGCAAAAGCGGAGGGCATCACCGAAGTCAAGGTGAAGCGGGTCCGCGATCTATTCAGCGGTGGCAAGAAACCAAAGGCCCCCGATCTAGTGAGGGTGTTCTCCGAGAATTCAAAGGAAAGCCTGCCGTGATCCAGATCGAATCCGTCCGCATTAAAGAGTTTCGCGGCATTCGCGACCTGACATTGACGATGGGCCGTGAGAGTTTTGTTGTATACGGACCGAACGGATCGGGAAAAAGTGGCGTCGTAGACGCGATTCAGTTCGCGCTTACCGGCGAGATCGGTAGGCTTAAGGGAACGGGGACGGCCGACCTGTCGCTTACCGAGCACGGCCCGCATGTCGAGAAATGAAGCGATCCTGACGCCTCCTCGGTGCGTTTGGACGTGTACATTCCGCATCTTAAGAAATCGGCGTCTATTACTCGCACGATCAAGAGGTCGAAACAGCCACAGATCGCGCCGAATGATGCTGCCGTCAAGGCAGTATTCGCCGAAGTTGCCAAGCACCCAGAAATAACTTTTTCGCGCCGCGAAATTATCAAGTTTATCCTCGCCGAGGCGACACAGCGATCGCGCGATGTGCAGACGCTCCTCAAGCTTGATGACATTGACCAGATTCGGGCGACGCTGAAGACTACCGAGAACAAGCTCAGCGCCGAGTATTCGGCCGCGAAGACGCAATCTGAGACTGCCGCAGATAGTCTGAAGCGCCATCTCGACCTCCCAGCTCTCAAGCCGGAAGATATTCTGGTAGTGGTAAACCAGGGCCGAAAGCTGCTCGGTCTCCAGGCGATTTCTGAACTTACAAAAGATACGATTCTTTCTGAAGGACTTTCGGAAAGCGTGATGCAAGGAGACGGCGGGCAGACCAAGGAGTCGGCGCTTGCAGATCTCAAAGCTCTTTCGGATGCGGCAGCGAAGGGTTTCGAATCGTCAACGCGAGAGACAGTCAAATTACTCTTACAAAACATTGCAAAGTTGGAAGCCGACCCGTCGCACCTGCCTTTGATCAAACGGCACTCGTTTCTCCAGACTGGCCTCGATCTGGTGGACGGCCCTCGGTGTCCATTGTGCGATCTTGATTGGGACATAAACAAACTTCGGTCGCACCTGCGAGAAAAACTGGAAAAGTCAAAGGAAGCCAAGTTGGTGCATGACCAGCTTGTCGAATCTGGTCGGGAAGTTTCGGCGGAAGTCATTCGCCTGCGTAGTCTGATTGATCTCCTCACCAAGCTCCCAGAGGCGGCCAAAGAATTCTCCACACGCCTAAGTGAATGGTCGGGAGGATTGCTGACCTTTTCCGAGTCACAAGCATCCCTAGAGGGAATAATTGCGGCGAAGGAGCGTTTCGAGTCGGGATGGGCGGCGGTTCCCGAATCGCTGATCGGCGATCTGGATGCCACACGGGACAAGGTGAAGGCCCGCCCAGATAAGAACTTGACTGCGGAGGCCAGCAGCTTCTTGGGTGTCGCCCAAGAGCGATTGAATGACCTGCGGATCGCCCGACGGAACGAGCAAGGAAAATTGGCCAATGCGACGCTCGGAAAGTCAGCCTACGAAATCTATTGCGATGTTTCCGAAGTGGCATTGCTCACGCTCTATCGCGAAGTGGAAGAAGAGTTTGCATCGTATTACAGGCTCATCAACCACGATGACGAAGGCGAATTCAAAGCCAAGTTTGAAGCGGCGGATGGAAAACTGGGCCTGCTCGTCGACTTTTATAAGAAAGGAATGTTCCCGCCAGGGGCTTACCACAGCGAAGGCCATCAGGATGGAATGGGCGTGTGTCTATACCTAGCTCTCATGAAGCGGGTTCTCGACAAGAATTTCACATTTGGGGTGCTTGACGACGTGGTAATGTCCGTCGATTCGCAACACCGAAAACAGTTCTGCAAGCTCCTGAAGACGAAATTTCCGAGCACTCAGTTCGTTATCACTACCCATGATCAAGTCTGGGCCAAACAGCTACGTACCGAGGGAGTGGTGAGCGCGAAATCAGCTATAGCTTTCCACACCTGGACGGTCGAGACTGGGCCTGTCCTCGATGAGGTCGCGGAAGTATGGGACAAGATCGATGCTGATCTGGCCAAGAACGACGTTTCGAACGCTGCGGGCAGGTTGCGTCGCCACCTGGAGTACGTACTCCGCGATCTTGCCCATGAACTCGGGGCGAAGGTCAGCTTTAGAGATGACGGCGGATATGAAATGGGAGAGTTGTTCGGCGCGGTGATTGGTCGCCAAGGCTATCTATTGGATTTGGCGGCAAAGGCCGCAAAGTCCTGGGACAACACCGAGCAGTTGGAAAAGGTGGCAGCACTTTTGAAGGCGCGCAGCGAAATCCTTACGGCCAGCAACGGCGAGCAGTGGGTCATCAACAAAGCGATTCACTATAACGAGTGGGCCGATCTTTCAAAGAACGATTTCAAGCCGGTTGTGGCCGCGTTTAAGCAACTCCTTCAACAGTTCCGATGTGACAAACCGAAGTGTGACTCCTGGCTGTCTCTGACTCCAAAAAGCTTCCCGGTTGAATTGCGGTGCGTCTGCGGATCTTTCCATCTGAACCTCAAAGAACAGTGACTGGCAGGTGGGGCACTCGGAGTTAAGCGGGCCAAAAGCAGGTCCTTCGCTTCGCTCAGGATGACAAAATCGGTGGGAATGGGGCTTGAGTTGGGGACTTGAGTCAATTGGCGACGGTTCAATCCTTGCTAGCGCCGCTTCTTTACGTCCTCAAACTGGGTGATCTCGACGGTTGCTTTCGGGATGTTGGCGGTGATTTTTAGTTTTCCGGGCGGGGCTTTGAGGAAATCTTGGAGCGTGGTGGTTGTGCACATCGCGGCGGGGGATCGGGGGGTGCTGGGGAGTGCTCCCTCAGGGGCTAAGCAGATGGCTGAAAATCTTGGCTGGCGCGCTGCAGTCGGCCTCGGCGGCTGAAGCCGGCAATGAAAAGGATCTCCTTATCGCAGCGGTAAACCGCTGCGCCACCCAAAGTCCAATGCGTTCTCGCGGACATATTGAAGCGCTGTGGTACCCAAAGTCAACAGCCGCGGGCGAGGGCGCCCGCGCCACACAATGGCGAGTTATTGCTATGGGGCCGACGGCGCGGCTTAAAGCCTCGCCCCTTTAAAACGACGTCAAAATCCCACGCGGTGGGCGGACTTGGAATCCCAACCTTGCAAGAAACGCAAGGAGCGGGCAACCCGGGAATGCGGTTGAGCTCGCCAAAAGCAGGTCCTTCGCTTCGCTCAGGATGACAAGACGGGTGGGATGACAAGACGGGTGGGATGACAAAGCTGGTGGGAACCGGGGTCTTGGGTTGTCTGACTACGGCTCAATCCTTGCTACCGGCTACTTTCTCTACGCCTGCCTCACTGTGCCGCGAACGAGAACAACACGAGGATGTAAATCCACAGGCCGGTCATGCAATGCCAGTACCAGGACGTAATGTCGACGACGATGCGGCGAGTTTCAACCGGGCGATGCAGGACAGCCGCGACATTGGCGAACATAAGAGCCAGTACGCCGCCGGCCAGATGAAGGCCGTGCATCGCAGTAAGAATGTAAACGAAGGAACTGCTGGTGCCGCCGGCGAGGTGAAAGCCTGCGGAGGAAAGCACGCTCCAAACGAAAAGCTGCCCGGCAAGAAACAGGAGTCCGAGAGCGGTGGTCAGGACGAGCCAAGGGAAGCGGCGCTCGTCGCCCAGCGAAATGCCTGGAATCGATTGGATCGGGGCCAGCGCGGCTTCTCGCGTGATTTCGCGCCGGGCCAAGTTGATCGTGATGCTGCTGGCGATAAGGACGGCCGTGTTGGTCAACAATAGAGCCCATGGCAATCGGACCGGAACCCATGCTCGGATGTATGCCATGTTGCTCAGATCGAAACTTAGGAATCCGCGCCGGATGAGGTAGACCGCCGTGAAAGAAATGAAGAGCATGACGATGGGCGTCATGGCAACGGCTAGTCCCAGGCGGGCTCGGCGCAGGCGCTCGCCATAGTTCGGCATAAAGTTCGGTATAAAGTCCGGCATGTTGTCGCCGCCGTCGCGCCCGCGGCCGTCGTCACCTCCGCCGGTGCGGGGCGGGAGTGAGGCGCCGTTGTGGCCGGAGGGGCGCGTCGAGAAGGGCGTCAGTCGGGGCATGGGTAATTTGTAATTGGTAATTGGAACCGAAAGCCAGACGATTTTAGATTACAAAATCACCCGATTGCCAAATTACAAAATTCCGACCACGTTCCCTTCTAAATTAGAATCGCATAGCATGTCTTTTTCTTCTTCCGATCCCGATCCCGACAATGAACGCGAGCGCTGGAACCAGAAATATCGGGAAGCGTCCGGCGCAGAGACATGGATGGTCCCCGATTCCTTCCTGCCGCGGGCGTTTTCCGAATACATTCTGCCGTTGTTTCCGCACGGAGGAAGCGCGCTCGACTTCGCGGGAGGAGCCGGACGGCACGCGATCTGGCTGGCGAAACAGGGTTGGGAAGTCACGCTTATTGATATCTCCGAGACCGGAGTCGAACAGGCACGGCAGCATGCCGGACCGCTCGCGTCCCACATTCACTTTGTAGTAGATGATCTCACCCACTTCAAAGCTTCGCAAACCCAGTTCGAAACAGCGTTCGAAGTGGTGATGGCGTTCTTCTATCTGGAGCGAGAGATTTTTTCGGAGATCGTGAAGGCGTTGCGACCGGGCGGACTGCTCGTCTACAAGACGTACACGTTGGCGCAGGCGAAGCTGGCGACCGGGCCGAAGAATCCGGCGCACTTGCTCAAGCCGGGCGAACTTTTACAACTGGCGGCCGGCCTGCGCGTATTGCATTACCAGGAAGAGGTAGCGGAGAAGGCGACGGCGGAGTTGGTGGCGAGGAAAGAAATCTGATCGAAGCACAGTGCCACCGGAACCGCCGGCAAATATGTAACCGAACGGTACCGCATAATGCGAAATGCGTAACTGTACGGTTACACGTTAAGTCGCGTCAAGAGCTAGAGATGTCTTCGGTCAAGTGTGACGTTGCAATCGGCACAGGTTCGCATCTAGACTTGTGATCGCCGGAGTCGATCCGGGAAACGGTAACTCAACTCATGCGAAAGTGGCGGAATTGGCAGACGCACCAGACTTAGGATCTGGCGGGGCAACCCGTGGGGGTTCGAGTCCCCCCTTTCGCACCAATCATATTTGGTGGAGGGACGGCCGAGTCTGTGTCGCAACTCGGTGCCGTCCCTGACGGGACTCCGGTCTGTTCCACTTTGCCTTCCCGGCACNNCTGACGTGCCGGGCTTTCCTGTATCGCCGCTTCGCGGCTGGAGCAATAACAGGTTCCACTTTCTTGCTGCACTCGGGGTTGCGACACAGACTCGGCCGTCCCTACGCGAGCGGAAAAAGACAGGAGCAAACCTAGCGAATCTTCCCGAGGTTTGCTCCTGAGGTCGGCTCTTACTCCTCGGTCCCGAATCTCTTCAGGTCCTCCGGTCCATCTGTCAACGCCACCACCTCTTTGCCCTGAACCAGTTCCCGGATGCTTTCCACCACGTCGGGATTGGCCAAGGTCGTGATATCTCCAGTTTTCATGTTGTTGGAGAGGGCGGCGAGAACACGGCGCATGAGCTTGCCGGAACGGGTCTTGGGCATATCCGAAACGATGTGGATGTGCTTCGGACGGGCAATCTTGCCGATCATGGTTTCAATGACCTTGTTGACCTTGTCCACAATCTCCTGACTGGCCTGTACACCCGGCTTCAGGGCGATATAGACTTCGGGCACGCGGCCCTTGATCTCGTCCGCCACCGGCACCACCGCTGCTTCCGCCACCTCGGGAACGGTCAGACACGCAGACTCGATTTCCTTTGTGCCCAGGCGGTGGCCGGCCACATTGATGACATCATCGACTCTGCCGAGAATGCGGAAATAGCCGTCAGCGGCCAGCACAGCTCCGTCCGACGCAAAATACGGCCAGTCATGCCAATCCTTGCTGCTGCGATTCTTGCAGTATTTTGCGTAGTACTGGGTAACGAAGCGGTCGTGATCACCCCAAATGGTTTGCATGATCCCTGGCCAGGGATTCCGGATGCAGATGTTGCCCGCCTTCCCCGATCCAGCCGTGACTTCCTGGTTGTTTTCGTCATAAATCACCGGATAGATTCCAGGCACGCCAGGGCCCGCGCTTCCCGGTTTCATTGGATCCAGCGCCGGTTTCGTGCTGCACAGGAAACCGCCGTTCTCCGTCTGCCACCAGGTGTCGACAATGACGGCCTCACGCTTGCCGACGGTTTCGTAGTACCACCGCCAGACCTCGGGCTCGATGGGCTCTCCCACCGTGGTCATGTGCTTGAAATGGTAGTTGTACTTGGTGGGTTCATCGTGGCCGGACTTGCGCAACATGCGAATGGCCGTCGGGGAGGTGTGGAAGATGTTGACATCCAGGCGCTCGGCGATTCTCCATACCCGGCCGGCGTCCGGGTAGGTCGGGACACCCTCATAGATCACACTGGTAGCGGCCAACGCCAGCGGACCGTAAACAATATAGGAGTGGCCCGTGATCCAGCCGATGTCGGCCATGCACCAGTAAACATCCTCGGGATGAATGTCCTGGATGTACTTGGAGGTGCCGGTCACGTAGGCGAGATAACCGCCCGTGCGGTGTTGGCAGCCTTTGGGCTTTCCAGTGCTGCCGCTGGTGTACATAAGAAACAGCGGCGCCTCCGCATCCATGGGGACGGGAGCCACTAGTTCGCCGGCGTAATTCGGGAGCAGTTCATCAACGAAGAAATCGCGCCCTTTCACAAAAGGCGTAGCGGACGCATTCTGGCCCGCGTGCCGCCTCCAGACCAGGACCTTGTCCACGGTCTGGCCTTCGTGCTTGGCAGTACTCAGCGCGATCTCGGCGGCCGCTTTGTGGTCGAGCAGCTTGCCATTGCGATAGTAACCATCCATCGTGATCAGGACGTGGCTTTGCGAATCGGCCACGCGCATACCGCAGGCCTCACCGCTGAAGCCTCCAAACACAACCGAGTGAATCACCCCCAGGCGGGCACATGCCAGCATGGTAATCGGCAACTCGGGGACCATCGGCATATGAATGGTGACGCGATCTCCGCTCTTTAGACCGCAGAAATCGCGCAGCAGCGCCGCGAATTCATTCACTCTCACATAGAGTTCGCGGTAGGTGACGGATACGGGCGCTTCGGATTCCGGTTCCGGGACAAAGATCAACGCCGCTTTGTTCTTGTACTTGGCGAGGTGCCGGTCCACGCAGTTGTACGAGGCGTTGATCTTGCCGCCCACGAACCACTTCCAAAACGGCGGATCACTGGTGTCGAGCGTGGTGTCCCAGTACCGGTCCCAGCTCAGCAGATCGGCGTACTCCCGGAAGCATTCCGGAAAATTCTTCTCGCTGAAGCGTTCGAGGATGTCGGGATCGGTCAGATTCGCCTGGCCGACAAATTTCGCGGGAGGATAATAATATTCTTCCTCGCGCCAATGGACTGCGATCTGAGCCTCGCTGGTCTCGATCACCACATTTTGTTTCGGACGAATCTCTGCCATATCGGTTACCCCTTAGATTTCTGAATTTGTGATGCAACCAGCCAGTTCCCCGCCAGCGCTTCCTCGGTTGGCGGAGTCAATCAGGATCGTACGCCGTCTCCCCCCCCAAAACCCGCTGGTACTGCGCCTCCAGGCTCTTGCGCGGCGCCTGTGAGCGAAATATCGAGTGGGATGCCCGATGCCCGGCCCCACATCGGGCCTTGCGGGCGCTCGTGGCTGAGAGCGCCCTCACACCGCGTTCAAGTCCCATATGATGGAACATCCTGTGCCGGACTGCAATGCTTTCCGGAAGCTAGGCTGCCGTCGGCACCTTCTTTACTGCCAGCGCTCCTTCCGGCACGGTCGGGCGTTTGGCTGCCAGTTCGCAGAGCAGGGCAACTGCCGCCAGAACCGCCGCTGTGTAGAACGCCATCTGGTAGTTCTTGTACTTGTCGAACAGCACCCCGGCGATCCTGGGTCCGATGATTCCAGCTACGCCCCATGCGGTGAACAGCATTCCGTAGTTGATGCCGGCGTTCTTGGTACCCCAGAAATCCGCCGCGGTCGAGCCATTCACCGAAAGCTGCGTTCCGTAGCACCAGTACACGACGAACACCGTTACGTACAGCAACGTCACATTGCCGCCCACCTTGTAGAGAATGGGCATGGCAATCATCGAGATGGCGATCATGAGTCGCAGCACGTTCAGGCGGCCGAGTGCATCCGACATCCAGCCGGACAGGATGCGACCCGAGGCGTTGCCAATTGCGGCCACGACCAAGCTCATCGTGATCAGCGCCGCGCTCGGAATGCCCACGCTCTTGCCAAATGGCACCAGTTGGCTGATCACCATCAGTCCAGCCGAAGCGCCCAGTGCATAGGCAACCCACATGAAGTAGAACGCGGGCGTGTGCAGCACCTCGCCCGGGCTGAACTCATAAGTGGTCCCGGCAGCCTTGGCGGCTGGCGCGGGCACCCAACCGGCGGGTTTGTATCCGATCGGCGGATTATGCAGCAGGAAGGCGCCGAAAACCGTCATGAACAGGAAAATTACCCCCAGGATCATGAACGTGGTGTGCACACCATAGGCGGGAATCAGCTTCAGGTTGGCCAACGGCCCAAACACTGCCGACCCTCCGCCGTATCCGGCCACTGCCAGCCCTACGGCCAAGCCGCGCTTGTCCGGAAACCATTTGGCCATCACCGGTATAGGCGTGGCGTAGCCAAATCCGTTGCCCAGCCCACCAATCACCCCGAAACACACATACAGGTAGTTCAAGCTGTGCGTGTAGGCGCACAGGAAGAAACCCAGGCTGACCAGAATGCCGCCAGTCAGGGAAACCCAGAATGGGCCGAACTTGTCCTGCAGCCGTCCCGCCACGACAAACGTTAGCGCGAACACGACCACCGCGATGGTGAACACATTGGAAGTTTCAGCCCGCTTCCAGCCAAATTCTTTCTCCAGTGGGGCCACAAACACACTCCAGGCATACAGCGAGCCCAGCGCCAGGTTCATGGACATCCCGCCGACCACCCGCCACCAACGATTTATGCCAGGGGCGCCGGGGTTGGATGCAACATTTGCGTTAGCCAAAGTTTTTCTCCTTTACAAAAAGTGAAGTGAGAACCGGGAGCCGTTCTTTCTCCACAACCACCACGACTCCCGTACGGCATTGTGCGCGCTGACTCGTCAAACGGACCACAAATTTCGAACTGGGCCGGACTCCTCAAGACGCCGGTCCGGCATTACTAGAACGTAAAGATCGGCCCAAATTCGGAGCGGATGTCATGCCACTGGCGCGCCGGGACTCCCCGATAGATAGGGAATGTACCAGAGTCCGCCAGATTGGGATCGGCAATCCGCGTCCGATACATCGACTCCTCCAGAGCAAACGAGACCAAGCTGTTCATCTTCCAGTAAAGCGTCGCGGCAGCCAAGTCGTTTTTCGAGCGGGGGTTGCCGAGACGCGGATGCCCCGCGGCACTCAACACATCGCGGGTCTTGGCTTGATCGAACGCGTAGTGCAGATGGAGTTGCCATCCGGCGTTACGTCCGGTGGCATCGGCATTGAAGATGCGCGAAAGCGGGAACGCTACGTTGATAAATGCGCCGTTAGCCCGGACCGGGCGCTGTGGAGCCAACACCGCAGCACCGCTGCTGTTGAGGCCGAAGAGCACACTCGATCCGCCGTCATTGGACGTCCCCGAGCAGTACGCGGCGGCGGCCTCGGCGTTCAAACAAGTCTTGGTCAGGCCCGCGGTATCGTTGTAGTTGGAAAACAGGCTGCCCACGAAGTAAAAGCGCAAATCCGATCCGCTCCAGTACTTGGTGGTGACGGTGACCCAACGAGTCGGAAGCTGGAGTTCGCCGGTCCAGCCCGTGCGGTTGCTGGTGGTCTGTGCCCCGTGCGGAAATGCCGCCCGAAAGACCGTGGACGATGGGCAAATCTCAGTGTTGGTGTTGTTACAGAGCGGGATGTCCGTCGATCGTAGCATCACTTTCCGATCGCCCTGCACGCCGCTGAAAATCAGCTGCGCCGGCGCAACACCCGGGGCCTTATCGAGTTGCCATTGCGTCACAATTCGCGCTTGCACTTCCGGGCGCCCCGAATCGGCACCCTGTTTTTCGCCGTAGCCTAACTGATCGGCCACGTTCGATGGATCGTTCCCATAGGCCGGCATGACAACGGCAAATTCGGGTTGGAAGAAGACGTTCCGCGATCCGCCGATCTTGTGGCCGACGCCGAAGCGGAACTGCGGCGCGCGCTCATACAGCGTGCCGAAGCCCAGTCCAAGGCCGGTAGTCTCGAACAAGTTCGGCAGGGTGGAAGAACCAAACGGCGTCCAGTCCTGCCCAAACAAAGCGAACACGCTGGTTTCATCGTTGAATTTGTGATCGACGCGGCCATAGGCCAAGCGGATCGATGCCATATTCGACCGGATGGTCGAAATGTTGCGGTTCAGCGCGCGGCTGTAGTTGCCCTCGAAATCGAATTCCAACTTTCCGGTGATGGCGGTGTTACTGCCGGCAACATCGGGCCACTCGAAGTTCGCGCCGACACGAGCAAATCGCGCCTTCGCATGAAACTCGGGGCTGCTGGTGGGGCCGGGATCGAACGCAGTGCCTGAGGCGGTGAGGAATCCCGGCAACGGCATGTCGGTGCCATACGGCGAGGATGTGTCATAAATGACGCTGGTCTTGACCATGCCATAAAGTTTGAGCCTGGCACCGCTGCCCAGCTTCAGATCGGGAACCAGCCCGTCCGGTTTCGAGGGTTCGAGTTGGAGCACGCGCAGGGGCGCCACCGCGGGGATCACTTTGGGAGGAGCCGGTTTCGTCGGTTGCGGTTCCGGCGCGGGATTGGTAACGGCCGCAGGCAGAATCGGCGTGGTCGAAGCCACTAGGTTCGGAGCAACCTGCGCCGAGGCGGACGGGGTGGTCAGCGCTTCGTAGTCCGCCGCGCTTAGAATCCCTTTTTCCCGCAGCAGTTCGAGCAGTCGCGCGCTCTGCTGTGCGGGAGTTCCGCCGAGCGATTTCGCCTCTTCGGCGTTTAGTACTCCCTTACTCACCAGCACACCGAGCAATGCCGTGACATTCGCGTCGCCCGTAGTCGAGGCTAGGCGCGGGCTTGCAGGGTTGCTAGCGTCCGCGCTGGTTGCGGCTGCCGCATTTTCATTTGCCGTTTTCGCGTTGTTGTTTTCAGCCACGACGGGCACAGCCGTGATGGCCAGCACCACCAGGCTCGACATCCACATTTTCAGATTCAACATAGACGGTGTCTCCTCGTTCCGGCTTGGCTCAGGCCTTGGCTCAGAACATGGGGCGCTACGCTATGTTATTTTCGAAAATGGCGCTGTAACATACGTCACACATATAAGTATCAGGCGTCACCATACGTTCCAAAATGGGACTTAGTTGTAACAAGTTATCCAGCGACGGCGTGGGTCATCTTGCTCAGTTCCAACCATTCATGAGAGCGGGCACTTGGCTTCTAAGTCGCTAGTCCTCCTCTTTTTCTCGAAAGCACACTGCGCTGTGATCTGCGTCACTGCCAACGGTTCAGAAACAGAACAGAATGCCCGCCATCTTATTTCGTAGTTCGCCATACCGCACTCGCCGGAGGTTCGCATGGGCGCTCTACGCGGCAGCGCACGACCTGACCAGCTTGCGCGTGATCGTTTGCGCGGGTGAACCGCTGAATCCCGAAGCCTGGCGATGGGCGCAAACCCACCGTGACGGCGATGGCAAGTGGGGCTATGTGATCGACAATTGGTGGGCATTTCAATGAGGTACTGGCTGGATTTGTGGATTCGCTGACGGCTTTGTCCGATAAGACCACGAATTAAAAGAGACCGCTCGGCCTCTATGCCGTCTGGAAGCGTATCGAAGTCGCACCGCGTTTCGAGCGAAACGTTGTGCCTCTTCCAACGGCCGCAGTTCCCGCATGAGCGACGCGCACACCGACCGTGGATGCTCCGTTCTTGCTGGGGATAGACTAACTTGTTGGTGACACGAAGAAACTTTCCTCCGAGCACAATTCGGGGCGTCGAGACGAGCAAAGCCTTTTGCGGGCAGCCGAACTGGCCAGCCCATTGGCCTCAGTGTTGTGCTCGCGACGAACGTGGGAGATAGAGAAATCGAGGGACCGGGCCAATTTCCGGCAGATCCAGTTCAGGGAATAGAGCCGCGGGCTGCGGCAGCCGTACTCGCCCTTCATCTGCTTGACCACTACCTCGGAATCTGAAAACACGTGAAGCGCCTTGGCCTTGAGCCCCAAGGCACATTGCAGTGCCTCGAGCAGAGCAACGTACTCGGCGACATTATTGTCCTGGTGTCCGATCCACTTCGCGATTCTGATTGTGCCGCCTGTGGAACCGTCGATTACCACTCCAATACCAGATGGGCCGGGATTCCCGAAAGAGCCGCCATCGACGTAGGCCACAAGATCTGACATTGTGTTGGTGCGCTGGTACAACCATCATGCGTGACGTATTTTCCGGCGTCAAGATGTTTGCTTGGTTCCCCTACAGGCTCTTTCTGACCGCTCACGATTTTGGGGACCTGTGGATGTTTCTGTGCAAAAACGGTAAGAATTTAATCTCCCATTCACTAAGCATTAACGATTCAATGGGTTGCGTTTCCAGGTTTTGGTCCGTCGCAGCGGGTCAATTGCACTGAAAAAGGGCATTGACAATCTTCAAGCAACTCTTTAGATTGGCTCCCGTCGACGGTCGAAAGGGTTGGCTTAATTAAATTTTTGCCAGTCCGAAGTAGGCTGAGTGATCCGCTCTAAGGGGCAACCCGACGGGCAACCAGACCTGAAAAAACCGACTGCTCTGCGAGGAGTAGTTGGGGTTTGGGACTGCGAAAGCGGTGATCGCATCAGGGGCTGTGACGGTGCATGCATCCACGCTGTTGGCTTCCTCGCAGGAGCTGATGGCTAGAGCATAACCAATGTCACAGCCTTTACCTTTCCCAGCGCTCTCGTTAGGGAAGTCCGTTTCCCCAGAAAAACATTCCCCCCCCCCACGCGCTTTTCAAGAGGAATTGTGAAGGACCATTTCAAGCGTAATGTGCCTTCCTAACTTGACGATATTGCGTGTCAACCCGCGCGGTCGTTGTGGAGTCGTTCCGCCAAACGTCCGACCGCAAGGAGGATTCCATGCAGAAGAGCTTGTGGCCGGGGTGGACATCCCGGAATATAAACATCCACCGGAAGTACCTTGTCGACACTCCCCAAAGACGCGTAGTTCTCGCCGAATATGCCGCCACTGATTCCGCAAGCGCCAACCGCGACGACTACCTTGGGTTCCGCCATTGCCCGATACGTCTTCAAAAGCGCAAGTTCCATGTTGCGGGTGACAGGCCCGGTGACCAGGAGCATGTCGGCATGACGAGGAGAGGCAACGAACTGGATTCCGAAGCGTTCGATGTCGTGGACCGGATTGTTCAGGGCGACAATTTCCAGTTCGCATCCGTTGCATGACCCCGCATCCACCTCACGGATGGCGAGAGATCGCCCCAGGATTTTCTGGATTGTTTCGCGCGCTTTCTGCCCAAGGCTCTCGACGTCCGTTTCGGCATTCACCAACTGGCGATCGACTCTACGCAACCCCCCGTGCGTGTGGTCGGCATTCAGTGTGTATTCCGCGGTAAGAACCAGGTTGCGGCGGTCCGAGGTCGCCAGTTCAAATTCTTGGGTAATGCGCACCGCCTGATCGGACGACGCCTCCGCACATAAACCGCAGAAGACACAGAGACCGTAATCGACGATGACTTTCCTGGAATCACCTGTGTCGGACAGGGAAATGGCCCCGGTTGGACACACCTCGGCAGCCGGTCGCGCGTCCTTCCATTTGTCGAAGTCGAAGCTCGGACGTCCGCGAAAGCGTTCGGAGATCTTAGCGGGCTCGGCCGGATAGTTTACGGTTACTATTCCCGTGCTGACCGTCTTTTGAAGAATCTTGAACATTGCTTACCGGTCCGTCCCCGAGTAGGAAAGATTGAAACTCTTATTGATCACGGGAAAATCCGCAATGATGTTTCCCTGGACCGCTTCTACCACCGCGGGCCAGTTGTTGAGCGAGGGGTCTTTGATCTTGCAGCGTTGCAGGCGATTGTCAGGCCCTGTACGAATCCAATGGATGATTTCGCCCCGCCAACCTTCGACTGCGCTCAGTGCACAGCGGTCCGACGGGATGGCCGGCACGGGCACACGGAACTCCCGCTGAAGACCATCCGCCATAGCCTTCCGGAGGATGCCAATGGATTCGTTCACCTCGTCGACGCGGACTTGCATCCGGTGCCAAACGTCTCCGGCCTGGTAAACCGGGACACGGAATGAGTAGCGAGAATATGCGGCGTAAGGGTGATCGCGCCGCACGTCCAGATCGACCCCTGAAGCGCGTCCTCCCACGCCCACGATGCCCAGGTCCCGTGCCTTATCGGGCCGCAAAACTCCGGTCTGTTCCAGGCGGTCGCGGGTGGATTCGGACCTATCAATCAGACTGATCAAGTCCTGAAATTCGCGAGCGAAAGATTCCACGGCAGTGCGCAGCGCGTCGAGTTGTGCGGCATCCCAGCCTCTTCGTACGCCGCCGACGCAGACCATGCCTCGCAAGAGGCGGCTGCCAGTCAACTGCTCGTTTAAGGTGACCATCGTCTCCTTCAAGCGGCTGGCGTGGGCATTTGCAATGACGAAGCCGACATCGGTCGCGATGGCCCCGATGTCGGCGACATGATTGCAGATTCGTTCCAGCTCCAGCAGGATGGTCCGCACCACCAGACCGCGCAGCGGCACTTCAATGCTGGCCGCGCGTTCGATGGCCTGACAGAAAGCTGTGCCGTGGGAAAAACTCGAATCTCCCGAAATGCTCTCGGCCAGGAAAACGGCTTTGTGTATAGGTAGCTTCTCAAAGAGTTTTTCCGTGCCCTTGTGGGTGTAAAACATTCGAAGCTGTAAATAGAGTATGGGTTCACCCGCCACCGCGAAATTGAAGTGGCCCGGCTCGATGATTCCGGCATGGACCGGGCCTACGGGCACTTGCAAGACACCTTCACCGAAAGCCGGCCGGTAGATGTGGCGTTCTCCCTTGAAGGGCGGCAGCACGGTCTCGATAGGGAAGTCTTTGCGCAAGGGGTAGACATCGGGCCAATTGTCATGCAAGGCGACCCGGCGGGGATTCGGGTGTCCAACGGCCTTCAGACCAAACCAATCCTGGATTTCGCGCTCTTGCCAGTTCACGGACGGCAGCTCGGCGGAGAGCGAGGGAAACTCAAGACTGTCAGCCCGCACCGGCGCCCGCACGATCAGATACTGAGCGCTGCCCTTTTGTTCAAGGACATAGTAGTTGAAGAAAACGCCTTCTGTGGCACGCCGGTCTTCGGCGAACACCGTCACCAGCCTGGCCCCGAACTCGCCTCGCAGGTATTCTGTGATGGGCCGAATGTCGGGATCGCCCAGAAGAAGATAGATTTCATCTTCACGGTCGGCACGCACGGACTGAACCTTCTGGTCGAACTTCTGCCGAAGAGCTTCAAACATTGCGGACATTGCTTGCGTCATCATCCACCCACTACGATGCCCACTGCACTCTGAATCAAGCCAAACAGTGGAGCGGGTATCCAGAAGCCCATAACGACAATCACCACAGCCAAACCCACGACAGAGTACTTCTTCCAGCCGCACATCTCGGCCCGAGGAAGGCCCGGGTCCTCGCCGAGAACCAGATTGGCGATGTGCACGAGGAAGCCGGAAAAGATCAGCACGAGAAAGGAGACGAAAAAAAACGCCAGCACAAAATAGCCTCCGCTGAACGCTGCCCGCAGAATAGTGAACTCACTCTGGAAAAAACTGAAGGGAGGCGAGCCGGTGACCGCAAGCGTCACCATGAGAAATGCGGCTCCGGTCAACGGCATCGAATGGATCAGCCCGCCTTTCGCCTTCTGGAACAGGTCGGTCTTCAGGTGTTGCTGGACATTTCCGGCACAAAAGAAGAGCAAAGGCTTGGTCACTGAATGAAATGTCATGTGAAGAAGCATACCCAGGATACCCAGGGGTCCGCCGAAGCCGAGTGCAAGGACCATGATCCCGCTGTGGTCAATGCTTGAATAGGCCAGCAAACGCCGAAAGTTCTTCTGGACAAGGATGAAGGGAACAGCTACTCCAATCGAGAGCAGTCCGAAAATGATTAAGAGGTGCGAGCTAAACTGCGGGCCCAGGCATTTCGAACTCAGAATGTAGAAGCGCACCAGACCGTAGAGAGCGCAGTTGAGGACCCCGGTGGCGAGCATCGCTGCCCCCGGGATCGGCGCTTCACTGTAGGCATCCGGCTTCCAGGTATGCATGGGAGCGATGCCGGCCTTGGTTCCATACCCGAGAAGAATAAGGATGAAGGCCAGCCGCATGGTCGGCTTGTCAAAGTGGGCGGCGTTTCCGGCGAGGACGGACCAGTTGAGACCCGCAAGGGTGTCCGTACCGAGGGCCCCATAGGCGGAATAGTAGGTCAGAATCGTGCCGAACAGGGCCATGGAGAGGCCAACGCCGCCGATGATGGCATACTTCCAGGCAGCTTCCAGGGATGTTTCGCGTCCATAAAACATGACGAGGAACACCGACGCCAGTGTGGTTCCTTCGATTGCTACCCAGAGAATTCCGAGGTTGTTGGCGAGAGCGACCAGAATCATGGAGAAAACAAACAAAGGCGTAAGAGTGTAATACTCTCGCAGTTTGTGGACACCAAACCGGCCGCCTACTTCCTCGGCCTCTTGCAGAACTCCGCTTCTCTCCTCGTGACGAAAATAGCCGACCGCATAGATGGAACAGACCAGGGCCACAAAAGCCGACAAGAGCACGACCAGCGCACTAAGAGCGTCGGCGTAAAAGAACCCATTCCAGAGTGAAACCGAGTCGCTGCGAAGCACCTGAGCAACCAACGCGGCGGCCAGGCCGAGCAGAATGGCGAAGGCTGCTAGGTTGACCACCTCCATCATGAGCCGTCTTCGCAGGAAGAAGGCCAGAGGACCCGCGATCAGAGGAACGATAAGAAGCCAAAGCAGAATCATGTGTTTGCTTACTCTCTCAACTTCCGCAGCTTGCTGACGTCCATGGAGTCGAACGTCTCGCGGATGCGAAAGACGAGAATGCCGAGGACCATGACTGCGACCAGAACATCAAAAAGGATGCCAAGCTCAACCACTAATGGCACTCCATAGGTCAATGAAATCGCGGCCAGGAAGAGGCCGTTTTCGAGCGAAAGCAGTCCCAGGACCTGCGTCAATGCCTTGCGGCGGTTCACCATCGCAAAAAAACCGATAAGGAACAGCGCGATGGCGACAGCGAGCGTGTTATGTCCAAGCGCCGCCCGGGCAGAGGTCTCTTCCGGACGGTAGAAAGACTCCGCGACCACGTAGCCCAACAGAGTGAGACCGCCCGCGATGAGGATCGAGAGCGGAACGTTGATCAGCGGCTCGATCTCCCGCCGGATGCCGATCTTCTCCACCAGGCGCTCCAGCAGCCGGGGAAGCAGTCCCGCTTTCAAGAAGACCGTGAGCAGAGCCGCAATATAGATGTGGCTGGCATGGTTGAAGTAGGCGATAACGGCCGCGATCGCTCCCAAGAGAAACGACTGCACCGCGAAGATGCGAATGCTCGAAACGATCCAGCGCTGTCCAACCGCGGCGATCTGTAGTACCAGGACTAGCGCCGCCATCAGGGTGATGATTCTGTTGCCAAGCTCCGGGTTGGGGACAAAGGGCATACGCAGCCTTAGAACAGAAACGTCGAAATGAGCGCGAGCGCTCCGAGAATGAAAGCAACCATGAGCAATTCCGGTACTCGAAACAGGCGCAACTTCGCGTTGGTGGTTTCAACCAGGACAATGAGGCACGCCAGCAGAAGCAACTTCGCAAGATAGAAAACCAGCCCCACGCCGACTGCCTGTGCCGACCAGTAGGAACTCAAACCGAACGGGAAGAACGTGTTGACCAGCAGAGTCATGAGCACCAGTTGCTTGATGGAAGCGCCCCATTCGATCAAAGCGAGATACGGCCCCGAATACTCGAGGACCATAGCTTCGTGGATCATGGTCAATTCGAGGTGGGTCGCCGGGTTGTCAACCGGGATCCGGCCGGTCTCGGCAATCAGCACAATAAAGAGCGCCGCAAATGCCAGCATCTGCGACGGCGCCAGAAACCTCCAGCTCTGGGTCACGGCAATCTTTGCCATTTCGCTCAGGTTGGTGGAGTTCGCTCCCAGAGCTACCGTGAAAATTGCCAGCATCATGGCCGGCTCCGCGATCGCGGAAATCGTCATTTCCCGGCTGCTGCCCAGACCACCGAACGAGCTTCCGGTGTCGAGTCCGCCGAGGGCAAGAAAGAAGCGGCCAAGCGCCAAAAGATAGACCACCGCGAGCACGCCACCGAACAGGCTGAGCGGGGCGTGGGTCGTAGTCATGGGAATCATGAGTCCGACCAGCGTGGCCGTCCCAAAGACCATGTAGGGGGCCGCGGAGAAAATCCATGACGCCGTCTCCGGAATCACCATTCCCTTGCGCAGCAACTTGAAGATGTCCCGGTAGGGTTGCAGGACGCCCGGCCCGCGGCGGGTCTGAAGTCTGGCCTTCAGGGTCTTGATCATGCCGCTGAGCAAGGGAGCAACCAGCAGTAACAGCACTAACTGCAGCCCCGAATTGATGAGCACCTCGGTCACTTACGCACCCCGAACAGCAAAAGTAAAACGAGGGTTACAAAGATGTAGGCCAGGTAGGCATGAATGCTTCCTGCCTGAATGGTCCGCATTCTGCTGGAAACCCGGAAGATGAACTCTTGCAGAGGAGCATACAGCCGCTTCTCGAACGTAGGGTCGATTTCACTCTCGAAACGGATCTCTTTCGGAAAATACGGCGAGATATCGAAGACGGCCTGAATCTCGCGGCGCGGCTTGTACAAAACGGAGAAGATCATCCGCAGCGCTTTTGAGAATGCGGTGGCTGTGTATTCATTTTCTTCCGAAAGTCCAGGCAAGCCGCAGTCCCACACCGGCCCGCGTTTGCGCCCGAACCGCCTCACCCCGATCGCTACCAGGAGAGTCGCAGGGAGCACCAGAACCAGAAGTCCAACAGCGATGACCGCGGTCGATACCGTGCCACTGGTACGCATGCCTGCGGAGAGCACCAGCCCATGGCCAGTCACCAGATGGGCGACCACTCGTTGTCCGAGCAGCTGTTCAGTGATCGGGTCAAATACCGGGAGAAACCAGGTCACACCTAAGCCCAGGGCGGCGCAAGCCAACGTCAGCCAGCCCATGCCAATCAGCATAGTCCGGGGCGCCTCGTGCGCATTCCGGGATTCGGCGCCGCGCGGCAGAGCGAGGAATGTGATGGCGAAAGCCTTCACAAAGCAAGCCGCCGCCAAGGCGCCGGTCAGCGCCAGCATCGAACCGGCGAGCGGAAACAGGATTCGCGTCAAGCCTCCGGTCGCGCCAAAGCCTGCGAGCAGACTCTGGTAAGTCAGCCACTCACTGACAAATCCGTTCAACGGGGGAAGGCCGGAGATGGCGACCGCGCCAATCAGGAAACAGAACGCGGTCACGGGCATGGGACGGATGAGGCCGCCCATTTCCTCCATGTTGCGCGTTCCCGTCGAATGAAGCACCGACCCAGCTCCCAGGAACAGAAGGCACTTGAAGATCGCATGATTCAGGGTGTGAAACATGGCGGCGATCAGGGCTACCCCCGCGAGCAGCGGATGCCCCGCCACGCGGAAAATCAAAGCCGCGCCCAGGCCCATGAGAATGATCCCGATATTCTCGATGCTGTGGTAGGCCAGGAGCCGTTTGAGATCGTGCTCCATCAAGGCGTACAAGACGCCCAGAACGGCGGACACAACTCCCACGATGAGCACCAGCAAGCCAGCCCAGGATGGCACGCCTCCCAGCGAATCCAGGAAAATACGGGTCATGCCGTAGATTCCCGCTTTGATCACGATGCCGGAAAGCAGAGCCGAGATGTTGCTCGGTGCGACCGGGTGAGCTGCAGGCAACCAGATATGGAAGGGAATAACACCCGCCTTAATGCAAAAGCCCAGGAAAAACAGCAGGAACGCAGCGGATTGCCGGCCGCTGGACAATTGCGCCGCGGCGGTGTGGAAGCTCGCGAACTCTGCACTGCCGCTCCCCTGGATCAACAGAGCGAAACCCAGGAGCAGGCAGCCAACATCCGCATGTGCCATGATGACGTAAAGCAATCCCGCTTGCCGGCTCTCCCGTTGTTCGTGGTAAAACGTCACCAGCCCGTAGGCCGCTAGCGACCCCACTTCCCACCCGATCAGGAACAGAAACGCGTTGGCGGCAGTAAAAACGATGGTCAAGCTGAGAAGCAAGAGGTGAAACAAAAAGCCAAAGAAGCCGATGTTCCTCCTGCCCTCGAATTCTTTCAGGTACCCGAATGAGTAAATTGAAACTGCGATTGCAAGGATCGCCAGCGTCAGGTTGAAGAAACCAGCCAGGGCATCGTACGAGAAGCTATAGGCAAATAGCGGAATGCCCGACGGGACCGACCAACGGACCGGGGCCCCTTGAAGGATGCCGAAAACGGAGGCGAGCCCTCCCATGACAGCGCCTGCCAGGGCGGCACCGCAACAGATATAGCGAGCCATGGCCGGTTTTCGCCAGCTCGCGAGAGAAGCGCAAGCTCCAGCCGAATAGGCCGCAAGACTAAGTACGAAGGTCGCGCCAACTGGAAGCGTGCTCATGAGGCCTGTTCACCATTGCCCGGCGACAGGTTGCCGGCAAATAAAACTGAAGTACCGAATATCACGATATATGAATGTACGTTCACAGAAAACACGGCCTAGCCTCTGCGGGCAGAAGTAACGGCCAACTGCTTCAGCAGGTCTTTTACGTCGATCAGGTGGTTGTTAAAAATCTTCTTGGCGACATCCAACAGTTTGAAGATTTCGGGGTCGGGAACCGAATACAAGACGCTCTGTCCGTCTTTCCTGCCCACAACAATGTTGCGGGTCCTGAGCACGGCCAGTTGCTGCGACAGCGTGCTTTGTTCCACGGCCAGGCGTACACAAAGTTCATGCACGCCGACTTCGCCGCGGCGCAACTCGTCCAAGATCCTGATTCGTAAGGGGTGAGCCAGTGCCTTGAAGAACTCTGCCTTGAATTGACTTAGCTCGAGCATTAAATTACTACATTTGCATATTACGATTTACAGTGTCAAGCTGAATTTACCCGCATTTCAATCGTCACACAGCAGGTTGGGCGCGCGCTCCTCCAACACCAAATAGTAGTTCTCACCCACCAGGGACCACTCGGTATTCTTGGGGTCGGGGATCACCCGCACGGTGTGGAGAGGAAAGATAGGAAAAAAGAGGAGGCAAAAGAAGTTCGTCGTCAGATACGAACCATCTTTCCGGTAGTCGCGCTCACCGTAGTACCGTGTGCCGAATCCGTAAATGCTTTTAGGCATCTTGCCGTCTTCCCTCTCTGAGTGGCCGTCATTCCTCATCGCCGCGCAAGATGGCTCGACGTTTAGTACACCGTAACATGCCGGGAGGTCCATTCTGCTAAACCGTGGACTCAGGAAGCTTGGTCAGTGGTGCTAAGCATCATGTTGGGAGGCGCTACTTGCGTTCTTCATTCTCGCCGCCAATCGCCGTCGTTGATTTCCGCAGATGTTTTTCGTTTTTCCACTCACTCAGCGCAGGGCCTGCTATGGCTCCCATCAGGGCCAATCCAAACGCAACATCAAAAACGGGGGACGAGAAGGCCAGCAGTCCGGCCACAAAAAGAGGAATAACCGATACCAGCCTTGCATGGTGAAGGACGTAATCAAAGACAAGAAGCAACAACCCCGCTGGGGCCACTGCGAGACAACAATAAAGCGCGTCCATGAAACCAAAGCGATGCCCAAGGGCGAAGCGCCCGGCGCCAAGCAGAAACAGCAGACCCCCGACTGCAACTACGATCCAAGGCCCCCATGCGATGTTTCGGGAGGTAGATTCGTCTGAGTTCACTGTGTATTCCTCTACGCGGCGCCGTTTCCGAACAGAAGTGCGGCGGCATCACGTTCCGAAGATTATCATGCGTCTCTCATCATCGCCGCAGGCTGACGACAATCATCAGAGCCTCCAGCCGGCTAACTCCGAGG
This sequence comes from Acidobacteriaceae bacterium, assembly GCA_003131315.1. Taxonomy (GTDB): domain Bacteria; phylum Acidobacteriota; class Terriglobia; order Terriglobales; family Acidobacteriaceae; genus Acidiflorens. The sequence continues at coordinate 38,952 of PKUV01000092.1, forward strand.
TCATTGATCTTATTCTGGAACGCCCAGAGCAGTTTTTTCTACGATCTGGCGCCATGGCTACGCAGAGGCGGGCGCATGCACGACAATGCACGCAGGCCAGATCGGCATGCCTGGTTGTCTCCCAGATCACAATGAATGGACGCTCATTAAAGTCAAAACGCGCTGCCCTCCTGCCTGCCTCTTGTCTTGTAGTCAAAGCCTGACAGACTTGTCACAGGGTGTGCATATGACTGAGTCACAGCAGGAATGCGCTCGGATACAATAGCCACCGTGCCGGAAACGAAGGTCAATCATGCTCAGACGCTGGCGAAGGTCCCGCTCTTTTCCGGATTGACAGAGGGCGAACTCGCTTTTCTCCTGCAGCGCGCTGTGCCGCGCCACTACGCAGCGGGCGAGCTTGTTTTCGGCGAAGGTGAACCCTGTTTGGGCCTGTACGTTGTCGAATCCGGGCACATCCGTATCTTTAAGAGTTCTTCCGGGGGCCGCGAGCAGGTGCTCAGCGTTGACGGACCGGGAAGCTCGGTGGCAGAGTTGCCAGTCTTTGATGGCGGAAACTATCCGGCGTCGGTGGCAGCAATCGACGACGCCACTCTGCTCTTCGTGAGCAAACAAGACTTCCACGCATTGTGTCTTGCCCATCCACAGGTTGCGCTCAAGGTATTGCGGGTCGTGGGTGCACGCTTACGGCGGCTAGTTGGGATTATCGAAGAGCTTTCGTTTACGACCGTGCGTCACAGGCTCGCGTCGTTCCTGCTGCGACTAGCGCAAAGGGAGGGCAAGCCTACCCGCGACGGTATCGAGGTCACGCTACCGGCCAGCAACCAGGAACTGGCCTCACAGATCGGAACCGTTCGCGAACTCGTCTCACGCAATCTCAGCCGGCTGCAGGCGGAGGGCGTGGTTCGGATCGATGGCCGGAGCGTACTCATCCGCGATCTGAAGAGCCTCGAAGCAGAGACTCAAGCTCCGGAGTAGCTGCCCGTCATGCGGTTCACACGTCTTTGAAGGCTGGGTGCGTCTCAAATGGTAAGTCTTTGGTCCTGAGATCACTTCGACCAGCGTAATGCGGTTGTCACACCGGCGACACCATACACCAAAATACACAGAGGTAGTCAACGGAACCTCCGCGTGCATGGTGGTCCGCGGTCTCAAGAGTGCACCGCGGGCCGACTTGATGCGCGGCAGGCTAGGTCTTAGCACATGACCATGCAAGACTTTCGCCACAGCGAACGGTTCTGGGCCTCCGTGACAAAAGTCATCGCAATGGCTCCGCTACTCCGCTACCTTCGGAATATCAAGCGTGGCCATGAGGCATGGAGCCGGGCCGCGAGGAGGATGTAATGAGCATAACCGCTGAGAAAACTGTGCGGGAATTGGCCCTGGAAAATCCCGCTGCGACCCGAGTCTTTGAAAAGTTGGGCATCGACTATTGCTGTGGCGGCAACAAGTCCCTCGAAGAAGCGTGCCGTACGGCGAATCTCCCGATGGACGAGGTGCTGGACTCGCTCGAAATGGCCGAGCAGTCTGCACGCGCGGTCCAAAAGGACCGTAACTGGCCAACGGAACTGCTGGCCGACCTGGTTGCGCACATCAACAGCACGCACCACAAGTACACGCGCGAGGAGATCGCCCGGTTGGGCCCGCTGTTCGACAAGGTTTGCTCGGTGCACGGCAATAATCATCCTGAGCTGCAGCATGTTCGCGCCAGCTTCCGAGGACTCGCTCAGGAACTCACTACGCACATGATGAAGGAAGAGATGGTTCTGTTCCCCTACATCGTGCGGATGGAGGAGGCCGTCATCCAGAGGGAGCCAGTTCTGCCCCCACCCTTTGGTAGCGTGGAGAATCCAGTTGCGATGATGATGCACGAGCATGACTCGGCAGGCGAAGCCTTGCGCGCCATGCGTCAGGCCAGCGCGGGTTATACGTTCCCGGGCGATGCCTGCATCAGCTACCAGACTTTGTACAAAGCCCTGGCTGACTTTGAAGCCGACCTTCATCAGCACATTCACCTGGAGAACAACATCCTGTTCCCGCGCGCGATCGAGATGGAACGAGGGCACTGAGAGAAACGGAGACAGGATCACTCGCGGAGTTGGTAGGAACGTCGATTTATTACAAAACTCAGACAATGAGAGTCCTGCGTCTTTGAAATAATGGATGTTTCGCCGTGCGTTTCATCATGGGCAATCTTCCAACGATCATTCAGGGCGGGATGGGCGCCGGCGTTTCCAGTTGGCGGCTGGCGAGGGCGGTATCCCGACTTGGCCAGCTTGGCGTGGTTTCTGGAACGGCCTTGGATTCGATTTTGGCCAGGCGCTTACAGGATGGCGACCCCGGCGGCCACATGCGCCGCGGTCTTGATCAGTTTCCAATTCCGGAAATCGCTGAACGTGTTTGGGGCAGGTATTACATCCCAGGCGGGAAGGCGGAAAGAGCGCCCTACAAGTCCTTGCCAACGCACTCCAAGGACACCCCTCTCGAACTAAAGGAGCTTTGCGTCGTCGCCAATTTTGTTGAAGTGATTTTGGCGCGCGAAGGCCACGACAATCCGGTCGGAATCAACTACCTGGAGAAAGTTCAACTCCCGCATTTGCCTTCCATTTACGGCGCCATGCTCGCTGGCGTGGGATACGTTCTGATGGGGGCCGGTGTGCCGCTCAAGATTCCTGGAGTACTTGATCGCTTCACAAATCACGAGCCCGCAACCTATCTCCTGCAGGTCACGGGGGCGCAGGACGATGACGACAGAACTATGGTATTCACGCCGAGGGAATTCGTGGGGCGCGATCTTCCACCACTCACCCGGCCAAAGTTCATCGCGATCATCGCCTCCAATACCTTGGCGACAACCATGCTAAAGAAGGCCGACGGCAAGGTCGACGGATTCGTGATTGAGGGATACACGGCCGGCGGCCACAACGCGCCGCCCCGTGGAAAGCTGCAGCTTGACGAAAGAGGAGAGGCGATTTATGGAGAGCGCGACACCGTCGATCTGGAGAAAATTCTGGCTCTTGGCATTCCGTTCTGGCTTGCCGGAGGATATGGTTCGCCCGAGAAACTAGCGGAAGCCTTGGACGCCGGAGGCTCAGGAGTGCAAGTCGGGACGGCATTTGCGTTCTGCGAAGAGTCGGGCTTAAAGAACAGCTGCAAGTGTGCGCTCTTGGAAAAGGCCCGTTCGGGCACGGCACGAGTATTCACCGACCCGGTGGCTTCACCGACTAGTTTCCCATTCAAGGTTGCGCAATTGGGAGGGTCGCTTTCCGAAGATCAAGTCTATTCCGCTCGCCCCCGGATCTGTGACCTGGGCTATTTGCGCGAAGCATACAGAATGCCGTCGGGAGCGATCGACTACCGCTGCTCCGCCGAACCCGTGACAACGTATTTGTCGAAGGGCGGAAAGCTGGAAGATACAGTGGGAAAGAAGTGCCTCTGCAACGCCCTGATGGCGAATATCGGACACCCGCAGGTCCGAAACGGAAAATACACCGAGCAGGCTCTGATCACCTCGGGAAACAATTTAGCCGGAATTGACCGGTTCCTGCCTGAAGGATCAAAGACCTACACTGCAGGAGATGCAGTCCGGAAATTGCTTAGTCCTACCCCGCACATGAAGCTAGGCTGAGGCCGCAACTGTGCGTCGCTGCACAAACTCCCGACAGAATCGCTCTTTTGCCTGCGTGATGGGATCATTACGGTCTCAACCCGCGAAGCAGATCGGCGAGATCGTGTTTCATCAACAAGACTTGATCCCCCACATCGGCAAGCATCGCCGCTCGTTCATTCATTAATTCGATGTTGAGATCCTTGTCGGCCGCGTTGGTGCTGGTGAGCAGCGCGACCCTCCGCTTCCACTGAAGAGAATCCGGGGGAGCGATACGACCTGCCGCCACCCATCCTGCTAACATTTGCTCCTTTCTGCTAGAGCATTTTCATATTTAG
>PKUV01000071.1 GCA_003131315.1 Acidobacteriaceae bacterium
GAATTATGTGTTGCGGCCGATTATGTGGTGTTCTGCTTTCCCACTCTCGTTAAATCTTGCTCGATCGGGGGTGGACACCACATAATCAGCACGCTTCTCAAAGCGACCGTAAGAAGGCCATCAGTCCGGCATCGTTAGCCCATTTGGAGCGCGAAAGCTGCGCGGGCTGAATCTCGCATTGGGCGAGTGCTTTGGCCTTCATTTCCAGGTCAGTCTCCGCGTAAACATTGGTGGTGTCCAGCGAGACATGACCCAGCCAGGCCCGTATTGTGTTGATGTCCACGCCGGCCCGCAAGAGGTGTGTTGCCGTCGTGTGTCTGATAGTGTGCGGGCTCAGCCGCTTGTCGAGCAGAGCAGGTGTTGTCTTTCCCGCTCGCCGAGCATAGCGTTTGACGAGGGCGTAAATTCCGAAACGCGTGAACGGGAGACCGCAACGATTCAGAAACACGCGTTCGGCGGACGCCCGCCCTGCGACGAGAGCAGCCAGCTCGGCCGCTGTTTCTGGCCATAAAGGGCATTGGCGCACCTTGCGTCCCTTTCCCATTAATCGAACCGATGAGAGTCCGTTCTTAGGGTCACGAGCCAGATCCAGATCGGCTATGCCAAGTTGGGCCACTTCGTCGGCACGGGCTCCAGAGTTGTAGAGGAAGAGCAGGATAGCGCGATCACGGCGACCGAGAGCAGTTCTACGGTCGGGCGCTCGTAGAAGCGCATCCACAGCCGGCCTCTCCAGATAAGTAACAAGCCCGTGCGTACTCTTCTTCATCGGAATCGACCGTATCTGTCCACACCACATGACGCATTCCGGGCTGTGCATTCCAATGAAGCGCGCCAAGGAATGGATCGCTGATAGGCGCTGATTTCGAGTGCGGATTCGGCAATGGCGTGATTCTTCCAAGTACAGCAGAAAGGTCTTGACGCGCTCCGCCGTAAGGTCATCCACGGTAAGGCAGTCGGGTGTCTTCCGAAGAGCGCGGTTGAGAAACGGCAGCAGTAAAGCCAACGTGTCGCGGTAGCTGCGTTGTGTGTTCGCAGACAAGTTGCGCTCCATAAGGAGATGCTCGAGTAAGAATCTGCGCACCCATGGACCGAGAAGGCTGTGATCATTCATGGCACACCTCGGGGCTGGCGTACTTCTCGAAGCGCGCGCTCGCCTGCTGCAGCAACTCTGGCGTCATGCTCAGATACACCTGGGTGCAGGAGAGCCTGATGTGGCCGAGGTAGACCGCGAGCTTAGGTAACAGTGTCTGTACATCAGCTTCTTGGCGGTACCATGCCAACAAACGATGGACAGCGAACGAGTGGCGGAGGTCGTGCAACCGGGGCCGTTGACCGTCGGGACGACGGATCTTGGCGTAAGCTCGGAGATAGTGAAACGCGCGTCGGATGATGTCCTGGTTCAAACGCGCACCAGAGCGAAGCACGAAGAACGGTGCATCTCCTCTTCTGCTCTGTCCCTCGGCTACACGCCACTTGGCATAGAGAGTCATCGCATCGTTCAGGTGCGGTCCGAGAGCCACAAGCCGAGTTTTATAGAACTTGCTCTCGCGGACTGTCAGCAAGGCGGCAGAGACATCCACGTCGCACTGGTTGAGAGAGACTGCTTCGCTTATGCGCAAACCCGCTCCGTAGAGGAGGAGAAGGGCGGTACGAAGCGTTTGGGCCTGAAGAAGCCTGCCCCGGCGATTCGGAACCGCATCGAGCAAACGACGCAATTCATCGCGGCTCAGAATATACGGTACGAATGTGTTGCGCGTGAAGCGGGGTCTCTCAGGAAGGGACAAGGAGCCACGGTACCCTCGGCTGACCAGAAAGCGTTCGAATCCCACTAACGAATGGTGCTTGCGACTTCGAGACTGGGGTAAGCAGCTTTTTCCTGTAAGAAATCTCTCTATCTGCTTTTCAGTGATATCTGCAACGCGACTGCTGTTGCCTACTGATCGAGAGAACAGTCTCAGGTTTCTTTCATCGGTACCGAAACGCTGGCCCAGCCTCCGCCTGTAACCGATAAATTCGCTGACCGCGTTGATCAGTTTCACAGCAAGCCTCCCAGGTCGAAGTTGCCAACTTCGCGAAGGCTGGCCAGATCCACTTTTGCATAAATCCGTGTGGAGTCCGGACTCCGGTGGCCCAAGTGGTCTCCTATTTCCTTGAACGAAAGCCCTTGGGCTAAGAGGTGCGCCGCGCACGCATGCCGTAAGCAATGAGGACCCGGATGCTGGACGACGATGCCGAGTCGCCGTACGCGTCTCCCGACTATTGACCACAATCCGCCGACACCCAATGATCGATGAGGTGACTTCATCCTGAGAAATAAGGTTCTGTCCTTGGTTCGAGGCCGAACCTCTCTGAGGTAGTGCAGGATGGCGTTCCCCGTCGATTGGGACAGTGGGTATACACGAGCGCGCCTTTGCTTCGAAGCACGAATCAAAATCAGTTCGCGTTGCCAATCGATGTCTTCCAGCTGCAATTGCCGAACCTCGTCCACGCGAAACCCGTAAACAGCGAGCAGCAGTAAAATGGCGCGGTCGCGAATGTCTTTGGGATCCTTCGTTTCAACGGAGGCCAACAGGCGCTGCACGTCAGCCCAAGAAGGCCCGGAAGGAAGCCTTTCCTGCCGGAAGGCGCGCGGGACGACAATCGCTGCTGCGAGTCCAAGAGCGCACCACCCACGCTCCTCCCCGTATCTAAGGAAGGCACGAACAGCCTGGGCGTATGTTTGAATGCCCCTTCTCGTGTATCCTTTGCGGCCCAGCCAAGAAAAGACGTCCTCTACACTTTTGACATCGACTCCTGCGACTGTTTTACCTTGGGCGACAAGTCGATTGAGGAAGTCCTTGATACACCAGGAATACCAGGCAATCGTTCTAGGCGAAAAACCTCGTTCTTTGGCCATGTACTGAGCAAATTCCTGCACAAGATGCTCATATGGCTCAGGTTCTCTTGGCGGTAGTGTCAGGCGACCTAGAAAACCCAACCACGAACAAGCCACAGACCTGAATGCCCTTCGTCGGCCTCGAAAAGTCGCCGAAGGATTTTTGCACGAAGATCGTGCCCAGCTATTTGCAGCGGCCTCAATCGCTTCGAGAGAGATAGTCGTTTTGTCTCCCAGGGCCAGGCGATTGGCAACGGCCAAAATGTAATCTGCGGTTGTGCACAATGTGCCCCAGGTTGCCCCGCCCTCGGCCTTGAAGGCCAAATAACGACGCCGTTCCTCTGCCAAAGGGCCTTGCCGATGCCGTCTGATTGTTGATTGACGCGTGAAGATCTGTTCAAACATGGTCGAACCTCCTATGGAATTTAGGGATTCGACTAGTATGCGTGCGTGATGTCCCTCGCCTTTGTTCTGTTTTCGTAACAAGAATCATTTTTTTCTCCAACCCGGCTGCAGGTGGTTTTGAATGATCCTGATTGTGGGGAGTTTCATCTAAAAGAGACCAAGGAGATTCACGCATGCAATCCAGCGGTGGAAGCCCGAACCGCTCCGTCAGTGACAGCCAACCCAATACTCCGCCAAAGGCTAAGAAGCCTTATAACGCTCCAAAATTCACAGTTCTGAGACCAGATCAGGCCGTAGCAGAGCTTAAGGCCAAAGGACTACCTGGGGACCCGGAGGTCCGGAAACTGCTGGACTTGATGGCAGAGCTCGACAGAGGGACCAGGTAGCATCGTCCCAATGTTGCTGGTGGAGTTGAAGTTCCCGGTTCCGAGCAAATCGAGTAACTGCCGGAACTCAAGATTGCCGCCGAGTGTTTGAACCCCGAACACTCACCCCTACCTCGGAAGTATCTTCAGATTTCGGAAGGTGTCATGCGGGGAGCGCACAAGGCAGAGTCATGATTGAGGTAGAGGATGCACAGTCTGAATCGGAAAGAAGAACCACAGCCAACAGACTGGCTGCGTTCTTTTTGTTGGTGGCGACACTTCTGGTGATGCCAGCATTGGTATTAGTGGTTGCTTTCGACCGAAGAAGCGGAGCGGAACCGCAACACGCTCTGCACGTGTCGACAGCCTTGTGGGCACTTTGGGGCCTGTTTTCTTTGTGGATCACATTTGATGCCCCAGATTTCTCCGGATGATAAGAGAAACGGTTGATCCATTGGGACCGGAAGCACTTGGGCTAGCGTTGGGCGGACTTGTCAACTTGGTTGCGTTCGCCGCACCTTTATTCTTGGAGCTGCTTTAGTTCGGGCAATGAGTTCACTATTCGACCCCAGGTGCGTCACTGACGCGCTTCAAATGATAGCTGATTTCATTCACGGCCCGGGAACGCTTGTGGCCAAAGAACGCGGCGCTGTGGCAGCACAAACTATCATCAAAGCACTGGAGCAGGTCGGAGCAGAGATAAACCGACAACACAGGTTGACGTCCGAGGGAACGGACATTTCTCTCACCCTATATACGGCGCGCGAACTAGAGCGGTATATCAGGGGTGAGAAAACAACTATCGTCAGCCGACGGAGTGCCGAGGTCTATTACAGGGTTTTACGGGCTGGCATCGAACAGCTCCCTCAGCTTGAGCGGGACCTCGATGGGTAGATCCTGTCCCAGATCGCCGCGGTAGGGATCGGCAACGTGGCGGCAGAGGATAGCCATCCTGGACGCTGCGATCTTCTTCATTAATTATTGGGGGACGTACGTGAGCCGTATACGAGAGGTCATCGGTGATCTAGTTGCCAGCTTTCCCTGGAGAGCGTCCGAAGCAAGCAACAAAGAGCGGGATCAGGAAATCAAACAGCTTGCGGAAGCGATCATGGAACATGGGCGAATGACTCAAAAGCTGTACCGGAACCAAAGAGTCGGTGTGGACGTGAAGGAACTAGCCTATCGGTTCAGAGAAAAACCGCAAACAATCACCAGAGCACTGGTGCTGCTGAAACACCAAGGTCGCGCCAGACCCACTGATCTCGATGGACTGTGGAAGTTACAAGTCTAGCTTTTGACCAGCAGTCCCGTGGCACTTCTGATGCAAGTTGATCTGCAGGACACCTTCTCTCAAACGCCGTCCTCCTGTCGCTGCAAGATTCGCTTACTGTCGCTCTGATGCTTCCGAGCGGTACTAGCCAGCGCAGGTCTGGTCGACGACACGACAGTGGCGATTCTGTTCGGTTTCGCGCTCTCTCCACGCATATAGCTGCGTCAGGGTTATCACTGACGGCGTCACCGTTTGGACTAACTCGATCTCCGAGATTATGTGGTCTTGTCCACAAGCACATGCGCCGCTCTGCTGGCAACGTGGACACAACGCTACATAATAGCCGGGGCAACATAATTCCGCTGGCTCGAACTGCGCTTCCTGAAAGGCGAGCAGGGACTTCTGTTTGAATTACCGAAGCTGGCCCAACCGCAGCGTGAAGTGACCAGCGCAGTCGAGGGCTTGGGGCAGGTCGTAGAGCTTGGAGATGCACCGGTATGCCAATTCTGCGGCTCACTGATGGTGAGGAACGGCTCCTGCTATCGGTGTATGACTTGTGGCAGCACGAGCGGTTGCTCATAAATTCACGAACTGGAGTACGACATGGCAAAGAGTGTGAACAAGGTGATCCTAGTGGGGAATGTTGGACAGGATCCTGAGGTCAAGTACACGGCCAGTGGGGTTCCTGTCGCCAAACTCAGCCTCGCCACCAACGAGCGATTCAAAGACAAAAACGACGTATGGCAAGACAGGACAGAGTGGCACAGCGTTGTGGCTTGGCAGCGTTTGGCGGAGATCGTTGGGGAGTACGTGCGCAAAGGCTCGAAGCTCTACATCGAAGGCAAGCTGCAGACATCGACTTGGGAAGACAAGCAGAGTGGGGAAAGGAAATATCGGACCGAGATCGTCGCCCGGGACATTGTTCTGCTCGGGTCGCGAGACAACGGAGAAGAGGCAAGAGCGGAGGCGCCGGGCGAAGAATCTAACCGGGAGCCGGCTGCTTCAGCAGTCGCAGATTCCGAGATTCCCTTCTGAAGTGGGGTGTTTCAGCGCACAGCTATTTATCCTAGCCGGGCGAGTAATCGCGACAGATCTTGAGCGAACCTCTGAATGGTGGATCCATCTTCGGCACCGTGGTCTGGGTTGATTTCCGTCAGAGTCAATCCAGCAAACTTCGGGCTCTTAAACAAAACCTCCAACAACTCCAGCGTATGGCTGTACGACAGCCCCTTGTTTTTCGAATAGTTCTCCGCCAGCGGCAGATCGTTAAAATCAATCACATCGACATCCAAGTGCACGAGGAGCCGCTCAAATTTCGTCGCCCATTTGGATAGGATCGTGTCTGCGCACCTAACGGGGGACTGGGCGACATCGGCTAGATGCGACGTAGCGATCGCACGCTCCCGGATGGCACTGCGCTCCCACTCCGTTGCGCTGTCTGGGTCGAATCCAACGAGATGAATCTGCGCAGGGGAAATCAAAGGATAGTGCGGTCCACAGCTTGCCAATTGCGGAATAGCCCCGTTCAAGCCCAACATATGCGCCACTCCCATCCAGTCGAGCGCACCATCTGCGGTGGACGCGGGAGTATTCATGTCAGCGTGCAGGTCCACATAAATCAGGCCCAAGCTCTCGCACTTCCTCAGATTCGCCGCTACCACCCCGAACTCGACAGTGCAATTTCCCCCGATCACAACAGGAATGTGCCGTTGACTGACTGCTTCCGCTAAATGAGCATCGGTCTCTTGGACGCAGGCAGTGACTGCCTCCCAGTGCTGCGCCAGCGGATTCTGTCTATCTGGACGCCAGCGCCGCACGGAAAGATCGCCGTAATCTACAACCGTTAGACCTTCCTTCCGAAGCATTTCCGGAAAGCCCGCGTCTCGGAAGGCTTGCGGCGCCTTCTCTTGTCCAGGGCTGTACGACCCGAGACTAGTAGGAACTCCGATATAAGCGATTGTCCGGCCCATAGTGATCTCACCACAGAATTCTCACGGCATAGTGCAACCACCATCCGCGTCGTTACAGGTTATGTAAGATTCTTCACCGATCACCACACTGCTCAAGGTGCTGTTCGGTGCCAAATCCCACCCTTATATTGTCTTAACCATTTCGCGCACGGTACTGCCTCGTCTTCGCCAAGTTTCCACAGACAGCCATGTCGCACCACCGCCGTGACCTGTTCTTTGATTGGTCCACGAACTTCCAGCCACAATCGTGGGCCGGGCACGTCTTGATTCGCGCCGCAGAGAGGTTCTTCAGAAACGACAGGGCCGCCGCGGTCACTCGGAGGCCGGGAAGTTCCAGCGCTGAAATATCCCGGTTGATTGCGAAGTCGATCTTGTTGCCTCTGACTATGACTTGCTCAGAAAGGGCCAATCGGCGATTCCATTCGTCAATTACTGTGAGATCGCCGGGCTCGGCGGCCTTACGATGTTCGAGAGAATCTGTGAGCCTCCACAAAGCGAAACGTAGCTCTTTCACGGAAGCAAGAACCCGCTCGGCCGCAACGGGGGAATCCTTAGCGTGGCGAGCAGCCTCGTTCTGCTCTCGTGTACCGAGTACACGGCAGGTTCGAGCCCAAACAAGGAAACTGGCAATATCGGGAACCCAGTCTTCCGAATCATTATTCCAGCCTGACACGGTGTTCACTAGATCTAAGGCGAGGTTGCCCCCGACGATGTCGCGCGGTATCCAGTGGTGATTGACCAGTTTCATTGAGGTAAATCTATGTAACCACTGTAACTATGTTTACTGGTGACAAGAACAAATCTACTCTAGGAAGCATCCCGGCGTCAATGGCAGGTCATGCCGAGGCGAAAGAGATGGACGTGGATGAGCATGTCTATGGGAGGTAACAAGCGCGTTGTCATCATCTGCGGACGCACATGGGGTTGCGCGTTTGCCGGGAATCTGGTCTGACTGTCAGGTGCGGAGGCGACCCTACTCGAGTGATGAGGGGCTGAAGACCCCGAGCACAGAAGATGATAGAGGGGGAGAGCGGCGGTGCCGCTGAAGAGGTGACAGCAGCCAGGAAGACTCTAGAAGAATACACTCAGCCAGAAATCAGGTCGGCAAAGGCAAAGTGATCGCGAACCACCGTCACGCCCACTGAAACCGAGAGGGCAGCGTTCAGCATGGGCCCTGCATATACAAATGAATGGAATTCCCCGCGTTCACCGCAGGGATCCGCTCCATCGGGTAAGGCCGACAGAAACGTCTGATCGAACTCGCGGCCGGCGAAGGATTGCTCAAGTTTCCTTGTGTCGATACAAGTCAACTTTGCTCGTACTCCGGACGCGATCATCTCCTGTGCCAGATCCCGCGTCGGCAGCCCCCACACGGGGAATATCGGTTCTAGTCCCGTGCCTTTCATTTGCCTTTCCCGGTAGGCACGTACATCATCGAGGAAGAGATCGCCAAACGCGATTCCTTCGATTCCTTCCGAGACTGCCTTGGCACAGGTTTGAGCCATCAGCGACTCATACTGCTCGTTGGGACATGGCCAAGGCAACGGAACGGCCCAGAGTGGAAGTCCGGCAGCCGCAGCTTGCTGCTCGACCAGTTCGCGTCGAACCGCATGCATGGCAACGCGGCCGGCGGTTTCGTTGAAAGTAGTCAGCAGTCCTGCGACTTCATACTCTGCGCGCTGGCGGAGAACATGAAGACTCCATGCACTGTCTTTGCCGCTGCTCCAGGAGAGAAGAATGCGCTTCATGACCGATTGCCCACGCGAAGCCGCACGGGTGATTGGCGGACGGGCGCAGCGGACTTTCTCGCGAGCTTAGTCTGGCGGAAGAGATCAGCCATAGCCAGAATTCCTTCTGCGATCCTCGGACCAGGACGCGAAAAATGGCTGCTGGCGTCCATCGCAAATACGTTGCGGGTCCGCACTGCCCGCAGCGAATACCACTCGGCTGGAAATGGTACCTCCTTGAGCTCTTTTTGGACTTCGCGTGCATGATAGCCACAGGGCATAGCGAGGATCAGATCGGGATCACTGTCCACGACGGTTTGCCAGCTGACTTGATACCCGGGCTCGCCGGCACGGCCCAGAACGTCAATTCCACCCGCGAGGGCTACCATCTCCGGCACCCAGTGGCCACCGACAAACGGCGGGTCGAGCCACTCCAGACACAAGACGCGTGGAGGATCTCCAGTGCGTCTTTCCGCCAACCCGGAAACCTGCACAGTGACACGCGAAACGAGTTCGGTTGCCTCCGCGGCCCGATCGGTGGCCTCGCCGACAGCGAGAATGTCGCTCCAAACGTCTGCAACGGTTCGTGGACTGAGGGCAAGCACCCTCGGCTCCCGTGGCAGCCGTCCCAGCACAGCGCCCAAATCGTCCGGGGAGGCCGCGCAGACGTGGCACAGATCTTGTGTGACGATGAGGTCCGGCTGGATCTGCTCCAGTTTCTCCGCATCCAGCCGGTAAAGGCTTTCGCCCGCCTGCGAGGAAACCTTAACGTGCCGATCAATCTCTCGTTCGGGCAAGTGGGGTGGCAATTTGCTGTAAACGACTACCGGTTTCGTGCGGGCTTCCGGTGGGTAATCACACTCGAAAGTGACCCCCATAACCGAGTCAGCTAAGCCGAGAGCGAACAGTATTTCCGTTCCTGACGGCAGGAATGAACAGATTCGCATGTTGTCGCCCCTCCTCTACACAAAACACCAGCGCCGGACCCGCATCGGCTCCGAACTAGCTGGTTCGAGCTTGCACGTTGTGCACATGCCGCGCTCGGTAAAACTCATAAAGTCCGAACAGAACTCCGGCAAATAGGAAGGTGCTGCCCAGGGAATACCCGTAAAACGGAATTCCAGCGACATAGCACTGAATTAATCCCGCCCAGGTCGGCGGATACGTATGCCAGCCCAGCCACACTCCAAAATTACTGATCAGGTAGAACGCTGTGGGCCCGGCGACGCAGGCGAACGAGAACCGACGCAGCGTGACCCTCGGCCGCAGCAACCAGCCGATCATTGCGATCGCAGCGAATGCCACGATCTGGATCAGTTCCGCCCACCCGATACTCATGCGGTAAATGACATTGGTCAGGACAAAATCGCTCGCGCCCAAAAGCACAAGTGGAAACCAGATGGAATCGCGCTTCCTCAGGTGTGCGCCGCCGAACAGAAGAGCTCCGTACACTGGGGAAAAGTTCGGAATATGTGGAATGAAGCGCGCCAGGACCGCCAGCAAAACGATCAGGTAAACCATAGTAGTATCTCCTTATCCTTGTCGAAGCGAGAGTCAAAACCGGAAGCGAACTCCGGTGCGATACGCGATTCTCAGGGCGGGAAAACAACGAAAAGGCGATGCATAGCTCCTCCTGTCCCGTGACGGGAAGTAATGGACTGGCAGACGAGGAGCCTTCAAAAAAATGAGAAGTAAGGTGGATGAGACCTCAGGACTGAGGTCAGAACAGAAAAGACGATCCGGAAGCCGGGTTCTCATTGCTTGCCTTCCCGCGAAGGTTCACCCATCCGACTTCTGGCAGGTCTCCTGACTCTCGCTTCAACGGACTGGTCGCCTTCCCAACCTGTAGGTCAGTGGCATTGTGGCCAGCCCTCCGCGATCACAGTGGCGGGGCCGTGCCGGACTTTCACCGGCTTCCCTATTGAGCTTTCAAAAAAGCACCAGAAGCAAACTGCTTCTCTTGATTACGCTCGTGACTAGAAAAAGTCAAGAGAAGCACCCCGTGGAGTGGGCCGCATTGCGACGAGGGCACTCATATCCCGTTGGGTCTTGCGATTCGGGTTCGGGCTTCGCGCGGGGGCGGGGGGCGAGGCACGTCAGGAGGCTCGATATCCGAATAACTTTCGGCACTCCAGTCTCAAAAAATTGTCGAAGACGGGAATGTGAAGGTCGCCCTTTTCAAGGACGAATTTGCACGAAATGAGACAGGCGCGCCATTTAAATTCCTCGGTACCGTGTTTCTTGCCGTAGGCGGTGATATCTTCTTGGGAAACGCCAAACACCACCGCCCCTATTTTGGACCAGACGCAGGCACCCGCGCACATAGCACAAGGTTCGTGCGTGGAATACAACACGAAATCCGGTAGATACCGACCGTAGCCGGAGGAAACATATTTCAATGTTTCAAGCTCCACATGCTTGATGGATGAACCCGAAGTTTTTACCCGGTTGCCGGCAGACGCGATAACCACTTCCCGTTTCCCAACAAGACGCGTGATGACCGCACCGATAGGATAGTCGCCCCGGTCGCGGGCGCGCTTTGCCTCCGCGATCGCAAGCTGCATAAACTTTTTCTTCGGTTTGTAGGTGGGAGGAATCATTTTTTCTCCCCGAGTCCAAAGGTCCTAGGCCGCTTTCTCCGCACGGACCTTTGCCCATCGTGCCCGCTGTGCGGCTGCGATCTTCCTGCGGGCTGATGCTGACATGATGCGCTTGGGTCTCATCTTACCCGCTTGGTCATTCGCGGATCTCTTTGCCCATCGCGCTTTCTGCGCGAGGCTGATCCTCCTACGAGCCGAAGCTGACAGGGTACGCCTCGGTTTCGTGTGAGAACTTCCACCGTTCAACTTGCCAAGAACTGAAAGAGCCGCATCAACATGTTTAAGCTGGTTTGCCAGATTCGTTCTCTCTACCGTCAACTCCGACACTATGGACGCCAGTCCCTTTAGATTTGCCATGAATTCCCCCTCAGCAAGGGATTCTAATTGATTGGCTCTGTTTCCTGAGCGACTGGTGCCGCCGTCACATATTGCTGAGGGACGGGGATTGGCTGCTCGGAGGCGTTGGAACTTGGGCGAAATGCCGAGTTTCGGAAGCGTCGTTGGGCTCTCCGACTGTCACGGGAGCAATGACTCGGCGTTCGGGTCCAAGAGCCGGTGGTTCATTCCGCCTTCAGGGATTCTGACCGAGAAGGCGTGGACGAATCCCTGCGACGCGCGATACTTCAGTTGCTCCCCATACTTAGTCCAGGCCTCGGCCATTTTCGCGAACCCCTCCTCGGGGTTTAGAGTGTCTCGGTGGTGCACCATCTTCTTTTGCTGGTCGTCGAAGAAGCCATGCTTTTCGCGGACGAAGAAAACTTGCTTCCCACCCCGGAACTCGAATTCGATGTGGGGCTGGTAGTATTCCGTGTCTGAAAGGGAAGCGAGATCGCCTGGGTCAAAGGACTTCCCGCGCGGGTCAACGCGGTAGAGCGTCTCGAAGAACATGATCGAAAATTATGCGAGTGAGGCTCGAACAAAGCAAATAGATCGGGGGAACAATGACGGTCAGGTTGCGGGCAAGACATCCGCCTGTTCCAAAAGTGGCACTGTTGCCTTCTCCTTGTGCAGCGATGGATACTCTGGCGGCTCACAAACTCTGAAAAAGGGCCGCAGACAGGCTGCGGTAGAGCGTGTTCCGCAGCCTGCTAGGGCAAGTTATCAGCGTTCACCCACTGCCCGTCTTTGAAGACTTCTATCTTCGTGACCGGGTGAACCTCCCAAAGCGTCGACCGGAACTGTCCAATCTGTGCGCCGTGCTCCGGATCCAGCAGCGTCCAACCGCTGATGCGAACTGGGGAATTTGAATTCACCCAGGGCGAAAGATTGGCGGTCGTCCACTTCAGGTGTTCTTTCCGAATGCGAGGCGTGGTCTCCACTACCACCGCCGTCGCCTCGGCATCTCCGAAACGTTCGGCGAAAGGCATATGCCAATCCACTTCGTCCGGGTTTACAAAATGGCAGTTAGTCGATTCCCCCGAGCCCGTATCTTCCACCTTGATTTTCACCAGATAACCCACTACGGAAACCGGAACACCTTCGTAGGGTTGAATGACTTGCATCTGTTGCGAAGTCCACTGGGCCAGGGATCTAGGCGCATGAGCAGGGAAGGGCAGCGACTGCAATGCCTTCCAGGTTACCTCGTGAGGACTGGTGGCGTCGTCACTCCGATTCTTGCGGGCATTCGTGAACGAGTCTCCGCCATCTCCAGTTGGGCCACAGTCGCCATCCGGGCCGGCGAAGGTGGTTGAGTTCGGAGCAGGTTTCTCCCAGTCGGGCGAAAACGCGCTCGCGATCCCGGAGGGCGGTGTGGGCGGCGTCCCCGGAGTAGGGGCAGTGGGCGTCGGTGTTGGCGCCAGAGCAGTGGCAGTGACGATGTCGATGCTGCGGGAATAGATCCATCCTTCCGCCTCTGGATCCGACGTGCGCACGTGGTAATAGCCATGTGTTGGCGTGGGATCGATAAGGTCGACATCAATGCCAGCGTCGAGTCGCATGATCGGCGGATTCTTGCTCGACGGATCCTTACGCAGTGTCCCACGATGTTTAAGTACAGCCTGCTGGGCTGTCGTCTGCACGACCAGTCCCAAGCCCAAAACGATTACCCACAGGAGCCAATTGGTTTTCTTCATGCCGGTACCCTCTCCTTTCGTTGTTCTTCAATGTGAAGGGTTGCTGTCCGATCCAGAGGAACTTCCGTTGAGCGAAATTGCCGTGCGGCAGGCTCGCCCCCGTGTAGGAGAAATGATTCCGCGGCGAGCAGTGGGCTTGCGTGCAACTCAATTCGCTTCTCCTAAAGACTGGACAGTGGCCAGAGCAATCTCCGGCCATGGCTGTTGCGCACCAAAACGCATAAGTGCGTTGCTCTAAGCAGGTGCGCTGGACAATCTGTCTGACTTCAGGGGAAGCAGCGACAGGAGGTAGCAGAAGTTGACCCGATTCCCCAAGCCCCGCATCGCTGAATGTAGCGAAAACTACGCCCGCCACTGGCGGATGTCAACAAAAAAGTCGAAATCCGAAGCCTCGAAATCTAAAGCCACGCCGGTCTGTTGTCATTCAACCGTGAATGAATATATCTTGGTTGCCAGGAGAACAGCCGTGAGGCGCGGCAACCCACAGTTTACGAATCCGGCAGCGATTGAGCCCCCACTTGTCTCGCAGAGTTCCTTCGAGAGAGTTGTCGAAGAGCTTAAGCTCTCGCCTTCGGAGTACGTGACGTCTCCGAAGCTACGGGACTGGGTGTCCCGAAACAAAGATCAGAAGTATGTTCCCTCGGAGTTGCTGAAGGCACTTGGGTTCGAGGTCAGCACAGGTCTGTAGGCACTCGTCAGAAGCCCCTCTCGACTATTACGACCGTTTGGCCGCCAATGAGTCGATTCATGACATCGGTGATAAAGCACAAGACATTGTTGGCACACCCGTTGGAGTTCTGTTTCTCCAGAAGCGCCGCATAAAGAATACGCGCGCATTAGTGCTTGTCTAACACACGCCGTCGCGGCCGGCAACCTGCTGGCCCGTCAGCCCCGCGTTGGCGCCGCCCGCAGTCTCTCCCCTAGCGCGTGCTCCCGCTGATGCGGGTCGTTGGCCAGCGTCTGCTCTTCGGGCGTCAGCTCTGCCAGAAATCCGAACCCTCTGACACAGTCGGCAGTAATCTTGTCGCGGTCAATGACTACTGCGCGGTTGAGGAGCTGGCGGAGGTCATCCCAGTCGAAGTCCCTGCCGTCCTGGAACTTCTGCATCAGCCGCGCCGGATCGAAAGTATCGCGCGCCTGCCAGAGCTTCAGCACTACGAGGCGGCGGATCAGCGCCTGGTCGAGAGGCCTTGTGGCGAACATGCCGAGATCGTAGATGTCGCGCGTCTTGTTCCGCTGATAACAGGCGCGGATTTTCTCGGCAACGATTTCGGGCAGCGCGAGGCATATGATTTCGGCGGGTGCGAACGGCAATAGTTTGAAATAACTCTGCTCGATCTGTGGGCGCCGCTCCGTCGGCAGCGTCGGCGTTTCCCTGCGGCTGATCTGGAGTTTTACCTCGCTCACGCCGCTCGCGTTCCAGTCATGAGAATAGGTCGGATTGACGCCCCAGGACAGACCGTCCTGCGTCTCATAGTATCCCTCGTCAGGAATGGCGAATTGAATGCCGTGAAACGGCTGTTCGAAGGCCTCCATCATGGCGAGGATGAGTTCCTCGTGATCGTGATCCTCGATGCCGGTGAAGTCGAGATCGGTGGAGAACCGTCCCTGGTTCCCGAGAAACATTTTCCGAAGACACGTGCCGCCCTTGAAGGCCAGTCGGTCCAGAATGCCGCGCTCCGACAGCAGCTGCAGCAGGAAGGTCAGCACGACCTCCTTTTCCGCAATCATGATGTCGCGGAGGCCGGATTCATTCGAATAACGCTGCACCTGCGGCTGTGTCAGCATTCCTTAACTGTCCTTCCTGACGGACTTCCGCCGACCCAGCCCAGCGCTGCCGTGCAACTCCTCACGCGGCACGTTGACAAAAAGACGCCACGTGTTGTCATAGCCGATGGCGCCCGTCAGCGCGCGCTCGGGAGCGGGACCGAGCCACGCCCTGGTGCTGCGGCCGGTCAGGCCGAGCAGGCGTTCGCGCACTTCGGGCGGCATATCGGCCTTGACGTGATCGACGAGCCAGCCGAAGCGCCGCACGAGCGCACCTGATTCGATCCGTTGCAGGTAATCGGCCGCTTTCTTCCAGTCGAACCGGCGGCTGGCGGTCGCCAGAATAATGGCCGCCTCCCCAACGCCGCCGGCCAGCGCCGGGCGGTCGACGCAGTCGATAGCGGTCTTTTCACGGTCGGAGATCATGACCTTGTAGCCGAGCACATCGACCGGCTCGAAGCCGAAAAACTTGCTGTCCGCCTGATTGACGATCCGGACCTGCGACTCTCCGACTTGGCGTCCCCGCAGCCGCAGCGGCGTCACAACGAAGATGACGTTGCGGTGCTGCGTCGTCAGGCCGTAATGGGCGGCGGCGGTGCTGAAGCCGATGTAATAAGGATTAGCGATGCGGCTAGCGAGCGCCAGAAGATTGCTGTCGCCCAGAGCGTCCGGCCCCTGTTCTGGCGGTATAAGCAGATACTGTCCCCAGGTCGCCCGTTCGAGCCAGCCTTTGCGGCGCAGCGATTCAATGACATGGTCGGCCGCCTTTGGGGTTACGCCGAGCAGTTCGACGATTTCTGCTCGCGTCGTCTCCCGCCGCCTCCGTTCGGTGAGCGCCAGCACGACCCGGCTCTCCTGCATCGATAAAGATCGGGTGGTGAGTCGCACGTTATTCTCCGTAACTAAGCCCCCTGAATAAGGGGGTTTTGATGAATATCGTAGCGAAAATCGGGTGTCGAAGTCAACTTTATGTCACACAACCCCCTTTATTATGGTGTTTCGTTACATAGTATTACCGGGCAGAGCACTATCTCGTTGGCCGCTGGCGGTCCCGTGCCTGTAAACATGCCCATGTCCGCCGTCACGACCCGCAAGAACGCCTCAACCCCGGCACGGTCCTGATCCGCAGTTTCTTGTAGCGGAATGTCAGATCAATCTCCGCAATAGCTCCGAGCTTCGGCCAATAGAGGCCGTGCGCACCGCACAAGCAACCCCTTAAAGATCAGCTGAAACAGGTCAAAGCCTCACCACCGGAGGAATGCCATGAAACTCCGTCGCAATGAATATTGCCCCATCCATAGATCGCTCCGCTGCTGCGGCCGCGAACCAACGCATTATGCGCGCACATTACAGCCAGGGGTTCGGCGCATTGATGATCCGCATCATCCGAGGGGGTATCGGGAACTCAGGTCCCCCGCTGAGATGCGGAAGCTTCTGAAGCGGAAAGTCAGCGAACAGAACGGAATATGCGCAATCTGTCACGAAGAGTTTACGGACTACAACGACGTTGTGCCAGACCATAAGAATCCGAAAGGGATGGGAGGGGCGTGGAGAGATGATCATCCAGACAACATCCGGGCAGTCCACTGGTGGTGCAACTCGGAAAAAGGATCGACCAGAATCGATGACTGACGGCCGATTAGGCATGAAATAAGAAGCTACGACTGCAATCTCTCCCACTGCAGTACCTGTTCACGGAGCGTATTCGAACTGTTCGTCATACGATCCGTTTCCTCGTTCACCAGCGCATAGCGAATCATCTCGGAGTTCGCCGAACGTACCAGGCGATGATGATCCTCGCGAAGATCGGGCAGGTCCCGGACAAACACCTTTTCTCCTCGCAGCGCCGCCGCCAGCAGCTCGAGAGTCCTTTCCACGTCGCGCGCGAAGTCTCGAAACTCCTCGCGCACTGGCTCGGCTCCAACTGGCACCGCTTCCAATGCCATGATGGCGCGCACAAAACGATACGAGTTCGCGAGCATTGCCGTCAGCAGATCGATCTGCTCCGGGCGGGTACCTGGCTCCGCCCGCAGTCGGTCCGCGGAGGCCTCCATGTTCGATCGCGCCAGCCGCGCCGCCAGACGCACGCGATTCAACTCGGCCTCATTCCGCGAATTGCCTTGCAGGTGTGCTTCCGCCACAGCATGAAAGTACGCTCGATAGGCCTCCAGCATCTGCGCCAGCACCTGCCCAACCCGGGTCCGTTCCCACGTGGGCCACACCAGATACGCGGCCAGCGCAATGAGGCCGCCGAGGCATGTCATTTCTCCGCGTGCCAGGATGACTGCCTTGGGGGACACTCCGGTGAACGCAACCATCACCACGATGAGGGCGCTGACCGCGATCGTGAACACGCCATAATTTGCCGCTCCCGCCCATCGCAGCAGAAACACGAATATGCCGACCAGAACCACTTTCAGACCAATGCCCGGCGGAAAAAAGTGAAAGAGCCCAGTCGCCAACAGCAAGCCCAGGATCGTGCCGCCAATCCGCAGCAAACCGCGGCTGAAAGTCGCGGCGAACTCCTGCTTCAGCACCAGCACGATCGTCATCGCCAGCCAATAGGACCGACCGTTGTGGAGCTGATGAGCCACCACTTCTCCGATGGCCAGGCACAACGCCATGCGAATCGCATGGCGAAACGCCGACGACTGCAATGTGAGATTCGCCCGCAATGTCGCCAGCTTCCCGGTAATTCTGCGCGGCCACGGCTGCAGCGCATCGCGGCTTGCCAACGCCTCAAATCCGGCAGGTGTGGTTTCGCTTACGCTACGAACGGCACTGCGGAGTTGACCGATGAGTGCGTCCATCTGGTAGCGGGCATCCCTGGTCATCGCCGAAAGAAAAGCTGAAGCTGGCTTCGTTTCCTCGTCGCGCAAACTCTCTGCCAACGTCTCCAGCTCCCGCAGCTTCTCCCGAACTCTGTCCGTCGCCTCGCCCATCGACAACGACTGTCCGATCTTCGCCAACACATCGGCCGAGACATCCAGAAATTGTTGCACCATGTCCACTCTGGCCGATACCTCGGCGTCGCGCTCCATTCTCCTGCGCAATCGGCGCAAGGTTAAAAGGCTCAGCCGAATGCGTTCCGCCTGATTCAAGAGTGACCAATAGCGCCCTGCTTCCAGGCTGTTATCGTTCCCAAGCCCGGCCAGTGTTTCTCTCGCCACGGTGCTTTGTTCGCTTGCCGGCGGACCGCCTTCCGGGCCCGTCGGGACGATCGCCGCACGTGAAAGCTGGCTATACAAGTCAGCTAGGGCACGCCGTTCCGGCTGGTAACGGCGTACCGGCCAAAGCATCAGGGCCAATGCCGTTTGCAACAAGCCTCCGCCGAGAGCAAGCAGACCGGATAGAAGCGCTCGTTCCGGCGTCAGCGGCTGCGCGGCGTAAATGATCAGCGTCACCAGACTGATAACGCCCAAACTCTCTGCCGTCAGGCCAATGCACACCCCGAGTCCCGCGGCAAAAGCCCACAAGCTTGGCACGATCACGGCCAGGACGAGGCTTTGTCCCGCCAGGCCGCCTGCCACCACCGCGAGCGCGCACAGTAATGTTGCGGTAAGCATCCGTTTGGCGCGCTGTGCATAAGGGCCGTGCCCGTCCGAATATGAGACCTGCAGCGCTCCCGCGCTCACCGCCAGTCCGCCGAGCGGCATCCCCAGCGCGACGCCAATGGCCAGCGGAAGCGTCACTCCAATCGCATTTCTAAGCGCAACCCATGGCTGCATTCGTCCATGGTCAAAATGAATGACCTTACGCCAGTACTGCCGCCACGCATTCCGCTGCGTCTCGTCCGCAACCCGGATCACCGTGGACTCCAACTCGCTCAATTGTTACTCCCTCTCTCCAGGCGCCAGAATATGAAGAAATCAGTTTATCAACCGCGGAAACTTCGCCTCACCAAGTTCTCGCACTGCTCACAATGACAAGATCAGAAACGATTTGGTCAGTGCAGGATTGTGAGAGTGAGGGTCTTCCTTAATCCGTTTCGACTTGAGTACTTGAACTCGTTTGGCGTACCCCAACTTCAACTCTGGTTCGAACGGAGGGTATTGTGCTGGGAGCTCGACTGCCACTTTCTCTCCTCCTCGGACTTCTCATCAGCAGAGGCGTAGTGTTGCAATCCATGGAAAGGTAGGAAATCTTCTGGTTCCAGAGCGGCGGGCAGCGTCTCTTCCTGCTTTCTTTTCGTGTCTTGGGCTACAAGCTGCTTCAAATCCAGCAAATAATCCCGCCAGATCGATCAAGCTCAGTTCGCGCAAAACCGGATCAATCTGGGATTCCGTATCGAAGGTGAACCAAGGAGCATCTCGTTGGCGTACTGCCGAAAGCATCATCCGTCGTTAAGTCTGCGGACGGAAGGCAGAGCGTAAGAACCGAGGCCATCCCAGAATCTGTGAGAAGAACTGTCTCCAGAGGCGTTTCAGTTCACTTTGTGTTGGTCGTATTCCGGCAAGTCTTCTGAGACGGCAAGGACGCATGTCTGGCCGTCGAATAGGGGATTAGCAAAGCTTCCTGCGAGCGGCCGAGCTGGCCAGCCCATTGGCCTCAGCGTTGTTTTCTCGACGAACGTGGGAGATCGAGAAATCGAGCGACCGGGCCAATTTCCGGCAGATCCAGTTCAGGGAATAAAGCCGCGGGCTGCGGCAGCCGTACTCGCCCCTCATCTGCTTGACCATTACTTCGGAATCTGAGAACACGTGAAGTGCCTTGGCCTTGAGCCCCAAGGCACATTGCAGCGCCTCAAGCAGCGCAACGTACTCAGCGACATTATTGTCCTGGTGACCAATCCATTTGGCAATTCTGATGGTGCCGTCTGTGGAGCCGTCAATTACCACTCCAATACCAGACGGGCCGGGATTCCCGAGAGAGCCGCCATCGACGTAGGCCACGAGATCTGACATTGCGTTGGTGAGTTGGTAAAAACCATACGTGACCAATTTCCCAGCGTCAAGATGCTTATCTGGTTCCTCGACACACTCCTCAGTAGTTGCCCACGCCTTCGAGCACGTGTGGATGTTTCTGTGCAAAAATGGAAAGAATTTAATCTCCCATTCATTAAGCAACAACGATTCAACAGGTTGCGTTTTCGAGTTTTGATCCATCGCAGCAGGCCGATTGCACCGAAAACGGGCATTGACAATCTTCAAGCAACTCTCTAAGTTGGCTTGCGTCGACGGCTGAAAGGGTTGGCTTAATTAAACTTTTGCCAGTCCGAAGTAGGCTGAGTGATCAGCTCGGAAGGGTAACCCGACGGGCAGCCAGACCTGAAAAAACCGACGGCTCTGCGAGGAGTAGTTGGGGTTTGGGACCGCGAAAGCGGTGATCGCATCAAGGGCTGTGACGGCGCATGCCTCCACGCTGTTGGCTTCCTCGCAGGAGTTGATGGCTAGAGCATAACCAATGTCACAGCCTTTACCTTTTTCCAGCGCTCTCGTTGCCGCAAGACTGGTTCCCCAGAAAAACATTCTTCCCCGCGCGCCTTTTTCAGCAGGAATTGTGAAGGACCATTTCAACAGGTGATCCGCCACGGGGGCGGCAATTGCCCGGCTCGTTCTTCGAGAGCCGTGAAACGGCCGAAGTTGTCGTGCGCTTGAAGGCCATTCCACACTTCAAGCGGGGATTTGACAGCGCCGTCCATGAGCCTTTGACCGGTTTGCACGAGAAGTTTTTAGCGGGCCGCTTTGTACAATATAGGAGACATGGCGGTCAGGATTGAGATGCAGAATACGGGCGATCCCCGAGCTCGCGGGGAGATTGTAGCTGTCATTGAACACGTGCTGAGTGACAAGCCCGGAGAGTGGCGGGTGTCAATTGTCGGGTCTCACGCAAATGACAACTGGGAAATGAAAGTGGAAGGACCAGAGGGCTTCGAGCGCTCGTACACTTTGGTTGGCGGCGCCGGGGAGTACCAGCCCGTGGCGATAGGGAAGTTGCTCGTTAAGCTGCTGCCGGCGAGCAGGTCATGATCTGCCATTCCGGTTTGCATCCTCTCCAAGCCCATGCTGACATCGGGACCCTGTCAGGAATAAGCTAAGTTCATTTCTCGAGAGCTGGAACCGGAAATGCGGCAGATTCCGAATTCGAGTCGTCGTCTCGACGAGCACATTTCACGAGCGCTGAACAAGATCAGGAAACCGAGCACCGCGGAAGAAATCACCGAGTTGCTCAATCGTGACCTGGAGCCCGAAGACCGGCCCTTCCAGACAAAAGAAGTCGCAGAGCGGTTGCGGAACACCGGGGACACAGCGTTGACACTCTATTGGTCAAGAACTCGTCCCCGCAGGTAGCCCTTCGGGGGTGTCACGGGTCTGATAGTCGAAGTTGCCGCCCTGGTTGCCATTGTAAGCGGCGGCCGAGGCAGCTGCCCAAACCTTGCTAGGGATCGCCACACGAAGAGTCGAGAAGCGCAGGGTCTCCCTGGCCGTTGTCATCTTTCATTTGTTTCGTCTGGCCGCCTTCCATTTCGCCCACCGTGCACGCTGGGCAGCAGCGATTCGTTTGCGGGCAGCCGCTGACATGGTCCGTTTCCTGGCTATCGTCTGAACGCGCCGGAGCCTTGGGTTGAGACTCCCGAGACTGCCCAGAATCTTCAAAGCCTCGTCCAACCGCCCCACTTCTCTCCGCGCCCGCTCTCTTTCCTTCTTCAACTGCCGGACTGCTGTAATCAGGTTTAGCATGATCCCCCTCGGGCAGGAATTGTACCAGCGCGTCAGAAGTTGAGGCATCCTCCGACCCAATTTTCCCACTCGCCCACAGCAGATTTCAACACCGGACCCCACCGGAGGACTCCTATGAAACTCCGTCGCAATGAATACTGTCCCATCCACAGATCAGTCCGCTGCTGCGGTCGTGAACCAACGCATTATGCGCGCACATTACAGCCAGGGGTTCGGCGCATTGATGATCCGCATCATCCGAGGGGGTATCGGGAACTCAGGTCCCCCGCTGAGATGCGGAAGCTTCTGAAGCGGAAAGTCAGCGAACAGAACGGAATATGCGCAATCTGTCACGAAGAGTTTACGGACTACACCGACGTCGTACCGGACCACCGGGATCCGAAGGGGATGGGCGGCGCCTGGAGGGATGATCATCCAGATAACATCCAGGCAACACACTGCTGGTGTAACGGCGAGAAGGGATCGACCAGAGTTGACGATTGAGCGTTGCGCTCCAACGGCGTCGGGGACGGACCGGCAAACGAGTTTCCTATTTCGCTCGGTTGCGGCTGTTCTTCCAGCTAGCTCCGGGCACCGATCAATCAATTGTTGCACTGCGGAACTGACCTGAGGGCTCCTCGCCCAGCGCTGAAGGAACTGACCTCGATCCAGTCCACCACGCCGCCACAGAAAAGTGTAGATGCGACGTCGCCGATCGCCAGACTGGTGGTAACTCCAAAACCACCGAGACCCGAAACGTGGAACAGGCCGTCGATGTCTGGATCCCATCCGATAATGGGTAGCCGGTCCGGCGCGAAGGTTCGGAGGCACGCCCAGCTACGACGTAGGGTAATGTTCGCCAGTCCGGGAGCGTACTTCAAAAGCTTATCGACCAGGAGATCCTCGGCCTCGGGATCAACCTCAGGTATGTCGGGCGGATGCTCGGTCTCATCGCAGGGACAGAGAAGCAGGCCCTCTCCTTCGGGCCGCACGTAATATCCGACGTCCAGATCCCATACCAGCGGAGCATCACGGGGAAAAAGTCCGGCGTCGCCGCAGACGAACAGGTGTCGACGAAGGCGTTTTAGCGGGAGCGGAGCGGATTCGCGGCCAACACACCCCGCCCACGCGCCTGCGGCGTCGACGACGATGCGAGCACTGACTTCGCCACGTGGCGTTCGGACACCACGCACCACTGATCCGTCAACGATCAAGGATTCACAGGCGCAGTCGGTGATGATCTCAAAGCCGGCCCGCCTGGCCTCCGCCAGCAGATCACTCAGCAGGGCATGGATATCAACGATTCCGTCGGTGGGGCAGAAGAGGGCGTAGTCAAACTCAAACCTGTTCAGAAAGGGGAAGCGTTGCCGGGCTTTGACAGCAGATAGCAGTTCGGCCGGCACGCATTGTTCGTGCAGTTGCGCACACCATTCGGCGGCTGGGTGTGGCTCTCCGTGAGTCAAGTATAGGCCTCCGCTCTGGCGGAGGACCGGAGATCCGGCAACAGTCTTGGCACGGAGTCGCTGAACGCCTTCAATGGCGAGCTTCCGAAGGACAGGATCTGCCTCCAGTTGGCGTGCCATCGCTGCGTTGCGCCCGGAGGCGTGGCTTCCGGGCAGCAGTTCCCGTTCGAGAATCAAGCCGCTCGCGACACCAGCCCGCGTCAGCGCAGCGGCAACTGAGGCGCCCGCAAAACCGGCGCCAATTACGACCACGTCAACTTCAGATGGAAGACGGCCAAGGACTGCCACAACATCAGTATATTCGGAGGGCGCACGGGCCGACCCAGGATAGCGTTGCCCGCTGTGAGGGAGGCACGTCGTGAATCATGACATGCAGCAGTTTTGTTGGTTGCGGAGAAGGGGGTGAGCCGGGGAGCGACTGACGGCCGATCAGTCTTCTTCTACTCGAATTGTTTGCCACTCCAACTCGCTGTCGATTCGCAGTGTGCTGAAGGTGTGCCTATCTCTGGCGAGGAATCCTGCAAGTCAGCGTATGCTAATGTTCGAGCATCGGATCCGGGACGTGCCTGCCCTTTCCCGATTCCGAACGGCCCAGCGCCAGAAGAAACTTCGGATCGCCCAGATGGCACAATACGAGAAACGCACGTGGATAGCTGTATCGGTGAAAAGCATCTGTTATCCGCCTTTCGGAAAAAATCAGGGACATAGAAGTGCCATCCACTTTCGCTGACCAACTCGATGCGGCAGATCAAGTATTAGAGGGTGCAGGCCACCTTGCCCTATGCTTAGGGTCGGGCATCTCGCGACGGAAGCTCCCACTATTGGCAGAATTGATAGCAGCCGCCTTTTGCCACCTCCCCGCTACTGCGGCTGCCCGTGCAGTGTTTGAAGGTTTCAGCCAACAGCACGTCTTCCACTTACGGCTGCAAGAAAAAGGGATGGCAGTCAGCAATCCATGCACACTCGACGAGTTTTGCGGTCTTGATGAACAAGTCCAGACTGAGCTCTGCCAAACCCTTGTGCAGACGTATGGAGACGTCTTTCGAGAATTACAGGTTGTCTATGGGTCAAAGCAGGGCATGCTCGGAGCCGTCGATTTCGGACGCTTCAAGAATGCTGACCCGGACGTCTCGCATTTTTTCATAGCGTTTTTACTGATCGAGGGCAGAATTTCGAGAGTCTTGACAACGAATTGGGACATGCTGATTGAAAAGGCATTGGCCATCAGTACATCAAAACCGGCGGAGCAAACGCTGAGCGTTGCGCTGGACCAGCCCTCATGGTTGGATCGCCTTAACGGCCCCCAAGTGATCTTAGCTAAAGTCCATGGTTGTGCGACTCAATTTCCGCTTAGCTGCGAACACATCGTCATCACAACAGGGGATCTGCAGGCCGCTGCAGCCGGAGGCTGGCGTCAGGATGCCGTCCGCGATTTTCTGAGCGGACGCGTATTGTTTTGCGGGTATTCAGGTTCAGATTACACTTTGATGGTTCCGGCAAAAGTGATAGAAGAGCTACGGCAATCGCACGCGCTACCCGCTGCTCAATATTTCGTCGCCGAAGACAAGGACCTCTCTGCTGGTGCACGACAGCTCAATGGCGATCAACCAAATCGGCATTTGCGAATGTATGCGAACGACATGTTCTCATCGCTATATTTTGCGTTTTTGCGAAAGCGGTTCAAGCAAGCAATTGAGACTGCAGAACAACAGACACAACCTGAAAGAGCATTCCCGAAGTGGAACGATACGGCATGGAACGATGCGCTCGGAAGACTCAGAACGTTAATGGATGTTGAACTTCCAACTATGCTGGACTCAATCATTGGAGTCCCTGGCTCGCGTGGTTATGACGATTTCGTCGCTGGTATTCCGGTTCGGCTCTCAGAACTGCGAGAAATGTTTCTGGAAGGGCGTGTGCAGCATCCAAAGTTGTATCAGCCTTTTCGATTCGACCCCATTAAAGATGTCGTCCTTCTCACCGTTTTGGCTGCACTAGTCGAATTAGGGGCTGCTTCAGGATTCTCCTTATCGATGAACGGCGACGTTGCGGGGGTGACGATAACCGAGAGCACCGGAGTGGTCCGAACAATTTGTCTCGTTTACGGTACGTACGCTCCTGCCGTGGTTCCAATGGTGAATGCCTATCTCAGCGACGTCGAGGCCACCATAGGCACTCTTCCAACCTTCGAGGTCCTTATAGTCCCCTGCTCTCAATACAAGATTGGCAGTTTTCCCGATTTTGCCCCGGATCCTGTGTTGTCTAAGCCCCTTCCGGGTGTCCCTGCAGCAAAACGAACCTTTGTGGATCCTGACGTACTCTTTGATTCTGTGGATTTCGGCGATCTCATGTCGAAGTTGCGGGCAGAGTTGGGGGTCTGAATGGAAAGTCAGAGACGATCAGTTTCTGAAATTGTCGGTTTTCTTCGAAGCCGGTGCGCGTTGCGTGATCTCAAACTCGATCGACAGCTCTTTAAAGTCGAGTTTGACGCCATATTGATTGGCTCGGATCCACTCACTGTTGTAGCTGTCGAACGCAAGACAGTAGCCTCGGAGAGAAGCCTGCGACAGAGTATCCGAAAGGCCCAGAGCTTCGTTTGGTCAGCGTACACGAACAACAAACTAGCCCTTCTAAACTTGGTCGTACTCGTCCCGGATAAACTCTCCCCGGAACTTCTGCACTCTGTCGAGAAGGAGCTCAGTGGCACCGCGCGAGTGTTTGTGATCGCGGAAACCATGCCGATCGACGAAGTAGAAAAACGTTTGTCGTTGTTGGCCAATCCGCACTTCGCTCAGAGCAGCGCACAGGGCGCAATCACAGGCGACCTTGAGACAATGCTCGTAGGCTGCGATGCTGAAGCACTCGAAGGACTAACTAAGGGTTCGAGTTCAGCCGAAGAGCTAACGACAAAGCTCTTGGATGCTTTGCAAACCCTTGTTGCGGAGGTCGATCGTGCGATTGACGAAGCTTAACCTAAGAAACTTCCGTGGATTCGCGAACGTAGAACAGTCGATTGATCTCGATCACAACATTGTTCTCTTTCATGGTCGCAATGCCTCTGGGAAGACCAGCATCTTCGATGCAATAGAACTGCTCCTGACGGGCTCGATTCGTCGTCTTCACCATGTCAGTGATCTACCCGAAGTTCTCATAAACGCAAGGACTCCTGAGGCGCCTGCAAAGCTTGCCCTTGAATTATTGTCAGGACGCCGTTCTCAAGTCGCGGAAGCCATAATAGAGAACTCGAAAGCGCCGATAGTGAATGGAGCTCTGCCAAGAGTGGAATCAGAGCTATTTCTACACGCGGCGTATTTACAACAGGCCGATATTCGCCGTTTGGTGACCAGTGACTCAGCGGGCCTTGGAGACGTCATCCGATCGCTGGCCTTAGACGACTCCGTGTTCAAGCTCGAGGATGCTCTAGCGGAAGCGGGCATAACCCGATCAGCCCGCAACTATGCCGCCGTTACCCGCAAGCTCGATGGACTAGTTCAAGAGTCAGCGGTACTTCAACAGCAAGTTGCTGCGACACGCTCAACCATAGCCAATATCGAATCCACAGACCCACAGCAGGATGCGTGGAAGAGCACGTTGCAACAGATCGCGGCCAAACTCAGCATCGTTGTCGATACCGACAATGCTGGCACCACACAAGGCGCTATTGAAAAGATTGACCTTAAAGTTCAAGAACGACTCAGGTTAGCTATCGAGGACAGAAGGAGTGCCGAAGATCTGCTGCGGCGCTGTGCGGCGTCAGTCGCCCGCAAGAAGGAGATCGACAACTCCGGGCGTCTAATGCAGAGTCTTGGGGCCCAGAAGAACGAAGCCGCGCAAAAGCTCTCTCAGATCGACACTCGCATCGTCGATTTGCAGCAGCAATTGAGAAAGCCGGAGTTTGGCGCTGGAGTAACCGAAACACGCCTCGCTCTAATCGGAGCTCTAGAACGAATCCAATCGATTCCAAACCTTGACATGTGCCCAGTCTGCGATCGACCGTTCGCAAATCTGCCTGATCATATATTCGACAAGATCTCTACTCAGCGTGCGGAGCAATCGCTGACGGAGCAGTTTGTCCGGAAGCTGCAGGCAGATCTGGAAGCTCAATCTATCGAAAGACGAGCAATGACACGAAATATCGACGAACTCGATCGAAATATTCGAAACCTGAAAGCTGACGCTTCGGCGTTCGAAGAGGAAATGTCTGAACTGCTGACTCAATTCAGGACCGGCACAGAACATGAAACATCTTTGGAGTCGATAGAGCAGTTTACGAAAAACCGTGAGCAGCTAGCAATCGGCCAAATCGAGGAGCTCACACTAGTGGCTACCGAGATAGGGCGAATTCGTTCGTCTATTTCCGCCAGCAGAATTCGCTCGGCTGAGCTCCGAAAGCAGATCAGCACCGCGCAAGATCGGCTCTCTAAAGTGAGCGCCAAACTGGAACGGGCCCGCGCGGCGCACAAACGATTAGACGCTTTCGTTGAAACTGCAGAGGAGGTTCGCCGGAGGCTCAGTTCCGGTATAAACGATGTCATCCAAGAGTTCGTGATGGGCAGAACAAAAGATGCTTTTGAGGATTTGTTCCGACGGTTGGCAAAGAATCCGTTCTTTCAAGTCACCGTCTCAGGCGCTAGGGTCAAGCGACATAAGCCGGAGGTCGACTGGTGTGCTGTATATGGCGAGCGGGAGTTCCCGGGGGAGGCCGTTTTCAGTCAAGGTGAGCTGAACTGCTGTGCCATTGCCTTCTTTCTTGCACTCGCAACATCTCACCCTGAGGGTCTACATTTCTTGCTTTTGGATGACCCAGTTCAAAATATGGACGAGCTGCATATCGAGGAATTCGGAAATGTGCTCAAGTTTCTCAAAGACATTCTCGGATGGCAGATTGTAGTTGGCCTCCACGACCAGTCCGTGTATCAATTCCTAAAACGCCAACTTCACCCCAGTACTCAAGGCCAGTCGCTCATCGGCTACGTTTTTGATCAGGGGGATGATGGAAGTCGCATTCTTAAGGACATGTCCACCAGATTCGATCCGGCCTCTCTGATCGCCGAGGTAGCATAGCGTGCTTTTTCTCGTGTTAGACGGACGGAGGCGACTTTGGATTCGCACGGCGACCGATTGAAACGGCTGAATGAGTTCCGAGCACCGAGAGGGACGCAAGTCATGCTGACAGTCATTTGCAATTCCAAACAGCTCCCCCTGCTGCTTGAATCTCCGTCAGCTTTTTGCTCTACGGATCAGGACGCTTACGAGCAGCTGGTCGCCGATCTCTACGGTGCAATTGGCAAAATCGCTCCTCCGACCTTTGCTTCCACAATGTGTCGAGTGGAGGGCGTTCCGTCTTCGGGACAGCGCACGTTGCTTCTGCAGGCATACAGCAGCCCTCTCGATAAAGAGGACCAGTCGGAAGAAGAGTGTCCTTCCGGTGAGCCTGCGTAAATTCAGTCTGGACCACTCAATATTTCAGTTTGTCGATTGACAGTCAGCCGACCCACTTTCCCCGTCGCTGGGCTACTGTGCCAACACGAGGTACTCAAAGTTTCCCGGGCCCAAGCGCCGCTGGAGCTGGTCGACGATGGTCCGCACTTGAGTCGCGGTCTCATGGGGACCGGAAATATAGAAGGGCTTGCCCGCATGCCCATACTCGAAATGAGATGGACAGGCTGCGGCCTCCACGTCGCCGAAGATCTGGTGCACTACGACATAATCGGCATGGGGGTTGAATCCCAGCTCGCGCGCGTAGACCACGCCGCCTTCCACCAGCTTCCGCAAACAGGCAGGATCGATCCGCTGCAAGCTCTCGGCCTCCCGCCAACTGCGCAGGCGCCTGTCATACTCGTCTCTGGCCACGATGGCGAAAAAGGTATTCTTGACCCCCAGGCAAAACACGTCCAGCAGGAACATGGCGAGGGCCATGCGCCCATCCGGCAGCGAGCGACTGAAGACCAAGTTACCGATCCCCCGCTCAAACAGATTCGCTGGGACCAGACATTCATGGATCGGGGCATTGCCGGCCAGAGCTATCTGGCTGGCCATCGACCCAGCTTTTCCCGGTTTGGTCTGGGTTGTCTTCTTTTCCTGCTTTTGCCGCTTGCGGGCTAGGTATTTCTGATATCGGGTTTCAGGTTTTGTCATGGGGGTGTCCTTCCAGCAAGTTTATAGAAAGGCTATGCGAGGTTACCCGCGATGCAGCGGCGCCGCAGCCTGTTTCAGTGCCTCCCGGTAATTCCAGGGCATCCACTGCGCCGGGTTCCGCGATAGCTCTTCGGAGTGTTGCTGTAGCTCGGTCAGATACTGGAAGGGATTGGCGCCACAGAGTTGGCAGGTGTGGATGAGGCTCATGAAGAGGTCGCCAACGTGAGCCCCGTTCTGGGTCTTATAGAAGAGCGCATTTTTGCGATGCAGGATGGCCTTCTTCAGGGCCCGTTCGCAAAGATTGTTGTCTAACGGTGCTCCCGCTTGGCGTAAAAACAGCGTCAGTCGTTCCCAGTGATTCTGCATGTAGGTGATGGCTTGGCCCAAGCTGGAGTTGGGCTCCACTTTGCGCTCCGCAAATTGTTCCCCGAACCATTTCTCCAGTTCTTTCATCTGCGGACCGCTATGGCTTTGGTGGTGGCCGAGACGTTCCTCCGGCGACATCCCCTGCTCCCGGCAGAAGGCATCGTGCTGGTACACCTCTCCCAAGGTTTCCAACACATAACGGCATTCCTCGGGGAACTTCGCCGCCACCTCGACAAACTTGCGTCTCCCGTGCGCGATACAGTTCGCGACAATGATTTGAAACTCTTTCGGCAGATTGCGCGACAGTGCGTCGCACATCTGGATCGGAGGTCCCAACTCCTTCGCCCGTTGCGCCAACACCGTCGCCAGATTTTCGCCCGCATGCTTGCGCCCGGTAAAGAACAGCGCGATCTTCTGTCCCGCACGCGTGGACACGATCCCAGAGGTGAAATTACGCCACTTTGGTTCGGACTGCTTGTTCCCATTGTATGGCTAAGCAGAAGGCCGCCAAGGCTTTAGACGTGAGACACCTGGGCGGACCGCAAAATGTCCGGTGGCTTTACCCCTTGTCGAAAATGGGCTTGGGGGTGTCGGGGAAACAAGAACCGACTGACTGTAGGTCAGCCGTACCAGCCCAGAATTGAGTTCGCGAAGTCTCACGCACTGCGTTGTCGCACGCGACGTTCGCAATTTGTGCGAAGTTTACGCCACACCGTATAGCTGCAACTCAGCCGGCGGCATTGGTACACGGGCGCGTCGGCAACCCCAAGCTAAGAGAATCAGACCTCCGGCTGTGCTTCCCCTCAGCTGAACTCTGCCACAAAAAAACCAATAGCCCATTCCCAATGCGCCGGATGTGCGCCTCGTTCCGGAGAAAGGAGGAACCCTTATGTCACGCAAAGTTGGTCAGATCATTGCGCGAGGCGAGCGCCATTGGCTCGTCCGAGTCTACCTTGGCCGTGATCCTGAAACCCATAAGCGCAAATACCATAACCGAACGGTCCGCGGCCCTCTGCGACAAGCACAGGCGTACTTAACGAGGCGGTTGCACGAACGAGATCTGTGCCGGGGAGTGGAAGGCGTTCAGGTCACGCTCGACGAATTTCTGGATCACTGGCTGAAAACAGCCGCGAAACCGAAGGTTCGCGAGAAAACATATCGAGACTACGAAGCCATGCTGAGGAGATATATCCGTCCGTACGTCGGCACGAAGATCATGGCCGTCCTTTCGCCTCTCGACATTCAAGGCGCGTATCAGCAGATGATCGACAGAGATCTTTCGGCGCGGACAATTCGTTATGCGCACGCCGTCTTGCGTTGCGCATTGCGCCAGGCGATACGCTGGCAGTTGCTCCTCAATGACCCAACACAGGGAGTTCAGCTTCTGCGTCAACAGAGTAGAGAGATGCGCGTGCTGACCACCGAACAGGCTCGCGCATTTCTGAGAGTTGCTGTGCGGACATCGTATGGACCAATTTTCGCAATAGCGCTGACCACCGGGATGCGCCCGAGCGAATATTTGGCTCTCTGCTGGCAGGACGTTGAGTGGGAGCACGGAACTGTGGGTATCGTTCGAACGCTGCAGAGAAACGAAGGACAGTGGCGGTTCGCAGAAACAAAGCGAGCTGGGAGCCGGCGAGTGGTTAAACTGCAAAGCTGGGTGCTAAGCCTCTTGAGAAAGGTGCGAGAGGAATCAGTAGAACAAACACGCGATGGCGCATTCTCCGATCTCATCTTCACCACGGCCCGTGGCGGGCCGATCAACGAAGACTACCTGGTTAAGAAGCACTTCAAACCAATCCTTCGCCAAGCCAGGTTGCCTGAGATCCGGCTCTATGATCTTCGGCATACCGCTGCAACCCTCGCGCTCACGGTGGGAATACCGCCCAAAGTGGTTTCCGAGCAGCTCGGACATGCCAGCGCAGCGTTCACGCTAGACACATATTCGCACGTCCTTCCGCACATGCAAGAGGAAGCTGCCGCGAAAATGGAAGCAGCACTATTGAACGGCCTCTCTTTCTAGCGGTCTGCGCTTTCTCTCCCCACTCCACCACTTAACAGCACAGTCTCGCTCCCGTAAGCAGGTGAGCGGAGAAAGGACGTGTGTGTATGGCACGCAAATTGGGTCAGATTATTGCTGTTCGCGAGAACACCTGGATGATTCGCATCCCCTTGGGATGTGATCCCGAGACTAAAGAGCGGAACTACTACAACCGCACGGTGCATGGTTCTCTCCGCCAGGCACAGAAATTCCTCGGGAAGAAGATCAACCAATTGGGAGCTGACAGGGAGAGGGATGGCGCGAAGATTCGTTTGGATCAATTTCTCGATCAATGGCTTAAAACAATCAAGACGCGAGTCTGTAGCAAGACCTACGAAAGTTACGAGAGCCTGTTGGCAAAATACATCCGTCCATTACTGGGCAAAAAGTGTCTAGTAGCAATCAGACCATTTGATGTGCAAACGGTCTACCAGCAAATGACAGATCGTGGACTCTCCCCGAGGACTGTGCAAGGTGCCCATTGGGTCCTAAATGTGGCTTTGAGGCAGGCTCTGCAGTGGGAAATGATTCTGGAGGTTCCAAGCAAGGGGCTGAAGCTGCCACGCATTCGAAGACGAGAGATGCAGGTGTTCAGCGTGGAACAGACAAAACTATTTCTGAAGTTCGCTCTTCCCACGATGTATGGGACTGTACTCGCGGTTGCCGTGACAACCGGCATGCGCCCCAGTGAATACATCGGTCTCAAGTGGCAGGACATTGATTGGGAACGGGGAACTGTCAGCGTGAAAAGAACGTTGCGAAAAGGACCTACCGGTCAATGGGAATACGGTGAGACAAAGCGCGCCGGAAGCCGACGACTTATCAGATTACAGAATTGGGTCATTGCGAGGCTGAAACAATTGAAGGAATTCCAGAGAACGCACCTGGTTGTTGATCCCGAAGAATGGCCGGAAGCAGTGGACCTGATCTTCGTGACCGAGTTCGGAAGGCCAGTTAATGTCAATAGCCTGGTCTACAAGCATTTCAAGCCGATATTAAAGCGGGCCGGTTTACCGAATATCAGACTCTATGATCTGCGGCACACGGCAGCGACCCTGGCATTGACCGTCGGTGTTTCGCCGAAAGTTGTTTCAGAACAGCTAGGGCACACGAGTGCGGCATTCACCTTGGATGTGTATTCACATGTGTTGCCACACATGCAGGACGATGCAGCCGCAAAGGTGGAGGCAGCGTTGATGGGAGGGAGCGGGCTCTGTCGCTGACCACCATGCCCACGCGGTCCGCAAAAAGATCATTTGGCCGGTGACGACAAGATACAATGGAGGCGAATATGGTCGCAGATACCTACGAAAATTGGCTCGATCGAGTACGCGAAGCCTTGGGCTCAATCAACATGCCCATGGACGAATGGCAGAGCACTTGGCCGTTTGATTTTAAGGCCGAATATTTCAAAGGCGTCAAACCTGACGACGCGGCAATGCTTGCAAATCGCTTTTGGTGGCACGAGCAGAACAAATCTCTCAAGCAAGAATGCCGCAAAGAATCGGACTGCTGGTTGCCATATGGTCACCAAGGGCCATGTCAGCCCATCTCGCTAGGACACAGGGAGGCAACACCCACCTATGAACGCGGTGACTATGTGAAGGTAGAGTTCCCCGATGAAGCAACGGGGATCGGGGAGTGGATGTGGGTACGTGTCAACCACTGCGACGAAAAGAAGCAGCTTGTGTTCGGCGTGCTCGACAACCAGCCACTGCACGACTATGGTGACCGGATCAGACTCGGGTCGGAACTGGCTGTCAGTTTCTCCCAGATTCGAGAGCACAGGAAGCGCACCGAGTTCACAAAGCAGTGAGGTCCTTTGCGTTGTTGCCTGGTTCTAGTACCTCTAGTACCCCACCTTCGACGACTCAATCCGCTGCGACCTTCGTTGCAAAAACGCACGGTTCGACCGTTCCAGGCGCTGCCAAGATCGGCCACCAGAATCGATGTCCTGACCAGCCTTGCCCCGTTGTCCCTTCTTGCTGAAGAAGGATTAGAGCGGCCTTAGACCGAAGCGGGTCAAGCACCAGGCTGCGGATAGTTACCCCGCCGCCAAGGATCGAAAGGCCGGACTTATCGCCCGACTTCTCTCGCGACAATTTTCTGCCGGTTTCTGCAAGCATCAAAACTCTGCCATCCCCGCCGTCCCTAACATCCGAATAGTAGTCCAGCAGGCCCCGCATCGCATCCCACTCGAATTCGCCGTCGGAGAATTCCATAGTCTTTTCGATGATGGCGATGATGTGCAACGCCGTGCCGCGGTCGACTTCAACGAACTTTTGCTTGTCGCGGGCACCGATCGGGATGAGTGGGTGCAACTCGCGCTCCGCGGCCGCCAGCTCCCGCCCGGTGCGCGTCTTAAAGCCGGTAGGAAGGTACATGCCGGTGGGCCTGACCGCCACGACGTTGCTCAGAAGCACTTTGTTCGGCGCGCAAGGGCGCACGCGATTGGCTGCGTCGGCTTGAATGAAAACCACGCCTTGTTCGTGCGCGCCGCTCTCGAAAGCGCTGCGCAAGGTGTTTTCAAATTCATTGATCGTATAGAGCCGATCGTAAACGTCGCGCGACGTATAGAAACGCGTGACCGCCAGGTCGCGCCGATCCCGATTCCCATACATGCGCGAGTGCTGCAGCACCGTGTCAGCTTGCATAGTCCTCGGATTGCGGCCGTAGTAAAACGCGATCAGGTTCGGAATCGTAATGCCACGATCGAGAATGCTTCCGCCGACGAAGATATTGAAGGGAGTCCTTAGCTTCAATTCAGCTCTTTCGTCCAACAAGGCCATAACCGCATGGTCTGAGTTCACTGTTTCCCGCACCACATCGCCGCCCTGCAGCGCCTCAATAAACATGTCGAAGGCTTGTTCCGACTTGGGCGTGCGACCCTTGTCGGCCTCGATCGATGCGCTCAGGTCAGCAAACGCTGCATCGAAAATAGGCCGCAACTTTTGCGGGCTATTGGTCGCCGCAGCCGTCGCTGCGTCGAATACCCATTCGATAACCTGATCCTGCCAGGCATGCGCCGCTTTTTGCGTATCGTTGTGGATGACCATGGCGTACTTTCGCTTCTTCTCGCCAGCCTCCCCTTGTTGCCACCGACGTAGGCACGCCGCAAGTACAAACGTCATGATCGCCCGCACTAGGCCTGTCGTGTTAGGCGAGTCGAGGACGCGTTCCCCTCGGATGCGCCGCTGATCTTCCTTTCGCAAAGCATCTTGCTCATCGCGCGGCACTTCCACAATCAGGAACGACCGAGGATCGTCTTCCACCGGCGCGAGAAAATAATCGTCCCCGCCTACATAACCGCTATGAATCGGCAAAAGCTCGGTGAAAGCCGGCTTCTTAGGCTTGAAGACATAGCCCTCATCAGGAGGCACTTCGTAGTTGTCTGGCTGAAGGTAAAGGGAATACGGCGTCGCAGTTACCTGGAGAAAGGCCACCTTGACGACAAGCCGCCGCAACGCGTCCATTTGCTCAGCAATCTTGCCTTGTTCGATGTCCGGCTGGTCTTTCTTGCGGACGAACCGAATGCTGGCGAGATCGGCTTCGTCATCGACGATGAGAACCCTGCGACCTTTGAGATCGGGGTAGTCTGCGTCAAAAAAATGAATGATCCGTTCCAGGTTTTTCGCTTGTTTCTTGGCGACAATCACCAGTTTCCGACGCTGTTCGCTTTTTGTGAGCTTCCCAGGCGGCTGCATGATATCGAAGACCAGGACTTCATCTTCATCGATGAATTCCCGAAGATCATGAGCGAGGCGGGCCACAGTCTGAGCCGAGAGGGTCTTGGTGCCCTTGGTGAAAACCACGGCGATATCGAAGCCACGGTCAAAAGCTCGCGCGATGACGCCGACGAACGCCCGTGTCTTGCCGGACTGTATTTTCCCGAGCAACATGCCGGGCCGGTCGCCGCTGGTAGACGTGTCTTCTAGCTGCTTTACAACGCGGTCAATGCATGCCGCCAAAGCCTCGTCGTCTTCCCGAATTTCGCGGAGTCGTGCATAAAACCCGGTCGTCATTACATAATCCTACTCTTACAACATCTCTCACTTTGCCAAGAACCTGCTAACTTGCCCATTCAAATCGTGCTCATTGCGCGTCGCGCATTCCCATACGACGAGAGACTTCCAGCCCAGCGTCGCCAGCTTTTCGAGGTTTTTCCGATCGCGCACACGATTGTTAGCGACCTTTTTCAGCCAGTAAGCCCGATTTTGTTTGGGAACGCGCGCGCCGCGCGTGCAATCGTGGCCGTGCCAGAAGCATCCGTGGACGAATATGACCTTCCGCAATCGCGGGAACACAACATCGGGACGCCCTGGCAGATCCTTGCGGCAGAGGCGAAAACGATAACCCATCCGGTGAGCCAAGCGCCGCACGATCAGCTCAGGCGCCGTGTCCCGGTCCTTCACGGCACGCATGATGCGGCTGCGCGCTTCCGGGGTTTCCTTCATCTCCGTAGTTCGATTTTCAGGCTTGGATCGGTCTCGAATTCCTCGACGATTTCGTTGTACCGCTTCACCATGTCGTCTACAGCCGTTTTGCGGCCGTCGGCTGCGAATTTTCCGATCTCATAGAGATTGAGGGCGACGAACTGCTCGATTTCAAAGATGTCGATGCGATCGCCAAGCCCGACGTTAGTCGCCAATCCTTCCGCCACGTCCAGCCCACGCTGCAGCGTCACCAAAATCGGTCGAACGCCGTCGTTCAGG
The DNA here is from genome assembly GCA_003131315.1 of Acidobacteriaceae bacterium. GTDB lineage: Bacteria > Acidobacteriota > Terriglobia > Terriglobales > Acidobacteriaceae > Acidiflorens. The sequence goes on from PKUV01000071.1 coordinate 36,431, forward strand.
TTTTCCCCGCAACGTGCGATCACCGCTTCGCCGGGTGAGGTTGTGACATGAATTGCCACGTCGCCTAAGAAGAAATCTCCCGCCCGCAACCCAGGAGAATCCGCCGTCGAAAAACTGTTGTGCTCGAACTTTCCCTTGCCGAGAGCACAATCGAGCTTCGCGCCGACCAAGTGCTGCAAGACCGCTCCGCCGTAATACATGCCGGGTGTCGTTTTCTGCCGCTCTTCGGCTTGCGCGATGACATCGCGCACGACCGTGCGAAGGCTTTTCGAGGCGTCGAGCTTGATCTTGAACGGCTTGCCCGCGAAGAATTCGTGAACCCGGTCGATCCAGAAAGCCTCGACGACGCCCAAATCAACTTCGCCCTGGCTCTTGAGCCGATTTAGGAAGGCGACGTACTGTCGCATGTTGTGCAGGCTGCCGCGCGAAGTCCGTCCGCCTTCGGAAGCCAGCACCCGGTCGATGCCATGTCGCTTGAGAACCGTCTGGACGGCGCCTTTTCCCAGGCCGAGGACTTGGCCCCCGCCTTCGGTGATGAGTTTTTCCTCGTCAAGCGGCAGCCCCATGTTTCGGGCGTGTTGGGTGACAACCAAAGCGACAGAAATCGGCCCCTTCCCTCGAAAGCCGTTTTCCGCCGTAAATGCGGCCAGTTCTTTTTGGAGCGCGGCGGCCGCCATGTTTATGCCGCTTCCTTTGCGTGGGTTTTTGCAGCCGCAAGCAGCGGTTCAAGAATATTGGCGGCCAAAAAACGCACGACGGGAACGACGACGCCGTCGCCGGCCAGATGATAAGCCTCGTTGTAGTTTTGCGAAAGCTTGTAACTATCCGGCAGTCCCATCAACCGCGTCGCTTCGCGCGGCGACAACAGGCGGGAACGCACGCTCTTGCCTTCGACAATGATGATCGACTGCCGACTTGAGCCGCCGACCGGCGTGCGGAGGCATCCCGAAATATCGTCGAACCGCACTTCCGCCCGCTGCACCCGCTTTCCCTCTTCGTCTTTGCGCGTGCGCTTGTAGATTCCGCCGACCATGCGCAGGCCCGTCTTTTTGGCCTGCTGAACTTTCTTGCGGTTGATCAGGCTCATCAGCGACAACAGATATCGAGTTTCCTCGACCGTATGCCAAGCAACGCCTTGCGGTTCATCCTCGATCAAATCGGAGAACGTCGCCGTTCGCCTCGCAGGAATGGGAAGGCGCCACCAGGTCCACGCCGCTTTCGATCGCAGCGACAGTTTTTGGTAGGCGTTGGTCAAATGAAGAGGATGCCACGCGGGATCAGGCCTATCAGCTGCAAGACCTTCGGGAATGCTCAGCCCTTCCCGAACGCAGACGACGAAGAGTCGCGGCCGCGATTGCGGCACGAAGCGCACCGCGTCTATGACAAGGGCGCCAAAACGGTATTTTCCACCGGCGACCGCGGCACCGATCGTCGCGAAATCCTTTCCATTATGCGAGGAGAGAGCGCCGCAGACATTTTCGAGGACGACGAGAGAAGGCGCGCGGCCTTCTTTGCCGAGCTTCTGTATGAGGCGCCAGAAAGGCCAGAAGGTTCCCGAACGTTCGCCGCTCAAACCAGCCCCGGCGCCCGCCAACGACAAATCCTGACAAGGAAACGACGCCCAGGCGAGATCGGCGCCGCCGGGCAGGTCCTTCGTCTTCAGCGCGGCAACGTCGGCGACCTTCAAATGCTCGTCGCCCCAATTCGCGGCGTAACTGGCACCCTTCTTGGCGTCGATGTCGTTGGCGAACAGGCAAGTCCATTCTTGTCCGAGGCCCGCCCTCGCCATGCCCCCGCCCGCGAAAAACTCGTAATAAGACCGCATTCTTGCACCCAATTCTTACACCTGCCCTGTGGGCGGTAGCCGCTTCTAAGCGATTCGCTCGATCCGTCGCCCAGCTCACGACAGCCGTTCTGGATTATCAACACACTACACCATCACACGTGAGGAAAAAAGACCTCACGGGTATGCCGAATTCTGGCCGTCATTAGCGCCATCGACCGGCAAAGGCCCCTGCTCCACGCGTCAAGCATGGCCGGCCGACCGCCATCCATCCTCATCTCACCGACCGGTTCCACTTACAATATGGACCAATGAAAGTGGACGAACAACTTCAGGGTCGCCAAATGCACCGCCACAATCGGGAACCGTTGCCGTTCTCCACTTGACCGCTATTCTCGCCCCATCGCCGCGTTTTTCAGCTGTCTTCGTTATCGTGTGCTCTTTCTGTGCCCCCCCTAACGGACGGGTTCGGAGGCGGGCCTCCTTCGGTCCAAGAGAGAAGTCGTTAAAGCGCGAGAAAAATTCCGGCTTGACTTGGACAATATCGACCAGCTTGTCATCTGCAAGGGCTTAATGTTTCCGCCCACCTGAACGCCGGCCCGCCCCGGCGACCGCATCCGGGCCAACCTCGATGCCGCCGTGCGGGAGCTGCTGGAATGGTGCACCACCCTGATGCGGACTTGGCTATGAGCGCAAAACTGCGTGATAGGTCGTAATTGTCTCAACTCGACCTTATAGAATACGACCCATGGACTTGGACATTGATGAGTTGATTATGGAGCCGGGACATTTCGTCGTGGCGCCTGATAAACGCTTTCGACTGGCCGGCGATGGCGAAGGCACAAAGCTTGACATCTTCAAAGACCCTGAAAATGCCAAGAGGATCTACGCAGCGTATGCACGTTGTTACAACAATGCGGCAGAACTCATTGCTGATGCCGAAATGCTTTTTGGTGCCAAGAGGTTCGCTCGTGCTTGCGCATTGGCCATCACAGCATGGGAAGAACTTGGGAAATCACAAATCGCAGCAGACTACTACTCGGGGGTGCTCACGGACATTGAGTACAAGGCTGCCTTTAAGGAACATCGGCTCAAGACTGCGTACCTGAATCGCGCCGGAGCGATCGATGGATCAGATTTTCTGACAGTAGCGTACAACACGACAATCGGCCACAAACTGGAGGAAGCCCGACAGAAAGCTCTGTACGCCTCGGACGACAACGTTCCGAGCAAGGAGATCACCGACGATAACGCGAGAGACGTTATCGAGAGGGTTAAGGCGCATCTTGAATACATCAGGTTTGCTGAAGACTTCAACGGTCGTATCGGGTCAAAGGCTCTATTCAAATAGCCTCGCCCTCCGGCAGAGGGCGTGAGATGGGCGGAGAGGTCATGACCACTTATGTTCTTGACGCCGGGGCTTGGGTTAATGCGAGTTATCCTCTCACATCAACGACGGGCGAAGCCTTGCTGAATTTCACGCTGAGATATCCCATGCCGCCGTAATGCGGTGGGGCCTTCTGCTTGCGCCGCCAACTTGGTAAAATCACTCCGTTAGCTTATTCGGTCCGTAGTTGGCAAAGAAGAAAGATCCCGCCGCCGTGGGTCTTGGGCGGAAAGGCGGGAGGGCGACCTTCAAGAAATTAGGTTCTAAACACTTCAAGGATTTACAGGCCAAACGAAAGAACCGTCGTGGTGGCCGCCCTTCCAACCCCAAGAGATCGTCATAAAAGCTTATTGACAAACAACGAGCGCTCGCTGTTAAATGCACCCAATATGCGTTTGATCTTTTTTGCTTGATGGGATTCGCGCAAAACTACCCAATTCCGGTGAACAGTTCGGCGAGAGAGATTCCGAGTGGTCGAGCTATTTTTTGCAGTGTGGACAATGACACATCTGATCTTCCACGTTCGACCTCGCTCATGTAAGAGCGATTCAGTCCACTACGATGCGCGAGTTCTTCCTGGGTCCAACCTCGATCCAGGCGTAGAGCGCGGACTCGCTTCCCCAGTTTAAGGAGCAATTGTTGCACGTGCGAATTTTGGGAGTACAGCAGCGCAATCGTCCACCGTCTATAGACGAACCGCCTATAGACGACATGATGAGTCGCCACTTCAAACGGCTGATAGGTAAGACTGAGTCCGCTCCCTTTGGGGAGGATCCTGTAAATCATAGATAATAAATCGTTTATGTATGCGACCCAATGTGCATAATCCATGTCGCGAGTCACTTCTCCGGTTAGCAGCGACCTGCATCTCCTTGAAATATAAGGGCTTGATTAGGTGCGTCTCACCTTGGAGAGAACCACTCGACCGGAGACAAAGATTTGTTGGGGTGCTCTGTGACCCTTCGGTTCGTAATTCCCGCGGTGCCCAACCCTGATGGACGAGCCATGTGGGGCAACCATATGCACGCCCCGTGTGGGAAGGCTGGACCCGAGGAGGACATCCCGTCAGTTCAGATGTGCGAAGGAAGCAGGGAAGTCAGGGCTGTTTTTCTCGCCGCTACGCGAAACACCTTTAGGGGAAAACCTATGTCCTTATCCGATGAAGAACTCGCAGCCTTATTCTGTTCTCCCTCTCAGCTCCGCGACCTCGCTGATGAAGACCTCATGGCTGCACTGCGCATGGGCTGCAACGATGCCCTGGCGGTGCTGTTTGAAAGACACAGTGCTCTGGTCTTCCGGATCGCCCGCACAATCCTCCACGATGATGGCGAAGCTGAAGAGACGGTCCAGAAGGTATTCCTGGATATCTTCCGAGCGGTGAACCAGTTCAATGCCGATCGCGGAACCTTCAAAACCTGGTTGCTTCAGTACGCCTACCACCGCAGCATTGACCGGCGGCAGCATCTCCGGGCAAACCGGTTTTACAGTTGGGATGAACTGGATAAACTGACGCCGGCTGAACTGTTCTATGGACCCGGACATTTGGTATGCTTGCCTCCACAGGAAGTGGTCTGCTTGGTGGAGCAAGTGCTCGCAACCCTTGAGTCGCGCCAGCGTCGAGTGATTGAGCTGACCTATTTCGAGGGACTGACGGCGGAAGAGATTGCCAAGAAAACAGGCGACTCGGCATCATCGGTCCGGCACAATTTGTATCGCGGCCTGTCGAAATTGCGGAACGTCCTGCAGGAGACCAGCAAAGCCAAAGAGAACACAGCCACTGAGCGTAAGGTGAAGGCTAAGGGGATGCTTGTTGAACAGCCATGAACATTATCAGGAGCTGTGCGCGCTGGCAGCTAGCGGGCAAGCCTCAGCAGACGAACTGACGGAACTCGGGTCTCACCTCGAGAACTGTCCGAGTTGTCGCAGGGCCGCTTCGGATTTTACGCAAATCAGTGCCCAGGGGCTCGGCCCATTGGCAGGCAAACGGTCGCATAGCCAGATCCCCCCGGGAATGAGCGAAAGGTTTGTGGCTCGCGCGCGCTCCGAAGGGATTGAAATCTCTCGCGAAAGCTTGCCGAAGGCGACCACAACTGGACGGCGCGCGGTCTTCGCCGGCCTCGTTGCCGCAATTGCCGCAGTCCTCCTGATCGCAGCCTTCCTAACGATTAGCAGGCGCAGGTCTGTTCCGGTTGTGGAAAGCCATGAGCAACAGCCCACTCAACAGGGAGCCGTGCCTTCTCCGGGCACCTCTCCCCAGAATGCTCAAGCCGAGGAGGCCCGACTACAGCAACAACTTGCATTGGCGCGAGCTGAAATGACCTCTTTGGAGACTGCGATTCGGGCGCTCCGCGCGGAGCTTGACTCCGTGAACAACGCGAGGAATTCTTTGAATTCGCGCCTCACGGAAGCCAAGCAGGAAAACGCGCGCATTCAGTCAGAGAAAGCTCAGTGGGACGCTCGCATCGCGCAGCTCGAGGCAGAAATAGAAAAATCACGATCGGAAAAGAGTGCAAGCGATACGGCATTGGTTTTACAAGAGGCCGAACTTCGCGAGCTCCGAAAGAAGATGTCGGACGAATCCGAGGCTTTGGGGCAGCAAGAGGCGCTTGCGGCGAAAAGCAGTGACATCCGGGATCTCGTGGTTGCGCGCAATCTTCACATCATCGACGTGCATGATCGTGACGGAGATGGCAAGAGCCAACGTGCCTTCGGACGGATTTTCTACACAGAAGGGAAGTCTCTGATTTTTTATGCGTATGATCTCGCTGACCCGCGGAAACTGGATGCAAAAGTCTCGTTCTACGTGTGGGGCGAACGTCTCGGCGCCGAGAAGCCAGTCAGAAGCTTGGGTATCTTCCACAACGATGATGCGAGTGACGGACGCTGGGTGCTGACGTTCGACGATCCACAAGTCTTGGCGCAAATCAATTCTGTTTTCGTAACCGTTGAGTCGTCGCGGAAAGCCGTAAAGGAACCCGGAGGACGAAGAATACTGTTTGCCTTCCTGGGGGACAAGCCCAACCATCCATGAGCACCGGCACCATTCAAGCTTGAGCCAGCCAGCCTTTTTGACGCCAGACTCTCGCCGTACCTTGAGCTCGGTTTTTCCCGGCGCCGAGATCTCGTAAACTTTACTCGAACTCAAGCACTACAATCTCAGGCTTCGACCCCAGCCGCAGCGGCGGTCCCCAGGTTCCTGCTCCGCTCGAAGTGAAAACCTGCATCTTCCCGATCCGGCTTAAGCCGTACACAAACTGCCGGTAAATCCGCCGCGCCATCCAGCTCCACGGTATGAACTGCCCAAGGTGAGTATGCCCGGATAGCTGCAGAGAAACGCCCGCAGCCTCCGCGATCTCCGGATGGTCGGGTGCCTGCGTCAATAGGATGCTCGCGCGGCCGCGATCCACGCCGATGCCGTGCAGCACCGACGCAAGGTGCCTGTCCTGCGTCGCGTTCCGGTACGGCACGCCAATAATCTGCAAGCCGTCCGCTTCCACCTTCTCATTGCTGAGCACGCGCACCCCGGCCGCCGCGATGGCCCGCAGATATTTGCTGTCGTCCCCAAATTGCTCGTGATTTCCCGCGACAAAATACACGCCGTGTGGCGCCGTTAGCTTGTTAAATGGCTCCGCTGCTCGTCCCGCGTCGATGGCCGTGCCGTCATACAAATCGCCGGAAATAAAAATCGCGTCCGGCTCTTCCCTCAAAATCTTCGCAACCATGCGCCGTAGAAAACTGCCGTTTCGCACGTGCCCTAGGTGCAAATCGCTGATCAGCGCCGCTCTTCGCCCGCGCCACGCCTCCGGCAAGTTCGCGAGCCGCACCGTCGTTCGCGTGATTCGCGTCCAGCTTGCGTTGAAAACCCCGTAGAGTCCGGCCACCACTGCAGCACCGAACAGCAATTCCACGGTCCGATGGAAGTTCACATCGAGCCCCGTCAGCCGCGCAAGTCCGAAAACAATCCAGGAAGAAACCGCCGCGAGGAAGAGGAAGGTCAGCAAACCCAGCCAAACCGCAGCGGCCCGGTAAAACACGCGCAGAGCCGCGTTTGTATAGCGAAAAGCGAGTAGCGAAACGGCAACAAAGCTCACCGACAAAAAGCCGAAAATCAGTTTGATCCACAGCGCCCCATGAGTATCCCTTCCTGCGGGCGAAAAAGTCCACGTCTCATAGAGGAGACAATGCGTTAGAAAAAGAACGGACTGAATAATTGCGATGAAACCGATTAAGCGCTTTCTCACCCGCATGGTGCATTAGATTCCCCAAGCCGCTATTCGTATTCACTAATCTGAATTGCGCTCGCGCGGTTGACTCCGCATGCGCAGAACCATTTTTGTTTGGGCAAAAACCTGCGATCAACCCGCATACGTTTGTAGAGGAATGCCAATCGATGCTACGTCTCTCCCTTGGGGTTGTGTGTAAGTACTGTTTTCCACTACTACTGGTCGTGCTCATTGCCACCTTCACTTGGGCACAATCCGAAACTGCGACCCTTTCTGGACAGGTCGTAGATCCGTCCGGGTTGAACATAACGGGTGCTCAAATAAAGCTGGTAGACATTGATCGTGACACCAGCACCAGCGTGACCACCAACAATACCGGCCTCTACACGTTTTCGAGTGTTAGGCCAGGGCGTTACCGAATGGCAGTTACAGCCGCAGGCTTCAAGATAGTTGATGTTACGGACCTGGTCGTGAACGTCCAGGACCATCTCGAGCAGAATTTCAAACTCGCCGTGGGCTCAGTCTCTGAGTCCGTGACAGTAGAGGGAGGCCCATCTTCGGTGGAGACTGAATCTGCGACGGTCAGCACGGTCGTTGATCGGAACTTCGCGGAGAACCTGCCGATGAATGGTAGAAGCTTCCAATCGTTGATCCAGCTCACGCCGGGAGTGGTGCTTACTGCCAACAATGGAACCGACACCGGCCAGTTTAGTATCAACGGACAGCGCGCCAACGCAAACTACTGGATGGTGGACGGGGTGAGCGCAAACATCGGGATCAGCGCCATCGCTGGCCCAAGAAGCGGGCTGGCCGGTACTCTTGGCTCGACCAGCGTACTTGGAGGTACGAACAGCCTGGTTTCTGTGGATGCGCTCCAGGAATTTCGCATCCAAACCTCGACCTATGCGCCGGAATTTGGCCGCACACCAGGAGGCCAGATTTCCATCGTCACCCGCTCCGGGACGAATCAGTTCCACGGCACGGCGTTTGACTACCTGCGGAATGATGTGTTGGATGCGAATGATTGGTTTGCAAACAACAAGGGCTTGGCCAAGCCCCAAGAACGCCAGAACGATTTCGGTGGGACATTCAGTGGTCCCATCGTCAACGGTAAGACCTTCTTTTTCTTTTCCTACGAAGGGCTTCGACTACGACTGCCGCAGACTGCTGCTACCCTCGTCCCGGATACCAATCCCCTGGACCCCTTCTCGCGGCAATTTGCAGACCCTGCGCTCCTGCTTTACATTAACGCGTACCCCCTACCGAACGGCACGAAGGCTGTGGATGAGCAAGGCAATCTAATTCCTGGCGTCGCGCAGTTCAACGCGAGTTACTCCGATCCGGGGACGCTCGATGCCTACAGCCTTCGAGTGGATCACAAATTGAATGATCGGCTCAACATCTTCGGCCGTTACGACCACTCTCCTTCAAAACTCAGTCAACGCGGAAGTGGGGGCGCGTCGTTAAGCGTGGTCAACCCGCAGACAACCACCACCCAAACCGCGACCGTAGGCGCGACTTGGGCGATATCTCCCGTTGCTGCGAACGACTTCCGGTTTAACTACAGCAGGACGGACGCTTCAACTTCTGCTCAGTTGGACAGTTTCGGGGGAGCAGTCCCGCTGGGGACCTTGCCATTCCCCAGTCCTTTTACAACCCGAAATGGCTTTTTTCAGTTTGTCGTTTCTTCGCTGGGAAACAACCCCGCCCTGCTGGCAGGGTCAGAGGGGCACAACCAGCAACGGCAATTCAATATCGTGGACAGTGTATCTATGCAAAAGGGTTCGCATAATCTGAAGCTCGGTGTGGACTATCGCCGCCTGTCGCCTCACTCTGAATTTGTCCCGTACAAACAGGAACCTTTTTTCCTAGACATCCCTTCCGCGGAAACGGGGACTCTGTTCTTCAGCCAGGAGCAGTCCAGTCTTCCCGCTACTTTTCTGTTTCGCAATCTCGGCGTCTTTGCCCAAGATACCTGGCACATTGTGCCCCGTCTAACCATGACCTACGGACTGAGGTGGGATGTGGACTTTGTGCCGTCATCCATTGACGGCCCCAAGTTTAACGCGGTTACGGGTTTCAATCTTAGCGATCTATCCAACCTGGCGCTGCTGCCCCATGGCGCGCAACCTTACAAAACGAAGTGGGGCAACCTGGCGCCTCGGATTGGATTGGCCTATCAGGTATCGGAGAGTCAGCGCTGGCAAACCGTGCTTCGAGGTGGGTTCGGGGTCTTTTTTGATCTGGCGTCTTCAGAAGCGGGGAACACTCTCAGCTCGGGGGCCTACCCTTTTGGAGCGCTGGGTGCCGCATTCGGCATCCCCATTGGCGGCACTGCCACGTTTCCTTTGAGTCCCGACGATGCAAAGCCACCGCAAATCGTGCCGCCCAACGCCAGCAGTGGAACGCTTTTTGCATTCGATCCGAGTCTTGCTTTGCCCTACACGCTGCAGTGGAATGTCGCAGTCGAACAAGCGTTGGGAAAGCAACAAACCCTGAGTGTCTCCTACGTCGGCGCCGCTGGAAGGCGTCTTATACAGACGGCGGCGATTTCAACTCCCAATCTGAACTTGTTTGGAGCCGAGTTGATCACGAACGGAGCTACTTCGGATTACGATGCGTTGCAGGTGCAGTTCCAGCGAAGATTGTCCCGCGGCCTTCAGGCCCTTGCCTCCTATTCGTGGTCGCATTCCCTCGATACCGGGTCAGCTGGTTCCACGGGGAATGGAGCCAACGCACTCTCAGCGCTCAATTCGAAGATCAACCGAGGCCCCTCCGACTTTGATGTTCGCAATGGGTTGTCGATAGCACTTACCTATGATGTGCCCGCCCCGAAAGGCAATGTTTTCGCGAAAGCGATTCTTCGTGGCTGGTCCACTGAGAATATTGTCCAGGCTCAATCCGCACAGCCGGTTGACGTTTTTTACTCTGTATTTGGTCAACTGTCGAACGGATTCCAAACCAACGGTAGGCCGGATGCCGTCGCTGGTCAGCCTTTATACTTGTACGGACCTCAGTATCCCGGTGGAAAAGCATTCAACCCGGCGGCGTTCATATCTCCTCCCCTTGCACCTGCCGGTTGTGATCCAGCAGTCGATTTCCCATGCTTTCCCGTCCGCCAGGGAAATCTGTCGCGGAATGCGCTACGAGGATTTGGCTCGACCCAATGGGATTTTGCGGTCCATCGCGAGTTTGTCATTCGTGAGTTGTTGAAGTTGCAGTTTCGCGCTGAGCTGTTCAATGTTCTGAACCACCCCAACTTTGGGCCGCCATCTGGAGATCTCGGTGGTCCCACATCACCCAATCCGCAGTTCGGCCAGTCGTCTCAGATGCTTGGGCGGAGCCTTGCTGGAGGCTTTGTTGGGGCGGGCGCGTTCGATCCGCTCTACCAGTTAGGCGGCCCCCGGTCCATTCAGCTTGGGCTGAAGCTTTCCTTCTAACTAAAAGCGGTTCGCGGTAGGGGCCGGCTTCAGCCGTACCGGACCAGAGCCACAAACATTGCGGGCTTGATGGCCCTGAGGCCCGGACATCGCGTCCCTAGAATTCCCGGAGAATCATTGATGAGACCAGTTCCTGTGTTCAACGTGATCGAAACGGACCATATTGCAAAGAAGGAATCTGGACAGTCCCCAATTCGTTCGCGTTTGACAAGGCATCGAGTGTTGCTGCGTTGCCTCGTACTGATGGGCAGTGCTTGTCTAACGGTGTACTGCAGCCCAGGGTTTTCTAGCGATCAGCAGGGTGAGGTCACCGCAGGTAGTACATCGACGGCGCAAAGCGCACCGGTGGGGCTAACGAAGCGGCTGGTCACAGTGGCAGACTCGATTCAGATGACCCGTCTGGGGGACTCGATCTATACCGATGGCGGATCGTCCAAAGGGATCGTGGCCAAGTTCTCACCGGACGGGAAACGTTTTGTCGTAATCTTGAAGAAAGGAAATCTTGAGGCGAACACCAACGAGTATTCTCTAATCGTGTTCCAAAGCGGCGAAGTGTTTGAATCGCCTGCGCCGCGGGTCTTAGTCACGTTGGCCTCATCCTCGAATCGGCCAGCGATTAGCAATGTAGCCTGGCTTGACGATAGCGATACCATCTTGTTCTTAGGCGAGCATCCCGGCGAACTAACCCAACTGTATTCACTAAAGTGCAGTTCGAAAGAGCTGACAAAACTGACGAGTCACGCCACCAATCTGACCTCGTTCGTCGCCACAGCCAGCGGCGAGGTCATGGCATATGGGTCGGAAAACCAGGTTTCAGCGTTCCTGACCGAGAGCGTCGCACGGAATGGATTGGCTGTCACGGAGGAGCGGATGACCGATCTGATTCGAGGCAGCTACGGGGGAAACGACGGCGACCACTCTCTGTTGATCAAGCGATTAGGGAAAGACTCGGAAACTAGAATAGCGAGCCAGGGGCACATCTTCGACGACCCTCCTGATGGGCTGTCGATTTCACCGGACGGGACGCACCTCTTAGTTCAGACGGAGGCTGCCTACGTTTCCAATATGTGGAGCGAGTACGATGATCAATTCCTGAAAGTGCTTACGCGCCATCCCGCCCCAAACGGAGGCCACACAGACATCGTCCAACAATACCAGTTGGTCGACACAGTTACAGGCGCAAGCCGAGTGTTAGTCGATGCCCCAATTTCTTTTTTTGGATCGGAGGTGGCCTGGTCACCCGACAGCAAGTCCGTGGTTGTTTCTAATGCTTACCTACCGCTGGACGTTGAAGATCCAGCGGAACGGGCTCTGAGAAAGACGCACACCTTTTTAGTGGAATTCAAGGTCCCGAGCCGCGAGTTCGTCAAAATAAGCAATGAAGACCTGAGACTCCTTAGCTGGGATCCCAAGACTGGCTATATTACATGCGATGCTGGAAGGATTGACAGCCTCACCGGGAAGACGACGCCGAAAGCTTACTTTCGAAAAAGCGGCGGGACCTGGTCTAGAGCGAGTGCCCCGGAACAATCAGGAGCGCCGTCGCTGCCGGACATCATTCTTGATGAGGGCATGAACACTTCTCCGCGCATTTTTGCTGTTGATCCTCCCACTGGCCGGAAGTCGCTGCTGATGGATTTAAATCCTCAGCTCCAGAATCTTGCTGTGGCGCGAGTGGAGGAGATTGCGTGGAAGGATGCTCATGGAATTGAAGTGAAAGCGGGGCTCTATTGGCCACCAGACTACGTCGCCGGCAAGAAATACCCGCTGGTCATACAGACGCACGCATGGAGTCCCGCCAAGTTTTGGATGGACGGCCCTTGGGCGACTGCCTTTGCTGCCCAGGCCTTGGCTGGCAAGGGGTTCTTCGTCTTGCAGGAAGCTGATCCAGACTCGCGTATCTGGATAACCTCCAAGGAAGCACCGAGAGCGATGGCGGCGTACGAGAGCGCCATAGACTACTTGGATCACAGAGGGCTCATTGACAGGAATCGAGTTGGGATCACCGGGTTCAGCCGGACGTTTTGGTACGTTACGTATACCCTGACGCATTCTAAACACCACTTCGCGGCGGCCGCCGTAGCCGATGGAGTAGACGGCAGCTATTTCCAATATATGGTGTTCCCGTGGACTGTCCCTGACTTTGAGCAAGTGTTCGGTGGTCCTCCGTTCGGGAAGAGACTGTCTCAATGGCTAAAGCAGTCGCCTGCATTTCTTATGGACAAGATCGAAACCCCACTCCGCATTCAAGTCTTGGGGCCGACCTCGGTGTTGTTAGATTGGCACTGGTTTTCCGGACTGTCCCGGCTTGGTAAGCCCGTAGAAATGATATATATCCCAGAAGGAACGCACATTCTGGAGAAGCCGTGGGAGCGGATGACCTCGCAACAGGGCAACGTGGACTGGTTCTGCTTTTGGCTCAAAGGCGAGCAAGATCCTGATCCAGCAAAGGCCGAGCAGTATAAGCGCTGGCGCGAGTTGCGTAGCCTGCAAGGTCGCACGGATTCAGTCGTCAGGACTCGGTAACCGAGCCAAACTCGGGGCCACCTCGCTCGCTCTACTCGTCGAGGTCATATGCCGGGTTCATGCGCCACTGGGGCGCCTCGATGATTCCGGTATAACCCTTAATGTGCGTGCCACGGATCATTTCCACGATGGCCCCCAAGGTGATGATCTCTGGCGCGCGATAAGCGATTGTTTCATTCATCTTTCTTCTCCATTCCCGCTTTCAGGAGCAAGCTTCCCAAGTCCATCGAACTGTTGGCCGCTCCAGCAGACTGGTGTATTATTCTTGTTCCCGGCCACGCTGCAGTGGCCGGGAACGCCGGGCGCCGATTGCTGACCAACCAGCTCCTGACTTTGGAGCTACTCGTCTAGGTCATACGCAGGCATGACGAGGTGTCTATCCCCGCCATCGAGAATGGTCGGGGTCTTTTTCACGCCTTGGATGATCTGGGCTGCATCACCAAGAACTGCTACTTCTGGTTTTGTGTAATTCATTGTGTTTCCCCTTCTTGGTTTGTTGAATTATTCCGTCCCCGGTACAGCGGGCCGGAACGCCGTATGCCGATTGCTGAGCAACTAGCGCCTGATTTTGGAGCTACTCGTCGAGGTCATAAGCGGGCTTGACGATGTGTCTGTCGCCGCCATCCAAGAAGTTCGGGGTCTGTTTCTGGCCTTGGATGACCTGAACCGCCTCACCGAGGACTGCTACTGCTGGCTTTGTGTAGTTCATTGTGTTTCTCCTTTTGTTTGTTGAATTATTCCGCCCTCGTCACTGCAGGACGGAACACCGTTGCTGGTTGTGGTTACGCGCTGATCGGCAGATCCCTGTGCTCAAAGGGCAACGCCGAGGCGGCTGGAGGGGCCAAAAGCCCACGTGCCGCCAAGTCCCGTAGCCAGTATTCCAGCGATATTGTCCATAGCACCCGCACGATCGGAACACTCTTTCCAGCACGGGTGTCGCAGATTGCCTTTAGCAGCTGAGCCTCACGAATGAATCCGAGGCGTGAGCTGAGAGGCGTCTGGTAGATGCCTTGTAGCTCATCCCAGCATTTCTCCAGGATGAGCATCGGGGTGCGCTCTCCCACCTGTTTCGTGCGACGAGACAGGATTTCCTGCGGCACGATGCCAGCAAGGGATCGCCGCATCAGAGATCGCCTCTCGCCAGGCCGTAGTATCTGACCGGCCGGGATCGAGAGAATGAACTCAATCAGGGTCTGATCGAGAAAGGGATACCGTGCTTCTTCGTGCGCATCGTTCGCAGGCGCAAGTTTCGCCAGGCTGTTCGCCATTATCAGGACGCCTGCGATGTAAGAGCGGCGGGTAGGTAACCAAAGCCCGAAGTGCTCGTCGACACCCAACTGACGAATCGCCAGCCCGGTGTGCTTCGCAAAATCTTTCCGAATCCAGGACTCGATCTTGGCCTCCTTGGCAAAATACCGACCCAAGGAAGCCGGCACTACATCGATCACGGACTGCCACAAAAGTTGAATCCAAGGACGCCGCTTGACCAGGCTCCAAGCCATGAGTTGTTTGGCCAGGCTGACGAACTTAAATTGCACGATGAGGTCGGCCAGCTGCGCACGTGGATCGGGTACACCCCCCGTGAATTCGTCGCCACCGATACCTGAGAGAACCGCCCGGTAGCCTCCACTGCGGACGGCATCTGCGCGCTCGGTGTCAATCTTCTGTCCAAAGCCGAGGGCTCCGGGCAGCGGGCAAAACTCTGTGCATGCAAGCGAATCTGGGGAAGTCCCGAGTCGGCTGCCATCAATGTGGATACCCGCCCTTCCACGCTTCGCCTCGATCTTCTGAAAGTAATTCCAGTCGTCCCCGCTAGGCTCGGTCTTGTCGTAATAAGAGAGGGTGTCGAGGCGAGAGGTTTCGGCACCCTCTTTCGCCAGAATGTCGTCGGCCATGCAGACAATCGAAGAAGAGTCCAGGCCGCCGCTCAATTCGCCGAGCACCGGCGAATCCGAACGCAATCTGCGTTGAACGGATTGCCGGAAGACGTGGCGGAAGTGCTCTTCATATTCCGCATCCGTCTTGTATCGGATGCGCGACTTGGGGCTAAAGCGCCAGAAGCGCTCGACCAATGCCCGACCATTCCGAACGCGGACGAATTGCCCTGGTGGCACTTCGCGGATTTCGAGATACGGCGTCAAATGGGCATCGGGATTATGCGCCAAGTATCCAGCGATGTAATCATCGTCGATATGAAACTTGTCGTTCGAGAGCAGCACTAGCGAACTGAGGTCCGTTGACCACCAGATTCGGTCTTTTCTTAGGTAATAGAATATGTGCCGGATGGCCATGTAGTCAGCGGCGAAGAGTAGTTCATGCTGCTCGGGTTTCCATATGGAGACCGCCCAATCGCCGACGATGCGGCGGAAGCAATCGGTGTCCCAGCGGTCAAACGCGGCAGCGAAGATAGCGAGGTCGGTTGGGCTCGCGTCAAGATCGCTTCGCAAGTCGGCAATAAACACTTCGCGGTTGTCGAGGCGGCCATCCCAAGTGAGGATGAAGCCTCGGCTGGAGGTGTAAGGCTGTTTCTCCTGGCGCGATTCGGCTGTCGTATGGAATGGACGATACAGCATAGCAACGTTGCCTTCTACATAAGACGATTCGCCGTCCGGACCCTGCTGCTTCAACGATTCGTTGAAGTCGTTGAGAAGCTTGGGATCGATCGGCGCCCCATCAAAGTTCCAAATCCCTGCCTGCACGCTCATACCGTTCTCCTTACTAGCACTTGTCCCAAACGGCGTAGGTGGCCTGGACATTCGATCTTTCGTTAACGGCTCGCCCATCGACTTCGACCCAAGCGTGGGCCTTGAAGGGCAATTTCTGGGCACCCAGGACCATTTCCGCACGGATCCCGTGCCTCCTGAGCAGATAGGTGGTGACGAAGGATCGCTGCAAGCAAAGGGCTTGTTTCGGGTACCAAACGCAGGCGTAGTTGGCCGCCATACACACCCTATCGATGATGCCCGATCCGTCAGTCTTGCTGTTGACCCTCCAACCTCTCACCATGGAGTAAATAGTCTGAAAACGGCAAAGAGCGCTCAAAATGTCGTAGGCCAAGAGCATGAACAACGATTGGAAGAACAGAATCACAAGGACCTCCCTGGCTGTACATGAACTCCAAGTTCGTGGCAGACGAAGGCGAGTCTGTCTGTTAGGGCTTCGATCTTCGTCGAAAAGGGCTGAACCGGTGTGTGTCCCCACGTTGGCTTGTAGTCGAGCAGGATGGGACGGTCCGAGGCATTCGCCGCCTGCAGGCGGGCAGCCATCTTGCGCGCATGCATGGGATTACAGCGCGTGTCTGCATCTCCCGAGATGAGCAACACTGCCGGATAAGCGACCCTATCCAGGACATGATGGTAGGGCGAGTAGGCCAATAGGACTTGAAAGTCCTCTTGATCTTCTGGCGACCCGTATTCGTCAGCCCATCCCGCGGCAAAGTTGAAGAGGTGGTATCTCGCCATATCGAGCAACGGGCCAAGGCAGATGGCGGCGCAGAACAAGTCGGGACGCTGAGTAATGGCAGCGCCAACGAGCAGGCCAGCGTTAGAGCCGCCGCCGATAGCGATGCGGCCGGATATCGAACGCTGTTGTGCAACGAGCCACTCGGCCGCCGCCACAAAGTCATTGAAGGAGTTCTGACGGTTTTCCTGCTTGCCGGCGCGGTGCCACTGCTCCCCCAGTTCGGAGCCACCACGCAAAGCCGGGACAGCAAATAGAAATCCCTGCTCCATGAGGAACGTGGCGAACGCGGTGAATCGAGGCGTCACGCAACTCCCGAAGCCACCGTAGCCCGTCAGGAAAGTCGGGAGTGGACCCGAACGTAAGAGGTCTTTGCGAGCAGCAAGAAAGAGTGGAACCGAGGTCCCGTCTGTGGAGGTGTATGCAGTTTCCTCGACTGCGATTGCAGAAGGGCCTACTGGAGCGTTCGCTTCATTCCAAGTGAAGACGTCTTCTCGGCGTGCGTCATAGCAATAAACTGCAGCGGGTTCGGAAATTGAAGCGTAGCCGTAGAACAACTTCTCCGTTGCGGTCGTCCGATTGAGCAAATCAATCGTTCCGTCGGAAGGGGAAGGAATCCCTTCCGTCCGTCTTCCGTCAAGACCAAAGGCCTCAATCTTCGTGGAAAAGCGATCAATCCGAGTCACAAACACTTGATGACCCGCCACGGCAAATTGTTGAATGCGCTTGTCTGACTCGGGTACAACGTCGTGCCAATGGGAGGGACCGGGGTGAACTGAGTCGATGCGAACGATGCGGAAGTTCGGAGCTGCGAAGTCTGTATAAGCCAGCAATTGACCATGCACGAAAATCGGGACAAAGCAGCCTTCAATTTCCTGGACTACAAGCTTGGCCTCAGCCGGTTTGGATGACATCTCCTGCAGATAAACTGAGGTCCGAGGTGACTTGCCAGTGAAGCAGACCGTGTAGGCCAATAGCTTGGGCTCGGGGGAGTCAAGAATCCCCAGGAACAGGTTGGGCTCTTCTCCGGCAAAGAACGTCTGCTGATCCCCTGACTGCTCTGTGCCAAACCGGTGCCAGAACGCAGCTCGATAATTGGGATGGGGATCGTGCAGTTCGCGATGGGAGTAATAAAACCCGGAGCCGTCGGGAGTGAAAACAAACCCGGTGCAGAAGCCTTCCGGAAGGCGATCCGGAAGCACGTTGCCCCGCCCGACGTCGAGGATTTCGAGAGACGAGTGATCAGTACCGCCTTGCCGCACAGAGTACGCGAGGAAGCGACCATCCTGAGAGATCGCAGCGATAGAGACAGCTATCGAGTTCCCGCTTCCACGCTGGGCTGGGTCAACCAGAACAGTTTCCGGCCCAAACAACCCGTCCCTCATGACTATGACAGGCTGCTCCCTGTCTTCCTGGCGCTTGAGGAAAAAGTAGCGGTCGCCGACGTTCCAAGGTTCGGAGATAACTTCCTTGAGAGCCAGCAGATCTCTAACCCGCGTCCTAATTCGCTCTCGGTCCGGAATCGCATCAAAATATGCGCGTGTGTATGCAGCCTGCTCTTCGAGCCACTTCCTTGTTCGCGGTGAGTTCTGATCTTCAAGCCAGCGATAAGGGTCTGTGATCTCGATGCCGTGCAGGACCTCGGTTACGGGTTCGACCGGTGTCGGCGGAGGTGCATCTACTGCGTGAGCCATGTGCTTACGCTCCAGAACAGTTAGGGCTACGGAGGTAGCAGCTCTGGGACCTGGGCTCAGCCCCACATCTGAGCTAAACGATGCATGCACAGTAAGTCCATAGCGGAGGCTTCTTCAAAAAACTTTTTTCCTGCACGAAATCGTGCAGGCCAGCTCTGTCCGGGGCGGCTTCGAATGCATTACTTAGAGCCGCAGTAACCAGATTGCAATGTGATGACTGCTAAGAACTTGCACAACGTGGTGGGCGCCCTCGCGGGTAGGGTAGCACCGAGGATTCGGCACTCGTTGGAGGGCACAGCGGTTCGAGTTCGGTCACGCATCTGCACAGAATCGTGCAAGAAAAACGAAATGCCGTGCTTTCTAGCTGCAGTGCTCAGTTTGTTTTTAGAGCTGCGCGGCCTGCCAATAACGCGGAAGTCAGACCGCAAGGGGCAACAGTTGACAGCGATCGCACTTACGCCGGGAATCGCTTCCCTATGGCCGGTCCTGAACTAAAAAGGATGTACTTACCCCGGTTTTCGCGTCTGTTCGGTTTTCGTAACCAAACTGACTATTTGTCTTGCAGAGGGCAGCTCTGCCTTTACACTCGGAGGAAAATGGGGGAGTTTTTGCATCGGCGAACTGGGACGTGGCACTGGGTTGGAGTGCTGTGACGTCGATCGCGATACCATTTAGCCGAATCTGGGTCCTTTGGGAGGTATGAACAGGGTCACATAGTCGTGTTCGATTGAGCGCTCAGCGATAGGTTGCTGATTGGATTCTTCGCCGAGCCCCGTCAAATCCGTCACGACGGGAGTAGTAGTCATGACAAGTCCAGGAGGTTGGCTCCGAGAGCGTCGCGAGGAACTCCACCTTTCGCGTAGTGGCGTTGAGCGCCTTACGAGTGCGTCGGCAAGCGAAGCTGCGAACGAGCGCTATCGCATCCGACGTGGCCGCCTCGCCGACCTCGAGGAAGACAGGGGCGCACCGGACATTTTTGAGGCAGCAAGTCTTAGCGAGTGCTACAAAGTTCCCTATTTAGCCGTATTGCAAGCCTTCGGCATGAAGGTGGGCGAGTCTCGGAGCACGTCGGAAAGCGCCTCAATATCCCACGAGCTTTCAAAGCAATGGTCTTTCTCTGACACGGATCGCCCTTTTTCGCTGACATTTCAGAGCAACATCAGTTTCGCCACAACCCGCCTGGTTACGGAGAGCGCGGAGGAATTGGGTGTTCCTGCAGCCGTGCATCGGCAATTGGATTTGGGCCAGTTCCGGTTGGGAATAATCGGCGTAAACGACGACACCATGGGCGAACTGGTCCCGGCCGGTTCGGTGGTGGTCATCGACAAATCCCATAACACCGTTGAGATAGGCAACTGGAAAAGTATCCGGGAACGGCCGATCTATTTCGTGTGGCATGAAAATGGCTTCAGTTGCTCCTGGTGCTGCATGGCTCGGGAAACGTTGTATATCGTGCCCTATCCGACTTCGCACCAGCCGGTAATGATTTTCAAGACACCACGCGCAGCGACGATTATCGGTCGAGTTATTCACGTCTGGCCACCTCTCATCATCCAGAGACCAGGTTGAAAAACCTGCGCACAGCCCCGGGCTAGCGGGCTGATAACCGCTCCTTCCGGCGCGGTAATATCCTGGAGAACCAAGACTTCTTGGGCACGGTGTGACCCGGTCGATGAATCAAATGCTTGGCTTCCAGTGCCTCAACGAATTCGGTTGCGTCTGAGAGAATCTGAGATCGGGATACGGAGAATTCCTGTCCCAAGGCATCCGCAATCTGATCGAGGGAACGCCGCTTCTTCAACAACCCCCAGATTCTGAGTCCGACTGGGTTGAGACTGAAACAGACGCCTTGTTCAACATCCAGGAGCACAGCTCCATCTTCGGAAGCAGTCTCCCGGACGCCTGGCGCGATAGTGAAGTCTGTGATCGTTGCTGGGTCGCTCATGTTTGCCACCTTGCGATTGGCCTCTCGCCTCTGTCAGAGGAATACCGGCCACAGTAGACCTGGATTCTCAATGCTGGCAAAAACTATTTCTGTTGCAGGAATTTCTGCAGAAGGAACTCGCGGCAAGATGATCTTCCTCGCACTTAGGGTCAAACCGGTGGTCCTGCTTCTGCAGCCCCTGCACGAAATCGTGCAGCGGCACGGCAGGAGCGTCCGTGCCGCCAACCTATTGACTTACTCAGGGAAGAGACCAACTTCTTCGTAACTGTCGGTCGCTCAGTGGGTTATGGAGCCCGATGTTACAGAACACAACTGAGGCGCGGCGAGTTCGGCGGTCGGAATTCTGGCAGCGAAAAAAGATTTGTTCCGCCGCCCCCGAGAAGTGGTATGTAGCACAGAATGTCGGGGCAAAATGGCCAATCCCTGTCTTCTTCCGTGAGCTGGCTTGTCCGCTACCTTCGTCCCCTACTGTCACTGGCGATCGCGGATCTCGTCTGCATGATTGTGGGCAGCGGCCTCTCGCTGCTCGATCCGCTAGTCGTAAAGTGGCTGATTGATATTGCTCTCCCGAAGCGAGACCTCCACCTCGTCCTGTTGGGCACATTGATCTTTTGTGCGGTATACCTGGCGAGCCTGGGGACCAACTACCTGGCGTCGTTCGTGAGCTGTCTGCTCACGCAAAAGATGGTATTCCGGATTCGAGTCTCACTGCTACGCCAGATTCACGCGCTGCCTGCACACCGTCACGAAAAGTCACAAGTGGGAGATACGCTCTATCGCCTAGAGCAAGATGTCGACCGCGTGGCCGAACTGAGCGGAGACATTCTTCCCTTAACCATTCAGATGGTGCTCATGGGCATCATGGTGTTGGTCACCATGGGAATTCTGAATTGGCATCTGACGGTGATCGTTGCCCCGATGTTGCCGATTTTCTACCTCTTGCAGCGCCGCTATGCGGCGAAATTAAAAGACGCGGCGGACCAGGTTCAAAGTCAGTCGGGAAAGATCAATGCCTTTCTGCAGGAACACTTGGCAGGCATGATGCAGTTGCAACTGCTCAACCGTACCGGAACGCAAGCCAGAAAATTTGCTCGCCTTGCGGCGAAGGGAGCGCAGCTTCAGATTCAACAGCGGGCCACGGAAATGGCTTTCGGCGGGGCATCTGTGTCGGTCATCGTCCTTGGTATGGGTCTGATCCTCGGGTACGGAGGGTATGAAGTAACTCGGGGAGCGTTGACGGTTGGCGGTCTGGTTGCGTTCTACGGTTACGTCTTTCGTCTGTTCGCCCCTGTGAGCATTGCGATTGATCTCCAGTCGCGGCTACAGCGGGTCGGCGCCAGCATTCGGCGCATTGAAGAGATCGCCGACAGGCGGCAACAACCGGATGGACGCGCGAACACGGTGCCGTTGCGACGCGACATCAAGCCCGACCTGGAATTCCGTTCGGTGTGGTTCGCTTACAGCGAAGACCGGCCAGTGCTGCGCGATATGAGCTTTCGCGTTGAGGCTGAAGAAACGGTGGCACTTGTAGGCCTAAATGGGTCGGGAAAGAGCACGATCGGCCTACTGGCGACCCGGCTGTACGACCCGGATGCAGGATCAATCCTGGTGGGCGGCAAGGATATTCATGATGTCGACCGCAGAAGCCTTCGTGCCAGCATAACCTTGGTTCCGCAAGACCCATTTCTGTTTGATGAAACGATCAGGGGAAACCTTCTATATGGGAACCCAGGTGCAACCAGCAGCGATTTGGATACGGTTGCTGCCCTAACGCAGTTCGACCGGGTCCTACAGAGGCTTCCGAGAGGTTTAGATGAACCCCTGGGGCCACTCGGTTGCAGGCTTTCCGGGGGCGAAAGGAAAAGACTGGCGCTGGCACGTACTCTTTTGCAGCAGCCAAGGATTCTGATTGTCGACGAGATCACAAGTTCCCTTGATGCGCCGACTGCCGCTGGGCTGCTTGATGGGCTCGATCTATTTCGCCGAGATCGGACTCTTGTCGTGGTTTCCCATCGGCCGGCAACAATCCTGTGGGCGGATCGAATCTTGGTGGTGGACGATGGCGCGATCGTCGATTCCGGGAAACATCCGGAACTACTGGTCCGGTGTGAAGCGTACCGGAGAATCTGGCAGTCCCAGGATGACGAGACGCCCTCTATGAGTCTGCAAGCCGTGGATGGAATCGGGCCGAGAGTAGGGGGATGCCGGACTCCGCATCTTAGGAGCTAGTTGGACGAATAGACATAGAGAAATGGGGCGCAGCCAAACATGCTTAACCACTATCGCAGTTCTAACCCGTCGGGTGGTAACCCCGGGCTCGCGTTCCGCGAGGTTTGTCGTAGCGTCCTCAATCTCCACACTCTTACGTTCGTGGCCGCAAACGCGCCTTCGGAAGTTGTCAGTTCGTTCGAAGTGCATCAGCAACGACTCGCTAGTTTCTCGCTGCAGGTTGCAAGCGAGATGCTTGTCCGCCAGCTGGCTGAGAGGAGAAGCCGGCCGTTCCATGGCTCGTTTTCGCGGCTCTTTCAGTCTTCCACATCGAAAGCGGAGAATGCCTTCTTGCTGGTTGTCTGCACATTTGGGCGCCTGAGCCTCGGCGCCCTACGAGCCATGAGGCCCGGGATTCCGCGGCGTCTGCAACTCTCCGTGTCGGCCAACATTCTGAAGAATGTCGGGAATCTGCTGATTGATACGGAAGTCGGGAGTAACCCGATATCCGACAATCGGAGCAATGGAATCGGCGTTTGTCCCGGCGCTGTCGAGAAGGTCCGCGTCGAAGGGTCTGATCGAAATGTCGCAGCGGAAGACATTTCTAGGGCACTCAACATATCTTTGCCCAATGACCTCTCTCGCCTGATATTTCTAGCAACTTTACGCGACAACAACTCTGGCCACTATTACCACCCAGAAGTCGCTCGCAGGTTCTCTGAGGAAACCGCCGATCGGGCGATGCTTGTGTGTCATCGGCGGATTTACGAACAGGTTGTAGCGCTCGCCATCGAAGACTTAACAGATCAACTTGACGTATACATCGCGACCGTTCCGGTGCCGAGGGGGCGCCTAATCGAAAGTTGGACAAAACTGAAGGCGTATCGAGCGACGATTCCAATGGACACAGATCCCATCTCAGCAGAGATATTTTTCATGAAGGTTGATGTTGCTGTTGCGATTCTAGAAGCAAGGCTCCCGGGCAAGATTTGGTGATCGGAGCAGATCGTCGTGTCCGTTGCGCACAAGCTGTTCCTCGATTTACCGGCTCCAAAGAAGCTGGTCGTAATTCTGTGGCTGTTTCTTGTGGTCGTCGTGGGCTTGTTGGGCCTGAGCTACATGACGATTGAAAACCTCTCCGCCGCGAGGGCGTACGTGGGAGCGGAAGGCCTTGGGTCCAAGGCACAGAAGCAAGCCGTCCACGACCTGCTGCGCTACTCAATCTCGCACTCGGAAAGAGATTTCGAAACCTATCAAAACGCGCTTCTAGTCCCCCTGGGAGACAGGCAAGCGCGCCTGGAGTTGGAAAAGCCTGTTCCGGACATGAGCGTTGTCCGCAGAGGTTTGATCCAAGGCCGCAATAGTCCGGAGGATGTTGAGGGAATGGCGGCGTTGTTCCGGCACTTTCGGCAATTGAACCACATGTCGGAGGCAATCGGCATCTGGTCGCAGGCTGACGCGCTCATCGAACAACTGCAAAGGCTTGGTGGCGACTTGCACCGCGAGATCTCCTCGGAGAGACCCAATGCTCTTAGGATCGCGGAGATGGCGCGGGAAGTGGACGTCATCGGAGATCAGCTTACCCCGCTCGAAGACAAGTTTTCGTATGCACTGGGAGCGGGAGCGCGCCAGGCAAAGCGTTTATTTCTGCTGGCCACGTTCAGCGCGACTGCCATTTCCTTGATTGGAGGGTTACTCTTCACTGCCCTCATATTGCGACACATGCGCCAGACCGAGCAACGATACAAACACCTCATCGACACAGCCAACGATGCGATTCTCGTGATCGACGCCGCGACAGGGATTGTACTGGAGGCCAATGCGAGGAGCAGTGCATTCCTAGGGCGGCCAACACGAGAGATTGTGGGTACGCGAGCCGAGCCGATCGTTCTGGAGAGCGATCATGAAGCGTACCGCGGAATGTTGAAAGCGGCGCTGGAGGGTACTGCGGTTGCTGGAAGGGAGTTGCATCTGATTCATTCCGATGGGAGCGCGCTCGCGGTCGAAGTCAACGCAAGCATGACGGAGTTTGAAGGGAAAAAGATCGTACAGGGTATCTTTCGGGACATCAGAGAACGGAAACGTCTCGAAGAAGAAGCCCGCCAAGCCCAGAAAATGGAGGTGGTTGGTCGACTGGTGGGAGGGATCGCGCATGACTTCAACAATCTTCTCATGGTGATTCTCACCCAGATTTCGAAGATACGGAGTTTGCCAAACCGGACGCAACTCCTGGAACACGCTGAGACGGTCCGAACGGCCGCTGAGAGGGCTGCTTCGCTTACGAAACAGCTGCTTGCGTTTGGCCGTCGGCAAGTGCTGGTGCTTCAGGTGTTGGATTTGAACGAGATTCTTGGAGAACTCAAGGAAATGCTGTCCACCCTTCCCACAGAACAGATCCAGTTGATGATGACGCCGAGTTCACGGCCACTTCCTGTCAAGGTGGACCCTGGAAAGATCGAGCAGGTGATCATGAATTTGGCTGTGAACGCCCGTGATGCGATGCCCTCCGGAGGAGTACTGAGAATAAGGACGGCGCGAGTATCCAGACCGCCTTCGGAAGCGTCGGCAACAAGCCATTCAGCCCCGTATGCGATGGTGGAGATGACTGACACCGGGTGTGGCATGGATGCCGAAACCAAGGCTCATCTCTTCGAGCCCTTCTTCACCACCAAGCCAATTGGCAAGGGCACAGGCCTCGGGCTGTCTACCGTGTACGGCATTGTGAAACAGAGCGGCGGCACGATCGAAGTAGACAGTGTGCCTGGTGAGGGCACTACCTTCAGAGTTTACCTTCCCATCGTGGAGGAACCGGTAAGCCCACGAAAAGCCCCCAAGGTCGCGAGTCCGGTAACGACTGGCTCGGAAACGGTGCTCTTGGCGGAGGATCAGTCTTCCATTAGGACCGTATTGCGCGAGTTCCTGGAATCCGAGGGGTACAAGGTATTGGAGGCTCAGAACGGTACCGAGGCGCTTGAGATCGCGAAGCGCTACACGGGATCGATTGACGTGCTGGTCACCGACGTGATCATGCCGCAACTCCGAGGGATTGAGTTGGCGAAACGTCTCGCTGAGGTTTATCCCGCGATTTGCGTGATCTTGATGTCGGGCTATTCCGAGGACGCGTTAGTGGAAAACCGGTTGTTGTCCGAGAGAAATATGACGTTGATCCAAAAGCCATTTGATCCAGAGGAATTGGCCCAGAAGATCAGGGAGTCACTAAGTCGAAACTCTAGTTCTTCGTAGCCGGCACGGTAGAATGGTCCTGAGTTTACGGAGCCGCGTGTAGTTCTGCTGTCTTGACGCGCGGCGGCACTGGTTGATCATTGATCGTGTAATGGCACGCAGCGACGAACCGGAGCCGCCAACACAGGTGGCTGACGCCAGAACAAGCGAAAGCCTTGCTCCTTGCGCCCGATGAAAACACCCTGAAAGGGAAGCGCGACGGCGCCATTCTCGGGCTCCTGGTCGGCTGCGGCCTGCGGCGGGCGGAGCTGGTCTCGCTCGTGGTCGACAAAATCCAAATGCGCGAGGATCGCTGGGTGATTCCCGATCTGGTCGGCAAGGGCAATCGCGTTCGCATGGTGCCCGTGCCGTCCTGGTGAAGGACCGTCTCGATCTCTGGACCGGCGCGGCTGAAATTACGGAGGGGAAGATATTGCGGGCGGTCGGAAAGAATGGAAAGGTGTCGGGCGGATCTCTTAGCACCACGGCGGTTTGGAAAATCGTGCTGCACTATGCGCACCGTGCCGGCATCGAGCGCCTGACGCCCCACGATCTCCGCCGCACGTGCGCGAAACTGCGCCGGCGGTCCGGAGGCGATCTCGAACAGATACAATTCCTGCTGGGGCATTCCTCAATCCAGACCACGGAAAGATACCTCGGAGGTGAGCAAGACATTGTGAACGCGGTCAACGACCGGATATTTGCGAGGGTGAAGAAATTCCAAAGCAGCAGCGACTAGTGCTCCCTTTTTTCCTTTTTTCCTTCTTCTGTGTGTATGGCTACCCGAGGCATTCTCCGGTGCCCGGCGAATTGGCTCTGGGAGCGAGAGTAAATTTACAGGTCAACGCTCCAATTCTCAGTGTGTAACCGCTGGCGGAGAGGGAGGGATTCTAAACCGGCCCTGATTCCAATAGACTTACGCTGATTCTAAAAGAGCTTTCGATACCAGCCTGTGATTTTGCCAGTGTTACTGGCTTTCTTAACAGCCACGCTCGGTAGCCGTCAAGGTAGCCGTTACCATAGCGCGGGTCGCTGGAGAAAGCTACCAGAGAATTACGGCCCGGCGGAACAGCAGTATTGATACGGCATATTCAACCTGATTCAATACGAGACTGAGCAGGAGTTTGAACGTACGATTGTCAAACACGTCAACGACATTTTCGGTGAGCGTCGGATTTATCTCGACTGCAAACGCAGGATTGGGGCCAAGGACGGCAAGCAAAGTGTGCCTGATGCCTATCTCATTGACGTTAGCAGTCCACGCGATCCGCAATTATACGTCGTAGAAAATGAGATCAGCAGTCACGACCTCTTCAAACACATCGGTGTCCAACTGCTTCAATCGGGAACAATTGTCGACCCCCCTGTCCCTGGGCCGAGCAAGGTTTAATGAGGAATTCACCTCGATTCACCGTTACTAAGAAAAGAGAGCGGGAGTAAATCCAGCTCTCTTTTCTTTTTGCTCGGAACTGAAGCGGACTCTAGTTAAGCAGCTTTCTTCTTTCGCTTCGCTCGCCACTCCGCCCAGCGCGCTCTTTGGTCTTTACCGGGCGGGCCGTGTAACCGCATTCTTTTCAAGAGTGACCGCAGTCTGTGCTAACAGTCGGCCGTTTGCCGATGCGCCCGTCTTCATGGCGATCTTTGTTTTAGCCAGTATTACTCCCTCAAAGTGCGCAGTCGTTCCGATGGCCACAGCACCGGAAGTTTGCCAGAAGATATTCTTGGGCAGTGCGCCGCCTTTCAGGATCACCTTCGTAGCGCTGGCCTGAGTAAGAGTTCCCGCTATCTGGAATATCCAGACAGCGTTCTTGGCACCCGAGAGCGTGACATCCGTTGATATTAAAACACGGGTACTCCACTTGTAGAGGCCGGGAACGAGGGTTAACCCGCCAATCAGTCCGGCTCCCAGATTGACAAAATTGGGCAATTTTCGTCCGGCGGCGTCGGTGTACGCGGTTTCCATGTCGCCGACAGCCTTTGTGAGTAAGGTGGGGTCAGTCACCCTGCATGGAAGCGGCCCCGCCGCATTAACGGAGTAAATTATCCCTGTCATCACTTCTGCACACGTCAGATGGATAGCAGCCCCGGTGATTGGACTAGCTCCAACATCCCCATTGATGGCAGATGGAAAAACGTCTGTAATTCCTGATTTGGTCAGAATCGCGAAAGGACCTGCTTTTCCGAGATTTACCGGTGTCTGCCCAGTAAACTCGATGGCGCCGATTGTAAATGTCCATTCAATGGGATTGCCCATTGCAACTCCAGCTGCGTTCTTCGCCGCCATCGTAACCGTGGCTGTATAGCTGGTATTCGGGTTGAGAGCGGACGAGGTGGGCGTAAAGGTTGCCACAGTGTTTGCCTCGTTCATGACGACGGTACCGGGTACGTCGTTTCCGGTTGTCTCCTTGACCGCAAACGTGAGCAAATCTCCAGCCGAGGAAGAGCTAACCGTTGCCGGATCCATCGGCTGGCTGAAGGTTGCGGTCACTACGGTGCCAGTTACAACGTTATTACTGCTATTTGTGCTGGTCGGTACGGACGTCGCCCTGTTACTTGGGCTTGACGAAATCACCGTGGGTTCTGTAGCTGCGCCGACCAGAGTGCCGGGAGCAACGGTAACACCCGGGTCAACGGCGGCAAAGACCCTTCCGATTCCGCCACCTGCAAGCAAAGCGGCGAATAGTAAGGCCATAAACATCGGTGGTCTGTATGAGCTTTCGAATCTAGTCATTTTCTTTCCCTACTTTCATGAGATCGACGGGGTACCGGTGTATTCGCCGGAGGGGGGGATGTCTATATTGAGGGCTCTGAACGAGAATCTGG
>PKUV01000085.1 GCA_003131315.1 Acidobacteriaceae bacterium
CGGAGTTCCGGGCAATCTCCAGCTTCGCTGGGAAGCACACTGTCGTCTTACTTTGGTAACGAGATGGTGAGATGGATCACATTTGGTATGTAGGAGCGACATTTATAATGCCGGTAGTCCTCTCCCTGCTGATGAACTGTGTTTTCTGCTTTAGGACATGATTATGGAGCACATCATGGCAATCGGCCTTGCGCTTTTAGTGTCTCTGAGTTTTGCATTGCGTTCGGTTGTCCTTGAATAACGAAAAATATAGGCAATACCGCACGAGGCCGATGCGGCAGGTCGAAGCACGCGAGTGGTGGCTGTGGGGATTTGCCGTCACTGTCACGTTAGTGTTGACGGCGGGCATCGTATCTCTGACCTTCTCCGGCCCTCACCTCACAGGGAATTCCGACTGGGTTAATCTGAAGGAGTGGGTACGCGGATTGGCATGCCTTGTGCTCCTATTCGATATCTACACGGTTTACCAGCAGCTTCAACTCCAGCGAATCCGTCGCGAACTAACCGAGCGCAATCAGCTTTTTGAAGTGATCACAGAGAACGCAGCCGACATGATCGCGGTCACCGATTGCGCGGGCAATCAGCTCTATAACAGCCCTGCATACCAGACAGTTCTCGGGTATTCGTTGGAGGAATTGAAGGCGACTTCGTCTGTGGAGCAAATCCATCCCGAGGATCGGCAGCGGGTACTAGAAGCGGCGGAGAAAGCACGGCTCACGGGACGAGGAGAGCGGCTTGAATACCGCATACGCCATAAGAATGGGACCTGGCGCACCCTGGAATCAGTCGCGACCGCCATACCAAATGAAGCGGGTCAGATCGAGAAACTGGTCATCGTCAATCGTGATATCACCGATCGCGAGCGTGCGGAAGAGACGAAAAACCGGTCCGACCAATTGTTCCGCTCCATCGCCGAGAACAGTGCCGATCTGATTGCCGTCGTCGACAAGGACGGCCACCGCATCTATAACAACCCCACCTATGAGCGTCTCCTCGGCTATACCCAGGAAGAACTAAAACACACCGTTTCTTTCCAGCAGATCCATCCCGACGACCGGCCCCTGGTGACCCGGGCTGCTGAGCGAGCTCTCAAGACTGGCGTTGGCCAGATAGTCGAATACCGAATGCAACGAAAGGACGGAACCTACGTCACCCTGGAATCTCATGGCAGTTTCATCCGTGACTCTCGCGGCGAGATCGAGGCCAGCGTCATCTCCGCTCGCGATATCAGCGATCGCCGGATGGCCATGCAAAATGAGAAGCTCTCCGCCATCGGACAACTCGCTGCCGGCATTGCCCATGAAATCAATACGCCCATGCAATATGTCTCGGACAACATTGCCTTCCTCAGCGACATATGGAACCAGCTCGACGCCGCCATGGCCTTCTGCCTGACTCCGGCGCACGCCTCTATCACTTCCGACTCTCGCCCCTCTGGAGCCGTTACTTGCGCCGGCCCTCCCGAGGAGTGGGACTGGCTCCGGCAGGAAGTTCCCAAGGCCATCTCACAGTCCCTCGAGGGGATCCGACGCATGAGCAAGATCCTCGGTGCCATGCGGCGTTTCTCCCACGCCGGTGGTGGAGAACGAGAGCAGGTCGATCTCAACGAAGCGCTCGACGCAACCCTCACTATCGTCCAGAACCAGATCAAGCACATCGCTGATGTTCAGACCGACTATCAGCCCAACCTGCCGCGCCTCGAATGCTACGCCGACGAGATGAATCAGGTTTTTCTGAACCTCATAGTGAACGCTACGCATGCTATCCGTGAGGCCTCGAAGAAGCAAGCACGCGAGCGTGGAAAGCTCACCATCCGCACGCGACAAATCGACAATGATGTTCAGATCGAAATCCAGGACAACGGGACTGGTATCCCGCTGCCTGTCTGCGCCTTAATCTTCGACCCCTTCTTCACGACTAAACAGGTTGGAGAGGGCACCGGCCAGGGACTTACCATTTGCCACGACATCGTTGTGCAAAAACATCACGGAAACATTTGGTTCGATACCGAATTAGATCGGGGCACGACATTTTTTATCAGAATCCCAATCCAGTTTGATGCTGTTACAGGAGGCTCGAAGTGACGTCCGATACCGCTGCCATCCCTGCCCGGAACGACAAACCTAGAATCCTTTTCGTCGACGATGACCCCCTTGCACTCGAAGGTCTCTCCCGGTCTGTCTACCGCGAGTTCAAAGCCGACCTTGCCGAAGGCCCCGAAGCGGGGTTGGAAAAAGTCAAGAATGATGGCCCCTACATCGTTGTGGTCTCCGACATGCGCATGCCCGTCATGGATGGCGCCGAGTTCCTATCTCGCGTGCGCACCCGTGCTCCCGAGATGATCCGCGTTATGCTCACGGGATATGCCGACATGGAAGCCGCGATGCGCGCCGTCAATGAAGGGAGAATCTTCCGCTTCCTCAACAAGCCTGTCACTGCGGAAGATTTGACACTCACACTCCGAGCCTGTGTTGCTCAGTATGACCTCATGCGTCGCGAGAAAGAACTACTTGAGAAAACTCTCGCAGGCGCGGTCCGCCTTCTGAGCGAGGTGCTCCACCTGGCCAATCCCGTCGCTTTCAACAAAGGCAATCGCATCTGCCAGTACGTGCGCCACATTGCAGGAAAGCTTTACCCCTCCGATATGTGGCAATACGAAATCGCAGCGATGCTCTCTGAACTCGGATGCTTGACTCTCACCCCCGACCTGCTGGAAGCCATCCACGCCGGCGAACCGCTCACTCCAGAACATGAAAAGCGCTACTCGCAGCATCCCCAAATCGCTCACGACCTGCTGGCCCGGATTCCACGACTCGAACTAGTCGCCGACATGATCCTCCAGCAGAAAGACGTACCCACGGACCTTTCGAGATCCCTATCCCCCGACGCCGAATCTGTCCGTCGGGGGGCTCAGATGCTAAGGGTCAGCCTGGCTTTCGATCACCTGCTCAGCACCGGATCGGAAAGACAGGGAGCTCTCTTGGCACTTAGCCGAAATCCGGCGGGATACGATGCCGAAATGGTCGCTGCCCTGAAAGACTTCAGGCTCAGTCGAGGACCCACTGAACTGCGCGCCATTGACGTCTGTGACCTTCGCCCGGGCATGATCCTGAACCAACCCCTTCGTTCTACCACCGGGACGCTTCTCGCCACCAAAGGCCATGAAGTGTCGCACGCCCTAGTGAAGGCCATTCGCAACTGCGTCGAAAACGGCACCGTAAACGGCACGGTACTTGTAACCGTTGGAACGGGCGAAACTTGGGTCTCGAAGGCCGCTGCACGCTGAGTTTCGCTTCGACGAAGCGTTAAAACGGCTTGGTTTTTTGGCAGCGCGTTCCGTCGTTCACGTTGCGTGCATACTTTACAAGGCTTAATTGTCGAAACCAGGCGATTACACTAACTGAGATTGTCGGTGAAGACGCAGATTTATGCCAATGAGTCATTTGACAGGATTTGTCGTTATGCGTTGCGAAAAATAGAACGCCACTCGCGCCGGCTCACTGATTGCCCGCCTGCACAACCGTGACCACATCGAACGACTCGGTCAGGTCGGCGTGTCCCGCGAGCGTGTCCCGCGTTTTACCTTCGACCAGGATGTTGACGCGCTGGATCCCCGGAACATTGGCGGCTAGGGTCTCGACCAGCGAATTCACGGTGAGCTGCTCGCTGAGAATACCGGACCGGTGCTGGTCGGCGAAGGCCGCATTCAGATCAATGACGGCAGCGCCCGGATCGACCAGATAGATGCTGCGGATGTCCGCCGCCGGAGCCAAAGGATGGGCAGCGCCCGGTTGCTGATAGATGCGCAGCAGCGTGCGCAACAACTCCTCCGCTCGCTGCTGGCGTCCTCCGGGAAGAGGGATCTGCGCCGAGCGCGCGCGGAGCATGCCGGCGGCGTCATCCGCCACATACAGAGTCACCGTCTCCGTCGGGCCGGAGGCTGGGGGAGCGACGGGCAACGCGTTGGCCGCCAGAGACTCAAGTTCTCCCGCTTGTCGCCGCATGTGGCGAGCGTAGATTCCCATCGCCACCACCAGCACCAGCAGCGCAGCTACACCGATTAGAAGATACCGTGGGATCATTTCTTTACCTTCACCCCAGCGGCTAAAGCCGCAGTCAAAACAATACGGTTATCGCAGCGCTGAAGCGCTGCGCCACCCAAAATCAAATGCAGCATCGGGTTTTGCGCAGCCTGCACACCCATCATGGTTGTACCCCCAGGCGGTCGCGGACGGAAACAACGGCATCGGCAATCGCCGACGCGGCCCGTTGTTGATAATTGGCAGAGGTCAAGTCGGCGATACCATCCGCTCCGGGCGCCAGTTCCACCGCGACTGCAGGCATGAACACATTGTTCAACGGCCGCAGCGAAGCGGAAGAGGCTTGAACCGGGAATTCTCTCTTCTGCATCTCGGCAACGATTGCCGCCGATACGATCCGGCTGACGGGCAAAGCCGGCGACTGGGCCGCATTCCACGCATGAAACGCTCCTTTGCTTGTCCCTTCCACCGGCAGCAGCGCGGTATACACACACGCGCCGCTGCCCTGCGAAACCGCGTGCAGGCTGATGTAGATTCCGGCGCGGGCAACGTTGGCTGCCGCGGCGCGCTGATCCAGAGTCGAACTGGTGTCCCCGTCGCGCAGCAACGCGACCGCGAACCCCCGAGTTTCCAGTTCGTGCCGCAGCAGCCGCGCAAATCCCAGCGTGACGTCTTTCTCGGCCAGCTTATCGGTCAAGGCCGCACCCCGTTCCTCGCCACCGTGCGCGGGATCCACGACGGCCAGAACGCGATGGACATTGTTATTGCCAGAGGCGACGTTTGCGGCCGGTGTGGCCTGCGCCGGATTCTGTCCAGCGACACTAGGTGTCGCTACCGGTGGGACAGCCGAAACGACGATCGTCCTTCGGTTGTTGCTGAAGCTTGCCATCAGCGGCTCGTTTGCAGCCACCTCTAATTCGGCGTCACCGTTGTTCTCGGAGTAACTGGCATGCGTGATGACCTTGTTGTCAAAAGAAATAGACTGGCTTCCCGGGGACACGACCGGGTCTCGCTTAAAGACCATCCGCAACTTGCCCGGTTCCGTGGAGATCGTCGGGTTCACCGGAGCGCTAAAATTCAGGGCCAGCCGCGGCGGGTTGCTCGCGTCCAGTTGGAAACCGATCTGTATGCCGACATCGCCGACGAATAACCGGCGCGCGCTTTCGCGAAAATTAACTGGCGCTCCCAGGAAGCGCGGCAGAAACGCGCTTAGCGAGCTTAGCGGAACCAATCCGCGCGAGTTTTCAATAAGGAAGGGAGCCATGAAATCAAAATTGTGCCCGCGAATCCTGGCCCGCGTCTTTCCCGCAACAAACTCGGCATCCACCGCGTTATACCGAAGTTTCCAGCGCCGCCCGTCCGTCGCGGTGCTTACGCGGCCAAGCGGTTCCAGAAGTTCGAGCAGGCCGACATACTCATGGCCCCCGCGGTCCAGAACCGGGAGCGTGTAGATCGCGACCGGAGAGTAGACGGAGATGTGCTTCTCGTCCGCGGAGGGCGCCGCGGACAGAAGAGTCACGCTGGCCAACAAGATGGCCAGGAGCTTGTTCGTCGTGGTGGAGGGCACTTCAGTTAAACCCTACCCCGTCGAGCGCCGTTTGCGCCAGAGCTTTTGCTAGAGCTGGTTTCATAAATGCCTTTCAGCTCGGAAGGCACGTCCCTCAGGGGCTAAAGCCCGCATTCTTCCGGGCCCTGAACGGCACGGCTGAAGCCGTGCCCTACCCAAAACCGACTAATGAAACCAACTCTGCTTCATTTGTTGTTACTCCAGCGCATAAATCGTGAGGCCAGTCAGCAACTTGGGGTAGAAATCGGTGGACTTCTGGGGCAGCACTTCGCCAGCAAAGGCGATATCGCGAACCTGCTCCATGCGCACCGGATTCATCAGGAACGCCACTTGGACCTTTCCACTGTGCACCTGCACCAGCGCTTCAGCGGCCTCGCGACAATAGGAAACGTTCTCCTGATTGCGAATGGCTTCCTCCGAGATCTTCAGAACACCTTCCAGCAGGCACTTGTGCAACTGCACGACGTCGAGCGCTTGCTGGCGCAGAGAAAGGTTGCCGAACAAGCTGGCGCCAATGGCCTTCGGCGAGTGCAGCAGAAACGCACGTTCGGCGGTGACCGCGAGCAGCGCCGTTCCTGCGTGCCCTGCCTGCTGCAGAATGGCAGTGGCGCGCGCCGCATCGATTCCGGCATCGACCTCTTCCACATTGAAGAATTTCCGGGTCTCCGCCTGAAACTGTGCAGCCGAAAAAGATGGCAGGCCGAACACGACCCGGTGCGTCGGCAGAATCACCAGACCCGGGCGATCCATGTCAACGAAGGTCATCATCACCGAGTCGTAAGGAGCGGGAAGGCCCGCCCCCGCCTCGGCTCGCCGCTCGTTGCGATAGGTCAAGGCAGTCTCATAGCGGTGATGGCCGTCGGCGATGATCAGCTTCCGATCCCGCATCTGTTCCTGCACGGAGGCGACAACCGAGGAATCAGAGATCTTCCAGACGCGGTGCACCACGTCGTACTCGTCGGCGACCTCGATGTCCGGAGCAGCCGATGAATCGAGCAGGGCATCCACCTTGCCCGCCCCGCTGTACAGCATAAAGATTTGACCGAAGTGGGCTCGATTCGCGCGCAGCAGGTCCAGTCGGTCGGCCTTCGGCTTGGCCAGCGTCTGCTCGTGCCGGAACACGACGCCCGCGGAATATTCCTCGATCCGGCCGAGTCCGATGAAGCCCCGCCGCTCGGCCCGCGCCGGGCTTCCCGGAGCGCCTCCCGGAACTATGAACGTCTGGGAATAGCGGTAGATCGAAGGCTCTGGATCGCGTCGCAAAACGCCCGTCTGGCGCCAGTTCTGGAAGGACGCCGCCGCCCGGGTATAGACGTTCTCGGCGTCTCCGTCCCCGGGCAGGCGTTTCCCGAGAATAATCCGCACCAGGTTATAAGGGCTGGCCTGGTAGTAGCGTTCCTGCATTGCAGGGGAGATTTTGTCGTAGGGCTGGGTCACGGCCTGCTGGACCGGCACGCGGTCCGGGTCGTAGCGCCAAGCTTGAAATGGGGAAATAATTGCCATAAAGGGAACGCAGAATTGTAGCAGGGACGATCCGGCCCCGGCGCAAAGAGCAAAAGGAGAAAAAAGATGCGCATAGTCAGAAGCCACCTTCGGACTGTCCGCCGAATCTCAGGGTCGTATACGAAAAGGTGACAACACTTTTTCGGGATTGTGCTAGTATCCGGCTCAGTAGAGATTGTTGTGGCCCCGCCTTTTTGGGGTGCGGGTCGCCTCCCTCCAAAACGCGGATTTAGTGGGGCCTATGTTGTACCGCAAACAGTTCTCGGCTCGATTCTCCTTCGCTGTTCTTCTGGTGGTTGCTGTGTGCGGCGCCCTCCCGCTTCTCGCCCAGACTTCGACTGAGGATGTCCACATCCAGCCCCGCGTCCAGCCACCGGCTCCGAAAGAGCCCGATATCGATCCGGCGCTCAAGACCCACACCAAGCCCTACAAAGTAGAGGTGGACATGGTCCTGGTGCCGGTCACCATCACCGATCCCTTAAACCGGCTCGTCACCGGCCTCGACCGCGAGAACTTCAACCTTTTCGAAGGCAAAGACCAGCAGGAGATCAAGACTTTCTCCAGTGAAGACGCTCCGGTTTCCATCGGCGTGATCTTTGACATGAGCGGCAGCATGAGCAGCAAGATCGAGCGCGCCCGCGAGGCGGTGGTCGAGTTCTTCAAGACCGCCAACCCGCAGGACGAGTTCTTCATGATCACCTTCTCCGACAAGCCGGAAGAGATTGCCGATTTCACTAGTTCGGTGGATGACATTCAGGGCCGGCTCGTCTACACCGTTCCTAAGGGCCGCACGGCGCTGCTGGATGCCATTTACCTCGGCGTCAGCAAAATGCGCCAGGCCAAATATCCGAAGAAGGCGTTGCTGATCATCTCCGACGGCGGTGACAACCATAGCCGCTATACCGAAGGCGAGATCCGTTCGATGGTCAAAGAGGCCGACATTCTCATCTACGCCATCGGCATTTACGATCATTACTTCCCGACCGAAGAAGAGCGGCTCGGACCTACCCTGCTCAGCGATGTCACCGAACTGACCGGTGGCCGTGCTTTTACCATTGATAACCCGAACGACCTGGCGGACGTTTCCACAAAGATTGGCATCGAGTTGCGCAACCAATATGTCATAGGATACCGTCCAAAGAACCCAGTGCGCGATGGCAAATGGCGTAAAATAAAAGTGAAACTCGTGCCGCCAAAAGGATTGCCGCCGCTCCGGGTCTACGCCAAGACGGGTTACTATGCGCCGACGGAATAACGTTCCTCTACTGATCCTCTTCCTGCTGACGACGCTATTCCTGGCGAACTCACAAACCAAAGCAGGAGCCTCGGACCAGCTGCCTGCGGCTCCGGCTGCGAGTTCCCAATCACCCGCGAATCCCCAATCAGCACCGGCCAGCGCCGCACCTCCGCCAGCCTCTACGGGACAGGTCGCAGCTCCAAACGCCTCTCCGAACTCGGCTCAGAATCCGGATTCCTCCGACAGCGGCGTCTTCGTTTTCCGCAGGCAGGTCGAAGAAGTCGTGCTGCATGCCACGGTCATCGACGACAAGCAACGCATCGTCACCAGCCTCGATAAAGGCGATTTCAACGTCTACGAGGATGGGCATCCCCAAACCATCACCTCGTTCCGCCACGAGGACATTCCTGTCGCCATGGGCATCGTCGTCGATAACTCTGGCTCCATGCGCGAGAAGCGTCAAAAGGTGAACGCGGCCGCCCTGAATCTGGTGCGCTCGTCGAATCCAAACGATGAGGTGTTCATCGTCAACTTCAACGACGAGTACTACCTTGACCAGGATTTCACTTCCAACATCAATAAGCTGAAAGAGGGACTGGAAAAAATTGAGGCTCGCGGCGGCACCGCGCTCTACGATGCGGTCGTAGCCTCCGCCGACCACTTGAAAAAAGATGCGAAGCTTGAAAAAAAAGTCATTTTTGTAGTTACGGACGGAGAGGACAACGAGAGCGCCGAAACTCTGGAGCAGGCCGTACGGCGTCTGCAGGGCGAGAATGGACCAACCGTTTACGCCATTGGCATCCTGGAGGGCGAAGAGCACCCGAAGCACGCCAAACGTGCCCTGCAAATCATGTCCGAGAGAACTGGCGGCATCGCTTTTTTCCCCAAAACGCTGGACGAAGTTGACGCCATCAGCCGTAGCGTGGCCCACGATATTCGCAGCCAGTACACCATTGCATACAAACCGACGACGCCGAAAAACCAGGGTGGCTATCGTCAAGTGAAAGTGGACGCCCGTTCGCGCAGCTACGGCAAGCTCACCGTCCGCACGAAAAGCGGTTATTACGCTGGAACCGAGCCCGCTTCGGGGGCGCAGTAGAGGGGATGTTTCAATTTGTAATTTGTGATTTGTGATTTGTAATTTGAAATCCGATTCTTGCTAGGAGCAGCCGCGGCAGCGGTTCCAAATTCACAAGAGATTACAAAATTACAAATCACAAATTACCAATTACAAATTCCCCGATTCTCCGCATTGACGCTCCCCCTTCCCGTTCCTTACTCTGTAGGGTGACGTTAACAACCTTAAACTCGCGCCTGCGCGTTAGCGACGATATCTCCAAGCTCGTCGGCGAAACGCCGATGCTACAAATGAAGAGGCTGACCCCTCCGGGATCGGCCGATATTTTCGCCAAGCTCGAATACCTGAACCCAGGCGGCAGCGTGAAAGATCGCGCCGCCATTGGCTTGATCGAGCGCGCCGAGCGCGAAGGCAAGCTGAAGCCGGGTGGCACCGTCATCGAAGCCACCGCCGGAAACACCGGCATCGGCCTCGCTCTGATCGGCGTGAGTCGCGGCTACAAAGTCCGGCTGTTCGTCCCCGAAAAATTTTCGGAGGAAAAGGTCATCATCATGCGGGCCCTCGGCGCCGAGGTGACCCGCACCCCGGAAGCCGAGGGCATGCAAGGCGCCATCCAGCGCGCCAAGGACCTGCTGGAAATCGACCCTTCGGCCTTCATGGCCGCGCAGTTCGAGAACCCCGCCAACCCCGATTTCCACTACCAGACCACGGCCCGCGAAATCTTTGAACAAATGGAAGGACGGATTGATGCCATCACCGTGGGCAGCGGCACCGCTGGAACTTTCACCGGGATTGCCCGATTTCTGAAAGAGCGCCTCCCGAATGTACACACCGTTGCCGTAGAAACGGAAGGGTCCGTGCTCGGCGGAGGCAAACCCGGCCCGCACAAAGTGGAAGGGATCGGATCGAGCTTCATCCCCAAGAATTTCGATGGCTCGGTTTGCAGCGAAATCATGATGGTCACCGACGTTCAAGCCTTCGGGATGGTCAAAGAGCTTGCCGCCCGCGAAGGCGTACTCGGAGGCTCAAGCGCTGGCGCCAACGTCTACGCGGCAGTGCAAATTGCAAAACGGCTCGGGGCAGGGAAGCGCGTAGTCACGCTGATCCCCGACTCTGCCGAACGCTATCTGTCGAAGAAAATTTTCGACGGCGGAATATAGAGAAGCTCTTAGCTGTTAGCTCTTAGCTTTTGGCTTGGAGCGCCCGGCTGGGCGCAAGCACATTGAGCTACGAGCCAAAAGCTAATGGCCAAGAGCTAAAGGCTAAGAGCTGAGAACTGAGAACTGAAAGCTGCCCCAGGAGAACGCTTTGACCCCTAAACAATCGGGCTTCGCAACCAAAGCCATCCACGTCGGACAAGAGCCCGATCCCGCCACCGGCGCCGTCACTGTCCCCATCTACGCGACTTCCACCTACGTCCAGGAAGAAATTGGCAAGCACAAAGGTTACGAATACGCGCGGGTATCGAATCCAACGCGCGACCGGCTGGAGACCAATCTGGCAGCGCTCGAAAACGGCGTCGCCGCGAAGGTTTTCGCTAGTGGGATGGCGGCCATCAACGCGGTCGCTACGATGCTCAAGTCCGGTGACCACGTCGTTGCCGGCCACAATCTCTACGGCGGGACGCCGCGCCTGTTCAATCAGGTCCTCGTCAACTTTGGTCTCACATTCACCTACGTCGATACATCCGACGTCAACAACGTTGAGCGCGCATTCCAGAAGAACACGCGGCTGGTGTTCCTGGAGACGCCGACCAACCCTCTGATGCAGCTCTGCGATCTCCGCGCCATCAGCGAACTCAGCCACCGGCACGGCGTCGAGGTCGTCGTCGACAACACTTTCATGTCGCCGTATTTCCAGCGTCCGATCGAGTTCGGCGCCGACATGGTTGTCCACTCCACCACGAAATTCCTCAACGGACACAGCGACGGGCTGGGAGGTGTCGTAGTCTGCACCAAACTCGAGCAGGCGGAGAAACTCGCTTTTCTTCAAAAATGCGCTGGGGCCATCCTGTCGCCCTTCGAGTGCTGGCTGATTCTGCGCGGCGTCAAGACTCTGGCCGTTCGCATGGAACAGCACGACCGCAGCGGCCGCAAAGTCGCGGACTATCTTTCGAAACACAAGAAAGTGCAGAAGGTTTTCTATCCAGGACTGCCCGATCATCCGCAGCACGAGTTGGCCAAGCGGCAGATGTCCGGCTTCGGATCCATGATCGCCTTCGAGACCGGATCGCTCGCGAACGCCAACAAGATGCTCCGCAAGGTGCGCGTTTGTTCGCTAGCCGAGTCCCTTGGCGGAGTCGAAACCCTGATTTCGCATCCCGCTACCATGACGCACGCTGCCGTCGGCGAAGAAGGCCGCCGCAAAATCGGCATCACCGACGGCCTGGTCCGCATCTCCGTCGGTATCGAGGACGTGGACGATATCCTCGCCGATCTCGACCAGGCGCTGGCGGCGATCTAGAGCACTTTCACCGATAGTGTAAGCTAGACATGGCGAAACTCCGGCGACGCGAGAGAGATGGCGCGAGCCTACGATGATGATTTGAGGCGGAAGTTTTTGGCGGCCCA
>PKUV01000075.1 GCA_003131315.1 Acidobacteriaceae bacterium
ACGAGGGCCGCGTCGTCCGCAGTCAGCGGTAGCAAGTAAATTCTGATTCCCGCACAGAATCAACCAAGGTCTGGAGCGGGAGACGGGGATCGAACCCGTGACATCCAGCTTGGGAAGCTGCAGCCAACCCTTCGGCTAACGCCGAATCAAGCACATAGACCGGGTCCACAGGGGTCAAGTGTGGCACTGTTGGCGCGTATTGAACACAATTCTGAACACAACTTCCGTGTCCGTGCACCCAAGGGCCGAAATTCGACAGGACTCAAATTCTCTTCTGCTGTTCGCAATTAGCGAAGGCAAAGAATAACACGTCACTTAGGCAGATCTGGCCAAATAGCCTCGGACGCGACATGCTCCGCACTGGCAACGCTGTGCTGTTCAAGGGCGCGGCACTGGGGCGCATATTTGCAGAGGAAGGACCGGGCGAACTCGTTTGCCAATCGTGAATCATCGCCGGTTCTCATAATCACACACGTTTGGACACACAATGAGGGATGAGAAAGCGGCCTTACCACTACACCTTCAGCGCGAAAGCCAAGGGCCGTAGGTTTGGTGAGGATGGCCACGATCTGCTCAGGACTGTGCTTCTTTCGTGCCATGCTCCAGTTCCTTTCGTACCAGTTTCTCTAACATTTCCCCTGGTACAAAATTCGCCGGTCACGTCACTGGCGGAGTCGTTCCTTTCCACTGGATGCGCATCTTGCCGCGCGGTCCTTCCAACTCGATGAGGCACTCCGACAAGCCAGCAGCCTGCGACCCGATCAACTCCACAAACGTTGGCGATAATGCTTTGGCGCCTGCAACCGCGCTTCATGGCTGCACCAATCGCTTGAGCTTGCCCTACTCTAGGCGAAGAATCTGCGCGCTGCGGCAGACGCCGTGCTCTCGGGCCAACACTGCAGCCGCCGCCCACAACGACTCTGGAATCGACACCGGCCGTTGGCGCATGCCCCGCCCCGCTCCAGGCGCCGGTATACACGGCGCATCCCCATCGGAACGACCGGCGTACGGGGCGCACCTTCAGTCTCCGTTGGTTTTTCCTGTTCGCTCATCACCGAGACCGACCTTACCAGTTCCCGCAGTACTGAGTCACGCAGGTCCACCGAAAACTCACGTAGTACTAAAACGATGCGATATTGCGACGGCAGTTAGAGCGCAAACGGTTTCGCAGATCGGTCCCCTTACACGTTGCTGGCCAACGAATATCAACGACTTACAGAGCATTTTCGGGCCCCTCTGCACGATTACAAGCCCGGCGCATGGGGAGCTCGGGAAGCCGATCCAGCAGTCCTTCGCCATAACGGATTTCGAAATCTCGATTCGCTTGCGGATTTCTCGTCGTCTGGGTCATCACACCTGAACTAACAGAAGTACGAAGCTCAGTGAGCCAGCTACTGAACGAACTACTCCATCTCAAATGCTAGCCACTGAAATCCCCCTCCCCGCTCCACTTGCAGTACGACCGGATCGTGCGGCTTGATC
This sequence comes from Acidobacteriaceae bacterium, assembly GCA_003131315.1. Classification (GTDB taxonomy): domain Bacteria; phylum Acidobacteriota; class Terriglobia; order Terriglobales; family Acidobacteriaceae; genus Acidiflorens. Next base: position 1,483 of record PKUV01000075.1, read on the forward strand.
TGTTTCAGAGCCGCACGGAGAGAGCTCAAAGAGTCGATCGATATCTGGTTCACGCTGTGGATAACATCTCCAGTCTCCAGACCAGTCGCAGAACTCATAAAATCCGCCACTCGTGCCATTACGACAACACCGGAAGGATTGCGCAGCGTGCCCACCATGGGCCGCAACTCGTCGTTCAAGCTGAGGGCCAGTATCCCCAGCCGAGAAACCAAGTTGTCGCGTGAATTGACTAGATCCAGCAGAGCATCCATTGGATCTCTCATCTCAAGCACGGGGATGAAAAGTGTCTTTTGCTCGGTCCCACGGAGAACTTCGAGCTTAAGCACTTCATCTAAAGGATGGAGATAGAGAGCGCCGGTGAAGGCCGGCAACGTACCGATGAGGCGGCCATCAGCGCTGACTACAATATCCCCAATCTTCAGGCCAGCCGCCTCAGCAGGGCCTCCCGGCGTCACGTCATCGATCACAACCCCCCAATTTTGCGCAAGCCCCAATCCTTTGGCCAAGCTGTCAGTGATCGTTTGAGCGCCCGCCTTGACCTCGATGCGATGCACGTGCCCATACTTGCGCAGGCTCTCGTACACGAAACGCACGATTCGTGCCGGGATGGCAAACCCTAGCCCCTCGCTCCCACCCGCTGCGGAGAGAATGAAAGTGTTAATCCCTACTACGTAGCCCTCGGTATCAACCAACGGGCCGCCGCTATTCCCTGGATTGATCGGAGCATCGGTTTGAACGTAAACCATCGGACGGCTCGGATCTGCCTGCCTCGCAACCGAACTCACTACGCCCATCGTCACAGAGTTCTCAAGTCCTTCGGGACTGCCCAGAGCGAACACTAACTGTCCTTGATGCACCGGCCTGCCGCTGCCTAGCGAAAGTGTGGGTAAGCCAGTCTGATCAATCTTGAGTAGGGCGAGGTCCGTCTCCTTGTGGATGCCGACGAGTCGTGCCTCAACGATCCGCTGATTGCCCACTGGCGCCATCTGGTCGGGAAAGTCCACTGAAGGCATGGAGAGAGCCACGTGGATGCGCTGCGCCCCCTCGACCACGTGGGCATTGGTCATGATGTAGCCGTTCGAGTCCACGATCACTCCTGAACCGATCCCATGCTCGCGGGTTATGAGCGCCGTTTGACCGTGATTGTTCTCTTCCAGAGACCCATAGCCGGTCACCAGAATTTGAACCACCGCAGGGGAAATCCTGGCGGTAAGCTGCTCGATCGCGGAATTAAGTTGCTGCAGCACCGCTGCCGGTTCTGCAGGCCGAGTTCCGATCGGCTTGGCTTTGTCAACGTCAGGCTTCGCCGTTTCACCGCCGGCGACGGCCGGGGTTTGCGGCGCCATTTGTTGGGCAAAACTCGGCGCTGCAAACCACAGTAAGCAATAGCACGCAGCAAGACTAAGCAGCGAGACGTGGAATCGACTTTTCGAACCGCAAGCTGGAAACAGCATAGCGACACACTCCTTGGACGCACCTCTACCATGTTAAAGACCCAGGTTATGATTACGCTGGAATGGAATAAAAGCGAGCTTTTAGATTCGCAATGCCGTGGTCAGTTTGAGGTGCTTGCCGTTTTAGGGGGCGCTAACGGGACAGCTCGACGCCGAGCATCGATCCCGTCACGTGTCGTAAATGATAACTTCTTCCTTTTTCTTCACTCCGTCTTATCCGTCGTCACAATAAACTCCGGTCGACGCACCAGCTAGATTCCTGTCGTTTGATAGCGCAAGACTGCCAAGGTGAGGCGGTAATCGTAGGCCGCCTGAGCGTTGCTGATTTGGGCGTGCGTCTCCTGGAGCTGTGCTTGACTCAGCTCAACAATGGAACTTAGCCCCAAGCGGTAACGTGTTTGGGCAAGATCGAGCGCGAGGCTTGACTGATCCAACAATTGCTGAGTGACGCTGAGCCGCGCGTATGCTGTATTCGCATTAAGCCAACCGGTACGCACATCGCGCGAAATCCGATTACGAAGATCAAGCAAACGGTCGTGGGCCGCTTGCGCTCTCAGACTCGCCTCCCGAGATCTCGCCGTGTAGAGAAAACCATTAAATAGAGGGATTTCAACGTTTACACCCACCGCACCATACCAATTGGAGAGAACCGGATTGCGTACCGGTGTGTCTCCTACGGCACCCACGGCACGGATATTTGGGAGAAGCAAATCGCGTTCTGCTGTGTGGAACTTCTGCGCAGATTGCTCCTGAAATTCCAGCGACAATATTTCCGGGCGCGCCGCGAACGCCTGGGAGATAAGATCATCCACATTGCTGGGAGGCGAACTAATCGCCGTCGTTTCCTCGACTAGCTGAAACGTCTGCGTCCTTGAATAACCCAGCATCATGGACAGCGTAGCGAGCGCCCCGTTCTCATTATTCTCCGCGTCTAGCACAAGTAGCTTGGCTTGAGCAAGGTTGACGTTTGCAAAGCTGAAATCCAGTTCGGACCTTAGCTTGCTCTTAAACAATGCTGCTACTTGATCAGTAACTGTCTGCCGTGCACTCACGGTTTGCTGAGCCACGGTGAGCACCGCATGTGCTTGCAGCGCGCCGTAAAAGGCTTGATCCACAGCCAGAAGAATCTGCTCTTTCGTCGCTGCGGCGTTTTGATCCTCCGCTTTGGCCGCGAGGTTGGCACTTGAGATCAAATTCGTCGTGCGTCCGAAGTCGGTAATCAACTGACTTACCATGACACCAGCGGCGGCGCGCTGATAAATGATGGGATTGTTGAGTCCTCCTGCCGTGATCCGGCTGTTGGCGCGCGAATCTACGCCTGTCAGGTTGGCAGTTGCGGTTGGCCACAGGCTTGAACGTACTTCCCGCGTGACCTGCTCGGATGCCAGAGCCGTTAGCCGAGCGATGGAGATTTGCGGGTTGTTCTTCAACGCAAGTGCTTCTGCTTGCTTCAACGACAGAGATACTGCTGTCCCAGGATTGGCCTGGGAAGCGGAGGATGGCTGCCCATTCAGAGACGTACTGGGCGCAGTTTGATTGGGAGCTGCCTGCGGCGCAGGGGCCGAAGGCAAATTCTGAGTCGCCATGTCGAACGACGCCTGCGCATGACTACCGAGACAAAGGAACAGAATAGATAAGACGACCAAGCTGTTGCTCCTCACGCTGGCACCTCTGGTGGTTGTGATTCATCTTTCTGGTGTACCCAGAGATAAGCTGCGGGGACGAGATAGATCGTAACTACCACCGAAAGGGAGAGTCCGCCGATGATGGCCCGCGCAAGTGGCGCATAGGCCTCGGCGCCGGTACCGAGCTTAAGCGCCATCGGTATCAAGCCAATCACTGTAGCCAGCGACGTCATCAACACAGGACGTAAGCGGATCCGGCTGGCGACCGTCACTGCTTCTTTCAAGGGTGTCCCTCCACGCCACAAGTTGCGCGAAAAATCCACGATCAGGATGCTGTTCGAGACTACGATTCCCACCATCATCACTAGTCCCATTAGCGACATGATGTTCAGCGTCGTCCCGGTGAATAGCAGCATGAACAAAACCCCGGCAAGTCCCGGTGGAACAGCGAAGAGAATGATGAACGGGTCGAGGAAGGACTCGAATTGTGCGACCAGGATCAAGTAAACCAAGGCTACAGAAAGCAAAAGTCCCAACCCGAAACTCTTAAAGGAAGAGCGCATGCCCTGCACGGATCCCCGCAAGTTTACGCGAACTCCTTCCGGCAACTTGGTTTGAGCAACAAGTTTGAGAATCGAGCCACTCAGTTCACCCAGGTCTTCGCTTTTAGGAGCCACGTAAACATCGATCACGCGCTGTAATTGGTAATGGTCGACTTCCGTGGGAGAGGCGATAGGAGCGATGTTCGCCACAGCATCAAGCTGCGTTGTTTGACGGCTCGACGAGGCGCGGATCGGAATCTGCTTCAAGTCGTTGAGCGAATGCACCTCGGCTTCCGGATATTGCACGGTCAATAAGTAGTCATTGCCACTTTTTGGATCGACCCAGTAGCTGGGAGCGATCATCCCGTTGGATGTGAGGGCGGTGATGACGTTGTCAACTACCTCCTTCTGGCTGAGCCCCGCCAGGCTGGCCCGTTCGCGATCAATATTGAGGCGCAAGGCCGGATAATCAATGTCCTGAGGAATCAAAACGTCACTTACCCCTTTCAAATGGCGGATTTTATTAGCTATTCCACTCGCGGTCTGGTAAGTCTGGTCCATATCCATTCCACTGACTTGTACATCAATCGGCGCGGGTAATCCGAGATTTAGGACCGAGTCAACCAGGCCGCCCGCTTGGAAATAGGTGCTGAGTTCGGGCAGATCATTGCGTAATGCCAGCCGTACGCGGTTCATGTACTCGTAACTGCCAACTTTGTGACTCTCCTTCAGGCTAACTTGGATAAAGGCGGTGTGGGCTGCGGAGTTTGGCGTATAGATCGCCGAAAATCCGGGCGTGACCCCAATATTGGAAACAATCATGCCTAGTTCGTCGGGAGGGACAATCTGCCGGATCTCGTCTTCCACGCGCTTCACACTTTGTTCCGTCAATTCAATCCGCGTCCCCGAAGGAGCCTTCAAGTTGATTACAAATTGGCCGGGATCGGTGCGGGGGAAATAAGCCACACCGACTAGCGGGTACAACGAGAGGCTCAGGAGCGCAATGCCCACCAAGCCAACTGTTGTGGCTGCAGGCCGCAACAGAGACCGGCTGAGTGTGTGGTCGTAACGCCGGAGCAGTTTTTCAAAATAGCGGTTGAACTTGGAAACAACATGGCCGAAACGGGACGAGGTTACCTCGTGTTCATGCACAAGGTGAGGCGACTTGATCCACTTGGCGCAGAACAACGGCACCACCGTCATGGCAACGAAGAAAGAGGCCAACATCGAGAGCACAACGGCCATTGCCAGCGCGATAAACAGGAATCGGCTCACGCCATAGAGAAATACGACGGGAAAGAAAACCACAATCGTGGTTAACGTGGCGGCGAGAACTGGCAGGGCGACTTCCTGGCCTCCTTTTTCCGCAGCCACTTCGGGCGGCTCACCCATTTCCATGTGCCGGAAGATGTTCTCCAGGACAACTACCGAGTTATCAATCAGGCGTGAAAAAGCGAGCGCTAAACCACCGAGCACCATGGTGTTGACGGTTCCGCCAGTTGCACTAATCGCGAGAAAAGTCGCGAACACCGAAAGAGGAATCGACAGAAAAACGGCAGCGGTCGCTCGCATGCTTCCGAGGAACAGCAGGATCATCAAGCCGGTGAGAACCAGTCCAATGGCACCTTCATGTAATAGGTTATCAATCGCCTTCTTCACGAAAACGGATTGGTCGAATACGACTTTCGCGACAAGTTGTTTGGGAACACCGGTCAATCCGCTAACGGCATCCTGGATCCCGTTCACCACCGAGATTGTGTTGGTATCGCCCCCCTGCTTGAGGATGGGCAGATAGACGGATGGCTGACCATCCACTCGCACGATGTTGGTCTGGATTGCGTGCCCGTCCATCGCTTTTCCGATGTCTTGCACCATAACCGAGGAATTGCCAACTGTTTTCAGGGGCAGGTGATTGATTTCCTCCGTAGTCGGCAACTGACTGTTGGTGTATAGGTTGTAGTCGATGGGGCCAATTTTCACGTCACCCGCGGGCAGAATCAGATTGCTGTCGTTCACTGTCCGGACCACATCCATGACACTGAGTTCGTGCGCCTGCAGCTTCAAGGGATCGACATAGACCATGATCTGCCGGTAGCGGCCGCCGAACGGCTGCGGCACCGAAGCGCCGGCAACATTCGCGACTTGGTTTCGCACGTTGTATTGACCGAGGTCGCGAAGCTGAGTCTCATTCAGCCCCTCTCCCTTGAGGGTGATGAGGCACACTGGCAGGCTGGAAGCGTCGAACTTCAGAACAACCGGTGGGAGAGTACCAGGAGGGAGCTTTCTCAAGTCTGCCATGGCCAGATTTGAAATTTCGCTCAGATCCGCATCAGCATTCGTTCCTGGCTGAAAATAGATCTTGATCAAGCTGACGCCTGGCAAGGAACGCGACTCGATGTGATCAATATTACTGCCCAGCGTGAAGAAACGTTCGAAGCGGCCCGTAATGTCAGTTTCAATCTGTTCGGGCGGCATCCCCGAGTAAAAAGTGGCAACTACAACCACCGGAATGTTGATTGGTGGAAACAAATCCACCGGCATACGGACCAGCACAGCGGCGCCTACGATGGCGATGACCAAACAGCAGACAATGATGAAATATGGATTCCTAATCGCAAAACCTGACATTAGTACTGGGCCTCTTTATTTTCCGCAATCGCTTTGGGTTTAACCTGATCTCCAGGCCGGAAGTCGGCGCGGGAACCAATCACCACACGATCCTTCAGGTTGAGGCCGGAGACTACTTCCACCTGATTCACGCCTTCCATACCTAAGCGCACAGCGCGCTCTTCAAGGCGGTCTTGCGAGTTCACGAGGAGTACAGTCGTCTCGGAACCGTTGCGGTTGACCGCTTGGATCGGAACCGTCAGCACATTGACGCTTTTCGCCAGGGTTAGCGCGACTTCGGCGTACATACCCTCGACGATGGTACCGTCGGCATTGTGCACGTCCACCTCGGTATGCATGGTGCGCGTCTCTTGGTTGACCGCATCGGCGAAGCGAGCTACTTTCCCTTCAAAGTCGCGGTTCAGCGCCTGCACATGGACCGTGACGGTCGTGCCCAACCGGATCATCGGAACGGCGGATTCTGGCACAGGGAGCGTTAACCGGAACAGGTCGGTTTGCGCCACGCTGACCACCGGCTGAGCCTGGGCATTCGAGCTGGTGCCAGCCTGCACCAGCGCACCCGTATCCGCGCCGCGTTTGGTAATGACCCCGTCGAACGGAGCAACAATGCGGGCGTAGCCACTCATAGCGCTCAACTGTTTCTGCTCGGCGAAGGCGACGTCCAACTGATTCTGTGCCTCGGAGAGTGCGGCTTCATCAGCGGAAATCTGAGCTTCCCCTTCCTTGTCCTTAGCCATTGCATTGTCCAATTCTTGCTCCGCGATGAGTCCCGGGCGCGCTTCGGACGCCTGCTTCAGGCGGGCATAATCCAAGTGAGTGGCCTGATGCATCGACTCTGCCCGATCCAGATCGCCCTTGGCCCGGCGAGCCGCGTCTTTGCTACGCCGTATCGCCGCGTCCGCACCCTGAAGTTGGGCATCCAGTTCCGGAACCTCAAGGATGGCGATGGTCTGTCCGGTTTTCACGTGGTCTCCCACATCCACGTAGATCTTGCGGATATAGCCCGCGACCTTGGCATGCACGTCAACCTCCTGGAAGGGGCGGAAGTCTCCGGACAGAGTAACCGTGTTGGAGATGGGAGTAAGCTCTGCCACCGCTACGGCGACAGGGCGAAGGGAGGTCTCCTCGCCTTTTTCAGTCCCGGCATTTGTTTCCCACAGCCCCAGAATCACTATCAGAGCAAGCACAGCTATTCCAATGAGAATGAAAGATGATCTCTTACGCATGTTTGCTGTCACCCATTTCCAACTCGACCTACCTAGATTGAAGGTCGTGCAAATTAGTGGCCGGCCTTACAAGAATCCCCCGCAACGGGATCACGCCGGACAATGCGGAGCTTGACTTCACCGCTGCCCGGAACTTTGACATATAACCAGGGTTTTTCGGGGCTGACTTCAACGGACTGGCCTGCCACAAACACACCGGGCAAGTAGTCAATCGCCGATTTGTAGCGGCCGAGATACACCACACAGTTCAAACGGATCGAGACGTTGGCATCGTATTCACTCAAAGGCGCCGGGGCGTCCGTGATTTTCCTATGGAGAGCAACTTCGGGTTCATGTTTCTCCACGCTGACTACGACCGCCGTCTGAAATTGCCGGGTCGAGGCATTTGACAGAACGGCAGATCCGCCAAACACGACCAAGCAGCAAATCGCTAAGCCACAAGTTCTTCTCACAATAACCTCCGCGATGCACGGTTGATAAAAATGGAGAATGGGATAAACGGGGCGTCGCGCGATAGTGTTTTTCGGGCCACACCCCGCAAGGACTAGTTCCTGACCACGCAGGATTCGTCCTTAACATTGCGGCGGCCGTCGATCCCCATCCGCACCGTACGATCACCGGGAAGGCTCACTTCCATGACACGCTTTCGTAGATTGACTTCGATTGGGTGATGGGGAGCGAACACTGACGGCAAATAGTCGAAAGCCGAATCGTAGTGTGTTCGGTAGACAGTGCAGCCCACCCGGATGCCGATGTCATAGGAGTAAACCTCCGCCTGTAGTGGAGCGTCTGATGGGTTACTACCGGCATAATTGGATGGAGTCTCGTGGGTTTCGACACTGACCACGGTTGCCGATTGATACCCCTGTTTCGTAGTTGCGTGCATACTCGCCAATAGCCCACCCGACACCACCACAAATAACATTAGACTTTTTTTCATATCTCCTCCCGGAGAATGGGTCAACGAATGCTGTGCCTAGGCGGCGTCACGGAAATGGCAATCAATTCATCGCCCGTGATCTGGAGGTCGCTTTTGCCCTGGGTTCGAACTCGATCAAGCCGCGCTTGAACCTCGCGTTCAAGCGGAGATGCCTCAGCCAATTTCAATGGCTGCGGTTGAGTTCAAAAAGCAATGATTGGCAAAAGACGCGAGGTCAGCAGAAAGGAGGAGGCCGGTTGTAAAGCCAGCTTTCGGAACTAAGATTCGTAGATGGGACGACTACCGAGACCGTAAGAACGGAAGACCGCGGCGGTTCAAAGAGGGTGAAACTGGAAGCTGGAGTCGTCCACTGGAGTCCATCGCCCAGAAGGTGCTGCTTCTTGACATCCGGAGACTGGGATTTTACGGCTGTTACCCTCTGGACTTCCGGACCCAGTACTGTGTAACGAGTCGCAACGCTTACCGTGAGGGAGCAAATGGCTAGAACAACAACTGCGATCCGGCAACGAGCCGCGAAGCTTACTCGTGCGCGAGAATGTTCTAGCATGACCATTTCGAATGATTGTACATGATCCACCTTAAGGCAGATAGATCACGCACGTCGCCTGTGTAAATTCAGTTCGACGCTTGGAGGGCCGGCATAGGTTGTACCATCGAATTCCGCATCTTGCGTGAGCCCTTCCGCGTAAGGGCTAATCGCTCCAATGCGGGGAGTTCCCACACTGGAACGAGAGGCCGTTCCGGCTTCGAAACAATACCTCGCCCCCAAGGCAAAAGGAGAGAATTCTGGGGGCGAGAGCTCCGCATACGCTACGGCAAGTAGTAGCGGAAAGAGGTCATAAACATGTTGTCGATTCCGTGCGGCGCACCACCGCTGCCCGCCCATGCATTTCGGCTCACGTAGGAATACTGCGGACCGAGCTGCAGTCTTCCCTTGGGACCGCTGTGCAAGCGGACCCAGAACCCGAACGTGCCCTCAATGAGGCTTTGGGTATTGGCCTGGCATTTCGAGAGCGCTCCGAAACCGTAGCCGCTGCCCGATCCGGGAGCCGTTTCGGCGTAGCAGTCCGCCGTATCGAAGCTCGGGGCCCCGTACCCCACCGTCTTACCGGAGAAGGGGTCAATTTGATAGCGGTGTTTCACATATTCCTCACCGCCGTTGAGATACACATCAAATCTGGGCATATGCCATTCCAGCGTGGCCAGACCCTGATAGCTGCGCAGCGGCGCCAGCGTGCCATCGGGGTTCACGGTGGCATCCGGTAGACCTGACGTGCCGTACCGGCCCACACCGTTCCCATAGAGGGCGTGGAGGCCGAAGTCCAGATGCTTAAACAAAGTGACGCGGGCATTTGCTCCTAATCCCGCGCCATTCTTCGAGTCGTTATAGGCTCCTTGTGCGGGGCTGCCGCCAGTAGTGCACGGGCCCGAGGGCAACGGTTCCACGCAGGGATAAACGCGGTCGCGGAAGCGGCTCACAATACCGAAGAGTTCATAGTGGCCGAAACCGGGTTCAAAGGCCGCCTTGACGATGAGATCCGGCGTCGCGTTGAACGAATAGTTGGCGAGCGCCGAGCCGGTAGAGGTGCCACCGCCGTTATACAGTCCGCCGCCATTTCCGGGGCCGCCGAGGGCGAAGTTTGAGGCGTTGTTGGTTGCCGCGAAGGTAGTCTGAGGATTCTCCAACGAGGCAGCCAGCCACACGTGATTGTTGAAGTTCTTGGAGACTCGCAAACCCCACTGCCGCGCCCAACTGAAGCCGACCGTATACTGCGGGTCGATGGTCATGGGCAGAGCTTCACTTCGGTTGTCGACCCCCTTTTTGGTCTCTGTCACCAAGCTCCACATTTGACCGCCAGTGAAGGTCCAGCCGTTAGTCATAGCAGCCTGACCCCAAGCCTGCCGTTGGCGCATCGTGTAGCTGTTGCTCTGGTTGTTGTTCGAGGTTACGCCAGCGGAAAGAAAGTCAGCTTCCACATAGCCGGTGAGCTTGATGTCGTTGAACTTGCCCTCAGCCAGCATCGAGATGCGGGACTGGCGGCCGGAGCCAAAGAATTCAGAAATCGCGTTCTGACCGCTTCCGGGCATGGACAGGCTGTTGAAGGGAGTATTGATGTCGGCCCCCAATGCGCGGTTGCGATACACGGATTCAGCCGCCATGAATCCGCCAGGAGTAATCGTGATTCCCTTGAAGTGGATGGCGAGCGGACTCTCTAGATCCCCTATTCTTTTCTGAGTTTCCTGCAGGGTCAGTGCGGAGTTTGTGTAGTTCGACTTTAAGTCGATGACATCCGTCTTAAGTGCCATCACCGTCTGCCCCTGCTCAGACGCCTCGGCAACCGCAGTATCCGCCTTGGTCTGCGCCTGCGTAGCCACGGTTTGGCTCTGATCAAGGCGCTGTTCCAGTTGCTGAATCTTTTGATCGCGGCTTTGAACCAGATCGCTCAATTGCTTGATTTGTTGCTGCTGAGCGTCAATCGCCTGCTTCATCTCACTGAGCTGAGTCGAAATGGTCGGCCCAGATACTTTTGGAGTCGCCCTTTTTCGCGCGCTCTTCGTCGTCGTTGCAGTGGCCGTACTTTCCTGCGCCTGCGCCGCAATTACGCTGCCCGCAAGCGCCATCGACAGCGCCACAGCCATTATTCGTTTCATTGTTTTCATCTCCTGAGAAATAAACGTTTCAGATAGCAGACAAAGCCGTTACAACAACATCTCCAACACGCATTTCATTATTTTGCGAACCCTTAGCCTAGACCGCCGTTTGTTAATAACTGATTACAGTTTGTTGAATATTCGGTGAATCGAACTCGATGACGCCTCCTGCCTGCCATCGATCAGCCATCGAAGTTCTAGATTGGGAGCTTTGGAATTTCAATGGGAGAAACTTTGCTATAGTGATTGTCGTTCTGGTCTAACGAACGATTCGATGACATTCTTTCCGCACACGTGGGTTCTGTCCCTGCTGCTACTCACAACGCCCTCTGCGACTTCGCAGGAGTCGATTCCGATAAAGGTCGCTGGCGGTGCGGTTCTAGTGCCAGTCAGGGTCAATGATTGGACCCTCAACTTTCTGTTGGATACGGGCAGCCAGAGCTCATCGATTGACCCATCCACAGCCACCGACCTAAAGCTGACACCTCACGGAACAAAACGAATACAGAAGAATTTTCGGAACCTGGTTGTGGATGTCACTGAAGTCGGTCCCGTCAGGATTCTGAACACAGATTTTCCGCGTGTGGAACTGTCCGAAGTAAATTTGGCGCCGCTTTCGAAGGCGCTAGGGACGCCCGTAGACGGAGTGCTGGGTCTTGATGTCCTTCAGGATATTAGCTTCCAGTTGAACTATTCAAAACAAACCCTCGTCATTGGACCACTGGCGAAACTAGGAACGTTGGGCACAGCCGTTACTCTCCGCCGCTCCACGGGACAATTTCTCGTCAATACCGATCTGATATCAGTCCCAACCGAGCTCGTGCTCGATACGGGTACAAATTCTACAAACCTATCTTCGGCGACATGGAATCTCTTGACAAAGAAATGGACTCCAAGGCTGGTCGTGGAAGGCATACAGCGCGCGGGCAATCCTACTTCGCCGGCAATCTTGGCATGCCTTCCTTCGATCCGGCTGGGCGGTGTGACGTTGACCAACCAAGCGGTTCGCGCTCAAACGAGATCCGACGCCGGTGCGTTTTCTTCAAACAATTTTGGTGGGATACTTGGTTCCGATATCCTGCGGCAATTCGAAGTTACGTTCGACTTGAAGAAGGACACTGTCTATCTCGCGCCTGATGTCCACTACACAATCGACCCCTATCGTTACACTACTGTCGGAATTCAAATTGCCAGGAACGATCAGGGCATGCTCCAAATTATGTCCGTGTGGAAGAATTCGCCAGCTGCAAAGGCCGGCATCGAGGCAGGGGATCTCATAAGGGCAATCAATGGGCAATCGGTTGAGTCCCAGCCCCTCGAAGAGGTCTCTAGTAAGCTGCATGCAAAAGAGGGTACGGAAGTGAAGCTCGAAATCGAACGGAATGCCACATCTTCAACGATCAAGCTTCCGACACAGACGTTGCTTTGCGAGCAGTAGAAGCTGGAAGATCGAATTCCTTTCGTACAACCACCGGTCGAGAGTTCTGATCAAACCCGAATAATCATGACCTCGGCTGCTTTAATCAGAGCCGCCGCAGTCTGCCCCGGCTTGAGTCGCATTTCACGGGGCGGAGGTGGCGGTGATGATCGACGTAATCTGCTGTTCACCAATCGAAATCTTTACTTCCGCCATCAGACCGCTGATGCGCACGCTATCGAGCCAAAGATCGACTTGGACACAGGTCTTCGACTCTCGCTTGAGTATTTCAGCCGGGCGATTTCGGAGCAAAACCTGAAGATCGCTTAGCAGCTTGTTGGATAATCCATGTTCAGCAGGATGTTCAGCACTATTTTGGACATGTTGAGTGTGACCGTGCTGGATCTTTCTCGGTGGCTCCGGCCAGTATTCAGGGCTGGGTTTGCCTCTTCGCCAGCCCTGTGAGGACGACTCTCGTCGTAGTCCCACTTTCAGTCGCCGATCTTGCGCTGCGCATCGGCCAGATCTAGGAACCAGTTCTCGTTCAGACACTCATCCCGGAACTTGCCGTTGAAGCTTTCGATGTAGCCATTCTCCATCGGCCGGCCCGGCGTAATGAAGTGCAGCTGCACCCCGTTCTCACACGCCCACCGGTCCACCACCTGACGGGTGAACCCCGTGCCATTGTCGATGATCATGGGCTTCGGTTTTCGTCCTTGCTGTTTCCGCCCTTCCAACACCCGCACCACGCGCCGCCCCGGCAGGGAAGTGTCCACCTCGATCTTCAGTGCCTCGCGGGTGCAACCGTCCATCAGGTTCAGCGTGCGGAACCGCCGTCCGCTGGTGAACGTGTCCTGCGTGAAGTCCATCGTCCAGACCTGGTCCGGCTCGGTCGGCGGCGCCAACACCAGTCGCGCTGCGCCGGGGGCCCGTCGGCGTCCTCGCTTACGGCGAATGCCCAACTTCTCCTCCACATAAGCCGGTATACCGGCTTGTGGTTTACCACCCACCCTTCGCGCACCAGCAGCACCTGCAACCTGCGGTAGCCGAACCTGCGCCGTTCTTCGGCCAGCTCGCGCAGCCGCACTCGCAGCTGGCCGTCCTCCGGCCACCGCCGATACCCGCCTGCTCCAGTTGCTTCGCAGCGCGGGAGGTTGGCGCAAATCCCTCTACCTGATAACCATTGGCTTCAGCCGCCGTGCGGATGACTTCGAGTGTCGTGGTCTTGCCGGCGCCGGCCACACCTTGAATTCCCTGAATACGATCGCGCGAGCTGAGTACATCTTCGATGACGGCTTTCTGTCCGCCGTTTAGACGAGAATGCTGATCCGCAGCGGTGATGGCATTCTGGCCGTCCTCTACTCTTCCACCCCCCAAAAGCGCTCGTTGGGGAGGCTACCTGCTTCGAGGCTGCGTGCTTTGCGGAGTGTCAACGAGGGATTCGAGAAGGTCTATTCAGCACTTCTTGTCGATCGGGATACTCGCTTCCGCAACTTCCTCATTTTCAAAGGCCTGATTCCAGTATAGTGTCCAACAACTAACTGGACATATCTTTCTGTGTACGCTACTGTGAGTCATGCCTCGCGCACACGCCTTGCTCCAGTTATCTGCTGCGCAGCAATCCCAACTGCAACAATGGGTGGCGGCTCATGGTACGCCTCAGCAGGTGGCCCTGCGTTGCCGCATCATCTTGGCGGTGGCCGAGGGGCAATCCGATATCGCCCTGGCTGCGCAGTTCAAGACGAACCGCAAGACGGTGAGGTTGTGGCGGCAGCGTTTTTCCCAAGAGGGGCTGGCAGCTTTGTGGAGGATTGCCCCAGGACGGGGACGCAAACCCCTCTATTCTCTCGATAAAGTGAAAGCCGTAGTAGCGGCCACCTTGCATTCCAAGCCCAAAGGCAGAACCCAGTGGAGCTGTCGCTCCATGGCCCGGCAGCAAGCGATCGGCAAATCGACGGTCAACAACATTTGGCAGAGCCACAACCTCAAACCCCATCGCGAGAAGACTTTCAAGCTATCCCGCGACGCCCGGTTCCTGGAAAAGCTCACCGACGTGGTGGGACTCTATCTGCAGCCGCCGGAGCAGGCGATTGTGCTGTGTGTCCATGAGAAGAGCCAGATTCAGGCCTTGGACCGGACGCAGCCCGGCCTGCCCCTGAAGAAAGGCCGCTGCGGCACCAGGACGCACGACTACAAGCGACATGGAACCACCAGCTTGTTTGCCGCCTTAGAACTGTTGCAGGGCAAGGTGATTGGGGATTGCTATCAGCGCCATCGTCATCAGGAGTTCTTGCGCTTCCTGCGCCTTCTCGACCAATCGTTTCCCGGGGACGTGCCTTTGCATCTGGTGGTCGACAACTACGGAACCCACAATCACGACAAGGTGCAAGCTTGGCTACGGCGACATCGCCGCTTTGTTCTGCACTTTGTGCCCACCAGTGGCAGTTGGCTCAATCTCATCGAACGCTGGTTTCGAGAACTCACCCAGCAAGCGATCCGCCGAGGATCCTTCTATAGCGTGCCGGATCTCATCGCTGCCATCCGCCAGTTCCTGTCGGCTTGGAACGAGGAGCCGAAACCTTTCCTCTGGACCGCTACCGTGGAATCCATTCTGGCCAAGCTTTCTCGCTGTCGCCAGACTTTGGAGCAAATTCAACCCGGCTGCACTCTGCCGCCCCACCGAAAACGCAAGAAATGTCCAGTTAATTCTCGGACACTACACTAGCGGACGGGGTTCGCCGACCAAGGTTCTACCTCTTCTTCATCCGCAACCTGCCCTTAACGTGGCGGCGGGCCAGACACCAGGAAATCCTCCCAACTGACGCCACGGATGCCATGACGACGGGCGATCTCTTCGTCACCAGGTGCCGAGATCACCAGCGGCGTGAACTTTGGGTTTCGGCGACAGAATTCGAGCAGCCCCTTGAGGGACTGAGCATCGAATCGGCCAGTTTTGACTTCAATCGCCCATTCCCCCCAGCTTCCCTCAAAAACAGCGTCGATCTCTAACGGTTCTTCCCTCCAATACGTCACCCTTTGGCCCTGGTTCACTCCGAATGCCAGGCAGGCGTTCTCTACCCAGAAACCGAATCGCTCCGGTTCACGGGCGGGATCGGGAGGACCATCGGGATGCATGGCCGACAAGAGAGCATTGTTAAGCGTTACCAGCTTGGGTGGCGCGGCTCGCCGCCGATGGGCTCGCGTCGAGAACCTTTCCAGTGGCGCAACCAAGTATGCATCTTGCAGCAGCGCCAGATAGTGAGCCACTGTTTCGAGTGCTCCCTTGTCCTGAAGTTGCCCCTGTAGCTTCTGAAGCGAAACGATCTGCGCCGGAAATCCCGCGGCGACCGCAAACACCTGTCGAAGTAGCGCAGGACGCCGGATCGCTCCCAGCGCCAGCAGGTCGCGCCCAATCGCCGGTTCGATTATGGCGTCACGGACATAGGCGCGCCAACGTGCCGGATCACCGTTCAACGCCACTGATCCAGGATAGGAGCCGAACCGGACGAGGCTCAAGGCGGCCTCGCGCGCTGAAAGCTGGAAGGCACTGGCCAATGAGGCCGCCGACCAGTGACTCAGAACCATTCTTTCGAAGCGCCCGGCGAGGCTCTCACGCGATCCCGTGGTTACGCGCAGCGCCGACGAACCCGTTGCCACTACGTGAATGGGTGCATGGCGGCGATGTTGGCGGTCCCAGTAGCCTTTCAATCGTTTCGCCCAGTCGGACAGATGATGAATCTCGTCCAACAGCAAGACCGCCGTCCCGCGCTGAGCGCGTGCTTCCGCGTCCGCCCAGCGACGCTCCCAAAAACCCGGCAGTGCAGCGTCTGGCTCATCGCCGGCAGCATAGATGGCGGCATCCCCGAACTGGCCGGCGATCTCAAGAAGCAGCGTGGTCTTGCCCACTTGACGCGGTCCGGTTAAAAGCTGGATTCGCCCAGGAGCTGGCTCCCGGAGCCGCTTGAGCAGCAGTTCGCGACAGTGATTGAAGTCGTTCAGCAACTCGAACATACCCGAATAATTATTCGACTATGACGAAATATTGTCAAGAAAGAATGACTAAGGTTGGTTGCCTGGTTGACACTGTCAGAGCCCTATCCCCATTCCCTGGGTGACGGATGGAATTTGATTGTTATGTCTCTGAAGACATAACAATCACTATCAACCCTCCCGGACTATGTCGTGTAATGAAGGGCTGTTGCAGATTTGAGCGGAGATTTCAGCCTGCGTTGTGCAAAGCTTTCGGAGATTACCCGACATAGTCTCGTATGGGCTACATACTGTTCAGGAAGGCGAGGAGTCGGTCGCCCGGTTTGTAGCGCCCCAGCGTTCCCTGCGGCGGGGATGCTTTTGCAAGTGCTTTCTCCTTCATTGCAAGCGTCGCTTCGAGATAGATCTGTGTGGTTTCAAGCCTTTCATGGCCGAGCCAAAGTGCGATGACGGAACGGTCAACGCCTGCCTGGAGAAGGTCCATGGCCATGGTGTGCCTCAAACGGTGGACAGTGACACGCTTGTTTTGCAAGGAAGGGCACAGGCTGGAAGCCGTCACGCGATGCTTGTTCAGCAAGTACTGCACGCCGTGGACACTAAGGCGATCGCCTTGTACGTTGGGAAACAGCACTTGTTCGTGACCGCGTTGGGGTTCGCGCAACCAGACTTTCAACACGGCAAGTGTCGATCTTGCGATAGGCGTACATCGCTCCTTGCGTCCTTTGCCGATTACCCGCACGTGGCCGCCAGTTCCGAGAAAGATGTCCTGGCGTTTGAGTCCAGTCATCTCGGATAAGCGCAACCCTGTCTGTACGGCCAACAAGATAAAAGCGTGATCTCGCCGGCCGGACCATGTGTGCTGGTCCGGAGCAGCCAGCAAGGCATCGACTTCGGGACGTGTGAGAAACGGGACCAGTGTTCGTGTAAACCGCTTGTTGGGGATGGCCAGTACTCGCTGGATCTGTGCGGAATGAGCCGGCGCCTCGAAAGCCGCAAAGTGGAAGAACGAGCGCATAGCAGTCAAGCGCAGATTTCGGCTGCGTGTGCTGATTCCTTGATGCTTCTCCAAGTAGTCAAGAAACGCCACGATCAAGGGTGCATCGATCTCCTGGAAGTTCAGCTGTGACGGGGCCTTGCGTAATCGCTGTTCGGTAAACTTCAGGAACTGACAGAAGGTGTCACGATAGGAACTGATCGTGTGTGGACTCGCCTGACGCTGCTGCATCAGGCGCTGAGTAAAGAAACGCCCCAACAGTACCGCCAGGCTGATGGGATTGTTCATGACCGGCCCTCCCAGCGCTGCTGCAGCCGTTGCATCGCCTCCCGCATTAGTTCGGGAGAACCCTCCAGATACCATTGGGTGTCAGCGACGCGGACATGGCCGAGGTAGGTGGACAACAGGGGGAGTCGTCGCTCGGGGTCCTGACCGGATCGGTACCATTGCACGAGGGTGTTTGTCGCGAATCGGTGGCGCATATCGTGCAGACGAGGGCTACGACTGTTGGATGGGTCTCGCAGACCGATTTGCCGAGACAATGCATGGAACGTTTGATAAATCTCTACAGCACCCAACCGGTTGCCCGTGCTGGAAACGAACAAATAGGACGACACCGCTTGCCCTGCCCAATGGCGCTGACGTCTGGCGATGTAGTTGTCAAGCACCGTGCAGGTCGAGGCGTGCAAGGGCACCAGGCGGGTCTTGCCGAACTTGGCGCCGCGGATGGTCAACACCGCCGCTTGCAAATCGACATCTTGAAGTTCGAGGTTTTGCGCTTCGCCGAGGCGTAGACCAGAAACGCACAGCAGACCGAACAGACAGTAAGCATTGTCCGGTGAAACGACGAGAGTGTTCTCGGGCGATTCGACGTAGCTCTTGGCGATGGCGCGAACGCGCTCTTCTCGGTTGGGGATTTCCTTCACACGGCCCTGCTGTTGGAGCGCGTCGAGCGCAGCAGAGACTTGGCCCGTCGCCAGCAGTTCGACGGCGGATTTCAGAGCCGGGTCCTTCTGGCGAACGATCTTTTCGGGCGGATGATTGCCGCCGATGCGGGCCTGCGTGTAGCGTTCGAGCTGGTCGAGGGCAACGCGGACGCTCTCCCGGTGCGCTTCGCGAACACGCTCATCGCCGCCGACCAGCGCGGTGAGCGAGACAGATTTGGGCGCGGAAAAGGT
Organism: Acidobacteriaceae bacterium; assembly: GCA_003131315.1. GTDB lineage: Bacteria > Acidobacteriota > Terriglobia > Terriglobales > Acidobacteriaceae > Acidiflorens. The sequence continues at coordinate 20,129 of PKUV01000075.1, forward strand.
CGCATCCCACCCGGCTCTGTGCTCCATCGTTTTGATGGTCTTGCCGTCGGCATCCTGATATTCATACGACGCTCGTTGTCGCACGAGCTGCTCGCCGGTCTGTGGATGCTGGCCCTGGCTGAGTTTCGCGAAGTCGTTGGCAGAGACCGTCCCGGCAAGACCGAACTGCACGGCCAGTCGGCCTTGCCACTCGCCTGTGACGATGCCGCGCTGCGACCAATAGTTCTGCTCCTTCGCGGTGAACTCCTTCTGGTGGTAGCTCTGTGCTTGCCCTGCAGCCAGCGGTTTTGAAATGGTCAGCATGACTGTCTACTCCATCTGGTTCTCGGGAGGTTGGACGGCATATTCCGGAGTTAGAAGATTGCCTTGTAACTCTTCTGGTTCTACTGGGAGCGGCGTTCCCGGCACAATCAGGTCGTCCATCTTTCGCTCGTCGAAACCGGGACCTTTCTCTTCGAGCGCGACGAAGGGGAACGAGAATCGCGCCACATGGTTGCCATACTTGAGGAAGCCGCGCAGGTCGTCGAGGCCTGAAACTTCAGAAGGCAGAACGAGCGGCTCGGTCTGCCGGTCGAGCGCGAAGTTGCGCCCCGCGCGGGAACCGTCGTAGTGGGTCTCGCGCAACCGCTCGATCTCAATCTCGCCGATGGCCTCGCTGACCCATTTCGCAGCTCGCGGCTCGGTGGTGCGGAGGAAGATCTTCGTGGCCGGCTGCGACAACATGGCTTCGGCATCGTCGCCGTAACGGGCTTCCATCTGACTCCGTCTCTGGAAACCGAGGATGACGGGATTCTGCGATTTTCGGTTCTCGGTAATGGCAGTGTGGAGCTGTGGCAGTCGCTGCAGGCTGGCCAACTCGTCGATGACGAACCAGACCGGTTTCTGGTTGGGCATGGGCTCGTTCAAGAGGCGCAGAACGAGCGTGTCAATCCACAGACTGATGAGCGGGCGAAGGGCTTCGCGCATGGTTGGGCGCGACGTGATGAAGATCCAACCGCGCCGCGTCTCGGCCCACTTGGTTGCTGTCCAGACAGAGGTCGTCTCCTCTTGTTTGGGCAGAAGCCGGAAGCTGTCCGCGCTCATGTTGAGAGAGCCGAGAACTCCTGTCCGCTGTTGCGGGGCCTTCGGATCAATCAGCATCCAATACTCGGTTCCCTTGACGCGGCGGTCGATTTCAGCGGGATCGGACATCCACTGTACGAGTTCAACCGGTGGCGGCAGATAGGTGAGCAGATGGGCGAAAATCTTCTGCGGGGCTTCAACGAAGAAGCGGTTCGTCACGCCTCCGGGTTGGTACAGTGACACGGCCAGGGCCTTGGCCTCGGCCTTGCGCCGGAGTTCCTTCGACGGGTTCCAATAAGGCATCCGCGCATCGAGCGGATTGAGAACGATGTCGCCTCGGAGCTCATCGTAAAACTGTTTCACAAACTCGCAGGCGGGGTCGTAGACGATGGCGCTGTCGCCGCGAGCGTCGACCTGATAGAGCATCTGGCGGATGATGCTCGACTTGCCCGAGCCGGTGTCGCCGACAATCAGAAAGTGTTTATTCTCGGCATCGCGCGGGAGCCGCAAGGGGAGCTTTGCATCGTTGGTGGCGATGCCGATGCCATTGCCGGCAACGGCCTTCGTGAACTGGCGCGGACTGACAAGAATCGGTCCTTTCAGCCGTCTTCCATACCGCAGTTCCTTACGCCGCTGGATGTCTTTGCGGATGGAAAACGGAAGCTGCAATACGAACGCCGCGAGACCAAGAATAAGTTGCGTGTTGAAGAGCTGGTCGAGCGGAACGTCGGCATAGATCCAGTGCTCGATCCATGCGTAAAAAGTTTTGTTCGAGTAACTACGCGGCTGTTCGCGGAAGAGCAAGCGGACACCCTGCTGCCGCGCTTGCGCGGACAGCTCAAGCGGCAATGGCTCGCCCACAAGTTGCGGTGTCGCCCCTGGCTCCACGTCGGCGTCGAGCGCGGGCCGCGCCCGAGTCCGCGACTTATCGTCGGAAACATAGAGAAGCTGATAGGTACTGGCAGGACGTAGGAGACCTGGCGTCTCGCTGCGGAGATAGTACGGCAGGTAGTAGCGTTCGAGCGGTGAAAGGCCGTACTGAAAGCGGACATAAACAAAAAGTCCGGTCGCGGCGAGCGAGAGGAAGAGCGCACTGAGGGTGTAGAGATAGCCGCGTGGCGGCCAGATGATCGACTCCTTGCGGCCCCATTGTTGGACGGTAGGCATAAGCTACTTCTCCTTGTTCTGGCTGCGCTTGGCGAGGAGTTCCTGCGCCTTCGCGGCCTTGGTGGTCTGGACTTGGCGAAAGAGAATGGCGAGCTGTTCCGGGGCAATCTTGTCGCCGCGCAGCAGCGGTTCAAGCGTGCTCATCAGAAGCAACTGGATGCCGACGAGTTCGGTGAAGATGTGCATCTCCATCTGTGCCTGGGTGGCGCCTTCAAGGCTATGCAAGAGCACATCGCGCGCGCAGTCAGCGAGCGTCGTTCCCTTCGACCATGCGAAGCTCTCAAGCGCCGCGTACTCGCTTTCCGTGAAACGCGCCGATAGGATGCGATTTCGGGCAAGCGGTCGCTTGGCGCCGTTGGTTGTCGGTTTGAATGGGATCGGGCTTTCCATCGTTGAAACCTCCTGCCTGTGTCGCGTCAACGAACGTAAACGCTGTATACGGCCAATCGCGCAAGTTCTTCAATGCAAGTGAGTTGACGTTTGTATACGGGCGTTTACATTCGTGTACCCTCCGAGGGGTGGAGTGTCAACATTCTTCCGGTGCGAAGCACCGTTCTTGCTCCGGCACAAAACCGAAAGGCGGATCATGCCTTCAACACCCGCGCAGAAACCGTGGACTCCACCCCGGCTGCCTGCTTCTTTGTCGGCTGATCCGGCGCATCTTCCGCATCCTTGCTCGGAGCCTTACGGACACGCAACGTGGCAGCAACCTGCTTGGCCTGTGGCGTCTTCAGGAAGTCCTGGAAGTCGCGGTCTTTCGAGAAGACATAGTTGAGCGCTTTGTCCACAACGTCGTCTGCGGATGCGTGGACGAAAGCGGCATATTGATCGACCTGCGCGGCGGTGGATTCATCCAGACGAACCGAAGCACTGATGTAGCGGCTTTGGTTGATTTCAAGTAGTGGCATTTTGTCTCCTTATAGGTGTTGAATCAGGCAATCTTTCTCCGGGCAATCATCCTCTGCGCCGTCTGCGTAATCTCCCACGCACGAGCGGTGCAAAGTGCGGCGGGAATCTCGAAGCGGCGGCGGACTACGAGCATCGTGACAACATCGTCCATCGGAACGCCTTCGATGAGCCAAAGTCTGGCCGATGCGACATCTACTGTTCGCTGTGCGTAGTACAGCGGATTCGGCTTATCGGCGCGGCGGGAAGCCAGCTTTCTCGTGAGCTTCGCGGCGTCCTTTCCATGGGCAAGTTCGTGCAAAACCCACGCCCAATCGTGTTCGGAATTGGTGTGGTTAGCGGGATGCTTTCGCGTTGTGGTTGAACGGGACGAAAGGATGGCATNNAAGGTAATCGCAAGCAATTTCAGGGCGCTTTCCTGCTGTTCAAAGGTGAAGCCATCCACGCGCCAGAGAACCTGATATTTACCCGACGATGTCGAGAGGACTGCGTTCGGCGGGGGAACCGCATCGGAGGCCCGAAGCGAGGCGAGCTTCGCCGTCGGTATCCAAATCAAGATACAAATGCCGCACCGTGGCGATGCACTCTTTGGTGCGTTTGCGGCTGCCAGAGCGCAGCGAATTGGCAGCCACATAGATATTCGCTCCGGTAGAGTTTTGGTGCACGAGCCAGCCGAGGTAACGAGGCGCAAGCGCATGCTCAAGGGGACTAATTCGCTGAAGCGTCTTGTTAGGAGATTCAGGCCGAAGCAGAAGCGCAATCGTCTCGCCCGGAGCGAAGCAACAGGTGAGGAAGTCAGCAGCAGTGCTGGTTGCATTCCGAGTCCTATGCTGTGGCATCTTTCACCTCGAAGACTGGCTCAATCGGGAAGCGTTTCGCGTCGCGGTCATCTCCGCGAAGCGCCAGCACCTCGCGGAGGATGCGGCGGCCCTGCCGCCGCTCGACATGGAGGACAAAATCGACGGCTTCTCCGATCTCGGCTTCGGTGTCGGAGAAGGTGGTTTGCGCATGGTTGCGCATGACCAGATTGGCGAAACGATAGAGGGCTTTCTCTGCCGAGTTGGCGTGGATCGTCGCGAGCGATCCCGCGTGGCCGGTGTTGAAGGAATCGAGTAGCGTCCGCGCCTCGATTCCGCGCACTTCGCCGAGAATGATGCGATCCGGTCTCCAGCGCAGAGCGGACTTCAAAAGGTCGTCGAAAGAGATGCTGGCTTTGAACGTATCGGTCTGGCATTCGACCGCCAGAATGTTCGGCTTCTGGATGTGAAGCTCGGAGGTATCTTCGATGACGACGATGCGCTCATGATCTGGAATGGAGTTAGCGAGTATCCGCAAAAGCGTGGTCTTGCCGGTCCCGGTTCCACCACTGATAAGCAACGTCTTACTGCTGCGAATCTGCTCCGCTAAGAAGTCCGCGAGCGGGCGCGTCAGCGTGCCGTGAGCAATCAGGTCATCAACCGTGTAGCGGCGGCTGGTAAACTTCCGTATCGTGAGCGCTGGAGCGGGGCGTACGACCGGAGGAATGACCGCCGCCAGGCGGCTCCCATCCGGGAGCTGCGCGTGCAGGACGGGGTTGTCTTCGTCGAGCTTCTTGCCCAACTGGTTGGCGATCACTTCGAGGCCGGTGCGGAGTCTGCCGGCGTCGAACGAGATGCTCTCTTCCCGGCGAATGATGCCGTCACGTTCGTACCACCACGAAGCGTCGGGATTACCCATGATTTCGCTGATGCTGTCGTCCAGCAGCAGCGGCTCAATCGGGCGAAGGAATGGAAGGATCAACTCAAAACTCATAGCGATAACCTCACAGCCGTGGAAGCCCAGCAGTTAGCCGGGCCTCCGCGAGTAAAGAGGAAGGCTTATGCGGCCGTTTCCTCTGCGGGAATCTCATCGTGCGCTTGATCTTCCGGGCCGGCTTTCTCAGCGCGATCCAGCTTCAGGATCGAAGCGACCCGAATTTCCCAGACGCGGTGCTTCGAGTCCGTCTTCTTGCTGTCATACTCCCGGCTGCGCAGTTCGCCTTCCACCTGGATATGCGCGCGCTTGGTGAGCGTCTTTGCGAACTCCGAGAGCTTGCCGAAGACGACGCAACGATGCCATTCGGTATGCGAGATGTACTTGCCATCCTTCTTATAGGAGGACTTTGTTGCCAGCGAGAGAGTGGTAAAGCTGCGATTGTCGTTGGTGCGAACTTCTGCGTCGCTGCCGAGGAAACCGATGAGGGTTACTTTGTTCTGGTACATGATTGTGTCTCCGTTTGTTGAATTTTCCCGTTGCTGATCGGGTCACACTGGGCGGACCCAAGCGAGTGGGCCCGGCTCCCAAGTGCCGAAGGTCTGCTTTCTAGGAGGGGCCCGAAAGAAGTTTCCGCGGCGTTTTGTGCCGTGGTTTGCAAACTTGTTTTGGGAGGAACCGAGACCCCGAAGGGGCGCTAAAGGCGAAGCAGAAGAGCGAGCTGCCGCAGGGCGCAGGAAAAGCCCCGAAGCGGTGCCCGAACAAAAGCGGGATACAAAACGGCAGACACACTCCAGCGCAAAGTTCTCATCCGCATCTCGGCGGAAGAAGTCCACCGCCATCGCAGTCCGATTCGAGCAGGCATGTCCGCCGTAAGAAGGGTGCCATTCGCCACCGCCGTTGCACGTCGGAAGGCTCTTGTTCGCCCGCTCCACTGAGGACGGGGACAGGTGGGAAAAGCCAGCCGGATTGGCAGCATGAAACGACATGGATAAGCCTCTGGGATGGTCGGTTCGTCCTCGTCCTTAGCTGAACGCCTGGTCGGCCCGGAAGCGCACAATGATCAGACCGAGTGGGTTCACGGCCAGCTCATTGTTCTTCACGTTCTCGCGGAAGACGTAGGTAACGCTGGCTGTCCATCGCTCCCGCTTGAGTTCGGTATGGTCTGCCGGGTTGGTGTACACCTTCTCGAACTCGATGCGCGCCGAATACGGCGACTGCCGCAGGTCGTCAAGGATGACGTTCTTGATCTCCACATCGACATACGGAAGAGTGGTGTCCTTGATGTAGTTCTGGATGATGTTGTCCCGGCGTTCCTGGTCGATTACGGCGCGCTGCACGTCACTATTGAGGAAGTAAAGGGATGCGGTCTGGTCACGCTTGATCGTGAAACGGTTGCGGCTGAAATCCAGTTCCGGGCACCGCGAAAGATAGTATTTGTTCTCCGCTTCCTGCGGCCGGTACTGAAAGTTCGGATAGTCGATCGCCTCGGCGCGGCCCACGTCGTTGATCCGCACAATCATGGGGTGCATGTTGGCGAGCGCTGTCTGGCTCTTGAAGGTCAGCGCCGCCAGCGCGAAACAGACGGCGGCGAGCACAAGAATGGTCACCTTCAGATAGGTGTTCATCACCAGCGGATCGCCATACCGTTCCAAGTAGCGTTCCGCAGCGCGCGCAATCTCCGGGGTAGCCTTCGTTTCTACGCTCATCTGTGACCTCGTTTCTCGTCTCTCCTGGCGCGGTTTACATCACGGCTCGTGCCGCCATCATTGCCACACCCAAGCCCCCAGCGTGTCCGCCACCGCCGCCGAATAAGCTGTGCGTCATGGCCGGAATGTTGAAGAGGATGTAGATGTTGACCAGCACCAAAAGGACGAGTAGCGGCAATGTCTGGACAATCGTTGAAGGGTCCGAAATGCTCTGGCCAAGCTGAATGTAGTAGTTCGTCAGAACATGGGACAGAACATTCATCGTGGCTGCGGCGATGACCTTATAAAAGCTGAATCCGAGATAGGCCTTGAGCCATCTCCAGAACAGCCAATCGAGCTTGTCGAAGACAAGAAAGGGGATAAAGATCGGCCCGAGTAATCCGACGATGGTTGACGCAATTGCGCCATACGCAAGGATGGCAGAGACGATTGCGGCCAGGACGGCCAAAAGGAATTGCACGACAAAGTACACAATGGAGCAGTACGGAGACATGATGCTGGTCAGCATCGAGGGCCCTGTCTTGGACGATGCCGCGTGGATCTCGCTGAGCATCGTGGCGGAACCATCCGCCCCGATGAGGTTCACAAGATTGATGGTGCCGCCGTCGATGAATCCCTTGATGGAAAAGCCAAGGCCGGGGATCGAGCTGTCGTAGTAGTTCACCATCGCGTAAGCGAAGGTGAGCAGCATGAAGAGGTTGAGGAACCTCCCCATGCTGAATCCGTCCCCGCCGTGCGCCGATGCAAGCGCTTTTAGCGAGGGCGTTTGTGTCATGGTTTGTGTCATAACCCGCCGTTCGGCGGGCAGTGGTTTTTCCAGACGGGCAAGGTAAAACTCACCGTAGTCGCGAAGACTGGCAAGGAAGCAACGATCGGGATATTAGGTGAGGGAGAGTTTTTCGGCGAAGGTTCGCTTGCTGGCCAAGCTCTCCGCATGGGTTTTGCAACCGCAATGACGGATTGCGCTATTTTGCGAATCGACAAGAAAGCCATGATGCAAGCACTTCGGCGGGCTGCAAGTCCACAGCTCACTTCTGAACGTTGTTCTCCACGACTAACGGCCACACCGCCGGATGTGCAGACGTCCTCGTCGACCATCAGCGCTACGGTGGACTCGACGACCGTGCGGGAACTGCCGCTGAACGGGCGCGACTGGACTACTCTCGCAACCCTGGAACCTGGGGTTTCCAAAATTGCCGACCAGGCTCAAGCGACTTTCAATGCCAACAAGGGCAACCGGGGCTCCGGCAACCAAATGAGCGACGCGGGCCACCGCGCCAACGAGAACACATACCGGATCAATGGCGTGAGCATCAACGACTACTCGAACGGCGCACCCGGAGGACCGTCCGGTTTCAATCTGGGCGTAGATGGAGTCCAGGAATTTTCCGTTCTTACCAGCGACTATACCGCTGAGTACGGACGCACATCGGGAGCTGTCATCAACGCCATTACCAAGAGCGGCGCCAATGAACTCCATGGCACGGCATTCGTCTTCGACCGTGACAAGATCTTCGATGCGAAGAATTTCTTTGATCCAGCGGGGCCAATCCCGTCGTTTCGGCGCGTTCAGTTCGGGGCGTCCGGCGGAGGGGCAATCGTCAAGAACAAGAGTTTTGTGTCTGGAACGTACGAAGCCTTTTGCGAGAATTGGCCAGTTTCCGCAACTATTCACGTGCCCACCGCTGCGCAACGTGCCTTGGCGGTTCCCGCTGTCGCTCCGTACCTCAAACTGTGGCCGGAAGCTCCCGCCGGAACGCCGGTTGATAGCAATGGGATAACCCAGACTTTCGGTGTCGCGTTGCCGAGAATTACAACTGAGAACTACGCAACGGGAAGGTTCGACCAGCGGTTCTCCGACAACGACAAGTTGAACGCCAGCTATTTTTGGGATTCTGGGCCTCAATCCCAGCAAGCTCCTCTGAAAAATGCTACCCACCAAGTTTTTTCCCGGCGGCAGATGGCGAGCGTTGAGGAAACGCATATTTTCAGTCCTTCAGTGGTGAATACCTTCCGAGCCGGCATTAGCCGCGTACGAGGCGACATCAACAATCCTGTGTCTGGGAGTGGCGCGGCCATCGATTCCACGCTCGCGATTGCCCCTGGCGCAGTCGCACCCCCGCAGATCGCTGTCTCTGGACCGACGGGCTCACTCACCACCGCTATCGGATTGGGCGGCCTGAACCGCTTTCAACATCGATGGACGTCCGGCCAGTTCTATGATGACGCCTTCGTCACACGCGGCACCCACTCGATTAAGTTCGGTTTTGCCTTCGAAAGAATGCTCTACAACGTAACGGAAAAACTCAGCCCCAACGGGCGGATGAATACCTACACGTCCCTCTCCGACCTCTTGAACAATGTCCCGCACCGGCTCAACGCGCTGGCGCCGGGAGCATCGAATGAGGTCGCGATTCGAGAGAGTCTCTTTGCCGGATACATCCAGGACGATTGGCGGGTGCGGCCCCGTCTCACCCTGAACCTGGGTGTGCGCTACGAATTCACCACCCTCCCCAAAGATGCCAACAACAGAATCCAGGAGATCACCACGCTCGTAAACTGTGCTACACCGGGGGTTGCGCCCAGCCTCACCAGTCCTTGCGGTCCGGTTCACGTAGGCAGTTTTATCGCGAGTAATCCCACCACCAAGAACTTCGAGCCGCGCATTGGTTTCGCATGGGATCCCTCTGGAAGTGGAAAGACAGCAGTGCGCGCGGGTTTTGGAATATTCGACGTGCTGCCCCTGCCGTACGAGTTCGGCCTCAATACGGCGGCAACGGCTCCCTATCAAATTGTAGGCTTTGATAACAATGGGAGTCTCGGAAGCGGCATCGACCCCAACGTCAGCTTTAACCCGAACAGCATCAGGAACAGATACGTGGACCAGCATCCCAAGCGCGCCGCTGTCCTGAACTGGAACTTCAATGTCCAGCGAGAGGTGGCGCCGACCTGGACCGCCATCTTGGGATACGTGGGGTCCCGCGCCGTTCACCTCTCCGTCGCAGCCGACGATATCAACCTCGTTCCGCCGGTCCTGACTTCCGCCGGAATTGTCATCCCCTCGAATACGTATCAACTCGACCCGAACTGGGCCGGTGCGAATGGTGGCATCGCTCCAGGCGCCCCCGGCGGGTCGGGAATTCGCCCGGTTTTGTTTGACGGCGAGTCCACCTATCAAGGCTTTCAGGCTCAACTCAAGAAGACCATGAGTTCTGGCTTGCAGGGCCAGTTGTCGTACACCTATGGCAATTGCAAGGATACGAGTTCCGCCCCAGTCACCGGGGATACTTACGTCAATTCAGTCGCCGTGCCTCTTCTTCTGAGTAAACAGTATCGAATCGGCCCTTGTGACTTTGATGTGCGGCAGATCGTGACGGGCACCTTCATCTGGGATGTTCCCGGCCCCAAGTCGGGCTTAGCGTCCTATCTGTTGGGGGGGGGTGGGAACTCGGCACCATTGTTAATGCGACGAGCGGCTCTCCCTTTACAATGACAACAGGGGGAGGCGGCGATCCGCTCAATACCGGCTTCAATGGCGACTTCTCCATGGACTATCCCAACCTCATTCCGGGATGTAACCCGATCCACGGGGGAGTGACCTATCTCAACACAAACTGCTTTGCCGTGGCTCCAGCGGTACCCAATGGAGTGCTTGTGGGGAATGCGGGACGCAACAGATTCTACGGGCCGGGATTGAAAACGGTGGATTTTTCCACCTTCAAGAACATTCGCCTCATGGAACGTCTCAAGCTGCAGTTCCGGGCAGAGTTCTTTAACATCCTTAACCATCCCAACTTTGCTGCCCCTAACTTCCTGAACGATGCGAATAACTCCGTACCGAGTCAAAATGCGGGGGTACTCGGTACCACCTCCACGTCCTCGCGACAGATCCAGTTCGGGTTGAAGCTGGTCTGGTAAGAGCCACGATGGGAACCGCGGCTGGAAGCCCGGTTCCCATACTTCACAAACGGGTTGTGCGCCATCGTCCTTCCCGGTTGGCAATGGTCGTTTTGCGGCAGAAATCGCGTAGGCGGAAGTGAGGATACGCTTGGACACGAGAATTGCCGCAAGGCAAGAATCCGATCAACTCGATCAAAGCGCGTCGCTCGCCGGCGCCACCCAAGTCCGCTGGGTGGTCATGGCCATCGTCATGGCCATCATGGCGGTCACGGCGCTGAATCGCCTGAACCTGAGCATTGCGGGAAAGTACATTGAAGAAGAATTCTCCTTCAATACGATTTCCATGGGGCTGGTGTTCAGCTCTTTCCTCTGGGGTTATGGACTGTTTCAGATTCCCTGGGGATATATTTGTGATCGCCTTGGCCCGCGTCGAACCTTAACTGCGTCCATCTTTTGTTTTGCGGTTGGATCCGCAGCTATGGTCCTGGCGCCCAGGTTCGCGGCGACAACCGGAGTCACCGCACTCGCAGTTTTTCGAATTGTTCGCTTTCTCACGGGCGTCGGAGAGGCAGCAGTTTCTTCCAACGTGACCCGCGTCATTGCATCCTGGACCGCGGTGCGCGAACGCGGATTCGCCAGCGGCTTGCAGGTGTGCGGTCTGGGCCTGGGCGGAACGCTGACTCCGATCGCAATTGCGTGGACGATGGTCCACTGGGGCTGGCGAGTCTCGTTCGCAATTTCTGCGGCGCTCGCGTTCGTCGTCGTTGCGCTTTGGCACTGGTACGCTACCGACTGGCCGGAAGAAAATCCACGCGTAAACCAGCAAGAGTTGCAGATCATCCACCCAGGATCGGAAAACGCAAACGCCCGTTTGCAGCAAGCTGCGACGAAGGTTCCCTGGACGAAGATGCTCACCAGTGTATCGGTGTGGGGCTTGATCCTGGGCTACGGCTTTCAGGGCTACGCGTTCTACGTTTACTACAACTGGTTCTATTACTACGCTGTGAAAGTGCGAGGACTGGACATCATGCACGCGGCGGCCTGGACTTCGGCGCCGTTTCTCGCGATGGCGGTGCTGTCCCCAGTCGGCGGATGGTTTTCCGACCGCGTCGCCCGGTTCTCGGATCGCCGAAAAGGGCGCCTGGCGGCGGTATGGGTTGGCATGGGCGTCGCAGCCCTGTTGCTGTACACGGGCAATCATCTCAGCCTGACAGTTGCGGCACTGCCCATGATCGCGTTGGCGGCAGGTTTCACCATGTTTGCGGCGGCGAATTTCTGGGCAGCCTGCATCGATCTCGCGCCCGGATATTCCGCATCGCTCTCAGCGCTCATGAACACCGTCGGCAGTCTTGGCGGTGTCATCTCATCCACCGTGACCGCCTCGATCGCGGTTCATCGAGGCTGGGTGCCGGCGTTGGATGTTGCGGTATGGGTCACGGTCGGGTCGGGATTGCTCTTTACGCTGGTAAACGCGAATCACAGTATTGGAGAGAAAGGGAGTACGTAGCAGTCCGCATCTCTCCTGCGATGGCCGGAATGTCGAGGCGCCGCATGATGGGATTCATGGTCATCACTTTAGCCCACGAGGACGAGAGGTGAGGTTTGTGCGTGTATGGGCTATACCATTTTCACATAT
>PKUV01000024.1 GCA_003131315.1 Acidobacteriaceae bacterium
GCGCCTGTTCTCGACTCTACCTAACTGAGAATTGCTACCCGCCCGCTGCTTGCTCGTCCTCGCCCCACTCGCTAGCCTGGCGCGCCCCGGCCCCAGGTTCCAGCCCTCGGTGGGGGGTGTATCACTTTTCCCCTTCGTATAGCCTACCCCTGCCGCATTTGGCCCCCCTTTTTTCGCGCCCCTAGAAGGATGGTTTTTGCCTCACGCCGAGTGCCGAACTGGTATTGCTGATGGCTGATGGCTGAAAGCTGCCCCGCGCTCGAAGAAGCGGCAAGGAATCAAGGCGTGCTGGAAGCTAGCGGTCCTGGTGGTTCGTGTTCGGCTGATACACCGTCCAGCGATTCGCGAGGGCAATTTCCTTTAGATTCGCATTGGGGTTGATCGCGAAGGGATGCTTGGACATCGCCAGCATCTCGCGGTCCCAAATCGCGTTGCCAAAGGCACAATCGGGCGGCGATTGGATCGCCGATCGGATCGCCTCTACCTTGCCCGGTCCACTCGGGATCCTTACCAGGCGATCGGTAATTACGCCGTTTTCCACGGCCGTTTCGGCGGCCAGGATGCGATTCTGCGGGATGCCGAAGAAGCTCATGCCGGAGCGGATGATCCACTGGTTCGAGGAAGAAACGGCCCAGACGTCGCATCCGGATTCGCGCAGGCGCTGCACTAATTGACGCATCTCCGGAAAAATATTGGGAGCGATGCCTTGGGCAAAGTAGGCGTCCGCCGCCTGCTGCACGACTTCTTCGCGCAGTCCACGGTGCATGGTGACCATTTCTCCGCACATGACCTCTTCGGCGACCTGGGCTGCTTTGTAGTCGGCGTAGCGCGAACGAGCCCAACGGACGATCTGTTCCGACACCAGTCGTTTTTCCTGTTCCTGTTCCAGTTCCCAGGAGAAAAATCCTTCCCCGGCGTCTGGGGACCAGAGCGTGCCGTCGCAGTCAAACGTGGCGACGAGCGGTTTGAGGTTGAGCACACTTTCGACGAACTCGGTTTGAATCGGTGTGAGACGCGTCATGAAATATAGGGCCTTGGCAGGAGTTAACTCGATGGCAGATGCTGTGGCGGCAAAGAAGCATACTGCTCCGGCGTATCCACGTTGACCGCAACCAGCGGATCGTCCACCGGAACGTACTCGATCTCACTCTGGTGTGCGCGCTCGACATCGCGCGCGTTCGACGTTTCCGGAGCCTTCAGAAACGCTTCAATCATCTCGCGGCCCAACAGAATTGGATGCCCGTGTTTTCCCTGGTATTCGGGGATCACCGCCCATTTCCTTTGTGTCGTGGCCCGTTCAAACGCGGCTTCGAGCGTTGCAAGCGTTTCCGCCCGGACTGGCGGCCGGTCAACGAGCGTGACCATCGCGGCATCGCGGCCCCGGCTCAAAACCTCTTGCAGGCCGACCCTCAACGAGCTGAACTGCCCGCGCGCCGGATCGGGATTCACCACCAGCGACGCCCCATTCGCATACACGACGGGGGACAAGGCGGCTTCATTCTTGCCGGCTACGACCAGCACGACATCAACGTGGGAAAAGAAGAGCCGAATGGCAGCGGAGAGGAACGTGTCCCCCAGCGCCGAGCTTGTTGCCTGGGGAGGCCACGGCAGCAACGCCTTGTCGCGCCCCATGCGGGAGGACTCGCCCGCCGCAAGAATCACTCCGCAAAAAGCTGGTGTTTGTCCCATGAAGGCACGATAACAAACTGCTGCAACTCTGCCAAGGACACGGGTCACACAAGAACTCCTGCTAAAGTGGTACGACCTCAGGAGGAATCTTTGTCAACCGAGAGCCGCCGCTACATCAATCTTCCGAATCGTCCCGCAGGTCTGCCTTTCAGCGACGCCGTGCTGGTGGGCGATACTCTGTATATCTCGGGACGGATCGGCCTCGACCCGGCCACAGGCGAGGCGGCAGAGAGTATTGATGCCGAGATCGAGCTCTTATTCGACGGCTTCCAGGCTGTGCTCCGTCAAGCCGGCATGACTATGGACGACCTGGTATGGGTGCAGGTCTATTCGCCGGATGTCTCTTTGTGGCAACCGTTCAACGCTGCCTATGTGAAGCTGTTCTCGCGAGAGTTTCCCGCCCGCGCGTTTCTGGGATCGGGGCCGCTTTTGCTTAAAGGGCGTTTTGAGATGCTGGGGATTGCGGTGAAAGGCTAGGCCGAGTCCGTGTCGCAGCTATTGTGCCGTCCCTCCGGGACTCGACTTCTTCCACTTGCGTACCCGGCACTGACGTGCCGGGCTTTCACGTATCGCCGCTTCGCGGCTGGAGCGAGGGCGTGCTCTCCCGGGCGCTGGATGGTTTGGCTAATGGCTACTTCTCTCTCGCCACCACGAACTCCGGCGCCCACAACAGCGCCCGTTTGAACTCCGAGTCCGGAAAAATGCAGATTGCGTTACGCGCCGATTCGGCGTACCGGGCGGCCTCTTTGGAGGCGTATTCGAGAGAACCATAGCGATGCAGGATGGTCAGGATCTCGGCGTGAGTGACGCCATTGAACGCGCGGTCGTGCAGGATGGTTTCGATTTGATGGCGCTCGGCGGCGGTGCAGCGCTCCAGCGCATGAATGACGGCCATGGTGGCTTTACCTTCACGCAGGTCGCTGGCAACGGGCTTGCCCAGCACACTCTCTGAAGCCGTGAGGTCGAGCACATCGTCCACGATCTGGAAGGCCATGCCAAGATCGCGTCCGTACTGGCCAAGGAGTTCCTCCTGTGCCACGGTGGCGCCGCCAAGGATGCCGCCGGCTCGCATGCACACCGAGAACAGGCAAGCCGTCTTGCGATAGATCAGATCGAGATGCTCCTGCAGAGAGATCAGCTTGCCGAGCTTCTCCATCTGGAGCAGTTCGCCTTCGACCATCTGCTGCGTCACTTCGATCAGCACGTCCACAATGCGGAAATTGCGCTCCTGCACCGCGATCTTGAACGCCTGCATGTAAAGCCAATCGCCGGCCAGCACGCACATCGAGTTGCCCCACTGCGTGTTGGCGGCGGGACGGCCGCGGCGGACCTGGGCCTCGTCAATGATGTCGTCGTGGACGAGCGTCGCCGTGTGGATGATTTCGACGACCGAAGCGAGCTTTACCGCGCCATTGCCCTTGTAGCCGAGGAGCTTAGCAGAGAGCAGCAACAGCGCCGGACGGATTCGCTTTCCGCCGCCGGCGCGCAGGTACTCGCCGATCTCCGTGATCGCTGCGACATTCGAGATCGTGTCGCGTCCGAATTGTTCTTCGATCGCAACAATGTCGTCACGCAGAAGGTCAAAGATTTCTTTCCCGTTGATGGAGGTCGTCGTACCCAATTTGCTCAGTTGCTCCGGTAATTCGTGAACTGCAGATCGATGCCAAAGTCCTGCTGCTTGACCATCGCGATCACTTCCTGCAGGGTATCGCGATCCTTGCTGCTGATCCGCACTACATCGCCCTGAATGGAGGCTTGCGCTTTCTTCTTCGAATTCTTGATCAGCTTCACGATCTCCCGCGCCTTTTCGATCGGGATCCCCTGCTGCAGGGTGATCTTCTGTTTCACCGTGCTTCCGGCGGCTGGCTCCAGCGCACCGTAGGTCAAACCTTTCAGGGGTACGCCGCGTTTGACCAGCTTCTGCTGGAAGACGTCGTTCACCGCCTTCATCTTGAATTCATCGACGGAGTGAAGCAGGATTGCGTCGGTTCCCTCCATCGCGATCTGCGACTTCGAGTCCTTCAGATCGAAGCGAGTGCTGACTTCCTTCATCGCCTGCTGGATGGCGTTGGCAACCTCCGCGAGGTCGATTTTGCTGACGATATCGAAACTGTTATCGGGCATGGAATGTCACCGTCAAAGTCACTGTCAAAATCTACGACGGCCTTCTAAATCTCCAGTTTGTCACGCTGAGGGATGCCCGCGCGAAGCTCAGAGCCCCACGGATCGCACACCCCAATCATGCACAACTGAGGGTAACAGAAGAGGCATTGTCCGCGCAGGCTCGGCTCGCATTTTGCTTGAACTACGCTCGCACTAGGCGCGTGCTTCGGGGTTTGCAGTTTCCAGTGCGAGTCCAAAGAAGTTGTAGAAATTCTGTGCGGTTCGCGAGCCGATCTCTTCCGCGGACAAGCTGCGCAGTTCGCCGATCTGGCGGGCTACCTCCCTCACAAACGCCGGTTCATTGCGCTGGCCGCGGTGCGGAATCGGCGCCAGGTAGGGCGAGTCGGTTTCGATCAGCATGCGGTCGAGCGGAACCATTTGAGCCGCGTCGCGGATCGGCTGCGCCTTGGGGAAGGTGATGTTGCCGGCAAAGGAAATCATGAAACCCAGATCGAGCGCGCGTCGCGCATGTTCGACGCTGCCGGTGAAGCAGTGCAGAATGCCGCCCAGTCCGCTGGAACTCCAGTGCTCAGCGATTAAGGCCAGGCAGTCGTCCCATGCGTTCTCGCTATTGTCGGATGGACGGCAGTGAATGATGATGGGCAACTTCGCCGTCCGCGCCAGTTCCATCTGCCTCAGAAAAACCGCCTTCTGCACGTCTCGGGGCGAGTGGTCGTAAAAATAGTCGAGGCCGATTTCTCCCCAGGCGATTACCTTGGGATGCCGCGCCCATTGCAGCATTTGGGAATCTGCGGCTTCGTTCGCAAGGTTTGCTTCATGGGGATGAATTCCCACGGTCGTCCAGATTCGCGGATATTCCGGTTTACCGTCGTACTTTTCCGCCAGTTGAATTCCGCAGTTGGCGGTCTCCGGCCCATCGCCGTTGCCGATCGCGAGATAGGTTTCGATGCCGCTATTTGTTGCACGTGCCAGCACGTCGTCACGGTCAACGTCATAGCGTTTACCTTCGAGATGGGCGTGGGAGTCGATGAACACGGTCGTTGGTCGCTGGTCGTTAGTCGTTGGGAAAATCGTGTGGGGACGGGCGTCTGGTGTGTGCCTGAGAACTTCGGTCGTCCCTCCGGGACTTGAGTCGTCATTCCGCTTTACCCCGCGCTGAAGCGCTGGGCTAAGCTGGTTCGCCCCTCCGGGGCTGGATTCTCGGGCATTTCATTCCACCGGGTTGCCCGAAAAGGAGTTCTCACGCACACACTCTGGCCCGTCCAGGCCGAGCGTAGCTCGGCATCTACTTCAGGCGCGTGCCTACCGGCACGTCTTCTAGAAAACTCGCCAGCACTGGCTTGCCGCCTTCGGGCGAGGCGGCGACGATCATGCCGTTTGATTCCAGGCCGCGTAGCTTGCGGGGCGCGAGGTTCGCCACGATCACGATTTTGCGTCCGATGAGTGTTTCCGGCTCATAGGCTTCAGCAATGCCGGCCACCAGTTGGCGCACTTCGGTTCCGAGATCCACTTCCAGACGCAGCAATTTGTCGGTGCCCTTTACGCGCTCAGCGGTCTTCACCTGCGCTACGCGTAACTCCACTTTCGCGAAGTCGTCGATGCTGATCTTGCCATCGGGAATGGTGGCGGCTGGCTTGGCTGCGGCGGCTGGCGGTGGCGTGCCGGCAGCCGGTTGCCTCGCTGCGCTCGGCTGGACGGGCGAGGCGCCCGTCTCTCCACCGGCAATGGTTGCTGGTGGGACGCCCGTCCCTCCGCTCTGTTCTTCCATTTTCTGCATCCTCTCGACTACCGATTTGTCTGCTCGCGGAAACACTGCCTGCACCTCACCTAACTTTGTGCCGAGGTGCAGCTGTCCCCACTGCAATTGTGTCAGGTCGAATTTCCCGATATCTCCGAGGCCCATCTGGGCCCAGATCTTCGCGGTGGCGTCGGGCATCACAGGATGCGCGAGAGCCGTTACAATCCGCAAAGCTTCGGCGCTGGTGTAGAGCACGGTTGCCAGACGCGAGCGGCTCTCTTCGTCCTGCTTATCGCCCAGAGACCAGGGTTCGTTTTCGACGATGTATTTGTCCACGGCACTGACCAGCCCCCAGGCTGTTTCGAGCGCTCGCGAGAACTGGTACTGGTCAAATAGCGTGCCGTAGTCGGCGATAACTTTTCTTGCGGCGTCCGCAATTGCAGCATCGGACGGGGTGTGCGCTGCGTGCGAGGGGTACGGCACTTCTCCCTTGAAATAGCGCGTGATCATGGTCAGGGTGCGGCTGGCGAGGTTGCCGAGGCCATTCGCGAGATCGGAGTTATAGCGCTGCACCAGAGCATCGAAACTAAACGATCCATCTTGCCCAAAGACGACTTCGCGCAGCAGAAAGTAGCGGAGGGCGTCGGTGCCGAGCACGTCCACGATGGTTTCGGCGCGCACGATATTGCCGCGCGACTTCGACATTTTGCTTTCTTCAAACAGCAGCCAGCCGTGCGCAGTGATGCCTTTGGGCAACGGCAATCCGGCGGCGAGCAGGAATGCCGGCCAGTAGACGCAATGGAAGCGCACAATCTCTTTGCCGATCATGTGCACGTCGGCGGGCCAGTACTTGTCGAATTTGCTCGGGTCGCTTGAGCCGTAGCCGAGCGCGGTAATGTAGTTCGCCAGCGCGTCGAGCCAGACGTA
This sequence comes from Acidobacteriaceae bacterium, assembly GCA_003131315.1. Taxonomy (GTDB): domain Bacteria; phylum Acidobacteriota; class Terriglobia; order Terriglobales; family Acidobacteriaceae; genus Acidiflorens. The sequence goes on from PKUV01000024.1 coordinate 6,479, forward strand.
GACCACGTGCTTTGGATCGTCGGGGACCGGGATACCCCAGGAGAACGTCGAGCGGCTGATGGAAAGATCGCGCAGGCCGCCGCGCACGAATGAGAGCACTTCATTACGCCGCGTCTCGGGGCGGATGAAATCCGGCTGCTCGGTGTAAAGGCGGATCAACTGGTCCTGAAATGCCGAGAGCTTGAAGTAGTAGTTCTCTTCGTGGACGGTTTCCGTCGGGCGGCCACAATCGGGGCAGGGCGCGCCGGGGCCGACCGCGTCCACGTAAAGCTCATCGGAAACGCAGTATTGACCGGTGTAGGTCCCCTTGTAGATGTAGCCGTTGTCGCGAATCTTTCGCCACAACGCCTGCACGCCCTGCCTGTGCCGCTCGGAGGTGGTGCGGATGAAATCGTCATGAGTCAAACCCATGCGCTCCCAGAGCGCACGGAATTCCGCGGAAATTTCATCGGTGAACTGCTGCGGTGTTTTGCCCGCAGCCTGGGCTGCACGCTCGATCTTTTGACCGTGTTCGTCGGTGCCGGTCAAGAACCAAGTGTCATCGCCCAACATGCGATGCCGCCGCGCGATCGTGTCGCAGGCGATCGTGGTGTAGGCGTGCCCAATGTGGGGATGCGCATTGACGTAGTAGATCGGGGTCGTGATGTAAAACTTTTTGCTCATTCGAATTCCATTTGCTGAACCACAGATTGTTTAACCGCCGAGTGCGCAGAGCGCGCAGAGGATATGATTTGCCTTCCCCTGTGTACCTCTGTGCGCCCTGTGGTTCAAGCTTTTCGCTCGCCTTGAAGATACTGCTGGATTGCTTCCTGCATTACCGTCCGGAGCGGCACATGTTGCGCCTCCGCCAGCGTCCGGCAGTCTTCATATTCCGGCGCATAGTTGGAGACCGTGCCATTCATGTTGGCGATCTTGATGCGCACCGGACCCCACGTCGTATCCACCGTTTCCCATCGTCGCGAGAGCGTCTGTCGTTGTTCCTCGCGGCGGCGCACGCCCAAGGTTGTGGTCTCGGCAAAAATCAGCTTCGTCAAGCGATTCGCGTCTTCCAGTTTCGCAAGCACGGTGAGCAACGCACCGGGGCGGCTCTTCTTCATTTGCACTGGGACGCTGAACACATCCAGCGCTCCTTCCGCCAGCAACCGCTCCATCGCGTAGGCTAGCACCTGCGGGCTCAGGTCATCGAGATTCGCTTCGAGCACCACGATCCTGTCATTCGATTCATTTGGCGATGTGCTCAGCGATGAACTCGCGCCATCCGCCGGCAAAGCTTCTCCAATCGTTAGCCGCAGCAGGTTCGGGTGTTCGGGGAATTCTCGCGTCCCCGCGCCGTATCCCGCCTTCTCGATCTTCATCGCCGGAAACGGCGCGAAGCGGCCGCTCAGCGTCTTCACGATCGCCGCGCCGGTGGGCGTCACCAGTTCAACCTGTGGTCCCGAAGAATACACCGGTGCCTCCTGAAGCAACTTCAGCGTCGCCGGCGCCGGGACGGGAAGGGTTCCGTGCGCGCACTTGACGGTTCCACCGCCCACGTTCAGCGGCGAGCACACCCATTCTTCGACCGCAAGAGATTCCGCTCCCACTGCGGCGCAGACAATATCGACCATGGCATCGACGGCGCCGACTTCGTGAAAGTGCACTCGCTCAACGGACGTATTGTGAATCTCGGCTTCGGCTTGGCCCAGCGTCTCGAAGATGCGAATCGCGGTTGCCTTCGCCGTGCTGCTGATCGCTGACTTTTCGATGATCTCGCGAATTTCCGTCAGACTACGACCGTGTTCGTGTCGATGTTCATGCGCATGACCGCTGTCGTGTGAGTCTTCGTTAGCATGATCATGCTCCTGCTGCTCCCAGAAGACTTCGCGCGGCAGATCTTTTTCGCCGTTGGAGTACACATCCACTTTAGTCGCCGAAATCCCGCCGCGCTGTACCCGGAAAATCTCCAACCGCGCACCGATATCTAGCGCCCCGACGGCGTCTTCCAGAATCTTTGGAGACACTCCGGCATCCACCAGCGCGCCCAGAAACATGTCGCCGCTGATGCCGGAAAAACAGTCGAGGTAGGCGATACGCATAAAGTCAAAAACTTGAACCACAGGGGACACAGGAGTTCACAGAGGAAATCCAGAAAGGGCGCCCCTGTGCACCCCTGTGTCCTCTGTGGTTAGGATTTTCGTCGGTGCCGCATCAAACTTTCATCATAGGGAACCCCGCCACCTCCGTCAAACCCGCTGCCTGCCGGGAGTTTGTTAGAATCACTGTTTCTTCAATAAGTTAGAGGACATCCTTGTATCGACACTTGGAACGCCGGCTGGTTGAGCATTTGCGCGGGTTTTTGCACCGCACTTACGGACTGGGAATCGCGAACATCGTCGTCGAGCAGCCGCCGAGAATCGAATTCGGCGAGTACGCGCTGCCAATCGCTTTCGAACTCGCCCGGAAACTTCGCAAGGCCCCGCGCAAGATCGCCGAAGAAATCGTCGCCGGGGTCGCTGCTATTCCTGGTTTTGAGAAATTGGAGGTGGCCGGCGGTGGGTACATCAACGTTCGCGTCAGCCGCGCTGAATTGGCTAAGGCGATTGCCACGGATCAGTCCCCGGCGGCGGAGGTTCCGCCGGGCAAAGTGCTGGTCGAGCATTCGAGCATCAATCCGAACAAGGCGGCGCATATCGGGCACCTGCGCAACGCCATTCTTGGCGATACTTTCGTCCGCTTGCTGCGCTTTGCGGGCACGGAAGTGGACGTGCAGAACTACATCGACAACACCGGAGTGCAGGTTGCCGACGTGGTTGTCGGGTTTCTGCGTTGCGTGAACTACAAACGTAGCTTCGCCAGCGCAGAAAAGCTACCGTACATCAAATCGTTCATCGAGCAACACATCGCTCAGCCCCGCTTCGACTACTACTGTTGGGACCTCTACGCTCGCGTTTCGCAATGGTATGAAGAGGACAAGGCGAACCTGCAGGCACGCGCCGCGACGCTGCACTCGATTGAGGAAGGGAACAACGAGACGGCGGCGATTGCGGACTTGATTTCGGTGGCCGTGCTTAATCGCCATCTCGAAACCATGGACCGGCTCGACATTGAGTACGACTTCCTGCCTCGCGAGAGCGAGATCCTCCACCTTCATTTTTGGGATGCAGCTTTCTCCAAGCTTAAGGAGGCCGGTGTCCTCAACTACGAGACGGAGGGCAAGAATAAAGGTTGCTGGGTGATGCGGCGCGCGGGGACGGCCAAACCTTTAACCACAGGGGACACAGAGGACACGGGGAGCGCAGAGGAGGGCTACGACGACCCGGTCAGTTTTTCACCTGAGAGAATTTCCGAGGAAGACCAGAAAGTCATTGTCCGCTCCAACGGCACGGTCGGCTACGTCGGCAAAGACATCGCCTATCACATGTGGAAGTTCGGGCTGCTCGGGCGCGATTTCGGCTATCGGAAATTCTATCGCTATCCCAATGCCCACGACTGCTGGATCTCAACCACCGATGGTGAGAAAGATCATCCCCACTTCGGCGATGTGGCCGAGATCTACAACGTTATCGATGCGCGCCAGTCCGAAGCGCAGAACACGGTGATCGAAGCTTTGCGTGGACTGGGCCACGGCGAAGCCGCCGATCGCTACACGCACTTCTCCTACGAGATGGTCGCACTCACCCCGCGCTGCGCTGCCGAACTTGGCTACAACCTGAGCGAAGAAGATAAGGCGAGGTCGTGGATCGAGGTTTCGGGCCGCAAGGGCTTTGGCGTGAAGGCGGACGATCTGCTGGATGCTCTCATCACCTCGGCTCGCAAAGAAGTGGATGCGCGTCATCCCGAGTTGAGCGAACCGGAGCGCGCCGGCATTGCTACGCAGATCGCCATCGGGGCGTTGCGCTACTTCATGCTGAAATTCACGAAACCCTCGGTGATCGCCTTCGATTTCAAGGACGCCCTGAGTTTCGAGGGTGACACAGGGCCGTATGCGCAGTATGCCGTCGTCCGCGCTTCGAACATTTTTCGTAAGGGTGGATTCGATCCGGATGCGTTCTGCCGAGACGCGGCTCGCCAAGTCTCTACAGAAGATTTCGCTAAGTACCTTACTGGCGAATCCGGCCACGACATCTGGGAACTCTGGCTGGCGGCCGCGAAAACCTCTTATATCGTGAGCCAGAGCATCGCGACCACCGAACCTGCTTATCTTGCCAAGCATACCTTCCAACTGGCGCAGCTTTTCAACACCTTCTATCACCGCTATCCCATCCTGAGCGAAGCGGATGAGGGCCGGAAAAAGTTTCTGCTGGCAACCGCGGCCGTGGTTCGCCGCGAGCTGATTCGCGTTCTCGCGGCCATGGGGATCAGTGTTCCGCCGGTAATGTGAGCCAGTCGTCAGGGCCTGACAACAATGTCTGACAACTCCGGCGCTCCCGGCAGCATCCCTCTTAGTAGCAAGTTTTTTGTAGCAATCTGGCGGTGGTAACGCCGATGGGGATGATGCCGATGAAGAAGAACATCTTTGCAACGGCGCTGCTAAGTCTGGCACTCGCAACGTTGAGTACTGCCGCCGCCTCGGGGAACACTCCGCAGTTGCCGCGCACTCTTTCCAACGCCCGCTTCGTGTACGTAACTGCCTACGATGGCGATCAGTTCAATCCAAACCTGTTGCCCGAGGACCGCGAGGCGATTGGGCGCGTGCAGGATGCGATCCAGAAGTGGGGCAAACTCACTGTGGTGTACCGGGCTCAGGATGCCGACATCATTATGGCGGTAGAGTCTCGTCCGTCAGAGGATGTGCTGGCTGTCTATGATGCGCACAGCGGCGACGCGGGCAGTGGGCCTTCGCAGACCTATCTCTGGCGCGTGATGGGGCGGGGCGGGTTGCAGAAGAGAGAGATCCCGCTATTTTCGCAGTTTGAGAAAGCCTGGGACAAGATCGCGCATTGAGGCAGGCACAACTCCGCGCAGTCGATTGCCCGAGTTATTTGGCTAGCCGCTAGTGCATTCAGCTGTCGGCGTCTATAATTCACCGCCGGTAAACAAACAGTATAAAATTTCTACGGTTCATATCACGATTGCCGGGGTGCGGAGTCGGTATGTTTCCCACAGCCACTTCCAAAGGCATTGATATAAAGCGACTTAGCCGTTTCTTTTGCAAGCGTGGAATGGCATTCCCCGTGCATTAACTGGGATGGGTCCAGTTTGCAGACTTTTACCAGGATCTGAAATAGATTTCAGGATAGAGCAATATTTGGGCAAGGAGCCCTCACCCTTATGAATCGTACTTCGTTGACCCTAATGCTGGCGGCGACAATGATCGCATCGATCGGATGTTCAACCAAGAATTACGTCCGTCAACAGACCACGCCGCTGATCAACAAGACCAATGAACTCGACGACCTGAACGCGAAGAATTCGAAAGATATCAAGGACGTCGATCAGCGCGCTCAAACCGGAATCCAGGCTGTTCAAGCCCGTGCCACAGAAGTAGACCAGAAGGCGCTGGCTGCGGGAAGCGAGGCCGATAAGGCCCAACTGTCGGCAAACGGCGCTACCCAGCGTGTGGACGCTCTGACCAACGCGGTCGTCAACCTCGACAACTATCGCCCGGTGGTGGAGACGGCGGTGCATTTCGGATTCAACCGGGACAATCTGACCAAGGACGCCAAGGAAGCCATTGATCAACTTGCCGCCAGCGTTGCCACTACCAAGGGATACATCATCACGGTAGAGGGCGCGACCGACTCGGTGGGCAGCTCAGAGTACAACTACGATCTGAGCCAACGCCGTGCCAATGCTGTGATTCAGTACCTGGCTGCGGAGAAGAGCGTTCCGGCTTACAAGATTTATCTGATCGGGCTGGGTAAGGATAAGCCAGTCGAGACCAACAAGACTTCCGACGGTCGCGCCAAGAACCGCCGCGTGGATATTCGCCTGATGACCAATACTGGGGCCGGAACGACCCCAGCGCAGGCGCCCAGCAACCAGACTCCGACGGCGAGTGCGAATCCGCCGTCTTTATAAGTTTCCCCTCCTCCCCGGAGGACTTTGCCAAACCAGGCTGCCCCATCTGTGGGCGGCCTGATTTTTTTGCTGGCTCTTGTCTCCGGTTATATGGCCGGGACGCCCTGCTTCGACCTCGCGCTGAAGCGATACAATAAGGCGTGCGTATTCGATTCCCGATTGTTGTTTTGGCGCTGCTGACGACTATTTCGCTGGCACAGGATTCCTCGGACAAGACTGCCTCGGACAAGGCTGCCGCCCGCAATCGCGAGGCCGAGGAAAGCTCCAGCCACGATACTAGAATCGATATCAGCCCGCCCAAGGACGACGCCAAGAACCATCCCGCCAGCAAGGACGCCGTTGCGGACCTCGACGCCGACGATGCCCCGGACACCTCCGGCGTCCAGGAGTTTCATCCCTGGAACCCGATGAAGGCGCTGAAAAATATTGAGGTAGGCGACTATTACTTTAAGCGCAAGAACTACAAAGCCGCGCTTGATCGCTATAAGGAAGCTCTCTACTACAAGGATGGCGACGCCATTGCCAGCTTTCGTCTCGCCGTGTGCCAGGAAAAACTCGGAGATAGAGCCGAGGCGAAGAAATACTACGAGCAGTACTTGAAGATTCTGCCGGACGGTCCGTTTGCGAAGGATGCGCACGCTTCGCTGGACCGGCTCGCGAAAGCGCAATGAGTTCTTTCGATCCCGGCCTAATTTCCTATTTTTCCACCCGCGAAAACTCCCCGGTGGATGCGTTCACGGCTACCCGCAGCTTGGCGGTGTCGCGGTCCGTTCCATAGATTACGTGCCACAGCAGTTCGTTCGTCTGCCGGTTCCAGTCCAGCACGTAAAGAACAGGCGTGTCGGGTTCCTTCTCCAGCAGCTTGTCTCCGCCGTGCTGCTGAGCGACTGCGAAGACCTTATCCGTGTCCACTTTGAGAAACTGGACGTTGAAAATCTGGGTGCTGGAATTCGTCGGACTGTAGGTGTCGTCGACGCCGTGAGAAATATCGCCGTTTGCCCAGGTATAAGACTTGGTCGAGTGCAGCGACGGCGAGGCGAATCCGGCGCGCCACTCTCCCGCCTTGCCGTCCCGGCCCTTGGAGTCCGTGGTAGGTTGTGACTCCACACGATACGGTTGAGCGTCCTGCGCCCAGCCGCGGGCGGAGATGTAGCACTTGTAGAACGCGCTGCTCCCGGTGATTGCCTCCGGAGCTTTCGGTTGGGGCTTCTCCGCTGTTGCCGGCTTGCTCGGCTCCGAAGAGCACCCGGCCATCAATCCTGCTGCTAGAATTGCCACGAATAGTTTTTTCATCAATGATTTCCCGATCAGGCTTTCTGTAGTAGTTGGGCTGTCGATTCGCGACTGTCGTTTCGCAAATCATTGTACTGAACCGAGGCCATGAATTCCTATCTCGAACGTTTGCGGCAGGAACTCGAAGGTGCAATAGGGGGCGCCAGCCCGAGCGCCTTGGCGCAGGCTCCTGCCGGAAAGTGGAATGCCGCCCAGATCCTGGAGCACCTTTTCCTGACCTACAAGAACACCAACCGCGGAATGGCAAAATGCCTGGAACAGGGTGCTCCGTTGGTTACGCGCGCTACGCTGAAGCAGCGCTTAGCCACTCTGATCGTCGTGAATCTCGGGTATGTCCCAGGAGGACGCAAGGCCCCGGAACGTGCGACCCCCCCGAGGAATGTTGCCGGAAGAGGTTCAGCAAGCCATCGTGCCTGAGCTTCGGAGGATGGGATCTGGCCTGGACGATTGCGAGCGCAGGTTCGGCGCCCGCACGAAAATCATGGACCACCCGTTTCTTGGACCTTTGACGGCCGACGAGTGGCGCAAGTTTCACTGGGTCCACGGGCGGCATCACGCGCGGCAGATTCGTGAGCGAATTGGGAAATCCTGAAAACGGGCTCTCGCGAAATGACGGTGGAGCGACGGGCGTCCTCGCCCGTCCGCCGGGCGGGACGCCCGGCCCTCCACCAGCAAGACCTTACTTATTGTCGTTGTCCTTCTCTACAATGCCGGCCTTGTGCGCCTGCTCCTGCATCTCGTCGAGTTCCTGCCGGGCGGCATCAAGCGCTTTCTGCTTTCCGTCGACATCGTTCTTGTACTGCGTGTCTTCCTTATCCCACTGGGCTGCGTTGCGCAGACGACTGCCCGCATCGCCATACATTGCGGCCGCGCGCAGACGATATTCGCGCTGATCGAGGTCGAGCTCGTGGTTCAGGGAATCGATTTTCTCTTTCTGCTTGTCGAGTTTCGTCTTCCACTCGTCCGCCGTCTTCTGGCGTTCGGCAGCCGCCGCAGCGGGATCGACGGCAGCCGCTCTCATGGCTGGCGCGGAGTTCGCATTGCCAGCGTTGGCATCGCCTGCCGGCGGCGGCCCGACCACGCTCAGATTTTCGCCGGTAGGGAGATTGTCGTTATCGAAGTGGCGGCTGGTCGAACTCGGCGCGACTTTGCTCTTGCGAGCCGCCCGTGCGTAATCCCCGAGTGACTGAGCGGCTGCGCCGCCGACCCCCAAAAGGAGCAGAGTACCGATTGCCATGTGTTTCATGTGCTTCATGTGATCATCCTTTCGCAAGCCCGCGATTCCGATCGCGGCCTGCAATCGCCAATATCAAGAACTTGTGGTGGCAGCCCGGGCGCCTCCCAGAAAGCTGCCAATCGTCCGGTCCAACTGCGCCGCTTCGTGGGCGATGCCGTCGGCCAACTGGCGCGCCAGTTCCGGGTCCCGGCTGCACGCCAGTTGCTGCGCATATCCCGCGATCGTAGTCAGGGAATTGCGCAGTCCCAGCGCGAGTTCAGAAGAGATTTCCCGATGCATCTTTTGATCGTGCCGGATGCGCTCGATGTCGGTCTTGTCGGTGAGCACAAGAGTCGTGCCCATGAGACTCGCGTCTTCGGCCAAAACTGGAGAGGCGTTCACTTCGAATACATGGTTTTCTCCATCTCGGGTGAAGTAGTTCACCACCAGCCCTCGAACCGCCGACTTCCCCGACAGAGCGGGAGCAAGAGCTTGGTCGACGCTCGATTCCGAACCAGAACTATTGTTTTCCGGGCGCAGCGTCGCCGTGCGGAAAAGATCGGCGGCCTGTAGTCCCACCGGCGAGGCGAATCCCAGCAGCTTGCGGGCAGCCGCGTTTGCTTGCCGCACCAGACCGCTGGTATTGAAAAACAGAACGCCGCAGGAAAGGTTCGAAAGTATGGTTGAGCTCAGCGTGTCGGAGGCCTTGGCTTTTCTGCGCTCCGAGAGTTGCTGGGTGGTGAGCTCATGTTTTTGCTGCTTCAGTTGCTGAATGACGGCGTGATAGGCGTGCACGGGCAATCCCTCCGCCGCCAAGGGAGCGTAATTCAGCGATTCGGGTTCCGGCACGAGATTCTTCCGCAGGCGCCGGATGACGAATAAGCCCAACCCGAAAGCTGCGAGGGCAGCGAACAGAAGCAGGCCCATGCGCAGCGCCATCGGATCCATCAGCAGCTTCACAGCGCCCTCCAATACCAATGCAGGAGGCGGTTTCCAAACAAGAATGACAAAAGCGCCATGCCGCCGAGAAACACGCCAAACGGCATCTCGTAATAGCGAAGCGCCAGGCGTGCCGATTGCCATGCGCGCCGTCGGGCTTCGATCGAAGCAGTGCCGCGCGCCTCAATCCGGCGAATGCGTTTCATCCAGACCGCGAGAACCGTACTCAGTCCAAAAAGCGAACCCGCCAGTGAGGCGGCAAAAATGGTTAAGACCGTGAGCTTGGTCCCGAGGAACGCGCCGATCATCGCCATCAGCTTGACGTCGCCGAATCCCATGCCTTCGACCCCACGGGCTCGCAGGTAAATAGCTGCCGCGCCGTATAGAAACGAGGCGCCGATCGCCGCTCCCAGCAGCGAGTCTGACAAGGACCACATGCGCCATGAAATCTCGCTTCGCATCGCGGGCGATACCAGACCAGGCATGATTCGGGAAGCCAGGTCATTCACCGGGACCACCAGGCTGAACACAATTCCCAGAGCCAGCCCGGGCAGAGTCATCGCGTCCGGAAGAAGTTTGGTTTCCGCGTCGGTGAAGATCAACCCCAGCAGCAGGTAGCCGAGCACGGCGCACTTCAACATCCCGAGCGTCAAACCAAAATGGGCGTAACAGCCGAGAAACAGCAGGCCGGTGAGGAGTTCGATCACAAGGTAGCGCGGTGATATGGGCTGCTTACACGAGCGGCACTTTCCTCGAAGAATCAGCCAGCTCAGAACGGGCAGATTGTGGTAGAGAGGGATCGGGTCTCCGCAGTGCGGACAGGCGGAGCGCGGCGTTACGACCGACTTGCCACGCGGCAGCCTGTAAATACACACGTTCAGGAAGCTGCCAAAGCACAGCCCCAGAGCGAAGATCGCAACTGCAAGAAAAGGTTCCACGTCGGCTAAGTGCTCAGTCTGCTTGGACTTGGATGATTATAAGCCGCCGCGGCGGGGCCTTCTAAGTACGAAGGTCACTGTACCTCTGTTGCCTGCAAGTCATTGGTGAGTAAGGAGGAAAACGGCTGCTCACGCCACCCGGCTGATTTCGTGCCGCTGGGGCAAAAAGATCAAAAACACCGTTCCGGTCGCGCGCCCCTCTGTCCGGCTTCGCACCCGAATCCGTCCCCCGTGTTTCTGCACAATGCCGCGCGAGACCCACAATCCGAGCCCGGTCCCAGTGTCCTTCTTCGTTGTGTAAAAAGGTTCGAAGATTTTGCGCAGATTGTCGCGGGGAATCCCACTGCCGTTGTCGGCCACCGTGATGCGGACTCCCTCCCTACCGCTGGACCAATCGCGGCCCAACGCCACGCGGACTTGCAGAGAGCCTCCGTCCGCCATGGCATCCACCGCGTTCACCAGAAGATTGGCCAGTAACTGCCGCAACTCGCCGGAATAGCCACTGATCTGGCAACTGTTGGGGTAGCGTCGCGTCACGCGGATCTTCCGGCCTTCCAGTTTGCGGGAATACAACTGCAGAATCTCGTCCATGATGGCGGCAGGATCCATCGAATCCGGAGAACTGGCGTCGCGGACAAATCCCAAAGTTTGTTGTGCCAACCGTGCCACGCGGCCCACCTCTTGCTCCGCCATGGTCAGATATTCCCCGGCATGGCTGGAGTCATGGCGCGCCAGGTAAAGCAGGTTGACGACGGCCTCGAGCGGATTGTTGATCTCGTGCGCGATCGAAGCGGCAAGCCGTCCCGCCGTAGCGAGCTTTTCGCTGCGGCGGATGGCCTCTTCGGACTGTTTCTCGGCAGAAATATCACGCGCGATAGTCGAGGCTCCCACGATTGCGCCGCGCGCGTTTCGAAGCGGCGATACCGACAGCAGTACCGGCCAGCGTGTGCCGTCCTTCCGCATACGCTCGGTCCGATAGGAATCCACAAGCCCGCCACCGTTGAGTATCTCGCGGTTGCGTTTCACCTCGTCGCGGCGTTCCGGCGGCGCCAGTCGCGCTACATGCGACCCGACTGCCTCCTCGGCAGTGTAGCCATAGAGATGTTCGGCGGCGCGATTCCAACTGGTGATGGTCCCGTCCGGATGGCTGCTGTAAATTGCGTCACAGGAGTATTCCACGATGGCAGCCATCTCGCGGGTCGTGTGGTCCGCGCGCGATTCCGCCAACGTTTTCTGCCGGGCCATACTCCCGGCGAACACGGAAATGGCAAGGAAGGCCGCCAGTCGCTCCACATCGGCGCCGGAGTGGATGCCGAAGCTGAAGTAGGGCGGAACTACAAAAAAATCCAGGCACGCGGTCGAAACCAGCGAGCAAAAAAGCGCGGGGCCAAAGCCCAGGAAACGAGCGGTGAAAAGCACCGCCGCCAGCAAGAGTGAAAAGAGATGGCGGTGCGGCGTGGGGGTAAGAGCCCAGAGGCTGAGCGCTACCCATACCGCGAGCGTGGCGCCTCCGTATTGCACCAGCGCCGAATTCCGATTCCGCTTGACCCAGCTTTTCAGATTGGCCCCAATTCCAGACATCTCTTAAAACGCTGCCAGCTCCAACTGGCGGACTTAGCGGTGTTAGACCAAAGCGTGCAAGACTGCTTTCGATGTTCTGAGAAACTCTAGCAGCAGCAACGGCGCGCGGCAACCGCCAGGACTGTCTCCGCTAAACGAAACCTGCATAAAGAAACGGATCCGCAGGAGCCCTTTGCCGAGCAGATTTTTTCACTGCTGGGGAGCATCCAACTTCTGGCGGCCTGAGTCGGGGCCCTTGTCAGCCAACGTCACAGTCAGTGGCGATCGCAAGGTGAAGCTCAGCACCGTCTCCGAGGGCAGTCGAATCTGCTGGCTCTTGCTTGCAGCCTGTGCGCCGCCGCCAAGGCCGCCGCCTGCTGCCGCCCCAATGCCCGCGCCCTTCCCGCCGCCAGCGATGCCGCCGATGATGGCCCCAAGCACCGCACCCGCTCCCACTTTCTCTGCTGTATTCGTCGTGCGATTACTACCCTGGCGCCGGTATGGGTCCGCCTCGATGCCATACAACCTGCCACTAACCGAGATCGAGTCCAGTTGCAGAACCAGTAGCGATTGTCCCGCAAATTTTCCCGCACTCTTTACGTCCACGATATGGCCCTTCACGTCGTATCCCGAGGGTACCGCTACGTCCCCATCCGACGGCAGAGGCGAGTCAAGTGTCGCGCGGAAAGTTTGCCCAACCTGAGCTTTTTCGGAATCAATGGGATCGAGCAGCCGAATCGCCACGGACGTTCCAGATGGTACCGTCACTTTTTTCGGAGCCGGAGGTGGGGGTGGCGTTGTCGGCGGCACCGGCGCGGGCTGTGCTGCCGGAGCGGGATCCTCGTCCGCCGTTGAGTAATCTCCTGCGGGCGGAGAATCGTATGCCGCCATCTCCGTGGAATCTGGCTCCGTCCGATGACGCGGCGTGCTCGGACGGGGTTTCGCGGATGGCTTTTCGGGTGCTGACGGCGGTGTCTGGGCCATCTGGTCCGCGGTGCGTGTTGCCGGCGCCGACGTTGTCTGCAGATTGTTCACTACTTCTTTGATCCCTGGGATCGCGGACGCATAGCGGGCCGCAGCCGCACGCTGCGTTTCATTCTCGACCGTTCCGGAGAGGGTCACGACCCCACCCGAAGCCTGCACCGTAATCGGCTTGCCGTGCAGGCCGGAATCCTCGTTGAGCCGGGATTGAATCTGGCTGGTCAACTGGCTGTCATCCGGCGGTTTGGTGCATGCCACAACTATGGCCAGGATGCCGGCCAACAGAATCACTGAACAACGTTTACTTGCACTGAACCTCATAAGCGCTCCCAAGCGATAGATATGTCTAGTTTAGATGCAAGGCGGGCAATGGTTGAGAGGGAAAAAGGGAAAGAAAAGACGATGTGACAAGTGCACGGGAGCATAATCCGCTCGCGTTTCAGGCCACTCGCAGGTCAGTTCTGGTGGAGAAACTTGTAGTCAAGGATGGAGGCCGCCAGCTCGAAAGCGTCCTCGACATTGTCAACCGCGTCCTTGGTACGAATCAGCCTCCCCTGGCAAAGTACATTGCTGTTCTTTTGTCCGGAGATTTCTTCGGGCATCTCGAAGATCAGTTCCACCAACGCATTCGTCGGCAGTTGCTGCGGGCCGTGAAACAGTACGCCCGACTGGCTGATGTTCTGGATCAGGCCCTCGTACCAGGTACTGAGATTTTTCCCGCGGTATCGAACCGGAAGGTTCGACCGCAGGCGCCGTGCCCGGGGCATCCAGGTCGGTTGCTTCTTACCGGAGCGGCGTCGGACGGTTGTTGTATCCGCCATCGGCTCGTCGACCCGATTTCCGCGACGCATGGTCTTCCAGTCGTACTGGTAAGCGGACGCACACACCATGCAGACTTGGTAATACTCTCCATTCGCCGCGCGGCGCGGCCATGAAAACTCGTGCGAACAGCGTCCCAGCATAAGAACATCCATGAGTTTTTGCGGCATGATGACGAGTAGCGCCCCCCTACCAATCGGACATATCCATCTTCCAACGGCTTCGCCGTTCTGGGTAGGTTACTTTCGTGTATCGCGGCTTAGGCCTTATGCTTTTCCATATGGCACGGACCGAACCGTCGCGCATGGGCTTCCTCCTCGCCGGAGGCAAGAGTTCCCGCATGGGCATGAATATAGATAAAGCCTTTCTGGAGTTTGGCGGCCAAACACTTCTCGATCGGGCGCTCACCGTGATGGGCACGGTCTGCGAAAGCGTGACGATTGTCGGCGACCCAGCCAAGTTTACGAAATACGGATCCACGAAATATGGACCAGTTGTGGCAGACATTTTTTCCGGATGTGGCCCCCTCGCTGGTATTCACGCCGCGCTGGTGCATTCACCTGCCGAGTTAAACCTGATGCTTGCCGTGGACATGCCCTTCGTGTCCACGGAGCTTCTCGCGTTTCTTTTCGCGGTGGCCGAAGAAAGTGACGCCATCATCACCGTGCCTCGCAGCAGCAAGGGACTGCAGCCGCTCTGTGCGATCTATCGGCGCGACTTCTCCCTTGCCGCCGAGCAGGCGCTGCGGGCAGGGAGGTGCAAGATCGATGCGGCGTTTTCCAGCGTGTCCATCCGGGTGATCGAAGAGGGCGAACTAGCAGCAGCCGGTTTTTTCGAGCAGAGTTTTTTCAACGTAAACACCCCGCAAGACCGCCGGGCAGCCGAGGGCCGGTCTTTTTAGCAGGCTGCGGAAAAAACCCTGATTCGAGCGGGTTTTGGGAAGGGCACGACTTCAGTCGTGGCGTAAGTGGCGCTGAATAAATGGCGGCTTCAGCCACTGCGGGCATCTGCGGCGCGCATCATCAGTTTTTCAGCAACCTGCGAGTACCGTGATCGCGTGATGAGTCATCCTGTGGAGGGACGGGCGTCTCGCNNCTCTCCACCAGCAAGCTTGGATCGGCAGGAGTAACAATCACGCGGTCACGGCACCAGTGCTGGCGAGTGCTTAAGCTAGCGCTTGAGCCGCACTGGCATCTCATGCCATGCTGATAGCCATGGGTGCGGACACACTATCTCCCTACATCGAGTTTAAGGACGTCTCCAAGGCATTTGGAGATCGGGTCATTCTCAAGGACGTCAGCTTCGACGTGTTACCGGGAGAGATGGTCTGCATTCTCGGCCGTAGCGGCGTCGGAAAATCGGTGGCGCTCCACAACATCATGGGCTTCCTTAAGCCGGATTCCGGTCGGGTCATTGTCGCCGGTCAGGACATCACCGACTACAACGAGGTGCAACTCGAAGGAATCCGCAAGAAAGTCACCATGGTGTTCCAGAACGGCGCCCTCTTCGATTCCTTAACGGTCGGTGAAAACGTCGCCTTCCCCTTGCGCGAAAAAAGAGAGCTTTCAGAAGAGCAGATTTACCAGGTCGTCGATGGCCTCCTCGAAATGGTCGGAGTCAAGGAGATGCGCGACCTGTTGCCTTCCGACCTTTCCACCGGCATGAAACGTTCCGTCGCCATCGCGCGAGCGCTGTCCGCCCAACCCGAGTGCGTGCTTTACGACGAGCCCACCACCATGGTGGATCCGCTGATGGGCAATCTGCTCGGCGATCTCATCGCCAGGCTCAAACTGCAATTGCACCTGACCTCGGTCGTCGTCACGCACGATATGCGCCTGGCCAAAAAACTGGCCGACCGTATCGTTTTCCTGCATGAAGCCCGCGCGATCTTCTTTGGTCCCTACAAGGACATGGAGAAATCCACCGAGCCCATCATTCATGAGTTCCTGGAACTGGACGAGTTGAAGCTGGAAGCGTAAAGGCAGTGGTCAGTGGCCGGTGGTCAGCGGACAAGGATCAGTGAGTGAGTTCTTGGCTGACAATTGCGTATTCGCTGGGCAATCAAACTATCTGGCCTCTGGCCTCTGGCCTCTGGCATCCACTATCCACTGACCACTAGCCACTATCCACTGCCTCTAGAACCCCTGCCGCACCAATTCCTCCACGGTGATGGAGCTCTGCGCGGGCTCGCCTTTCATCATCTTCTCGACGTACTTCGCGATCACGTCGGCTTCCAGATTGACCGGATCGCCCGGCTTGAGCGATCCGAGATTGGTCAGATCGACCGTATGGGGAATGATCGCGATCGTGCAGCGGTTCCGTTCGAGCTTGGCGACCGTCAGGCTGATGCCCTCGATCGAGATTGATCCCTTGTACACCGTGTACTTCTCGACCTCGGATGGAATTTCAATATGCAGCCACCAATTCTCGGAATCGGCGATGCGCTCGAACTCGATCAGCTTGCCCACGCCATCGACGTGCCCTTGAACGATGTGGCCGCCGAAGCGTCCATCGGCTTTCATCGGCAACTCCAGGTTCACCAGTGCGCCCTCGTGTATCCGTGAGAACGAAGTTCGCACCCATGTTTCCGGCGCCAGGTCGGCGCAGAATGATTTTGGTTTGATGTCAAGCGCCGTCAGGCAGACGCCGCTTACCGCGACGCTGTGGCCGGTTCCCAATTCTTTCGGAGTATTCGCAGCCTCGACTGTGATGCGGCGGTTCTCACCGCGCTGCTCGATTTTTACGACTTTGCCCACTTCCTCGATAATTCCGGTAAACATACGAAATATTTCTCCTCGTAGTAATATGCCGTGACTTAGGGGCCCAAATCCAGGTTGTCATCCTGAGCGAAGCGAAGGACCTGCTTTCTTGTCGACGCCTAAGACAGCAGATCCTTCGCTTCGCTCAGGATGACAAATCATACTTGTGTGTGAATATGAGGGCACAATTCATACCTGTCCCGAATACGGGTCGCGGAGATAACCTTCCAGCGCAAAGTCTTCGCCGAAGCGGTGCAACTCGAACCGCTGCACGCACTGTGCCCTCCCGCGCAAACCTTCACCGGCAATGAAGGGAACCGCGCCCTCGCCAAAAATCTTCGGCGCGTAGTAGAGGAACACCTTGTCCACCTCGCCCGACGCCAGGGCCGCCCCGTTCACCAGCGCTCCACCTTCGATAAGCAGGCTGGTGATCTCCAGTTGTCCCAGGCTCTGGACAATCGCTGCGAAGTCGGGACGTTCCTCCCCATTCGCCGCCGCTATTTGCATCACGCGAATCCCCTTCGCCTCCAGCGCCCGCCTGCTCTCTTCCTCCGCGGTGGAACACAGCACCAGAACATCGTGCTCAGCGGTCTGGATCACTCGCGACGCAAGCGGGATGCGCAAGTAAGAATCCAGGATCACGCGCAGCAGCTTGCGCCGCCGCGGCAGGCCGCTCCGGTCGGTCAGCAACGGATCGTCCGCCATCACCGTACCCACTCCGACCACGATCGCGTCACTCTGATGGCGCAACTGCTGCACATGCGCGCGCGCCACCTCGCCCGTGATCCAGTGGTATCCGCTGCGCGCCCCCTCCGACGCCGGCGTGGCCGAGCCAGATTCCGAACTATGCTCCGTGCCCGGTTTCGTGGCATCGGCGATTTTCCCATCGAGGGTCATCGCCGATTTCAGCGTGACCAGTGGCTTGCCACGCCGGATGTACTTGGCAAAACTTTCATTCAGCTTCTTGGCTTCCGCCTCGAATAAGCCAAGCTCTACTTTGATTCCTGCCGCACGGAGCTTGGCAAATCCTTGACCTGCCACTCGTGGATTCGGATCTTCCATGGAGCAGATCACGCGGCAGATTCCGGCCGCAATCACGGCGTCGGCACACGGCCCGGTCCGGCCCTGATGCGAGCATGGCTCCAGATTCAGGTAGAGAGTTCCGCCCCGTGCCCCATCGCCCGCTTGCTCCAGTGCGAGAACCTCTGCGTGCTTGACGCCCTCAAAGGTGTGTGTGCCTGCTCCGACTTCGCGGCCGGACGCGTCCACCACAACCGCGCCCACGGCCGGATTGGGCGACACGAGCCCGACACCCGCTCGCGCTAACTCCAGCGCTCTTCGCACGTGTTGTTCGTCGATGGTCATCAGAAGACCAGCTATTAGCTCTTAGCTGTTAGCTTTTAGCCAAAGGCCAAGAGCCAAAAGCCAAGAGCCGGATTCACGCAAACAACGATTCCACAAAATCTTTGGGATCAAACGGCAGCAGATCCCCCAACTTTTCGCCCACTCCTACATATCGGACCGGCAGTCCCAACTCCCGCGATATTGCGACCACGACGCCGCCTTTGGCCGTGCCATCGAGCTTGGTCAGTACTATTCCCGTGACTCCGGCCGATTGCGTGAACTGCCGCGCCTGTTGCAATCCATTCTGACCGGTCGTGGCATCCATCACGAGCAAAGTCTCGTGCGGCGCGCCCGGCACGATTCGTTGCGCCGTGCGCTTCATCTTTTCGAGCTCGAGCATCAGGTTTTGCTTGGTGTGCAGCCGCCCGGCAGTATCGACGATCACATAATCGGTTTTGCGAGCCGTTGCCGACTGCAGCGCATCAAAGAGCACCGCCGCCGGATCGCCCCCGGCTTTCGTCTTGATCACTTCCGTCCCCGTGCGCTGTCCCCAGATTTCAAGTTGCTCGATCGCCGCCGCCCGGAACGTATCTGCCGCGCACAACAGCACGGTCTTTCCTTGGGCACGAAACACCTGCGCTAATTTTCCAATCGTCGTCGTCTTGCCCGTCCCATTCACCCCGACCACCAAGATCACTTCCGGCGTGCCCTCCACCTTGGTCACGGGCCTCGATCCGGTCGACGTCAGGATCGCCAGCAGTTCCTCTTTCAGCAGCCGTTTGAGTTCATTCACATCCTTGATCTGCTTCCGATCGGCTTTGTCGCGCAGCTTCTCCAGAACCTCATGGGTGGTAGTGGTGCCGAGGTCGGCGCCGATCAGCGTCGCTTCCAGATCGTCCAGCGTGGCGCGGTCGATCTCTTTGCCGATGGAGACGACATCTTCGATGCGCTCGGCCAGGTTCTCGCGCGTGCGCGAGACGGCCTCCTTCATGCGCTCGATAAAACTTGGTTTCTTCTCTTCGTCCAGACTGCCAAAAAGGGTTTGAATCATCCGACACTGATTATAAGAGAATCAGCCGGAGGGAATTGGTAATTTGTAATTGGTAATTTGTAATTGAAGCCCAAATGGGCTGGGTCCAAAATTACAAATTACAAATTACAAATTACCAATTGCTTCAGGTGCGCGTGGTTTCGACCGTGAGAGGATCGCCGGGTTGGAGTGGCGCCGGAGCGGATGCATCCGATTCCAGCGGGATGGTCTGCGTCAGTTGTCTCTGAATACGAATTTCTCCCCGCTCAAACACCGCCAGCAGCGCGGCTATGGCCTTGGGGTCAAGGCGCTGTCCCGAGAGATCCTGAATGATGCGCAGAGCTTCTACCGGATCGTGTGCCTGCTGGTAAGGACGGTTGGTGGTGAGAGCGTCAAAGGTGTCTGCGACCGCAATCACGCGTGCCAGCAGAGGGATGTCGTCGCCTTTTAGACCATAAGGATATCCGCGCCCGTTGAGAGCCTCATGATGCAGCTCGATTCCGGGCAGCATCTCGCGCAACTGCGGCACCGGACGCAGGATGTTCGCGCCCTTGGTGGTGTGCGTCTTCATGATCTCGAATTCTTCCGGTGTCAGAGCGCCCGGTTTTTTCAAGATGCGGTCTTCGATGCCGATTTTGCCGACATCGTGCAGCTGCGCCGAGACTCGCAGGATCTCCAGAAATCCCGGATCCAGCCCCATCTCGGTCGCGATCATCAGCGAGTATTTCGTAACCCGGTCGGAATGGCCGCGCGTGTAAGGGTCTTTTTCGTCGACGGCGCCGGCCAGCATCTGGATCGACCCCATGAACAGGTTCTTGTTTTCATCTGCGGCGCGCTTCAGATCCTCGACGAACTGTTCCAGTTCTTCCGACATGGTGTTGAACGTCGTCGCCAGTTCTCCGATCTCGGTGCGCGTTTTCAGGTGCACGCGCTGGGAAAAATCACCGCGCGCAATGGCCCGGCTGGACTGCGCCAGCACTTGCAGCGGGCTGGTGATCCGCCGCGCCGAGAAAATACTCAGACCCACACACACAAACACCGCCAGCCATGCCAGCAAGCGGCCCGTGCGCTGCATCTCGTAGATTCCGCGATACGCATCTTCGCGCGGCTTCTGCACCACTACCGCCCAATCCAGCGAGGTCACCGGACTGTACGTTCCCAGCATCTCGGTCGTGTCCTTCCCATCGCGAATCGTGAATTCGCGGGTCGCCGCCAACTGGGCTTTCGAGCCTTCGTCCACAAAACTGCGGACGATCTCGAAGTGGCTCATGTCCTGTCCGGTAGCATATTGCGTAGTCGCCGCCGCCACCAGCCTTCCCTGGCTGTCCACAACGTACGGCATCAATCCGCTCAGACTGACTTGCTGCAGACGGCGGATCAGGTAGTCCATATCTACCACCGACCCGATCATCCCCAAAAAACGTTTGTCATACATAATCGGCGAACTGACCAACATGACAGTTCGCGCGGATTTCCCGCCGCCCAACATCAACGGCTGCCCGCTATAGGCGCGTCCTTCGCGGGCGGCTTGATAGGCTCGCTCCAGTTCCCGTTGCAGAAAGGCGTCGGGCTCGATACGTCCGGCGGAAACTCCTTTGGCATCGGCATTCAGCAGCGTGGCATACGCAATGTCGTTCGACGACGAAACAAAATTCTCGAGCATGGCCCGCAGCTCTGGCGTCAGAAGTTTCTGAGCGCTAAGGTCGTTCCCGCTCGGATTGGCCAGCATCATTACCTGAATCGACGACGACAAATTGGCCAGCATCATATGCAGCGCTTCCTGGTGCTGGGAAATGTCGTCGGCCAGCGAACGCGTGACCGTGTTTTGCAAAAGCATTTCGTTGGTTTTGAGGCGCTCCCGGTTCATGTTCTCGATCTGCGCCGAGTAGAAGTACATGGGGAGGACGCTGATGGCCAACAGCACGCCAAGGATGACGTAGAGGAGCGGAATGCGCGCGGGAATGGGAAGCTTCAACGGCAAAAGGCAATCCTGTCGGCCCAATCGCGGGGTGAGCTGGTCCGTCCTGCATGCATTCTATGTTGATTTCGAGTGCTGACCTCAGGTGCTTAAAGTACAGCTCACCGTTACCGAAGTACTCACACCGCTGGTCACCGCGGTCTGGCGGTTCTCAGTTCCCAGTTCTCAGCGAGAAGCGCGGGGATTAGAGCATTTCTAGTGTTACT
>PKUV01000100.1 GCA_003131315.1 Acidobacteriaceae bacterium
CAGATTCCTGCACAGAGCCAAATTTCTAAACGATTGCCCGCCCGATTTGAAACGTTTCAAATCGCGTCGAAAAAGAATGTACTCCCACAAGTTTGGGATTGTCAACCGCTAAAACGAACTTGTCTGGAAAGTATCAGATTGTTGCGACTTGCCGCGGCCACGTTTATCTGCACTAGATTTTCGCCCGGAGCCGTCCCGCACAGCGGGATTCGGTGGCGGTCCCACAGAATTGCGCTTCTTCAGTTCGGTCGGTAGAAGTACCTTTCTTGGTGCGGACCGCAGCCCGTCGACCCTTTGCAGTAGAAGACGAGCCGCTGTGGCGCCCAACTGATATCCCGGTTGGTAGACAGACGTCAGGGAAGGATCTGTGAACTTGGTGAACTCAAGGCTATCAAAACCTGCAATCGACAAGTCTTCCGGACACTGTAGCCGGAGTTCACGAGCCGCCTGCAGGACACCAAAAGCCATGAGGTCGTTGCACGCAAAAATGGCAGTCGGGCGGGGTAGCATCCGAAGGAGCCGAAGAGCTGCCTGGTAGCCGCTCTCGGTATCGAAGCGCGCTTCCTGTACAAACTCTGGCTCAATCTCTATACGGGCTTCGTTTAACGCCCGCATAAAACCTTTCAATCGTTCTGCCGCATTGGTCAACCCGAGCGGCCCAGCGATTACCGCCAAACGTTTATGCCCCATCTGAATCAAATGGCGCGTTGCCAGATAAGCACCTTCTGCATTCGCTACTAGGACGGCATCGCCTTTCCACCCATCCGGGACCCGGTCAATGCAAACCACGGGTACCGAGGCCGACGCGTAGGCTCGGAGGTGACCCGCGATGTCCGGACCCACAGCTGGAATGATCAATAGGCCAGCGATCTTATAGGAGCGCAATTCGCGGACGTACGATGCTTCCTTGGCAGGATCGTTGTCAGCGTTGCATAGGATCACGCGGAGAGAGCGCTTGTAGGCAACGTCTTCGACGCCGCGAACCACGCCCGGGAAAAACGGGTTCGTAATATCCGGAATTACCATTCCGAGCATGTTGGTTCGGTTTTTCCGGAGTCCCTGCGCCAAGGCACTCGGCTGGTAGCCCATGCTGCGTATTGCCTCGATCACTCGCTCCCGCAGCTTCGGCCGAACTGTCGCGGTTTCATTGATCACGTGCGACACAGTGCCGATGGAGACACCGGCACGCTCAGCGATTTGCCGCATTGTCACAGGTGCTGTCATGGCTTGCCGCGTTGAAGCGCGGGCGGTGTCCGCCTCAGCGCTACGGAACTTGCCGAACAGATTACTGCGAGTCTACTACGCAACGGAATCCGACTCCCCCGGAGCGGTCCATGCTGGGGGACATCAGCAGCAGCTTTCCGTGCTCATTCAGCTTATAGGCCTGGGGGAAATACCAGATCGAGCCCTGCGGCTGATAGTAACTGCCACCACGAAGAATGCCACCCCGTGTGTGCTCGTCAACAAATTCCTCAGTCCATTGCCACACATTCCCTACCATATCCATCACGCCGAATGGACTGGCTCCCTTCGGATGTCCATCGATCGGATCTGGGCCTCGCATTGTGCGCGATTTTTCAGGTATCGGCACAGCGCTGTCATCCCACTCATTGCCCCAAGGGTAGAGGCGGCCGTCCGTGCCTTGAGCTGCGTACTGCCACTCCCATTCATGGGGCAGGCGCTTTCCTGCCCAACTTGCATACGCTCTCGCGTCTTCTTGAGAGACCCACGTCACCGGCTTGTTTTCCCATCCTGCGGGATAGCTTCCATCCTTCCAGTCGCGGAGAAAATTCAGGTCGTCTTGGGGGTGATAGTGGGTGGAGTCCAGGAACTTCTTGAATTCGGCGTTCGTGACCGGGTACTTGTCGATATAGAAAGAAGTCACATGCATAGGGTGCTCGTGAAAGCGACGCGGCGAGACCTCCCAGGAATATTGGACATCGACGCCGATATCGTTGAACCCCTCAATCTCGATTCCGGAAACCTTGAAAAGAAAATCGGCCTCAGGGACCTTGACCATGCCCGCAGGTGCACTGCTTGCAGCCTTCGTCGCTTGGATCGGAATGATCTGCTGTGGCAGGACTTTCCATTCGTGCGAGTATTTGGCCAGGGGCGTTGCGCTCTGCTCCTTCATTGCGGACATCAGGGCCACTAGTTTCTGATCCGGCGCGGTGCTAGTTGCCAGGATGGCGCCATATCCCTTGGCTTCGATCGAAAAGGCAAGTACCGTTCTGCCACCCGGCCTAGTTTGAGGCTTGAGTTCCACTCCGTGATAAAGATCGAAGTAACGAAGATTGTCTTTCGCTGCGACTTCGATCTGGTCGCCATCGACGTCGTATTCGTTTCGGTTCACAATTGTCCAAACTGCTTGTCCGCCCAGCGGCCAGCGGCTGGCAACAACTCCGTAGCGAAGCATGGGCGACATCGGCTCCCAGTCCTTGCTGATGAGGAAGGGCGACACGCCGCGTTCGATCGTGGCCACGCGTCTCGTGGCTTCTGCGTCGCGCGGCGTGATTCCATTCCAAATGCCCCAGATGTTCTCCCAACTCTCCCAGCCAACTCCGTTGAAAAAGGCGAACTGTAGATCGTCGGTTTTGTCACGATTCCACCGGTGAGAGATGTGCACCATGTGCCGTGTTTCAAGCCATTTGTATTTGTCCACCAGCGGAGTGAACGGAAATTCATATTGGCCCCACGTCATGACGTTCCATGCCAAGGCTTCATCGGACGGGCCCCCCTCGGGTTCAAAAGCGAGTGAATGGCTAATTTTGTCCGCGGCTAACGAGAATGCCAAGGGAACACCGTCCTGCGTGTCGCCGTTGATGCCGTCAGCGCCGACTTCCGCCATCAGGCTGGCGATGGCATCAGGCCACGACTTTTCGGGATCGCGCGTTCCCTGATCCCACATCATCATCGGAAACAACACCCGCACACCGCGGCGATGGAAGTCGGCAATCATTTGCTTTACGCCGGGAAGGCCGCCGGGCATGCTACGAATCAGATCGTGCTGATCCCGATTGTCGATTCCCATGTTCGGGTAGGTTGGCCAGATCAGGACCGCATCAATACCGCCGTAGCGTTTCTCAAGGTCGTCAAGGTATCGGTCTACTGTGTACTTCCCCGCTGCGGGATCATAGAAGTACCGATCCTGCACCATCATCTGGGGCTGCATGAAACTCGACTGCGTCCATCTCAAGGCGGGCAAATCGTACCTAGCACCATCGTAGCCGACACGAATACGACGTTCCATCCTCCAGTGTGTGATATCGGCAAGCCATGCATCATGTTCTGTCTGGCTGCACGGTTTCGAGCCGCCCTCCCAAAGTCCCTTCATTGTCAGGCAATCCGGTACAGGAATCTGCTGGCCCTTAGGTCGGAATTGCGAGTCTTGAGCAGAAGAGAGCATGGTGCCGGCGAGTACAAGAAGTGCGATTTGCAGGAGTCGGGACCTCATGGAGTGTCTCCTCAGTCTCGTTATCAAATTCCGCTCGTAATATAAAACGTTTCAAAACAGTTGTCCACTGACGGAATTATGTGAACTAGGAAATTAGCCGTGTAAACGCAATTTTCCCGCGAGAGGAGTATTGGTGTATCTCGGCAAGGCAGATCATCCCGCTCGCGGAGAGCCGGTCGGATTCATTGGCCAAAAGCTAGACCTTGATCGGAACCGGAGCCGGCTCTGCCGACCATCGAAGAGGAGTGATTTTCGGCAAGATGAAAACCCAACCACGAACGCCTCTAGAAGATTAACAAGGCCTGCTAACCAGAATGCCGTCTCGAATCGTCCGGTTGCGTTTACAAGAAAGCCAGTGATCGCAGGAGCGAAGATGCCCGCCAGATTACCGCACATATTTTGTACGCCTACCCCACCGTGCGCGTCTTCACTCAATCGCGGTTCAGCGATGACCACGCGGCTCCACGGCCAAAGCCAAAGCAGCGACAAGCTACCGAACAGGATGAATACCGGCCGCCATCCCAAATAGGACATGAGAAACCCACCGGCGAGCGTGCCAACCGCCGGCCCGAACAGATACCCGAAGGAAACAACGCCATTTGCGACACCCACACGATGGGGTCAACGCCGCTCGCGATGAGTTTAGACAAGCAAGGGAACGTCGCACTTTCGCCGACTCCGAGCAACAGCCGCAGCGCGATCAAAGCTGGGAAAGAACTCACGAACCCCGTCAGCAACGTGGCAACCGACCAGATTGCTATACCGGCAGCAAGCACTTTGTGTGCGCCATAGCGCTCCGCGAGCCAACCGGCGGGGATCATCATGAAGACGTATGTCAACGAAGAACGCGGATAACAGAATGCCCAGTTGCGAGGCCGACGTGCGGTGTCGCACTAGGTCTCTGACCACGTGG
>PKUV01000083.1 GCA_003131315.1 Acidobacteriaceae bacterium
CGCAGCGTTTCAGCATCTACCGTGCCCGTGATACGGATCTGTGCCTTGGCCAACGTAAGTTCGATCGCGCCCGGCAACACAACAGCTTTACGATCTGCGCCGCGCGGCAGGCTCCTGGCAACCGGGACCGGTTGTTTATTCCGCGCATCTTCAGCCACTGTCACCGGCAGCAACCGCACACACCTCGCTCTGGCTTCGCTGACGGATGCCGAGGCTGTACTCCCTAGCAATCCAGCTTGATACATCGATCTCCTCGTCGTGGACACGACTCCGCGCCGTGCCACAAGAAGAGAATGCCTATCGGGACCGCCCCAGTCTAGACGGCCATCAGTCGACGCTTACGCTTCATTTGAGGCTCGATCTATAGGAAAAACAAAATCCAATTCCAGGGAGCAGTTGAGCAACGAAGTGGCCATTCTGTGAAATATCGTTCCGAGACTTGCAAGGACTCTGCCAGGTCTCGGATCTCCTGGATTCTTGGAAACAGCAGTCGACAACTTCCTGCCTTTAGGAGCTATGTTATGTCTTGGGATTTCCCTAGGCAGCGTCCACGTGCGCTGCAGGAGCGTTCCATCGAGATGAGCACAAGGATGCAGCGAACGCCTGCGCCACCCACCGCTTAGCGGTGCCGGTCCCGCGAGCTAGTGGAGGTTTAGCGATGCAATGTCAGTCGAATGAAACTTGCCCAAAAACCCTTGCCACTGCATTTGCGCAACCGCTTGATCTTAAAGGGTCGAGATAGGCGAATGGGACTGGCTCAGAAACAGATTGTTTGTGGGCAGTGCGTTAGAGAGTCACAATACCATGCTTCCACACAGAACAGTAACGAGGAACTTGTCCGGCCCCAGAAATCTCTCGTTACCAAGCCTTGTCGGCAAGGCATCATCGCGTCTGGGCGAATCGCATGAACTAAAGTCCTTCGATAATCATGCAGCTCCCGCTGCGGCTCACGCTCATGTTTGCGGGGAGGTGGTCTGGCGGCTGCCGTTCCTGTCGTCCGAGCTGTTCAACGCGCCTCGCACCAGTTTCTCCGTGCGGACGCTCCTGCATGAGCGACTCCAGTAAATCTTCTTCCACACCGGTAAACACTCTGAGATTGCGGGCACCTAATTTAGGGAAGACCGGTTCTTCAATTCCACGAAAAGTTCCGACATTCGTTCTTCTGGCTTCGAGCGGTGCGTTCGGCATAGCGATCAACTCGGGCTGGATTCTCTCCAGCCGCCGATCCCGGACAGCAGTAGTCTGATATTGCCCGGCCCATTTCAGCAGGTTCGATTCTTCGGCGATTACCGTCCGCTCGTGGAATGCCTCGGGACTGCGAATTCGCCAACTGCGCTTGCCTGTTCGCTCGGAGACCCTCTCCGATGGTTCCCCCTCAGGATGATCGTCATGAGGAGTATCGGGAGGCGGGTCGAGAACGAATATCTCAGTGCCACCATTCAACATGCAGGTAGCCACGACCATCGTCACGACCTGTCGAGGCCCGGCCCCCAGCACCACCGAAGGAACTTGTTCGAGACCTCTACGCAGTTGGTGCGCAAGATCGGTATCGATTGATCTGGGGGAACTGTCAGTTTAGGACTGATATACGAAGCATCTTTGCGGCTTGCGTCGATGCCCGTCTGTCCGTGCCTCTCTCTGAAATGGATCCTTGTTTTTCCTATAGATCAAGTAGCTTCTCTTACGACCTGTACGGGCTGACCCCCAGCTTCTGCACTTGCTCCGTGAACTCCCGCACAACCTGTGCAAACCTCGGCCCTTCGGCCGCCGAAACCCATTCCAGGCGAAAGCGCTCTTCCTCGATACCGAAATCCGCGAGCATCAGGCGGATGGCGTCCGCGCGTTTTTCGGTTTTGAGATTGCCATCCTGATAGTGACAATCTCCCGGATGGCAGCCGCAGATGAGGACGCCGTCCGCCCCCTTGGTGAACGCATCAATCACCAAGTTGGGATGCACCATTCCCGAGCACATGACGCGGACGATGCGGATGCTGGGCGGGTATTGGGTCCGGGAAACGCCCGCCAAGTCTGCGCCGGCGTAGGAGCACCAGTTGCAACACAGGGCGATGATCAAGGGCTGAAAGGTGTCGTCCATTACGCTACTCCCAAAGCAGCATGGATCTGGGCCTCGATCTGATCGAGGGTAAATCCACGGATGAATACGCCCTTCTTTGGACACGTAGCCTGGCAGCAGCCACAGCCCTTGCAGGTGGAGTCGTTGGTCTCGACGATTTTCTTAATCGACCCCTGCCACTTGTACTCGAGCAAGGTGATGGCTTTGTAGGGGCAGGTGTCCACGCAGTAGGCGCAACCGTCGCAGCTTTCGTCCACCACTTGCGAGATATTCGCCCCCAGTTCGAGGCGATCCTGGACGAGGACGGATGCTGCTCGCGCGGACGCTGCCTGGGCCTGGAGAATGGATTCCTCGATGTTCTTGGGAGAATGCGCCAGCCCACACAGGAAGACGCCGTCGGTCATGAAGTCTACCGGACGCAGTTTCATATGGGCTTCGAGGAAGAATCCCTCGCTGTTGAGCGGAACCTTGAGGAACTGCGCGATCTTCCGGCTGTCTTCATGCGGATGAATGCCGGCGGACAGAACCACTAGGTCGGCGGAGATCATTAGCGGCATCCCCAGGGTCTGGTCGTAGACGGTGACCTGCAGTTCTTCGCCATTTCGTGACACTTCGGGCTTGCGGTCCTCGTCGTAGCGCACAAACACGATTCCCTGCTGCCGGGCTTTCGTGTAGTAGCTCTCCTTGAAGCCGTAAGTCCTGATGTCCCGGTACACAACGTACACATGCGTCTGCGGAGAGAGCGCCTTGATCTTCAGGGCATTCTTCATGGCTTCGGCGCAACACACCCGGGAACAGTAGGGGTGGTCGGCATCGCGTGAGCCCACGCACTGGATCATGACGACGGTCTTTGCGGGCCGATTGCCTTCCCGCGCCAGGAAGCCATCACCGGAAGCGAGGCGCGCTTCGAGGTCGCGCTGCGTGATGACACTGTCGTCCTGTCCATACAGGTATTCTTTTGGCTGGTACTGCTTCGCGCCCGTGGCCACGATTACGACCCCGTGCGTGACTTCGGTGGTTTTGCCGCGGGCCGCGATCATTGTCCGAAAATCGCCGATTGTGCCTTCGATCTTCTCGATGGCCGCGCCGGTAAATAGATGGATTCTGCTGTTCTGTCCGATTTCGTCGCGCAGGCGCGCTAATTCGTCCTGTGGCCTTCCTCCGTTGAGCAAGTAGTGGATGTGGCGCAGATTTCCGCCCAGCTCATTCTCCTTTTCCACCAGATAGGCATCAAAGCCCTGGCGTGCCAGCGCCAGGGCGGCGGTCATGCCCGACAGTCCTCCGCCGATGACCAGGGCGGACTTTTCTATCCTGACCGTTTGCCGGTGGAGCGGCTGCAATAGCCGGGCCTTGGCCAGCGCCATCCGGACCAGGTCTTTGGATTTCTGGGTGGCCCTCTCCGGCTCGTGCATGTGCACCCATGAGCACTGGTCCCGGATGTTGGCCATCTCAAACAGGTAGGGATTGAGGCCGGCCTCTGCCAGCGTGTTGCGGAACAGAGGCTCGTGCGTTCGCGGGGTGCAGGAGGCCACCACTACCCGATTCAGATTGTGTTCGGCGATCTTCTCCTTGATCCGATCCTGGGTATCGTTGGAGCAGGTATAAAGATTGTTCTCCGCGTACACGACGTTGGGCAGCGTTGTCGCATATTCCACGACGTCCGGGACATTGACCACGCCGGCGATATTGGTCCCGCAGTGGCAGACAAAGACTCCGATGCGAGGCTCTTCTCCCTTCACATCTCTTTCGGGTGGGTAGACCTTGGGCGTGATCAACGTGCCCCGGGCTTCCCGCAAGAGCGAGAGCACCTGCGTCGCCGCCGCCGAGGCCTGCATGACAGTTTCCGGAATATCCTTCGGCTCGGCAAACGGTCCGGCCACAAAGATTCCTTCCCGCGAGGATTCTGCAGGCCGGAACGTGGGGGTCTCGCAGAAGTTGAACGTGTTCAGCGCCACCCCGAATCGTTCGGCCAGCACTTCGACGTCTTTGGGTGGCTGCATGCCCACCGATAGAACGACCAAGTCGTATTCCTGGGAAAGCTTTCTGTCGTTCTCGGCGAGATAGTTGACGATCAGGTTGCGCGTCCCAGGGACTTCCTCGATCTTCGGCACGCGAGAACGGATATACCGCACACCGAGCTCTTGCGCTCTGTGGTAATACTGCTCGAAGCCCTTGCCGAAGGCGCGCAGGTCCATGAAGAAGACGTCGCATTGCAGACCTTCGCCGAGATGCTCTTTGGCGATGATGGCTTCTTTGGTGGCATACATGCAGCAGACGGACGAACAGTAGTCGTGGTCGAAATCTCGCGAACCAACGCACTGCAGGAAGGCAATCCGCTTCGGCTCCTGCCGGTCGAAGGGTCGGAGCACATGGCCGGAGTAGGGTCCGGAGGCGGACAAAATCCGCTCGAACTCCAGAGCCGTGAGCACATTCGGGAAGCGGCCATAACCCAGATCCTTCTTTAACCGGGCGTCGAAGATCTCGTATCCGGGTGCGAGGACGATGGCGCCTACCTTCAACTCCTGAATCTCCGCTTTCTGGGTATAGTCGATCGCATTGGCCTGGCAGGCCGTTGAGCAGAGATGACAATCGCAGCAGATGCCGCACGCGAGGCAGCGCTTAGCCTCGGTGATCGCTTGCGCGGGTGTGTACCCGGTGTGGACCTCGTCGAAGGTCCTGCCGCGGGTCGAGGGGTCGAGGGAGGGCACTGGTATTTGGCGCTGCATCAGCACGCCAGCCGTGTCCACGACGTACTCGGTTTGATACGGCCCTTCCAGTTCGCGCCCCACACGGAGATCCCGGCCATTGAGCCAGCGATCAATAGAGTTGGCGGCCTTCTTGCCCGCGAGCATCGCCGTCACCACCACGTCGGGACCGGTCACGCAATCCCCGCCAGCGAACACACCGGGCAGCTCTGTCTCCAGCGTCAGCGGATCGGCACGGAGCGTTCCCGATTTTGTGGTCGCCAGACCCAGCCGTTCACCCAGGGCACTCACATCGGGGACTTGGCCAATGGTGGCCACGACAGCGTCGCAGGCAATGACGAACTCCGAGCCTGGAATCGGCTCCGGAGCTGGCCGGCCGCTGGCATCGGGCTTGCCGAGCTTCATCTTCAGACACTCAAGGCCAGCCACGCGCCCGCTGCGGCCCGACTGGAATGACGTGGGTGCGGCGAGGAACATCAACTTGACGCCTTCGCGTTCCGCGTCCTCGATCTCACGATGGTCGGCGGGCATTTCCGCTCGGGTTCGCCGGTAGACGATCGTCACCTCTGCCGCCCCGCAACGGAGGGCGGCGCGCGCCGCGTCCAGCGCGGAATTGCCTCCTCCCACCACCAGCACGTGGCGGCCTGGGAGTACCGGACCGTCGAGGTTGAGCCGGCGCAGGAATTCCACCCCGCCGGTGACACCCGACATGCTCTCACCGGGGATGCCGAGCTTCCGTTCCACGTGAGCCCCGATGGCGACGAAGACCGCCGCGTAGCTCTTGCGCAATTCTTCGAACGTGATGCTGCGGCCCACGGGCGTATCCAGCAGGATCTCGATCCCGATCGAGCGCATCCGGTCCAGCTCGGCGTTCAGCAGGGGCCGGGGTAACCGAAAAGAAGGAATGCCGACCGCCAGCATCCCGCCCGCCACCGGGAGTGCCTCGAAGATTGTCGTGCTATAGCCTTTCTGCCGGAGTTGATAGGCACAGAGGAGGCCGGCCGGGCCGGACCCCACGATGGCAATCTTCTCCGGACGTTCGGGCACGGTCGGTTGCGACAGCTTGTAATCGGGGAGGCGGTCGGTAATGAAGCGCTTCAACGCCGGCACATTCACCGGATCGTCCACGTTGGCGCGCGTGCAGGCGGTGGTGCAAGGGTGCGTGCAGATCCGGCCGCAGACCGACGGAATCGGGTTGTCTCGCAGAATGACCTGGAGCGCCTCGTCGAAGCGTCCTTGCGCGATCAGAGTTACATAGCCCTGCGCGCTCTGATGGATGGGGCATCCGGCCTGGCAGGGAGCGGTCCCGCGGCGCGTAATAGTGAAGATGTTGGGAACGGCTTGCGGGAACGGCCGGTAGATCGCCTTCCGCTCTCCCAGCCCCTGATCGAACTCGGACGGCAGCGTTACTGGACATTCCGTCGTGCAAGCGCCGCAACCTGTGCATTTCGTCGCGTCCACAAAACGCGGCTGCTTCTTGATACTGACCGTGAAATTCCCCGGCTGCCCATCGACGCGTTCCACCTCACTCAAGGTGAGAATGTCGATGTCCTTGTGCCTGCCGATCTCGACCAGACGCGGCGCCATGGTGCACATCGCGCAATCGTTGGTGGGAAAAGTTTTGTCGAGCTGCGCCATGACCCCGCCAATAGCGGGGCTGCGTTCGGCCAAGTACACCTTGATGCCACCGTTGGCGAGATCGAGGGCCGCCTGCATGCCGCCGATACCGCCTCCCACGACCAGGGCAGCGCCCACCGGTGGGGTTTGGGACTCCTCAAACCGCATGGGGAACAACCTCCGCCGCGGGCGCCTGTCGCGCGGCCCTCTCCCTGACCGCCAGGAAATACAGGGCTAGCGGTCGATAGACCATGTGCGCCCACTTTCCAAACGACATCTCTACGAGCAGCATGGGCGTCGCGATGATGATGTGCAGGGCGTATGTGAAGTGACAGGTAAGTGCAAAGCCGGCATAGCGGAACATGTGTGCCGCCAGACCGCTGAGCACGGTCAACACGAGCAAGATGGGAAAGACGAGATCCTGAAAGGACGTCTCTTTATAGATCTCCTTCTGTGCCCGCAAACGGCCTACGAAGATGTCTACGAGGCCATAGAGGATGAGGCCCGTCGCGAGGTATCCGAGCCACCGCTGGGGATGGTACAAGGGGTAGAGGTTGTCGGTTTGAAACCACCTCAGGCCGAACACCTTGATGGTGAGCATCATCACTGTGCCCAAGGCTAAGCCCCAATGGCCGAGCCACCGGCCTCGCTCCGGACACTTCCTCATCAACGAATGGGTCACCGAGTGGTAGAAGTAGATCCAGGCTTCGAGCACGTAGATAGAAAGCGGGGGGCGCGCCTGCCTTTCCCCACTCATGGTGAGCCGCCAGATGCGGAAGACACGCGAGAACAAGAGCAACAGGGGAAGCAGGATCACCGTCAGTGTGTAGTAGGTGATGATCGGGAACATGTGATCCAATCCAAACGGCGTGGTGGCAAAGTCCGTAACCGGCATCCCCACGTACCACAAGTGGTAAGCAAGGATCAGGAGCAGGACGATAAGCGCCACGAAGAATAAGGAACCGAGATACCACGCCTTGGACTGGAGCAGCCTGGAGGCAATGCCCGTCCAGTCGTACTGCGCGCTGAGGAAACGCCGCAGCGTGAGCATAGAGATCCTGGGCTCCGATTGACGCGGGCAGACAAGAGAGCAATCACCGCAGTCATGGCAGACCCACGGTTCCAGGCTTTCGACGAGCGGCTGCCTCAGTCCCAGCAGGGCGTAGCGAATGCTCCTGCGGGGAAAGCTTACAGAACCCTCGACCAGATCACAGGAGATGGTGCAACTTCCGCACTGATAGCAGCCCGTGGGGTCGAACTTTCCATACCGCCGAATGTCGGCCAGCAGTGTCGGATCGCTTTGAACCGGCAATATGCCTACTGCCATTTGCCACCTCTACCGAGGGTGCCCGCTACTGCGCAGTGACTACGACTTCCTTGACGGTCCTCCTGGTGTACACCAGGAACTTCCCGCCTTCCTCCACCATCCGGATCTCAAAGTTGTCGTCCTGATATGACTCCCCTGCGCGCGATGCCGCTTCTCTGTTGTCGTAGAGCTGCCCATCCCACATGAACTTCTTTCCATCGCCGATCATTGCGAGATCCGGGCTCATACGATGCCTCCAGCCTGTCCACACGGTGCTGCGAAAACCTTTCCCACAATATGCGGTGCTCGTACCGGCGTCTTCAGCGCCTTGAGTCCGAACGACTGTACTAATCCTCGCGCCCCGAAGAGCAACAAAGCGACGAAGAGCAGCGCCAGCACGTGGCCAACTTGAATTACGCGCTCGCTTGGCATAGGTCACCTCGCGGTGCTGTGGCGCTGGGGAAATACTCGCGGACCAGCCACTCCGCCGCTTGCGGCACGGCGCCGCTGACTGCTTTCGACAAACCCTGGAAGATCTCTTCCGGCAGTGGCCCCGTTTGGCAGGCCAGCACACGCACCTCGACGCCGCAGGTTTCTTGCAACTCGCGCAGCAGGTTGGACGTGGGCAACTGGTGCAGCGAGAAATCGTCAAGTTTGACCGGAGGAATCTCGGCGGGATCGATCTCGAATATCTCGCCGGGACTGCGTCCGGCATCGATCGCGTCCACGATGAGCAAGCGCCGCGGACGCGTGGAGCTCAGGCAGAGAGTGAATAACAGCTTGCGCACGCCCGTGCCGGCGTCCAGCAAGCAGACCGCTTCGGGCACTCGATAGTGTGCCTCGAGATAGTCAACTACCGCGCACCCGAAGCCGTCATCTCCAAACAGTATATTCCCAACGCCGAGCACCACGGTCGGCTTCCGACAGAAGTCGGGGAGATCGGATTCATCGAATTGATCGATCTCCCGCATGCTTCCTCCTTTTCGTTCTCGTTGCCCTTCAGTTGGCAAGCGAGCCGAGCAACTTGCCGTCCGCGTCGAAAATATCCAGCTTGACCGACAGCTTCCCGTCCAGCCGGTGGGTTGCGCAGGACAAGCATGGATCGTAGGCACGGATCGCCATTTCTACTTTGTTCAGCACTCCCTGGTCGTACTTGCCGTCATGGATCAAACTCTTGGCGGCCTGTGTGACCGACATATTGATCGGAGCGTTGTTGTGAGTGGTGCCCACAATCAGGTTGACGTTGGTGATCAGGCCGTTGGCATCGGTGGTGTAGTCGTGGATGAGCGTGCCGCGCGGAGCTTCGGTGCATCCTACGCCTCGCGCTGCCCGCGGCGTAACCTTCACCCGGGTTTCGGTGCTGGTGATTTCGGGATCGTCCAGCAAGCGGATGGTGTTTTCGGCGTTGTAGAGCAGTTCGATCAGCCGCGCCCAATGATAGAGCAGCGTGAGCTGTGCGGGCCGCCCGAACTTCGCGCGAAACTCCTCCAGTTCGGCCTGCGCCAGCGGCGTGTCGATAAAGTCGCAGACGTTGATGCGCGCCAGCGTGTTGGCACGATACACGCCCTTGGGATTTTCGACATCCATGGAGAAACCCTCGCCCCACTGTTTGGCGTATGGGAACTTCAAGTAGCTCCACGGTTCAATGTGCTCGGAGATGAACTCCGTATAGCGATCGTACGGAAAGTCCTGGTATGAGCCATTGGACGCCATCAGGCGAAGCTTTCCGTCGTAGAGGTTGAGCGCGCCGTCCTCCTTGACGGTACCGATGAAGCCGGTAGTGATCACTCCCAGCGACTTCACCACGTCGAGGTACTTGGGGAAGACGTTCTCCTTCGCAAAAGCAATGGAGAACTTGGCGAGTTCGAGTGCGTCATCGGCCTGCTTGCGCAACTGGTCGCGATCGGCAGGAGCCAGTGGCTTGCTGAATCCGCCAGGAATAGCGGCCTGGGGATGGATGGCCTTGCCCGCCAGGACTTCCAGCATCTTGGCGCACATGTGGCGCACCTTCACCACTTTTCTGGCAATGTCCGGCGCTGCCTGCAGCACGCCGATGACATTGCGGATGGAATAGTCGGCATCGGGACCGAGCAGGAAATCGGCTCCCGCCAGGAAATAGAAGTGCAAGATGTGCTCTTCCATGTAGGCGATGCTGTTGCACAGCTCGCGCAGCTTCTTTCCAGCCGGGGGCGGCTCGACTCCAAAAACCGCGTCGCAAGCCTTGGCCGAGGCCAGGTGATGCGACCACGGGCACACACCGCAAATGCGCGGCGTGATGCGGGGGAGATCCTCTACCGGGCGTCCGATGCAGAACTTTTCGAAGCCGCGCAGTTCAATGACGTTCACCCGGGCGGTGTCCACGTTGCCGGCATCGTTGAGCTGAATGGTCACCTTGGCGTGGCCCTCGATGCGGGTGACAGGTTGAATGACCAGTGTCTTTGCCATGCATCACCTCCGGGGCATGGGCCGCAGACGGCCAGCGCCAGCAAAACGGTTGAAGGTTGCGGCCCGATCCGGAATCTGCTTGGGATCGAGTCCGATGGAAGAAAGCGCCCCCATCATGTCCACCATGGGATTGGCTTTGTCCGACAGCGGGCCAAAGCAACCCTCGCATGGCATGTAGGCGCGGATGCAGCGCGGGTTGCCGTCGCTGCCACCGCAGCCGGCACGCGTCGCTGGCCCCAGGCACAGGATGCCCTGCTCCATCAGGCAGCGCATTTCGCTCAGTGGCGCTCCAAACTTGAATTCCGGCGCATCCAGGTGGCGCTTCAGCGTGGAGACCGCCTTCTTTTCGCGCTTGGTGGGACACTCGTCGCAAACGCTCTTCGACGCCAGCACGGGCAGGGGCTTGCCTTCAATTAGAGCGACCAGCGCTCCGGCCACCATCTCTGGCGTGGTTGGACATCCGGGCAGATATGCATCCACCTTCACAACTTCGTGGAGCGCGTAGACTCGGTCGGTCAGAGCGGGAATCTGCTCGTGGGGTATGCCGTTCTTCTCGGTTGTCACGCTGCCACGGTAGACCTTCTCCAACAACTCTTCTGTGCTGTACTGATTCGCCAGCGCCGGGATACCGCCAAAGCAGGCGCAAGAACCTAGAGAGATCAGGATCTTGCACTTCTTACGCATCTCCTGCGCCAGTTTCTTGTGTTCTTCGCTGCGGATTCCTCCAGATATAAGCCCGACGTCCGCTGCGGGGATTTCCATCTCTGTACCTTCGCCAGTCTGACCAAAGAGCTTGTGGTCCATTAGGACTGGCATGTGCACGATTTCTACTTGTTTGAGTACGTCGAGGAGCGGTTCACCGATGTCGAGGATGGTTACCTCGCAGCCTCCGCATATAGCAAACCATTCTTCGGCAAGTCGAGCTGCCATGCTGCACCTCCCTACCGGACTTGAATTTGTGTTGCTTTGTTTTCGTCTCCTACGATCAGTTATTACTGCGTTCGATACGGGTTTGGACCGAGCTTCCTTACCTGCTCCACCATCTCTGTGACCACTTGGGCAAAGCGCGGGCCTTCGGAAGCCGAGACCCACTCCAGCCGGAAACGCTCCGGCTCCAATCCGAAATCCTCCAGTATCAGGTTGATAGCATCGGCGCGGGCGCGAGCCCGCAGATTCCCCTCGAGGTAATGGCAGTCGCCGGGACGACAGCCCAGGGCTGGCGCGTCTTTCCAGGCGGCGATGAGGGGAACTTCCACAACCCACCTCTCGGCATCTTCGACTTGCGTTCGAATCGCACCGCCCGCGTTCTCGTGCCGAGCAGCACTTGCGACGTGGCAGTAGTTATGGTCCAACCAGCACACCCGCGTCAGTGACTCAGGTCACCCATTATCGTGACCGGAAAGCGCTTCTCGAATGCGCCGCCGGCTAGGAGCGTGTTGCCTTGTTTTCTCGTTGCAGCCCGGAGCGCAGCGCACCGATGTCATCACCGTCGCTGGTTTAATGGTCCCTTCGGAAGCGCAATTCAACTGACGTGCGCAATTACCGGACCAGCGCCGCTGCCGACCTGTGCGCTCTCGGCGACCTCAGCGACGCCCGGTGCGAATTCTGCCCCTTCGACACTCACCATCACAGCGCCCGCAGCAGCGGCAATGCTCGCCCCAGCAGGTCATCGGCGGCTCAGCAAGTCGCTGTACGCTCTCTGGCTTCCGTTGATGTTTGGGATCTCCCTAGTACACCGTCCAGATAGTTCGTTGTACTATATGGAACTTCTGGTACATTGGGGCATGCCGCGAATCGCCCCAGCCATTAGCCTCGATCCGA
>PKUV01000124.1 GCA_003131315.1 Acidobacteriaceae bacterium
CATACGTTTTCTGCGCGCAGATGCGCCTTTGGCTGGAGACAGGTTTAGGCGTTTAACGGGGACAGCAGCGCGGGTTCGTGCTTTGAAGTCCTCCGAGAGCTGACCTATAAAGGTTGGCCGCAGCCTGGACGGAACGATTGAAGCTGCGGCTATGCGTGCCACTTCTTGGCGTGGCACCGGACCTAAGTAACCCCAAGTCCTTCAAAAGACTGACAGGTCGGGATTGAGCAGTCTGTTCAAAAAAGCACACATTTAAACTTAGCGGTTGGCGGGTTTCTGGGAGACATCAAACGAAATCCCATGCGGGACGTGACCGTGGAGTCGCACCTTTGACTAAGAACGTCGAGGATGCGCTCCCGGCTAGTTCCGATTGGGGTCGTGAGCTTAGCGGCGACTGGCAGCGACAGCCCTAGAGCGCCCCTCCGTCGCGTACACCTTCAAGGTCGGTTGTTTCCGGCTGGAGTGCGGCCTGGCCGTGACGGCAATGCAAATATCCTGGCCGAGCAAGAGCAGGAAACGCAAAAGGCGCTCGATAGAAAAGTCGGTGAGACGGCCCCGCATCAAGGCGGACACCTTGGGTTGGTCCACGCCGAGTACCTTTCCCGCCTGCACCTGGGTCAGTTTGCGCTCCTGGATTATGTCCACGATCCGGTCAACTAGATCAGCCTTCGCTCGTGCCTCTTCCGGGTTGGCGACACCCAGATCGGCGAAGACGTTTCCACTGCCTTCAACGTACCCATGCTTTTTCATCGTTCTCCTGTGTGGGTCTGCCGACCCTGTTTTGTTGATTCGAAACCTTAGCGTGATTCCCTATTCAGCTTCCAACTTCACTACCTGCGCGAGCCGTTTCTTCACGAGTTCAATTTCACGTTGCGGCGTCGCGATGCCCCGCTTGGATTTCTTCTGAAACACGTGCAGAACGTAAACGGCTCTGGCGAACCTCACCGTATACACGGCCCTGAATGTGTCTCCTCTGAAGTCAGAAACAATCTCCAGCACGCCCGGCGCAATACCTTTCGGGGGCTTCGCGTTCTCCGGCATCTTGCCCTGCTGCACGCGTCTCAACGCATATCCAATCTCGCTCTTCACCTCATCCGGCAGTTCGCGCAGCACCTCTCGCGAATCCCCTACGAATCGCACCGGCCTCATCGAAGTGGCGGTCATGTCCCAACTGTAGACTATGCTACTACTGGCATATTGTCAAGGATAAAAAGGGAGGCCAAGGGAAGCCCCGTGCGGGACGTGGTCGTGGAGTCGCACCTTTGTCTAAGGACGTCGAGGGCGGGGGAAGCAATTTGTTTCACATCCACCAGCTTCAAAAAATGTGGTAGACGAAATGAGCGAAGAGAACCACGAGCAGCAAACCGCCGAGGCCACAAACCCAGAAAAGAAAATGCTCGGTCAACTTTGGGGAATTGATCTCCTTCTTGTCCATCGCTAAAGAATACTCCCTAACCTCGTTGAATTACATTTAGGACAACGGAAGAATGTTTCAAAAGAAGCGGGTGACGCCCTCTTCTAGCACGACTAGTTTGTCTCTTACTCCGGCGGCTAGCGCTTCTTGCTCCAGCAACTGGAGGGGCTCTTCGATGGGCTCATGCGACAGGCGAAACGTTCCATAATGCATGGGGACCATCCAGCGGGCCTTCAGATCGAGAAAGGCCTGGGTGGCGTCCGCGGGGCTGGTGTGCACGTTGCGGAATTGCGGCGGATTGTAGGCGCCGATGGGGAGCAGCGCTAGTTCGGGCGACAAGCGGCGTCCTATTTCGCGAAAGCCGGCGAAATAGGCGGTGTCTCCGGCGTGGTACACGGAGTGTTTGCCGCTGCGCAGCACGTATCCGCCGTAGCCGCGGTGCGAATCCTTGAGGATGCGCGCTCCCCAATGCCGCGAGGGGACGTGGGTGATGTCGAGTGTGCCGTGGCGATAGGTGTTCCACCACTCGAGTTCGACAATTTGTTCGAAGCCCAGATCGGAAACCAGGTCGAATAAGTGATGGGGGACAACGAGCGTGGGCGCGGTTCCGGTCTGCCGCCGCGTTTGCCGCGCGATGGTGCGCAGCGACTGGCGATGCAAGTGATCGAAGTGAGCGTGCGTCACCAGGACGAGGTCCATCGGAGGCAGGTCGCGCAGGTTCAATCCAGGTTGACGCAGGCGCTTCAGAACGAAGAGCCAGCGCGCGAAGTTGGGATCGATGACGACGTTTTGTCCGCCAATTTGTAGAAAGAAGCTGGAATGTCCGATGAAGGTGACGCCGAGCTCGCCGTTTGAAACCAGTTGCGGTTTGTGGGTCTTGCCGGTGCGAGGTGTGACTGCGGAATGCCGCACCAGGCGCGTGA
This sequence comes from Acidobacteriaceae bacterium, assembly GCA_003131315.1. Taxonomy (GTDB): domain Bacteria; phylum Acidobacteriota; class Terriglobia; order Terriglobales; family Acidobacteriaceae; genus Acidiflorens. Next base: position 2,338 of record PKUV01000124.1, read on the forward strand.
ACTGACTGGCTCGCTTGCGCAGAGCAGGATTTTTCAATGAGGACTTTAACATTAATTCGACCAGTCCGCTGGAAACGCGGCCTGTGGACACATTATCGGCTTTGTTCTCTCAAGTCTCTAGTACATATTAGATGCTCCGGACGCCGATATCGACGCACGGGCGGCCGGATTTCTTCGGGTCGTGTTTCTTGGGTGGTTGATTTTTGCAGTGTAAACGATCTTGTTTTCCTTGACCGTCACTTTGCTGGTCATATCTAATCCAAAGTCTAGAAAGTTGCGGGAAAATCGATTGTCGATACCCAGCCCCTAAAAAGGCGGTTGATTTCCCGTAGAGACGCGGC
>PKUV01000194.1 GCA_003131315.1 Acidobacteriaceae bacterium
TTCAAGATCGATACCCACGGAATTTATACGTTGCTGTACAGCTTCACCGATGGGAACGACGGAAGATGGCCTCAGGGAAGCCTGGCGTTGGACTCGGCGGGTAATCTTTACGGGACCACGGAATACGGCGGCTCAGGGGGCTGGGGCGTGGTGTTCAAGCTAAGCCAAGGCGGTCAATTGACCCCACTCTACAGTTTTAACTCAAGAACCGGTTACGGCCCCTACGGTGTACTTCTGGACTCGGCGGGCAATCTCTACGGAGCCGTCCAGGGCGGTGGCACTTACGGTGCCGGGTTTGTGTACAAGCTTAATCCTGCCAACCAGCAGTATGGAGTTCTGTACAACTTCACCGGCGGAAACGACGGGGGTGGGCCATCTGCGCAGCTAGCCGAAGATGCGGCCGGCATCCTCTATGGCACGGCTTCCTACGGTGGCACTTCCACGAGATATCAGGGATGTTATTGGCTGGCGGGGTATTACACTACCGGCTGCGGAGTGGTGTTCAAACTGAATCCGTCGTCAGGGCAGGAGACCGTATTGCACAACTTCACCGGTTTTGCGGATGGTGGAGGCCCCGAGAGTGGAGTCATTCTCGATCCAGCGGGGAATATCTACAGTACCGCGAGCTACCTCGGCCCTCTCATAAGCTACGCGAATGGGACGGTGTTCGAGATAAAGCCTTAGACACGCAAAGCCGGGTCTGCTAGCTGCGGCCTTTTATCTGAGGTCTTTGGAAGCTGCCACAAAGTGCGCGAAATCATTTCAGAAGTGAGGAAACATGAGACCACGATTCGCGGTAAGGAAGATGGCGATCCTGAGCGCGGCGCTGGCATTGACCGTGGCGCTGGCCATGATCACGGCCCCATTGGCGCAAGCGCAAACCTACACCCCACTGCACTCGTTTACAGGCATTCCCGACGGGCAATGGCCATACGGCGGGCTGGTTGGAGACAGCAATGGCAATTACTATGGCACCTCCCAGGGCGGCGGCACGTCGAATGTTGGGACCGTGTTCGAGGTGAACGCGGCCGGCACTTATAGCATAGTGCACAGTTTTCGCGGGGCGGACGGCAAATTTCCGTCGTCGACACTGATCATAGACTCCCAAGGCGTTCTCTACGGCACAACCTATGCAGGAGGCGCTGCCGGAATTGGGACCGTGTTCAAATTACAGGCAGGGGGTCAAGGGGAAGTCACCGTACTGTACAGCTTTAGGGGAAACCCCGATGGGAGATTTCCCGTCGCCGGCCTGGTAATGGACGCCAGTGGAAACCTCTATGGCGTAACCAGTCTCGGCGGTACTCACAACCAGGGAACGGTGTTCAAGCTGGATGGCAGTGGCAACGAGACGGTGTTGTATAGCTTTGGGACCGGTATGGTTGGCACTAAAGGGACCGATGGGGCCTATCCTTTGGCAAGCCTGGTGATGGATCCGCAGGGCAACCTGTACGGAGTTACGACCGGGGGCGGAGCTCACGGCTTGGGAACGGTGTTCGTAGTGAGTCAGACCGGGAAAGAGAAAGTACTGCATAGCTTCACCGGAGGTTCCAACGACGGGGCGGCCCCGTATTATGCGGCTTTGACCCGGGACTCAAGCGGCAACCTGTATGGAACGACGTTCGCCGGAGGGCTTCCGACAGGAGGCTACATTGGTGGCGAGGGAGTGGCGTTCAAGGTAACCGCCTCTGGCAAAGAGAGCGTGCTCTACTACTTTTGTTCGCTGAATATGTGTGCTGACGGGGATCATCCGCTCGGAGGTCTGCTCCAAGGCCCGAACGATGTCTTTTATGGGACAACTGTGTGGGGTGGGTATTACTTCGGCACGATCTTCTCATTAACTACGAGCGGTCAGGAAAACTGGCTGTGGTACTTCACGAATGATAACTATTACGCGGACGGGTCGCAGCCGTACGGGCCTCTCATCCAGGACAAGTCGGGGGCCTTCTACGGCACCACCCGTGCGGGAGGTAGCGGGTACCATAACGATGGTCTCGGGCAAGTCTTCAAAGTTGTGCCCTGACGATTGCAAAATGCTCGAACTGCAATTGCCAGCTAGCGGGCCAAGCGGCCAGCTCGGGTGCAGCGCAGTAGCGCCGCGTGCGGCCACAAACCGTGGGCAGGCTGGTTTTTGTTTTCCAAAACTTCGGCACTAATAATAAGGAGCGAATCGATGAGTAGAAGTCGTCTGATGAAACCCACTCGATCAATAACGACCGCGGGGCTGCTGGCCGGCCTGCTGTTCGCGATCATGGCTGTTCCTCTCGGCGCCGCAACGGCACCCGAATCCCGCGTGGGACGAGGCTTTGGCCCAGCCTACGACGCGGCGCATGAAACCATTCTCGCTGGGACCATTAAGGAAGTCGTCACCAAGCACGAAATCGGCAGTCCGGCAGGCATGCACCTGCTCGTGACCGGCGCGCAGGGCGTGGTCGATACCCACGTCGGACCTTACCTGAGCAAGCAAACAAAAGAAGCCCTGCAAACCGGAACGCCGGTTCGGATCGTCGGGGACATGGTGTCGCTCAACGGGAAGGAATTTTTCCTGGCCCGCCAACTGACCGTCGGCGGCCGCACCGTCACGGTGCGCAGTCCGCACGGAGCGCTGGTGCGCGAGCACTCCCCACGCGCTACGCATTCCAGGCATGAAAACAAGACCGCAGAGATATCCCAGTTTGCACCCGACGGAGGTGCCCGATGACATTCCGCAAATCGGTTCTTCTCTTCCTTAGTTTGAGCATGATTGCCACCCTGGTGGCATGCAGCAGTTCCAGTACCCCGGCCGTAACGATCGCAGCGACGACCGGAACACCGCAAAGCGCGCCGGCCGGTTCGCAGTTTGGAAATCCGCTGGTGGTGACAGTGATGAAGGGCTCAACGGCAGTGAGCGGGGCGACGGTAACGTTCACGGCTCCGGCGCAGACGGGAGCGAGCGGCACATTCGCGGGTGGAGTGAATACGGCAACGACCGACGCGAGCGGCGTGGCCACCTCGGCCGCGCTCACAGCGAATACGACGGCCGGCGCTTATACGGTGACGGCCTCGGTTACAGGAGCGACGGCGACGGCCACCTTCAGTCTCACGAACACCGCTGCCTTGACCTTGACTCCTGGCAACTACGTGTTCTCGTTGAGCGGGGCCGACGCTAACGCTAGCTTCTACTCCGTCTCTGGAGTCTTCACCGTCGCCAGTGACGGGGCAACCATCAGCGGCGGCGAACAGGACTTCACCGACTATGTCGTGGGCCCGGTTCACGACAAAATTTCGGGCGGCAGCGTGGCCCTCAGCACCGGCGGAACCCACAACCTGGTAATCACCCTCACCACCGCAGACACCAGCATCGGCGTGCACGGCACCGAGACGCTGGTCGCCACGCCAGGGACGAACCCGCTGCCTTCGATTTCGAATGCCTTGGTCGTCGAATACGATACTTGGGCAACCTCCAACGGAACGTTGGACGCTCAAACCGCTACTAGCCTGCCGGCCTGTAGCGCGACGGCTACCTCGGCTGCGCCCTGTGGCTACGCCTTTCTCCTTGCCGGCCTAGACCCGAGTAGCTATGGACTCGTTATCGGCGGCGTCATCACCGAAGACGGCCCCGGGACAATCTCGGGAACGAACAGCATTTTCGACGCGAACGATGACTTCTCCGGCTTCAATTTCGCGGGCGAGACCATCGGCGCCAGTACGGTTGTTCAGGTTGACGCCAACGGACAGGTCGAATTCACTCTAGTCCCCACCGATACCTTGGACTTCGGCGCCTCGATCGTCCTGATCGGTTACGTCGTGGATGCAAATCGCATTCGGCTGGTGGAAACCGCCGATAGCTTCGGCGGCTTCACCGGCGGCACGGCTCTCGTCCAGGCGAACCCTGGAACAATCAGTTCCATCTCCGGCAATAGATACGTGCTCAGTTTGGCTGGCGGCGACGCGAACGGAGCGTTCCAAGTGGCTGGTCTGCTCACTGCAGGCGCCACCACTTTTAGCGGTTACGTCAACTACAACGACCTAACCGGGACAGGAGTGCAGGCCCCGGATCCCGTCTATCAAACGACGGGAGACACCTACACGGTGGAATCCACCGGACGAGTGTCGATACCCGGCATGACCGACGGTACCGAAACCGGCGCAAACTTCAACCAATACCTCTATTTGGATGGGAACGGCAATGCGCTGGCACTCACCCTTGACAGTACCGACCTGCTCTCCGGTATTGGCTACCTGCAAACCGGTGGCGGCTTATTCACCGCTGCCTCTTTCGACGGCACCTACGCCATGAATGCCGGTGGCGCGAATATGCCCGTGGGCGACGAATACGAGTTCGCCGCCGTCGGCCCGGTCGCGGCTGATGGAGTTGGAACCTTGGCTGGAGCCGTTGACCTCAACTGGATCAACACGCCTGATCTGACTGCGGATTTTCCCGTGTCCGGCAACTTCACCTTTGCTGACAACGGCGTCTTTACTAGCCCCACCAGCGCCGGCAGTGGCATCACCGGCCTGGATCTCACGACCCCCGCCAACGACGACGCCTTCAACTTCTACCTGGTCGATACGACAAGAGTCGTCGCGATCGAAACGGATCCCAACCAGCTAACGCTCGGATACTTCCTGCTTCAGCAAACACCTGGAGGTGGCTTTAAGAATAAGAAGTAGCGTTCAACTCAGTGGCGCACTCCGCTCCGGTGCGCCATTTTTTTTGCCAGACACTTTCCGCAAAAACAAAGCCTGCTTCCAAGCCTTCGTCGCGCCCGCCTAATCCTCTATATTGCTAGCCGCAATTGTCGACACGGCTTAGGGGAGCAACACTTTGAGGCGGCCGAGATGATAGGGGCGCGGTGAGGTTGCAAAGCCCGTCCGAACGGGAAGAGCCTCACGTAGCGGACTTGCTGGACGCAGCCCGGAAGAGTGCTAGAATTAAAGCCTTCGAGGTTCGGGCCCCCCGCTTATCGTCATGGAGACTGTCGGCAACGAGACTTCACCGGGCAGCTCGCCGGACTCCCCCTCGGTACGTACGGAACTGGGAAGAGTACTGGCTAGCGCACATTTTCACGGTTCGGTTCGTCTCAGCCGATTCCTCGAGTTTGTCGTTGAACGGACACTGGCTGGTGAGGCCGACCAACTCAAGGAATACCGCATTGGCCTTGAAGTATTTGACCGTCCCGCCTCGTATGATCCGCGGATCGACCCCATAGTGCGCGTGGAAGCAGGCCGATTGCGGATGAAACTAGCGCGCTTCTACGAGAGCGAAGGTCTGCAAAACGGTTTCCGCATAGCGATCCCCAAAGGGGCTTATGCTGCGGTTTTCGCGGCAGGAGATGAGCCCCAAGCCTCAGCCGATGCCGCCGACAGCGATGCGGCGTTACCTTCGCCGGACGATTCTGCCCAGGCCTCATTGAATCCGGCGCGGACCGCTCGACGCAACCTGCTAGCAACAATATTGGCAGGCATCCTGGTCGCAGCGGGATGTTATGCCTTATACAGTCTGCTCGTAAACAAGCGGAGGCCGTTTGAGGCCATCTCCGTCAAGAAAGTCACTCGCAGCGGCAAAGCGATCCGCGCGGCCATCTCTCCCGATGGCAAGTACATCCTGAACGCGCTGGACGATGAGGGTATGGAGAGCCTGTGGCTTCGCAATATACCCAGCGGCAGTGATGTTGAAGTCATCCCTCCTGAGCAAGTTTACTATCGGGGATTGCAGTTCTCCCGCGACGGTAATTACCTGTATTTCGTGCGCATTGAAGAGGGCAATTGGGGGCTGGGGTATTTGTACCGGGTTCCGGTGCTGGGAGGGCAGCCGCAGAAGCTGATCACCGATATCGATACGGACATCAGTTTTTCACCCGACGGGAAGATGTTCACTTTTGCCGTCTTCAACAACCATGAGGGCCAATACCGGCTGGTCATTGCTTCGCTTGAAGGTACAGCGGAGAGAGATTTAGCGACGGGATCATTGAGTGCGCCGGTATTTGACCCGGCATGGTCCCCAGACGGCAAAACCATAGTCTGCACCGTCCGTCAGACGGGGAACGCGCTTTCTGGCCTGTTGGCCATTGACGTTGCGACGGGCAGGCAAAAACTATTTTTCAAATTCGACACTGCTCGCTTATCGCGGCCGGTGTGGTTACCCGACGGAACGGGCATCCTGGTATTGTCGAGCGACCAGAGTTCGAACTTCACGGAGCAGCAAATCACGCTGGTCTCGTACCCGGAAGGGAAACCGCGCTCAGTGACCCGGGATACCAGCAACTATACTGACATCGGTGTTGCCAGTGACGGACGCACATTGGTTACGGTCTTAGCCGATGCGCGTTGGAATTTGTTTGTGACGCGGCCAGGATCTGCCAGCGAAGCGCAAGGCCGGCAACTTACCTCGGGCGCGTCTGTGCAGAGTTTTAGTTGGACACGTGACCATAAACTGATCGCCTCCCAGGATTCCGGCCTCAGTTTGGTGGATCCCGATTCTGGCAACAAGTTCGCATTGACAGTTCCGGGACACGGAATGGCGGGTCAACCATCCGTTTGTTCCGATGCGCGTATCGTGCTAGTGCTTTCCGCGAGCCGGGAAGGCGGAGGACAAAGCATTTGGCGTATGGAAGCCGATGGCCGCAACCTGAAGGGACTCACTGCCGGCAAGGTGGATCGTTTCCCCGTTTGTTCTGGCGATGGCCGGTCGGTTTACTACGAAGATTTCAACCAAAGCCACAATTTCTGGGCAGTACCGCTAGACGGCGGCGGTGAGCCACACCCTGTTGGGGAGTGGGTTATGGGTAGCTGTGCTGGTTGCGTTCGACCTTTCGACATATCTCCAGATGGCAAAGTCGCTGTATTCTCCTCTCTCCTCGGGTTGAACCAGAAACTCGTGCTGGTTCGGCTGGATTCACAATCTAATTCCCGCTTGCTCGACTTCCGTCGGTCGCCAGAACACCCGGTAATTCGTTTTGCCCCGAGCGGAGACGCGGTAGTTTATCCGGTTCGCAGTCGGGGGGTCGACAATCTCTGGGTGCAGCGTCTCGATGGTTCAGGATGGGACCACTTGACGGATTTTTCCGCGGAACAGATCCGTGATTTCCAGTTCTCGCCCGATGGCAGTCAACTTGCCATTACCCGCGGCCATATCGATTCCGATGTGGTTCTCATCCGGGACGCCGATACTTTCTAAGTATCTGATAACACGCGACAGGTTACCGTAGCGTACCGTACTTTTCTTGACTCTTTCTCTTCTTCGAACGTTAAATCGAGGCGGCATTGTGGTCGCCGGTTTGCGCATCTGCAACGCCAAGCAACAACTATCACGCAAGAACCAAGAATCTCTGGAGATGTCGCATCTTGCATAAGGGAGAGGCCTTGTTCGTTACAGCTTTCGCCATACTTTTTGGATCTCTGACCCTAACAGTTCCTCTCTTCGCGGCCAGCACCGAGCAGGCGCTGTACAGTTTCAACCTCAATGGCGCGGACGGAATCACTCCGATCGCCGCCAATCTGGCGAACAGCTGGCCAGGTTCAAGTTTCACCCTTTCAGCTTCGCCGAACAGTGAGACCGTCACGAAGGGCAGCAACCGGACCAGCACGATCACCATCAAGCGGAAAAATACTTTCGATCAGCCGGTCACTCTGAGCGCAACTGGACTGCCAAGTGGAGTAACGGTGTCGTTCAGCCCTAACCCGGCCACTTCCACCAGTACGTTAACGCTGAAAGCAAGCGGTTCGGCAGCAGTCGGGGCGGCGACGATAACCATCACTGGCTCGTCTGGAAGCCTGAGTCGGACGACAACGGTCAAGCTCAAGGTCAGGGGTGTGAAGCGTCAATGAAGGCGTGG
>PKUV01000020.1 GCA_003131315.1 Acidobacteriaceae bacterium
CAGATTCCTGCACAGAGCCATAATATTGAGGGTGCAGTCGATGAAATCAAGAGCACAGTCAATGACCTCAACCTGGAAGCAAGCAAAATGAAGGAAATTCTCAGCGACATCCTGAGCGAGATGAGACGGATAGGGCGAAACTAGGGGCAATCCGCGTGCCATTCTCGCAGAACGGCGGGGTCAGATTCAGCCACTACCGCAACCAGAGCGGGAGCGGCGATCTCATCTTCGTGCCACGAGAAGTGGCATGATGGAAAAACCCCCGAGTATCACGTAGTAGACCGTTCCGGACACAGGGTCTCGGCTTGCAAGATACTCCCGAATCGTCAGCCCTCGAAGCCAGAGCACAAGCGTAAACTCCGCGACCAACATTGACGTTCTCCGTTTTCAAGCTTTTGTGCGGATGCTATGCTGGAAACTGGTATCAAGCGTCAACTTACTCCCCTCCATTTTTGGCTTAAATAGACCCTAATCGGCCTTTCCTCCTCCTTCCGGCCCATCTAGTACCCTATTCATCTATATGTATGGCCCGTAGGGCATACCTCTATTCCACTAGCCTAATTCTCCGTTGGATCGTTCGCCTCAACGTTGGCGTGCTGATTTTGCTATTCGCCGCAAGCCCCATTGTCGTTCCGATCTTCTTCAACATCGCCCGGGCCGCAGGCAACACCTACTACGTCGACTGCAACGCTGCTGACGACTCCAAGGACGGAAAGTCTCCTGGGAATGCTTGGAAGACCATCAACAAGGTCAACATCTCCTCGTTCTCGGCGGGGGATTCCATCTTGTTTAACAAGGGATGCACTTGGCGATATTACAACAACAATGCGTTTAGAACGTCCAAACAAAAACCTGATTTGCAGTCCTCTACCTAAAAGCAGAAGAATTAGCTGGGTGAATCCGTGCTGAATACCGCAACGGCCGGGCCGGACTCGGTGAACGGTTCGAGGGGTGCCGAGGTTCTGGGCACGGGGTGGCTTTGGTAGGGATGGTTAACATCCTTTGAAGGGGTACCTAAACTTGCCGAAGTGGGGCCTCCGTTCTAGATGTGACAGAGTTGGATCAGGCATTCCGGGAAAGGATTCACCATTGGCCACCGACTACGCACAGCTCACCGAGAACCTTCTCCGCTTCTACGACTTCACGAATAAGGTCGTGCTTTTCGTCGGGGCGGGAGGGAGGCAACTGCTCGACCCCTCCGCCGGAACAAAGAAGCTGATCGCCATTGATCAGGATGTCGACGCCCTTAGGGAACTAGCGGCGAACGTTGCCGCAAAGGGCATACAGGATTCCGTGGAGGTTGTTGGCAGCAAGTTCGAGGATGTCGCACTGTCAGGCGATGTGGTCTATTTCGAATTTTGTCTGCACGAGATGGCCGATTCCCAGAAGGCGCTGACCCATGCCAAGAATCTGGCACGCGATATCGTGGTATTCGACCATTCGCCCGGCTCAGAGTGGATCTTCTACGGTGCGGAAGAGGACAAGGTCCGCCGCAGCGCGCAAGCCATGGAGCGCTTCGGCTTGCGGGGCCGCGAGAGGTTTCACACGGAACAGCGGTTCGAGGACTACGCCGAACTCCTCGCCAAGGTGAGGGCGCAAGGGCCTACGGCAATCCAGCGCACGCAGCGCTTTGCAGGTGCCACGAACATCGTCATTCCCATGCGCTACGAACTCAACCTCTTGTAGCAGAACAAAGAGTTCCGCCATTTATAGGTCTTTCGTTCACGCATGAGCCGCTAAAGGCGTTTACGCTAATGACTCAGTTGTTGGTGAAAAGGCGATTTATCGCCAACTACGAGCCGGTTCCCCAGTTTCTCAGTAGCGGACTAAACCAGGAGTTGAGCACATACTTACCAAGCGCTGCGGCCTTCCGCAAGGGGCGCTCAGTTTGGGCGCGCTACCCGCTGGTGAGCGAGCTGGTGATGTTGAGAAACTGTGACGAGCCGCGAGTCGAAGACCTGCTCTCGGAGGCTCGGGCAAAGGCCACGCTGCTCAATGCGGAAGGCTCGAAGTTTAAGGCGTAATCTTAAACACCGTCCCACATCCCTCTAAGCAGATCGCGGGACCACCAGAATAGCCACCGAATACGGTGGCACCGTAGAGGTTGCCTGCTGAGTCCAGAACAAGGGCGCCGACCGGGGGGCCATCGCTGCATCCCTGTGGTCCCGCGAAATTCTGCAAGTTGGTTAGGTTGCCTAGGGCGTCTAGCTTGAAAACTGTTCCGCAAACATACCCACTTGGCCCCGACTGGGTTGACCCGTATAGGTTTCCGGCCGCATCGAGTATCACGGGGTTAGGAACACCCCCATCGGAACCGCCATGGAACGCGTGCAAAATTGTCAGTACGCCCTTGGTGTCGAGTTTGAACACAACTCCGCAGCCTGCCCCGCCGTTATACGGGCAGGCCAGATCGCCGCCAGCAGAAGCGACGCCATAGAGATTGCCCGCTGAGTTCAGTGCCAGACTCCCCGAGGGAGTACTGCCATCGCTTCCACCAGTGAAATAGTGAAGCACAGTCTTATTGCCGGACGCATCAAGCTTAAAGATTGTTCCGCAGCCCAATATCTGCGGACACCCCTGGCCACCCCCGATGGTGGTGCCAAAGAGGTTGCCCGTGCCGTCGCCAGTCACACCCTGCGGTCCCGCGCCGTCCGAATTGTTGAGGAACGAGTACAGGACTTTGTGCTGGCCGGTCGGTCCCAGCTCAAAAACCGTCCCGCAACCCGCGTGGTTAGGGCACGACGGATCATTGCTGCCACCTCCAAGAAAGGTCGTGCCGTATAAGTTTCCAGCCGCGTCTCGGAAAAAGTATCCCGTGGGTGAATCTCCGTCGGATCCGCCCGCGAAGTCGTACAAATCCGTAAACGTCCCATTCTCATCAATTTCGAACACGAATCCGTATCCAAGACCGCCGCTGGCCGCCCCAAATAGCTTGCCGTTCCCGTCCAGGACCAATCCCGAGCCGCCACCTCCTAGCGCCCCTCCTGTGAAGGTATGAAGCGCAGTCAAGTTCCCGGCGGCACCCAGCCTCCACACAGTTCCGCAGCCTGGGTGAAGAGAAACGTTGCAGGTTAGATCCGCGCCAAACATGGTTGTACCGTAGAGGTTGCCTTGCGCATCCCTAACCATTGTTACAGTGGACGGGTTGGCTCCGTCGGCCCCACCTGTAAACTCATACAGCAGGGTGAAGGTTGGCGGCGGTGGAGGTGAAGGCCCTTGAGATCCACCCCCACAGGACGGGAGCGCCAGACATGCGGTCAACAGGAGCGCCAGTGCGGATATCCGAACCTTTGCCATAAGCCCCCTGTAGTCGGATGCAGTCACGGCCTAACGAGTGCCCGCCCGAATTGGCGGTGATGACAATCACCGGCCCGCGTGGCTTCAGGTGCGGGGCAGCGCCACATGCTCCACCTGGTAACCAATTGACAATGTAGCTGGCGTCGATCGGCGGACGAACAACACGCTATTGTACAGGTATCGCGGGCTACTCAGAAGTAGCTGTCGTTAACAGGCGTTTACACTCACGACCAACCGAGTGGTCGGTTGTTGGATCGCGGTAGGGATACCAGTTACCCGGTACCCCCCGCACGGACCCGGACGGGCGCTCATTAGCGCATCCGGTTCTTATCTCGGATAAGTAGCGGTCAAGCGCACGGCTTGTCCGCACACTCGCCCACCCGTGGAACACGCGCAGACCCGCTCTGTGTCGGGTACGTGCCAGATGGAGGAGTGTTCTCCTTGATCAGCAGCCTTCCCTCCTCACTCTCCGCCAACGGTTGCCCGTTCTTGTTCGAATGATTCATCGGTACTATGCCGCTGTGTGACTCCTCGGTGACGTACACGCGGGCCGTACGGCTCTGGCCTTCACCCGCCGACCTGCTGCCCGGTGGGGCGGCAGGTGTCTCCGAGGTCTCCCGGTTCT
>PKUV01000002.1 GCA_003131315.1 Acidobacteriaceae bacterium
GATCGCCGAAGCCCGGAGCCTTAACGGCCGAGACTTGCAGCGTGCCACGAAGTTTGTTCACGACCAGAGTCGCAAGCGCTTCGCCTTCCACGTCCTCTGCGATGATCAACAGCGGCTTGCCGCCCTTGGCGATCTGCTCCAGCAGCGGCAGCAGGTCCTTCATCGAGCTGATCTTCTTTTCGTGGATCAGGATGTAAGCGTTCTCCTGCACCGACTCCATCCGCTCCGGATCGGTCACAAAGTAAGGAGACAGATAGCCGCGATCGAACTGCATGCCTTCCACCACGTCGAGCTGCGTCTCCAGCGTCTTCGACTCTTCCACCGTGATGACGCCATCCTTGCCGACCTTCTTCATGGCCTCGGCAATGATCTTCCCGATGGTCTCGTCATTGTTAGCCGAGATCGTGCCGACCTCGGCGATCTTCTTCATATCGCCGGAGACATCCTTTGAGAAAGCGTCCAGCGCGCCCTTCTCGCGGTTGCCGTCCTTGTCGACTCTGCCGGTGATGAGCAGGACGGCTTTCTCGATGCCGCGCTTCATCGCCATAGGATTGGCGCCAGCGGCTACGGTCTTCACGCCTTCGCGATAAATTGCCTGGGCAAGAACGGTGGCGGTGGTGGTGCCGTCGCCGGCTACGTCGCTGGTCTTGCTGGCGACTTCCCGGACCATCTGGGCGCCCATGTTCTCGAGGGGGTCTTGCAATTCAATTTCTTTGGCTACGGTTACGCCGTCTTTGGTGATGGTCGGCGAACCGTATTTCTTTTCGATGACAACGTTGCGGCCCTTGGGGCCGAGAGTGACCTTCACAGCGTCAGCCAATAGGTTGACGCCGCGGAGAATCGCCTGGCGGGACTCTTCTCCCTGAACAATTTGTTTTGCCATATCCGTTTGCTCCTTAAGATTTATGCAGGCGCGGAGCCTGCGGAATTTGAAAATAAGGTCTCGGGTGTCAGGTCTCAGGTCTCAGGATTTTGACTGATAGCTGATAGCTGAGAGCTGACAGCTACTTGCGCGCTCCGGCGGTTTCTTTCTTGGTTGCGCCAGTGAGGATGCCGAGCACTTCTTCTTCGCGCATGATGATGAAGTCTTCACCATCGATTTTGATCTCGGTGCCAGAATACTTGCCGAACAGAATGCGGTCGCCCTCTTTCACATCGAGCGGCCGGACTTTGCCTTCTTCGCTGATCTTGCCTTTGCCGGCGGAGAGGACTTCTCCCTCCATCGGCTTGTCTTTCGCGGAGTCGGGAATAATGATCCCGCCGCGGGTGGTATCGGCTTCTTCCACGCGACGGACCAGGATGCGGTCATGCAGCGGGGTAAACTTGGTTGCCATAGTTGCGTACTCCTTTCAAGAGTTATAGGTAGGTTCAATCGAATACGGAATTGCCCCAGAATTGAAGGCTGTTAGCACTTGAGGCTTACGAGTGCTAATTATAGGAATCTGAGTGGGGAGTTGTCAAGGGTTCAAACTTGACACCGGAGCAAGTCATCTAGAATCAACACAATAACATTTCAAGCATCGCTTCAGCGACGCTGGATTCGTATCAGGGTACCGCCTCAGCGGTACCGCAAGTCCCTCAAAATCAGACGCCCCTTTAGGGGCTGGCCAGCGATATCCAACCTTTTCCGCACCCTCTTCAGGGATTTGCCCGTGTGGCGCGGGCACTCCTGCCCGCGTGTCGGTGGCCATATCGCTCCCGTGGGATGCTGTGCCGACGAGTAGAGACGGGGCTTGCCCCGTCTCCGGATCAAGACGCGATCAGCCGGGCAGAAATCCCCGCATTGTCATTGTTGGATTTTGGATGGCAGGGATCCCGCCCGCTCTCTCCCCCGCGCCGCCCATCGCGATTCGATCTCCACGGGACACGTCGCGCCGCTCATGTTTTGACAGCGCCCTTCAGAGTTAGGATGGACGCGAAGCCCCGCCACCCTCGTTCTCTTCTCTACCAACACTAAGGCCAACGTGCGCTATACTTACTCGCCGAAGATACGGGCGACCCGCCTAACATTTGTCCACAACTGCGTGTCCTGTCAAATAGGCTCATTACTTCGGTAGTTCGTCATGAGCATAGAAAATCAGCGCCTAGTATCACTGATCGAGTTCGCACAGCAGTCTGCCAGGCTCCGTGCGAAGACCGCTTCAACGGTTAGACAACACCAACAATTTGCGCTTTACGAACGCGATATACAGGGTCTTCCGGGAATTCGTTTGAATACGGGAGATAGCGACACTGATGACGGCGCTTGGCTCGTTGTCGAACGGATCAGCGAGACGCGCCCACCCGATGTCACCGACGAACTTCTCCGCCCGTGGATGGACTTGACGAGAAGCCCGGAAGTGGACCCGAGGCTCAAGACCTCAGTCGAAGGGTCGATCCTGATCGCAGCTGGGTATTACAGGTCCTCACTGACGGAGGCGGCGGCTAGCGATACCTCGATCCCCGCCATAGATCCCAAGCAAGATGTCACGCTGGAGCAGTTCGATAGAAGAGACTCCGTGAAAGGCGCGTTCGGCGCGTATTCGCAAGGAAAATGGGCAGTTTGGTCAAAGGAGGAGAAGCGCCGCCGGAAAGTGATTCGCGTCTATGCCGAGCTCTTCACGCTCAAGCAAGTCTTGGAAGGCGGCATCTTCGAAACCCAGCTTGAACTCGTTTGGGGTGTTGGCGTCGCCCGCTGGAATTACAGCGACACCGGTCTTGACTATCCCATCATCACACAGCTCGTGGAGATTACGATCGATCCCACGACTGCCGCCATACAAGTGCGCCCGAGACGCGCCGACCCGGTTCTGGAAGTCGATTGGTACGCCTCAGTGGACAATCCTGGCGTTGCGAAGTTTGAGGAGATTGCGAAACAATTCTTTGCCGTCGGCGAACTCGCATTCTCTCCCTTTGACCGGGCGACGTTCGAGCCGGTTCTGAGAGCCGCCGCGACCCACCTTGATTCGAATGGAGTCTATTGGCCCGACAAAATCTCAGCCGACGATAGATCGCTCCCGCAAGCAGACGACCATCTTCGCGTCTCGGACACGTGGGTGGTGTTCGCGCGCCAAAGGACGAATAATCTTTTTGTCCAGGACCTGGCCAGTTTCAAAGCTCTTCTTGAGCAGCAGGATCATCCGTTGCCGGGCGCGATCGCGGCAGTCGTGACGGACCCCACAACGGACAATTCAATCGTTGACCTCCCTTTGTTTAGGGGTGTCTCGGACTCATACCAAGGGCGTCACCACGACAGCGCCGGCGGCAAGCTTCAAGACCTTTATTTTCCGAAGCCATTTAACGAAGAACAGGTCCGTATCGTTCAGTCTCTTGAGGTGTCAGACGGCGTGGTCGTGCAGGGACCCCCAGGTACCGGCAAAACTCACACGATCGCAAACGTCATCTCGCATTACTTGGCAAACGGCCGTCGCGTTTTGGTTACCTCGATGAAAGACCCTGCGCTCGCCGAGGTGCGGGAAAAGCTTCCCGAGGAGATTAGGCCGCTTGCAATACCGCTGCTGACTACGGAGCAGGAAGGTCTGAAGCTCTTCGAGTTTGCAATCCAGAAGATAGCGTCTGAAGTGCAGACCATTGACCGAAAGGCTACGAGCCGGGATATTCAGCATCTCCAGGAAACAATCGATGGTCTGCACGCGCGGCTGGCAAGGCTTACTTCGGAACTAGAGGGGTGGGCGCGGAAAAACTTGGAGCAAATTTCCCTAGACGATGAGCAGATTCTCCCGCAAGACGCGGCCAAAGATGTTGTTTCTCATCGGGGCGAGTCCGAATGGATTCCTGATGCCCTGGGTATCGGCCACGATTTCACACCTCAATTTGGGGACTCCGACATTGCGAAACTTCGGGAGGCCCGCAGGGTCCTGGGCAAGGACTTGGAATACCTCGATAAACCTCTGCCCGACATTTCGGAGTTTCCGACTTCCGAGGTTCTGGTGCAATCTCACCGCGACCTTGCCCAATACGCGGCGTTGTCTGCGGAGATTGAGGCTGGCAAGGTCCCGGCTCTCCTCAATTCGGACGAGGCAACTTTCGGGTGTGTGCACACGGCGCTGATTCATATCGAGTCGTTGCAGAAGCTTGATGGCGAGTTATCGCAATCGGGATTTGAATGGACCACATCGATAAGAGCGAAGCTTCACCGCCACGAAGACGGGCCGTTATTTGACACGCTCGAAAAGCTCGGTCGTGAATTGACCGAGTGTGCGAAGGAGCGGGAAGTCTTCATCTCCAAACCGGTCTCCGCTCCCGCCGGCATCGAGACCGACGAGGCGTGCATTCAGGCCATCGGCAATCTCGCCGCCGGGAAGAGCGCCTTCGGCGTGAAGGGCTTCTACGGGAGGAACGAGCAGAAGGACAAAATCAAACGAGTTCCGATTACGGGGAACCCACCGAAGACCAACCATGACTGGCAGTACGTCCAGCAGTACGTCAACACTCAACGAAGGCTGCGCGAACTGGCCTACAGGTGGAATAGTCTCGCGACGGAATTGGGACTGGCTGCACTCGGCGGAGTGACTCCGAGCCACGGGCTGGAAGCAACCAAGCTATACACAGTGGTCTGCAAGGTGAAGCAGCAAGTGTTTCTCGAAACGACGCTGCAAACCCACGCGAGGGAACTTCTCCCCGCGTGGCTTGAATTCCATCGGACCACGAACCGAGGCAGGTTCTCGGAGCTTGAAGGTGTGTTGCGTCACCATATCAACAGGCAAAGGCTGATCGGCGTTTGGGCGGTAAAGGAGTCACTCCAGAGAATACTGCAGGATCGCCGAGGAACCATCGTCACCGACATAAGGTCTTTCTTGAGGGACGCATTCGGGAATCCCGTAATCACCGACACGGACATGCAGGCAGCATGGGCCAACCTCATGAATGAGCTGGTGCGCATCAACAGCCTGAGGCCCCAGTTAAGGATCGTCCGTGATGTTACCGCCAAGATTGAAGAATCCGGCGCACCTCTTTATGCCCGAATGCTGTGGGATCCCTTGGCGGGAACAACCGATTCGCTCTTGCCCGATAATTGGCGGCGATGCTGGCGCTTGAGAAGGCTCGCGACGCACTTGGAGGCTATAGACGCAAAGGATGCACTGGGTACTCTGTGGAAGGCGCGCAAAGACGCCGAGACCTCGTTGGCGCGCGCCTACCATGACATTGTCGTTAAGAGAACTTGGCTCAAACTTGCCGAGAATGCCTCTCCCGCCATCCGCGCCGCTTTGCAAGCTTATCTCGGTGCAATCCAGAAAATCGGCAAAGGCACAGGCAAGCGCGCTGTCCGCTACCGCCAGGATGCTCGCATGGCCGCTATGCAATCAAATCCTGCGGTTCCGTGCTGGATCATGTCGCATCACCGCATCGCGGAAACCCTGCCGGCTGAGCTGGGGTGCTTCGATCTGGTGGTTATTGACGAGGCTTCGCAATCAGACTTAACCGCGCTCCCCGCCTTGCTCCGTGCGCGGAAAATACTGGTTGTCGGTGATGACAAACAGGTCTCGCCCGAGGGCGTTGGCCTCGATGAGGACAAGGTTAAGAGCTTGATGAACCGGTTTCTCGCCGACCAGGTAGCGACTTATCGCCCACAGATGTCGCCCGATCGTTCCATGTACGACCTTTTTAAGGTCGTGTTTGCTCGCAGCAACGTGATGTTAAGAGAGCATTTTCGGTGTGTAGCGCCGATCATCGAATACTCCAAGCGCGAGTTTTACAACCATGAACTCAGGCCGCTGCGCGTGCCCCGAGCCTCTCAGCGGCTCGACCCGCCTCTCATTGATGTCCTTGTCGAGGATGGTTACCGCAAAGGTGATCTGAATCTCGCCGAGGTGCGTTTCATCGTGGAAGAGATCAAGCGCATAGTCTCGGATCAGGCGATGGCGGACCGGACCATAGGAGTGGTCTCTCTGCTTGGTGACAAGCAAGCCTATGCAGTCTGGGAACGATTGATCGAAGAAATCGGTCCGGAAGAGTTGCGCCGTCATCGGGTCGAGTGCGGCGACGCCCGCGCTTTCCAGGGCAAGGAAAGGCACATCATGTTTCTCACCATGGTTTCCGCCCCGAATGAAGTCGGGGCTCCCCTGTCGAGAGATACTTTCGCCCAACGGTTCAATGTTGCCGCGTCGCGGGCGCAGGATCGGATGTACCTCGTGCGTTCGGTCGAACTCGATCATCTGAGTTCAGCCGACCGCCTGCGTCGTAGCCTCATTACGCATTTCTCGACCCCCTTCGTGCAAGACGAGACCCGCGTTGAGAACCTCCGAAATCTGTGCGAATCACCCTTCGAAAAAGAACTCTATGACGAACTGACGCAGCGCGGGTATTGGGTAACACCGCAAGTGAAGGTGGGCCAGTACCGGATCGACCTCGTCGTTGAGGGTAATAACGATATGCGCTTGGCAGTTGAATGTGATGGCGACAGGTATCACGGTTCAGATAAATGGATCGAAGATATGGACCGTCAGAGAGTTCTCGAACGGGCAGGGTGGACATTCTGGCGGTCTTTCGCGTCAACGTTCGTGCGGCGCCGAGACTCGGTCATGACAGAATTGCTCAATGCCCTGACCGAGAACGGCGTTGAACCGATTGGCGGCGACCGCGCGCCCCGCAGTCTGCATTCGGAGTTCCGTCGCATCACCGTTGCAGATGACGCAACGGCTACTACTATGACGCACTCCGATGTCACTTCCGGCGCGGGCTGTTAATCCAGATCGTTTGCGCTCCAGAGGTTGGGCGTGATCTGGCGGAATTTCAGTTTCCATTGGCCGTCGATTTTTACCCAGGTGTCGGGCGGGCGGCCCGAGCTACCACGTCCATCTCTACTCTTCAGGGTGCCCGCTCAAGCTCCGCTCGGGCGGGGGTTTTCTGCCGGTGGACGCAGCCGCAGCGTCGGGGAACAGCCCATTTCCCCTCCCACCCGGCGGTCCGCTGGAATTCGATTCCCGCTGAGCTGACCTTTTTCATCACTTCTAACCGGTGTCCGACGTCACAGACTTCCCCACCGGTCCGGTGCGACAATAGCCATCTGATTGGGGCAGTGTTTGAGTGTGTTCGTCTCCCAAGACGGACCTCGAAGCTGCCCCAAAACCATTTTCAGCGCTCTTTGACAAGCTAAGTCCTTATTCCGGAATATTTTACGTATAAGTCCTTTAAACTCAAAGATTTTGCGGGATTTTCCTCCTAACCCTATGATTCCAATAGATAGGGGGGGAGGGGGGTACCCCCATACTAACTGGTTATTATATTCGGAGTAAACAGGCAAGAATAGAAACCGCTCCAGAGCTTCGCACCCTCCTGCGGGAGAGGACGCCCGTCCCTCCACGAACCGGTTTCGCTGAGAGCTGAAAGCTGAAAGCCGCCAGTGTCGCCCAACTGACGGCAGCCTTGTCAACCCTCCGGCTAGTCTTGGCCGCCGCGGACGGGAGGAACGCTGCAAGCAGTGAGTTTTAGACACGAAATGGAACGGCCCGACGTGGCAGCCGGCGTGCACCACTCTGGTATCACCTTCCGCATGGGGTGGTCTGGCCAGCCACGAGATTTAAATCTTTGCTGCTTTCCATCGTTGCTCGCCAACCCGGCGCACGGGTGTTTCTGTGGAGGATGGAGGAGCGCCAATGAGTATGTCCGGCTTGAGCTGCGTTGAAAGCTGTCCTAATTGTCATCTGCGTTCCCGCATTTTTTTCTGCGGCCTCTCCCAAGACTCGATTGAGGCGTTCAACAAGATAAAACATGCCGCTGTTTTCCCGGAACACGCGGTGGTTCTTGTCGAGGGACAAAATCCCTGGGGAATTTTTATTCTCTGCCAGGGGCGCGCCAAGCTCTCTACCACTTCGCGCGATGGCAAAACGTTAATTGTGCGACTCGCGGAACCCGGTGAAGTTCTGGGTTTGCACGCGGTCATTACCGGCGGACCGTACGAGTTGACGGTCGAAACTATGCGGCCCTGCCAGCTAAATTTCGTGGGGCGCGAAGACATGCTGCGCTTCCTCAAAGAGCACGCTGACGCCGCTCTCCATGCCACCCAGCATCTTGCTCGAGACTGTGCGGATGCCTATGGCGTGGTGCGTTTGATCGGGTTGTCACACTCGGTGTCGGAGAGGTTTGCCAGATTCTTGCTCGAAACCGCCGCCGATGGCGAGGTCAGCAACGGAACGGTGCGCGTCCGGCTGGCGATGACCCATGAAGAAATCTCACAGCTGGTCGGCACCAGCCGCGAAACCATCACTCGGCTGCTATCGGAGTTCAGGAGAAACGCGATGGCGGAACTGAAGGGCTCGACCTTGATTATCCATAACCGTCCGGCTCTGAAGAACCTGGTCGGGGCTTAGGGACAAGACGCGTGATCCAGATTACTGCGCAGGCTGCCGAACTGTGTAAAAGTAAACTGGGGCAAAGGATAAGTTTATTGCCGCCAAACCGCTAGTTTAAGTTGCGGACAGCCTACGAAAGATCAGGGCGTGGCCAACCGGCTACGCCCTTAGTTTTGCTGGCCGCTTCCGGTTCGGAACGAGTGAATCTGGGAGTAAGAAGAAATCGCGCCGGTCCACCACACAAATCGGGATGGGGCGGCCCGAGTCCGATATAATCCACAACTTCAGATGGCACTCACTTCAGGCACAAAACTAGGCCCCTACGACATCCAATCCTTACTCGGTTCGGGAGGAATGGGCGAAGTTTACCGGGCTCGTGATTCGCGGCTTGATCGCATCGTGGCCATCAAGGTTCTGCCCACGTCTTACTCGGCGGATGCGGAGCGGCTGCAGCGGTTCGTGCAGGAAGCTCGCGCGGCGGCAGCACTGAATCATCCGAACATTCTTTCGATTTTCGATATTGGGGAGGAGCGCGGGGCCCCCTATATCGTTTCCGAATTGCTCGAAGGACAAACGCTGCGGGAGCGGATCGGGAACGGACCGCTCTCCAGCCGGAAGGCGATTGACTACGCGCTGCAGGTGGCGCGGGGATTGGCAGCGGCGCACGAAAAGGGAATCGTGCACCGCGACCTGAAGCCAGAGAATTTATTTTTGACCAACGACGATCGAGTGAAGATTCTCGATTTCGGTTTGGCGAAACTGACGCGTCCGGAAACGGACGCGGGTGCAGAAGCGCCGACGGCACAAGTAAACACCCAGCCGGGCCAGATTCTGGGGACGGTGGGGTATATGTCGCCGGAGCAGGTGCGGGGAAAGGCGGCGGACCATCGCTCGGATATTTTTGCGTTTGGGTCGATTCTGTACGAGATGCTTTCGGGACAGCGAGCGTTTCGGGGAGATACTCCGGCCGATACGATGAGCGCGATTCTGAAAGAAGAGCCCGCCGAGCTTTCGGAAACGGCGCGCAATGTTCCTCCGGCTTTGGAACGAATGGTGCGGCACTGCCTGGAGAAAAATCCGGCACAGCGTTTTCAGTCGGCGGGAGATCTGGCTTTCAATCTGGAAGCGCTGACGGAAAGTTCGGTGGTTGGAAAGACGAGCGCGCAGACGGCGATCGCAGAGTCGGCGAGCGCAGAGACAGGGATGGGGACAACGACCGCGCAGAAAAAAGAAGCTGCGTCGCGCAGCAAACTGTTTGGACTGGCCGGTGCGCTGGGGCTGGCAGTAGTGATGATGGGGCTGGGCTGGTGGTTGGGTCGAGGCAGCGGTCGCGCTCCTTTGCCGGAGTATCAACCGATCACGTTTCGCACGGGTTCGATCGGGAATGCGCGATTTACGCTGGACGGCAGCATTGTGTACAGCGCTTCGTGGGACGGGGGCGAAAACCAGTTGTATATGGGGCGCGCGGATGACCATGGCGCGCGCGAACTCGGAGTGAAGGACGCGGAACTGCTGTCGATCTCGAAGAGCGGAGAGTTGGCGGTGCGGCTCAACACGGTGAACCTCGTCGGGTTTGCGCAGATGGGAACGCTGGCGCGGATTCCAATGAGCGGCGGAGCGCCGCGAGAAGTGCTGGACAATGTGCAGGACGCGGACTGGGCTGCGGACGGGGAGAATATGGCGGTGGTCCGTTTTGTGCCGGAGAACGGCCACTGGCGTTTGGAGTATCCGATTGGGAAAGTGCTGTTCGACGGCATTAACTGGATCAGCCATCCCAAGATATCGCCGGACGGAAAGTGGGTAGCGTTTGCCGACCATCAAAATGCGTCCGGCGACGACGAGGGTTCGATTGCGGTGATTGGCGCGGATGGCAAGGGCAGGGAGAAGATACTTTCCTCGGGCTGGATCACAGTGCAGGGGGTGGTCTGGTCGCTGGCGGGAGATGAAATCTGGTTTACGTCCTCTAACAACGGGAGCGCCGGGAACCCGCGGGCCGTAACGCTATCGGGCAAAGTGCGAACGATCGTCAATGTGCCGGGAGGAATGTGGCTGGAAGACGTGCGGAACGGATTGGCGCTGATGGTAACTCATCACCGGCGGATCGGGATTCGTGGAATGCCGCCGGGTGGAAAAGAGGAGCGAGAACTGGGGTGGTTCGGCTGGTCGGTTCTGAGCGATCTGACCGCGGACGGCCGGAAGGTTTTATTCGACGAGGAAGGCGATGGTGGCGGACCGAATTACACGGTGTTCCTACGCGACACCGACGGGTCGCCTCCGGTGCGGATTGGCGAGGGATCCGGCTTAGCGATCTCTCCGGATGCCAAGTGGGTGATCACGCAGCCGGCGAAGGGCGGGCCGCTCAGCCTGGTGCCGACGGGAGCGGGCGAGGCAAGGCAGTTGACGCACGACAACGTGAGCTACCAGAGGGTGCGGTGGCTGGCGGGCGGCAAGGAGTTGCTGGCGAGCGGAACTGAGGCCGGACACGGTGCGCGCGACTACGTGATTGAGTTGAGCAATGGCAATTCGACGCCGATCACTCCAGAGGGCGTGGGTGGTGTGCAGCCGTCCCCGGACGGCCGGAGCGCGGCGGTGCTCGGACCGGATGGAAAATGGGGGATTTGGCCGCTGGATGGGAGCGGTCTGCGTCCGATCCCAGGGCTGGACTCGAACTACCGTGTGAGCGGTTGGTCGCCGGATGGGGAATCGGTGTACGCCGCCTCCAGACGGCGGCGCGAGAAGACGCGAAACGTCTATCGAGTGAATACAGCTACAGGGAAAATGGAGTTGTGGAGAACCTTCGGGGAAGGCGTGGCGGGGGGCGCGAGCGTGATCGGGACTTATCTGTCGGGCGACGGGGGTGCGTATGCCTATCTCTACGAGCAGACGCTGTCGCAGGTGTATGTGGTGAGGGGGATGAAGTAACTAATGCGGACACGGGCAGGAATGCCCAGAGCCCCGGAGGCGCCACGCCAGAAGCTGTCGCTAAATCGTAAATGGCCGTTCGGGCTAGTTGGTGTAAAGGCCTGTTTACATCAATTGTCGATGAGGTCGTCTCGTTTACTGGTCCCTTCGCGTATAATGGCGCGTTCTTCAGACGCGCGGCTTCTTCCGTCCGTCGCAGCTTTCAAGCCATGTTCCAAGGAGAGGAGACTCCCATGTCCAGTACCCCGTCCAGTCCGCAAACACCCGGCGGCGCCCCGCCCGCGTCCCAGAAGAGTTCAGGAGCCAAAATACTTCTGTGGATTGTCGGCATCGTTGTGGGGCTCATCCTGATTTCTTTTGCCAGTTGCGCCGTACTCGGCTTCTATGCCATGCACAAGGTGAAGCAGGCCGGCTTCGATTCGGATTTGATGAAGAAGAACCCCGGTCTCGCCGGCGCGAAGATGGCCGTCGCCCTGAACCCCGACACGGAGATCGTTTCGAGCGACGACAATGCCGGAACCATCGTGGTCCGCGACAAGAAAACCGGCAAGGTCGTAAGCATGAAGTTCGACCCGCAGAAGAAGGCCATGGTCATTACCGACGAGAACGGCAAAACGACCTCACTGACAACGACGGGTGAGGGGGCAAACGCCAGCATGGAGATGAAAAGCTCCGAAGGCACCATGAAGATCGGCAGCGGCTCGGACAAAGCGCCCGATTGGGTGCCAGTGTATCCCGGATCTTCTCCGCAAAGCACATTCTCAGCCAGCAGCGGCGCTGAGCAGACCGGTTCCTACACGTTTGTCACCAAGGACCCGGTTGACAAGGCCGTAGCGTTCTATGGTGACTCTCTGAAATCGGCGGGCTTTGCCGTGTCCAACATGACCAGCAACTCCGATGGAAAAGTCGGAGGCATGGTCTCCGGTGAAGACAAAGCCAACAAGCGCGCCGTCGTGGTAAGCCTCGGAACCGAGAATGACGGCACCCACGTAAATGTGACCTTCTCCATCAAACAGTAAACCCGAGGCTGCCCCACCCTCCGCGCCGTTTGCGGAGGGTGGAAAATATCGCCTTACACTAGGGCGTGTTTCATAAATGGTTTTGGGTAGGCTCTTGGGAAGGGCACGGCTTCAGCCGTGCCGCCACGAGCGCATAAACACTGGGCTTTAGCCCCTGAGGGAACTGCCCGTGTCCTGTGAAACCGGTTTATGAAACACGCTCTAACAATTCTCAGTTGGTGAAATCGCCTGGTTACATCAACAATCCCGTCCCTCCCTGAAAAGTAGGTGGGAAGTCTCGTTGTAAGACGAGATCGCTCACTTGGGTCCAGCGCTTAGCAGAGCAGGGTCGATCTTCGTAATGTCTTTAACGTTTTCCAGGTCGAGAGGAGAGGCGGCAGCGGCCTCGATCTCGCCGATGTCATGGTCCCGGACCCGGACGAATTGCGAATACCCTGGATTGTTTCGGTTACCCCAAGTCATGACGGAATCCACGCGGAGGTAGTATTCGCCTCCCTCTTCCAGAGTCAGAGAAACCGGTCGCTTTGTGCTGTTGGAGCGGAACCAGTATTTTTCCCGCGGGAAGAGTGAACTGGAATGCGGTGCCGTTTTGCAGCCGGGCGACTTCAGCCTTGCCGCAATAGAGCTTCGGTCTGTCGGTGGGCGGGTTCGATAGGTGATAGATCGTGATTACGGGATTGCCGTGGCGTTTTTCCGCCGGCGCAGGCTGCGCCTTCAGCAGAGCCGTGCGTTCCATTGTGATGGGATGGTCCAGCACGGCCGCGAATTCCATCCCTGCGGGCAATACGACATACTCTCCATGCTTGAGCATCAAAAGCGGCAGAAAAAAAATGCCCAGGCCACCCGTTCCTTGTATCGTGTCAAGTATTTGGGCTTGCGTTTCCAGCGATACATTTGTGTTGCCCGACTGGAGCGTCCGCAAGCCGCGCAAGGTGGCCACCTGGTGGTTGACGAGCGAAACCGTCTCGGCCTTGACAGTGATCCGCCCGGGAAGCGACTTCCGTCGGGGCGGTATCACATCGGTCATCACCCCTGAGGCAAGCGCCTTCCGGGGAATCACCACCAGATCGCCGGCCTTGACGTCTTCCAGAACGCGAAATTCCACTTTGTCGCCCACGCTGGCCGTCTTCGAGTTCACCGGCACGATCAGCATCAATCGCACCAGCGTGCCTTCCGGCAGTTCAACGGTTGCATCTTGCGCTGTCGCGCTTAGCCGAATCTGCCGCGGCGCATTCCCCGCAGCCGGTTGAGTTGCGGATGCGTTCTCCCCGCCCTGAACCTCTAGCCCTGTCTGGCCAATCCTGGCCGCGAGCCGCTCTTGCATTTTTTTCAACGCGCTCTTCAATGCACCTTTGCCTGACAAGGAGGTGCCGTTCGAGGCGGTCTCTTCCCAAAGTACAGTTCCGGAAAGATCAAAACATTGCATCTCTAATTTCACCCAGGACTTCATGGGCCGGTCCACGGTCAGAAAAAGAACGTGAGAAGCGCCGGCGAGCCGCGCCTTCTGGAAAACGTCGGACATGCCCTCGATACTCGTAATCTCCAGGTTCTCTTCTGCCAACGCGCTGGAATCAACCTCTTCCACTTTGCGAACTTCAACGTGCTGCCCGGCCAGGTATTCCGAGATTGCCACTCTGACCTCTTGGAACACACTGGATGAACTATGGCGGATGTGGGACGGTGTCCGGTAAACGTACAAATACGCGCCATCAGCGCCTCCGATGGTGGGTTGTTCCGTCCTGATCGAGGAGTTTGGCGCCGGGGCCTGAGCGAGAACTGGGCTGGGCACGAAAGTGAGCAGCAGGAATGCGGCTAGACAAAAGGGATGCTTGTACACGGCATTCTCCCGCAACGGGGATTCCCCTATTTCAGGTGAAAGATCGCGCGCTGAGCTGAACTCGATAGTTGATGAGCGTCAACCTCGGCGAACTGAAGCAACACATGACGGGGGCCGCGCTGGACAGCTTCAAGAAAGCGGATAAGCAGGACGACGGGCACTGCCTTATATGCCAGAAGAAGATGATCAAGTATGGGATCGAGCTTGGGGAGTGGAAGACAGCTGAAACCGCCGGGGAAGAGATAGTGACCGAGGCTCAGGGCGCCAAAAATATAGCGCTCGCGCACTATTAGCTCGGGATCATACTGAGGGACGAGGGGCTCGAAAAACACAAGGATGAGATATTCGCTCGGGCGCACCAGGAAATGACAAAGGCGCTTGCGGCGGCGGCAAATTTCCCCGACGCGGTTTATGTCGATGGACAGATACTCGCGCACCTGAAGCAGGACGATGCGGCCAAAAAGCAGTTTGAGCAATTTGTAAAGATGAGGCCGGCAGACGATCCGAATCGACAGCGCGCACTGCGATACATCAGCGAGCCCGAGCTGGCACGAGCGAGAATGGCGCCGCCGTTTTCGATAACGACAACGGATGGACAGCGTGTCTCTCTGGACGAGCTGAAAGGAAAGGCTGTGCTGATCGACTTCTGGGCTACCTGGTGCGCACCTTGCTGGGAGGCTCTGCCCCATATGTGGGAGATCGCGAAGAAGTTCCAAGGCCAGCCACTGGTGCTACTGAGCGTGAGCCTCGACGACGATGAACAGAAGTGGAAGGACTTCGTCGCGAAAAACGGGATGACCTGGCCGCAATATCGCGACGGCGGTTTTACGGGGCGCGTCGCGACGTTGTTTGCCGTTCGCGCGATCCCACAGACCTTCACGATTGACGCGGATGGAGTGCTGCAGGATCAGCACATCGGGGATGCGGCGATTGAAGGCAAGCTGAAGAAGCTGGTAGGCCGGGCGCGGGAGTTGCAGGTGGCGGAGACGCCGAAGCAATAGCGACTCCGAGGCTATGGCAGTGGCTGCCGGTGAGTGCGGGTATGTCCACAGTAGCTGAGTGGGGGCGCTATTCGCTCAAAGCAAGTCTCTGAAACTTGCTGGATTGGCCTCAGACTTGGCAGATCGGCCCAGCCTGGTTGGGGGCTAAACCTTCTTGAGCCAAGGTTGGCCGAGTCTCATACGACCGTCATCATCCCATTTGACGACCGCGTCATCTTCGTTCGCTTGCTCAACTGTGCCGAATTCCCCAGTCGGCATTCCGAAGTTGCCCAAACCCTCGACGCGATCTCCGGGATTCAGTTCCTGGTCGGTGGCAGAGGGCTCGGCGAGCGGTGGCTTCTTGGCACGGTCTGAGTCAGGGGTCGCCCCGCGGTGTGACAGGGGCGGTTGGGGAGCTTTATTCAGTTTGGGTATCGGCTTATTGGCGATATCGGTCATATTCCATTGTTTCTTTCCAAGAGGCCAGAGAAGCGCCCTTCGCAGCGACTGTTCATCCCCGCGATAGATACACCATAGGCTTGGAAAGAATGGTTTGGCTGTTCCAAACTGCACAGTTCTGACAATTAATTTGGCTAAATGCGGTAGCTCACGCCCGGGCCAAGCGACCTCAACAGCAATCGCATCCATCGAGCTGGGACCAATGTCGACACGAAAGAGTCGGAGCGTAAACTTCCTACGAATCACGGCGCGAATCCGCTCACAACCCCGCATGGCGCGCCGTACAAATCGAGCGCTCAAAGTGATCCAATTTGACCAGACATCTGTTTTCGCCACTTTTATCATGTTGCGTAGTGTAAGGGGTGCGACGACCGTTACAAAGGCCAGTCCAGATTCCTCTTAGGTTCTCAGGAGCCGCGTACCCATGCCGAATGCGATTCTGCACGAAATTCAGCAGCTCTACAACGTGAGTGACCATCTGGACTCGCTGGCGGAGCAACATCCCCTCGTCTCAGAAGCACTCATCACCATCTCGGGAAGCGTTCGTAACACCGCGACGTTGTTGGAGGTGCTGGTCGTGACGAAAATAGCGCCGATTTCCGGATTAGCGAATTCCTGACTTGCTCATTGCTGTCTTCTTGAGCTGTGCCTTGGGATCGCGGCGCGGAAGCTAGTCGTGGAGAACGATATTCAGGAGTGAACTATGGACTTGCAGCCCGCTCTCGCCATAGTTAACGAAGCCTAACTTTCTGAACCTATTCATGAAAAAACTGACCCGCGACCGGGTTGTGCCGATCATCTCTGCGAGGGTCTCCTGACTGATCTTGGGGATTACAGTCTCGGGCACGCCTTCCTTGCCGAAATGTGCAAGCAAGAGCAGAATCCGAGCGAGTCTCTTTTCGCTGGAATTGAAGAGTTGGTCAACCAAATCCTCTTCGTATCGGATGTTTCGTGCCAGCAGATACGCTACGAACAGATCCGAGAACGTGTGTTCCCGGTGGAGCGCAAGCATCATTGCCTTCTTGTCAATTTGCAGAAGTTCGCAGTCCGTCATTGCGGCTGCAGACCCCATGCGTAAACGTTGCCCAGCCAGGCCACCTTCTCCGAAAAACTCTCCCTCGCTCAATATGCCCAGGGTTGCTTCCTTGCCAATCTTGGATACGACAGAGAGTCGAACCTTGCCTTGCTGGATGTAGAAGACTGAGTCAGCCGCGTCCCCCTGCGTGAAGATTGTTTGTTTTTTGGGAAAGGCCACGACTTTCCTACCCTCGCCGATAGTGGCAAGGAATTTCCTTGGGTCGAAATTGAATTGTTTCTTGGCCGAGTTGGATGGTGACGCCAAAAGCTTTCTCCGGCTGTAGAAATACACTCGCAAGTATGATG
Source organism: Acidobacteriaceae bacterium (assembly GCA_003131315.1). Taxonomy (GTDB): domain Bacteria; phylum Acidobacteriota; class Terriglobia; order Terriglobales; family Acidobacteriaceae; genus Acidiflorens. The sequence goes on from PKUV01000002.1 coordinate 16,892, forward strand.
GCAGAATCGCGATCACGGAAGATGTTCACTTTTGCTCAGAATTGGGTTCCTTTTCCCCAAAGTGGGACGGCGCTTGCGGATATTTAGATTCATGGAGTTGCGGTCTGCGGCCATTGCAAAAGCATTCTGGACCATCGAAATTTACCGTAGTTTTGACCTCAGAAGCGGCACGTGCAACTCTGCTATTGGCAACTTGACGGGCAACTCGCGCATGTGGCAACCCAAATTTCGCGGTTCATCTGTGCGCAGCAGATCCGACGATTCTGGACGAGTGGTCGCCAACTCGGGAACGATCCCGGCGTGTTGCGGCTTTTCCCTTTGACAACCGAACGAAGGGGTAACTGTTGAAACATCGCCACCAGTAACGCTCAGTGGCTTGTTTATGAGACCGGTTCTAGAATGGACAACTATGAAGAAGAGTTTTTCGATCGTGAGTGCGGTGGTGATCTTGCTTGGGGTGGGCATGATTGGGCTGGCGGGGGCTCAGGACGATGATGGGCCGATGTCGGATTTGCGATTTGTGGTGGTGCGCGACTACAACGGCAAGCCGGTGAGGAATGCGGCGGTGGTATTGCATCCGGTGAGTCGGAAGGGCAAGCAGGCGCGCGGAGGGTTGGAGTTGAAGACGGATGGGGAGGGGCGGACGAACATTGACGGGATTCCGTATGGTCCGCTGCGGGTGCAGGTGCTGGCGCCGGGGTTCCAGACTTTTGGAGAAGACTACCAGATCGACAAGCCGGAGTTGGAGATTACGGTGAAGCTGAAGCGTCCAGGGGGACAGTACTCGGTGTACGAGAATCACGGGGATGCGAAGAAAGCTGATGACAAGAAACCGGCGGAGCAGAAGCCGCAGTAGTCAGTGGTCAGTGATCAGTGGTCAGTGGCGGAAGATATTGGCGAGCGACTTAATCACAGTTTTCCTTGGGGTGAGATTGCATATGAAAAGAAATGTGTCGATGGTGATGGCGGTGGCGATCGTGCTTGGGTTCGGCGTGGTGGGGTTGGCGAGGGCTCAGGATGACGAGGGGCCGACGTCGGCTTTGCGGTTTGTGGTGGTGCGCGATTCCGACGGTAAGCCGGTGAGGAATGCGGAGGTGGTACTGCATCCGGTGAAACGCAAGGGGAAGCAGGCGAAGGGAGAGATGGAGTTGAAGACGGACGCAGAGGGGCGGACCAGCATTGACGGGATTCCGTATGGCCCGCTGCGGGTGCAGGTGCTGGCGCCGCATTTCCAGACTTTTGGGGAAGACTACGAGATCAACAAGGCGGAGATGGAGATCACGGTGAAGCTGAAGCGTCCGGGCGGGCAGTACTCGGTGTATGAGAATCACGGGGACGAGAAGAAGGCGGACGACAAGAAACCGCAGTAAGACGGTGGGCGCGGGGAGTGGAGAAGGGAATTGCATTTGTGGGAGGTGACAGGGGGAGCCGGGTGTCCTACAATCGGCTGCCATGGGATTGCAGGAACTAACCGTCGAGCGCTATGAAGGAGTGGCGGACGATCAGCGGATTCTGTTGCTGCGCGGGCCGATCACGATAGAAACCGCTCCGCAATTCGAGCGGGCGGTGTGCCATGAGAGCGCGGAGACGATGATTCTGGATTTGTCGGATGTCCCTTACATTGATTCGGTGGGATTGGGGTCGCTGGTGAGGGCGTACGTATCGCATCAGAAAACGGGACGATGTCTGGTGCTGACGGGGGTGAAGCCGAGGGTGCGCAAGATTATGGAGATCACGAAGGTGAACGAATTCTTCGTGACGTTTGGCACGACGTGGGAAGCGGTGGAAGCGCTGGCTAACACCGGGACGGCTTGAGGGAAGTCGACAACGGCACTAAGCTACACGCAGGGAAAACCATTCTGAGCACTGCCGCCGCGGGCCTTTCCGGCTGGCGGTTTCCTGAATCGAAAAGGATGGCTTGCCATCTAAACGGCATTGCTCGCGTCTTCGCGCGCTGATGCCTATGAATCTTCTTTACCAATATTCCAAGCAATACTGGAAGCTGTTTGTGGCCGCTCTTTTGCTGGCCGCGACCAATCAGATCTTTTCGCTTCTCGACCCACTGATTTTTCGTCATGTAATCGACAGCTACGCCACCAAGTATCACCAGTACACGCAAGCGCAATTTGTCCGCGGCGCGGGGCTTTTGCTGCTGGCGGCGGTGGGGGTGGCGTTTGTGTCGCGAGTGGCTAAGAATTTCCAGGACTATTTCGTGAACGTGATCGTGCAGCGGTTGGGCGCGAGAATGTACTCGGACGGGATCCGGCATTCGCTCGATTTGCCCTACCAGGTGTTTGAAGACCAGCGCAGCGGCGAAACACTGGGTAAGTTGCAAAAAGTTCGCAGCGACGTGGAGCGCTTTATTACCGCGGTCATCAATGTGCTGTTCATTTCGCTCGTCGGCATCGTTTTCGTGATGATCTACGCCTTCCGGGTGCACTGGTCGATTGCTCCAGCATTTCTGATCACCGTTCCTCTGCTCGGAATTATCAGCTCGGTACTGAGCAAGCGGATCAAAAAGATGCAGAAGACCATTGTTGCCGAAACCACCGCGCTGGCGGGTTCGACAACGGAGTCGCTGCGCAATATTGAATTGGTGAAGAGCCTCGGACTGGCGCATCAGGAAGTGGAGCGGCTCAACGGGATCACGGGCAAGATTCTGAAGCTCGAACTCAAGAAAGTGAAGTACCTGCGCAGCCTGAGTTTCATCCAGGGGACGGCGGTCAACGCGCTGCGCACCAGCATTTTATTTTTGATGCTCTATTTGATTTTTCGGCAGGAGATCACGATTGGGCAGTTTTTCTCACTGATGATTTATTCGTTTTTCATTTTTACGCCGCTGCAGGAGTTGGGGAACGTCATCAATATTTATCGCGAAACGGAAGTCTCGCTGCAGAACTTTCAGCAAATCCTGGACACGCCTCGCGACCCGAAGCCCGCCGATCCGGAACCGGTTGAGGAACTCATGACGCTGCAGTTTGAGCAGGTCAGTTTTCAGCACCAGAGTTCTTCGGCTCTGGCATTGGACGAGATCGGTTTCGGCGCGGCTCGGGGAGACACGGTTGCGTTTGTGGGACCGTCTGGGGCAGGGAAGTCAACGCTGGTGAAGCTTCTGGTGGGCTTGTACGCTCCGAAAGCGGGCGAGATTCTTTACAACGGGATTCCATCGAATCGCGTGGATCTGGATCTGCTGCGGGAAAAGATCGGATTTGTGACGCAGGACACGCAGCTGTTCTCAGGCTCGATTCGCGAGAACCTGCTGTTCGTGAATCCGAAGGCGACGGATGAGGGATGCATGGAGGTTTTGCAGCAAGCGGCCGCGCACAGCTTGCTCTCACGCGCGGACCGCGGATTGGACACGCTGATCGGCGAAGGTGGCGTGAAGGTTTCGGGAGGCGAGAAGCAGCGGCTCTCGATTGCTCGCGCGCTGTTGCGGCGTCCGCAGCTGCTTGTGTTCGATGAAGCCACGTCTTCACTTGATTCGCTGACGGAAGAAGAAATCAGCCGCACGATTCGTGAAGTCGCAACGAATCAGGAGGCGATCACGATTCTGATTGCGCATCGGCTGTCCACGGTGATGCATGCCGACCGCATCTACGTGCTGGAGCGTGGACGCATCGTTGAATCTGGAAGGCACTCTGAGTTGCTCGACCAAAAAGGCCTGTACTACGCGATGTGGCGGCAGCAGGTTGGCGAACGCGAGGCGGTTGCGCAGGGGAAGTAGATGCGGGAGTTCACCTGCGTCTTCAGAGTGTGCGAGAGAACTGGGCCGTCCCGCCGGGACTTGAATCATTTCTTCCACTTTTCCCAGCGCTGAAACGCTCCACCCCATCACGCCAAAACCGGGCGTGCTGGAGACCCCGGCGCTGGGCTAAGCTGATTCGCCCCTCCGGGGCTGGATGATTTTGCCGGACTTACGACACGACTGAAGGCGCAAAACCCGACTTCGCTCTGGTGCGGACTGCCCGGCGGCCCACGTCTCGAAAANNAAAACCGCGAGACGTGGGGCACCCTGGTTTTCTGATACGGAACCCTGAGTTTCCGCAGCCTGTTGAGCAGGAGACGTGAGGCCTTACGCGATCACGGGAGTGTTGCTGATTCCCGCGGTGCCGAAGATGCGGCGGTAGCGTTCGATTTCGGACGGTATGCCGAGCGCCTTGGCGTAGTTGTCGGAGAGCTTAACCGCGGGCCTGCCTTCGACAGTGGACACCTTGCAAATCAGGCTGACCGGGTCAAAGTCGCAGCCGCCGGCGGGATCGCAGCCGCGGAAATCGTTGGTGAGCAAAGTGCCCCAGCCTGCACTGAAACGAATGCGGCGGCCAGGGGTCCACTTTTGGCGATCGAGGAAATCGGCGGCGGTGCGGAAATCGTTTATGGTGACGCCGCTCGCCAGCGCTCCACCAAAATAGGCGTGCAGGCCGAGGATGTCATCGACGTCGAGTGCGTCGGAAGCGATGATGCGCTTGTCATGCGGGTCCCTGCCGCGCCGCTTGAGCCATTGGATATATTCGTCGCCAGCGACGTAGGGGTTCTTGCTATCGACGCGCTGGCCGGTCCAATCGGCTGCCCAGTCGGGGGCATGGTCGAGAAATTGCGCGGTTCCAAAAGTATCCGGCAGCATGATGCGGAGAGCGCCTTCGTAGGTGCTCTGCCACAACTCGAGGACGCGGTACTGAGAAGCTTTCAGGGCATCGTCATCGGGCGCGAGCGCGGCGAGGACCATGGGGATCTCATGCGCGTTCGTTCCGATGGATTCAAGATCGTGCTTGTGGGCGAGGAAGGCGTTCGAGGTCCCGGTAAAGGCGCTGCCGAGATTCGCTGCCATGGCGTTGACCACGTATTCCTGCCAGAGGAAGCTGTGGCGGCGGCGGGTTCCGAAGTCGGCCACGGCAAGACCGGGGACGCCGCGTAACCGTTCGATCTTGCCCCAGAGTTTCGTTTTCGCCCGGGCATACAAGATGTCGAGACCGAACTCGCGCAGTTTTTTCAAAGCGGCTCGGGTTTTGAGCTCGTCGAGGATGGAAAGCGCATAGAGCTCCCACATCGTTGTCTCGGTCCAAAGGCCGTCGAACGAGAGATGGAACTGTCCGTCCTCGATCGATAGTTCATAGTCCGACAAGCGGAAATCGCGTTCCAGCCATTCCAGAAAGGCGGGTTGAAAGATTCCGCGGCGGCCATAGAAAGTGTTGCCGGCGAGCCAGACCAGTTCCGACCTTCGAAACCGGAGCTTTCGAACGTGCTCCATCTGGTGGATAAGCTCTTCGCGCGGGAACATGTCCGCGAGGCGCACAGAAGTGGAGCGGTTCAACAGAGAGAACGACACACGGGTTTTCGGGTAATGCTTCCAGATGAACTGGAGCATCAGCAGTTTGTAGAAATCGGTATCGAGTAGAGACCTGGTGACCGGGTCCAGTTCCCAGTTGTGGTTGTGCGCCCGCTCCGCGAAGTTGACGATCATCGCGTACTATCCTCTGCGACAGTCATGAGAAAATCAACCGCGGCGACCGGTGAAGGGCATTTTTTTGTGGCCTGGCTGACTTTGGGAAGGCAAACACGGTACTATCAAATTTCTGCATGAGACTGCCTCGGCCCTTCACGACTGCACCCCGGAGTTGCGCATCGTTATTTGTAGCGATGGGGCAGGCCCACGGCTGGGCAGGGTTCTCTGGCCGTGCGCTGCACGCGCTGGCGGTCGGGGTTCTGCCCGCGATGTTCCTTCTGCGATCGACCCGCGAGGAGATTTACAACATTCTGTGGGCGCTGGTGTTTGGCTTTGCCACGCTGAATATTTTGAGCCTGGGGACGCGCCGTTTCGAGCAGGATAAGACTGGTCTGAACTTTGGGGAGATTCTGGCGATCCTGGTGGTGCTGGTGTCGATCGTCCTGCTGGGTTGGGAGATGCTGTATCTGTTCCACATTCTGCCGATTCGCCTCACGCCGCGCTGACGCGGATTGCGGTATGATCGCGTGTGGCGAAACGCGAATCCAATTTTGACGTGACTTGTCCCTGCTGCGGCGCGGTCATGAAAATCGACGCTGCGACGCGCGGCATCATCGCGCACACTGCGCCGGTTAAGCCGAAAACCTTCAACGACATGGAAGAAGCGGCTCGCGCCATGAAAGAGCAGGACAGCCGGCGCGACTCGATCTTCCGCCAATCGATGGAAGCGCAAAAGCATGCCTCGGAGCTGCTGGAGAAAAAATTCCAGGAGGCGGTGAAGAAGGCCAAAGAAACGCCGGACACGGGCAGGCCGATCCGGGATTTCGATTTGGATTGAGCTCTTCCTGCTTTTTCACCGCCGAGACGCCGAGGACGCCGAGAAAAGCAAGTACTTGAATGACTCGACCTCTTCTTCTGGGGCATCGCGGCGCGCGGGCGTTCCGCCAAATTCCCGAAAATACGCTGGCATCGTTCGAGCATTGTTTGCATGACGGCTGCGACGGGTTCGAATTCGATGTGCGCCGTTCCGCAGACGGGCAGGGTGTGATCTGCCATGACGCGACCATTGGCGGAATGTTGATTGAGAACACGGCGTCGAAGAGCCTGCCGTTGCCCACGCTGGAAGATGTTCTGCGGCAATTTGCGTACCGGGCGTTCCTCGATATCGAGTTGAAAGTTGCGGGGCTGGAGCGGCAGACGCTCGCGGAGTTGCTCAAGCATCCGCCGCAAAAGGGCTACGTGGTTTCGTCGTTTCTTCCCGACGTCCTCACGGTAATCCACGATCTCGATCCGGCGATTCCGCTGGGGTTTCTTTGCGAGACGCAGGATCAGCTTCGAGGTTGGCGCGAAATGCCGGCGGAGTGGGTGATTTCGCAGTTCGAACTGGCAGATGGGGAATTGGTCGAACTGGTTCATGCGGCGGGGAAGAGAATTATGGTCTGGACGGTGAATCGCGCCGAGCGCATGCGCGAGTTCGCAGAGCGGGGCGTGGATGCGATTATCTCGGACGAAACGGAATTGCTGGTTCGCTCGTTACGATAGCCGCAGGAGAAGCTGACGAATTGGCGCCGGCAAAACCCTGCCGAGCGTTGCTCGGCTTGGACCCTTCGACTTCGCTCAGGGCAGGCTCGCGAGGGCGCTCGTCCCTACACGGGCATCCACGCCCGTCTCTCCACCGCCATTGCTCCCGGTATTCGTCTCATTTACATTGAACAGGATGTCCACCACAGGCGAACGATTCGAACGAGCGGTCCAGATCATGGCGCGGTTGCGGGCTCCGGGTGGATGCCCGTGGGATCGCGAACAGACCTTCGATACCATCAAGCCCTACACGCTGGAAGAGGCTTACGAAGTCCTCGAAGCGATCGACAATCGCGACTGGCCGGAACTGACGGGCGAATTGGGCGACCTGCTTCTGCAAGTGCTCTTCTATTCGCAGATGGCAAGCGAAGAGGGCCACTTCTCGGTGGATGATGTGCTGGACCGGCTTTCTAACAAACTGGTGGACCGGCATCCGCACGTGTTTGGCGAGGTGAAAGCGGACACTCCTGCCGAAGTGCTGCGCAACTGGGAGGCGCTGAAGGCGGAAGAGAAAAAGAAACGGCTGGTGGCGGGCGGAGGCAAGAAGGCGGAGCAGGCTGGCGGCGCGCAGGGCGTCGATGCTCAATCAGTGCTCGCGGGCGTGTCGTCGAAAATACCGGCGCTGTTGGAGGCTTATAAACTCAGCTCGCGCGCCTCGCACGTGGGATTTGACTGGCCGGAGATTGAAGGGCTCTTTGCCAAGCTCGAAGAAGAGACGGTGGAGTTGCGGGAGGAGTTGAAGGCGGTGCCGATGCTTTCTTTAAGCGGTCAGTCGGTTGGGAAGGGAATTGCCGGGTCGGGAAAGCCGCAGGTTCCGCCGGACCTGCGCGAGCGGCTGGAGGATGAAGTTGGAGATATGTTCTTCGTTCTGGTGAACATTGCGCGCTATCTGTCGCTTGATGCGGAGTCGGCGTTGCGGAAGACGAATCGCAAATTCAAACGCCGGTTTCAATGGATGGAGGAGCGCCTGCGCGCCAGCGGGCGAGTGCCCCAGCAGGCGTCGATGGACGAACTAGAAACACTATGGCAACAGGCGAAGCAGCAGGAAAAACCAACGTGAGCGGAACGACCAGCGACGCGGTGACCATCCGCAAGTGCGAAGCGCTTGAGGAGATCCATGCCTGTTTTGCGCTGCAGAAGGAAGTATGGAAGTTCTCGGATGCGGACTTGGTTCCGGTGCGGATGTTCGTTGTGGCCGCGAAGATCGGCGGCCACGTGATTGGGGCTTTCGTTGAAAGGGACGACGAGAAGGAACTGATCGGCTTCGCGCTCGCGATTCCGGGAATGCGGAACGGCCACTGCTACCTGCACTCGCACATGCTGGCCGTCCGCCAGCAATATCGCAATGGCGGACTGGGCCGGCGGATGAAGCTCTATCAGCGGGAAGATGCTCTGGCGCGGGGTTTCGAGCTGATGGAGTGGACGTTCGATCCGCTGGAGATCAAGAACGCGTATTTGAATATTGAGAAGCTGGGTGCGATCGCGCGACGCTACAACGTGAACCAGTATGGGATCACATCGTCGCCGTTGCAGGGTGGTTTGCCCACTGACCGGCTGGTGGCAGAGTGGTGGATGAAGTCGAAGCGGGTCGAAGCAGTGCTGGCGGATGCTCCGCGCGCGAAGTTCGAATGCCGCGCACACATCGACGTGCCGGCGGAGATCTACGAATGGAAGGCCGCGGCGACGACGCGTACGCAGGCGCTTGCGGTGCAGGGCAGCAATCGTGAGCGGTTCCACCGGACGTTTGCTGAAGGACTGAGTGTGCTCGGCTACGAGCGCGACGAGCACGGGAATGGCCGGTTCCTGCTGGGAGAGTGGGGCGAAGGGTGGCAGTATTAGGGTGCTCCGGTGCGGACTGCCCGGCGGCCCACGTCTCGAAAACCGCGAGACGTGGGGCACCCTGTACACAGGCGCTGCGTCGCAACAGCTTGCCCTTGTTGGTTAAGCCTTTTATACTTGCGCGTCTCACTCTTGGTTGACTGCTGAAGGGTAAGCTCGGGTTTATCCAAAACCAAATCATGAAAATCGACTCGGTAACTCTGCGTGAAATTCATATGCCGCTCGTGCATTTTTTTGAAACGAGCTTTGGCCGCGTTTACAGCCGCCGCATCCTGCTGGTGAGTGTCGCGGCCGATGGAGTGTGCGGGTGGGGCGAGTGCGTCGCCGGGGAAGATCCGTATTACAGCCCGGAATGGACCGAAACCGCGTGGCCCACGATCAAGCATTACCTGGCGCCGCTACTGCTGCAGAGCGAGTTGGATGCCGGCCGGGATTGTGCGGCGCGATTTGCCAGAGTCCGTGGCCACCGCATGGCCAAAGCCGCGCTCGAAAACGCGGTGTGGGACGCGGAGGCGCGGCAGAAACAGCAGCCGCTCTGGAAGTTGCTGGGAGGAACGCGGCGCGAGATCGCCTGCGGCGTTTCGATCGGCATTCAGGATACGCCGGAGCAACTTCTGCAGAAGATCGAAACGGAGTTGGCGGCGGGATACCGGCGGATCAAGATCAAGGTGAAGCCGGGATGGGATCTGAATGTGCTGGAGAAGATCCGCGCCCGCTGGGCGGATATTGTTCTCAGTGTGGATGCAAATTCGGCCTACACGCTCGACCAGGTCGAGCACCTGCGCAAGTTCGATGCCTTTAACCTGCTCATGATCGAGCAGCCGCTGTGGAACGACGAAATCTATCTACATGCGCGGCTGCAGAAAGCCATCCAGACGGCGATCTGTCTGGACGAATCGATTCTGAATGCGCGAGACGCCGATTTTGCGCTCGAGATCGGCGCGTGCCGGATCCTCAACATTAAGGTGGGCCGCGTGGGCGGCTTCGGCGAGGCGAAGAAAGTACACGATGTCGCCGTGCGGCACAACGTTCCGGTGTGGTGCGGCGGGATGCTGGAATCGGGAGTGGGACGGGCGCATAACATCGCTTTGTCGACGCTCGAGAATTTCCGCTTGCCCGGAGATGTGTCGGCATCAAAGCGTTATTGGAAAGAGGACATCATCGAACCCGAGGTGGAGGTGCGCGCCGATGGAATGATCGCCGTCAGTGACGCGCCCGGAACGGGCTACCAGGTGCGCGAAGGCCTGGTGCGGAAGTTTACCGTGCGCGAAGAAACGTTTGGCGCCGGGAAAGCTTAGGAGGCTGCGGGAAAAGTCGGCTTTCGATGCCCAGCCCCTAAAGGGGCATTTAATTTCGAAGAACTTACGGTATCGCTAAAGCGATGCCCTGATACGAAGCCAGAGTTTTTCCGCAGTCTGCTAGCGTCCTTCGTCATTCACTGGTGGGGCGAGTTTGCTGGCAGCAGACTTTGTCGGCGGCCACGGAAGATTCTTCCTTCTTCAGCAGTTCCAGCGCCTGGGCGAACGTCAGGTCCGAGGGAACCCGCTTGAAGCCGCTGAAAATCTCTGTCGAGATGATGGAGAGATTTTTCACCAGCAGGATCTTTCCGATGAAGCGCAAGCTCATGCCTGAAATTTCCCAGAGATTGTCGCCAACCTCCTGCTGCTGAACCACAAAGCGGCCGCCCCGATCGAGGTGTCCGAGAATTCCCCATCCGAAGCTGACTTCCTTGAAGAGCGTGCCGTCAATGCTGGCCAGGCGGTAACGGGCGGCGTCCACCAGCACGTAGCCCTGCATGGCGGTCAGGACCTCTTCTACGCGCGACGGCGGTGCGTAGCGGGGATTGGGCCGGAACTTCAATTTGACCAGAGGGGCGCCGGCCCGGCCAATGCCTTCCGATCCCGGTTCCTCGCCTGCGTACTCAAACAGGAAGGCATCGGGCAGTGCGCGGACGATGCGCATAGTGCGCTCGGCGTTCTCGCGCTCCTGTTCGCGCTTCTTTTTCAGTTCTTCGGGATGGTTGATGAAACGTTCGATGCGCGCCTCTTCTGCATGGCGTTGTTCCGGACTCAGAGGTTTGCCGTTGTGGGCGACTACCAAGCCGGCAGTAGCCTCCTTGGTCTCGACATAGATTCTTGTGGTAGATCCCTTGGGTGTAGTCTTGGTGCCGCGAAACAGAAAGCGGCCGCTGTCGTCATTGGCCGCCTTAATTTCGTTCTGCACGGCTTTGCGCACCAGTTCCACCGGATCGTGATACGAAGAAACTGTCGCCGGCTGCCCCGCAAAACTGGCCGCGGTGAGCAGCAGAATCCAGGCGCCGGTGTGGGCGATGGAGTTGCGCGAGATCGAGTTGACGACCGCCATGATCGGACTGGGCACGTTCATTCCGTTCAGACCATGGTAGCAAACCGGAGGTTGTGTCGGGGTGAAGCCGCGCTTCCGGCCGCTGCTGTAAGTTCCTGATGGAGAATGATTTCCGGCTACCGAGACGAGCCGCAAGCGGGCGGAATGATTTACAATCGGTTCATTCGCGGCGAACAGAGCGCGAGGAGATGGAGGCCAAAGCATGGATGCTCCGCAAACCGGAGAGTTCGCCCACATCGGCAAGTCGGTCGTAATCAAGGGAGAGTTGTCGGGCTCCGAAGACTTGTACGTGGATGGCAACGTCGAAGGCAAAATTGAGCTGCGCAACCACAGCCTGACGGTCGGGCCAAACGGAAACGTCAAGGCCGACGTTACCGCCAAGGCCGTGGTGATTCAGGGTAAGTTGGATGGGACCGTGAACGCCTCCGATCGTGTGGAGTTGCGAAAGTCGGCGGTGGTAACCGGCGACGTCACCACGCAGCGTATCGCCATTGAAGAGGGCGCGTTCCTGAAAGGGAAGGTTGACATTCAGAAAGAGGCCGGAAAGGCGACGGGGTCCGCGTCTTCGTGAGAAATAGCGGGCTGATCGCGCCACCGGATGCACTGATCGATGGCATCTGTTTCTGACAACGTAATGAAATTCTTTCGGAGCTCTTCGAACCAAGCTGCGGGTCCTGCAGCGCCGCGGAAGCTAACCCGCCGGTCGAGCGGCATGGGGGAGATTTCACGGCTGCTGAATTCGCAGGAGGGGCTGTGCGTGCTCGACATGGGCTCGACCTCCGCCAACAACATCCGCTTTTTCACCGGCAAGGGCCACAAGAATTACAGCGAAGATTTGTTGCGATCGTCACTCGACCCTGCGCTGCGCATTCAGGACAGCGAGGGAAACTCTGTTTTGGACAGCAAGAAGTTTCTGGATGAGAACCTGGTGTACGCGAACGCTCAGTTCGACGTGGTGCTGTGCTGGAATCTGCCGGATTACATGGAAGAGAGCCTGGTGAAGCCGACCATCGACCGTTTGTGGTCGGTGATGAAGCCGGGCGGATACCTGCTGGCGTTCTTTCACACCCGCGACGCCGGCCCGGACTCGACCTGCTACCGCTATCACGTGACCGATACCGACATGCTGGAGATGCAAGAGGTGAAGTTCGCACCGCCCGGCCGTCCCGCGTCCGATAAGCAATCTCCGCGCCTGCAGCGCGTGTTCAACAACCGGCACATTGAAAACCTCTTCCGGGATTTCGCTTCGATCAAGTTTTTCCTGGCGCGCGATGCCATCCGGGAAGTGCTGGTTGTGCGCTAGTCAAGCTTGCTGGTGGAGCGCCGGGCGTCCCGCCCGGCTGGACGGGCGAGACGCCCGTCTCTCCACCGTATGATTCATCACAGGTCGGACAAACAGGTTGGACATGTCTTCGCGTGAGACAGGCGGGCTTTGTGAGCTTGCTCATAAGCTTCCATTTTTTCTTTCTGCTGTTTCCTGTTGGCTCGCTCGGACAGCTTTGGTTTGTTTTCATTGCGGTACAGAAAAGAAGTCCATGCCGCGTGAGCGCGGGCCTCACGATCTCTTAGTTCTTTGTAGGCAGCGCATTCTGACTCAGCCATAGCGTGGCTTGATGATAATCGAAAGCCCCTTTTGTCGCTGGAGCCTTGCAGGAGTCTGCGACGCGCTTATGCCGGCCGTTGCGGCCCGAGCCCATTCCTGTTTTCGCCGATCTCTTGCTAAGATGTAGAGTCAGGCATCGGTTCCGCGCGACGTTTTCCCGCCAAACCCGCCAGGTCCGGAAGGAAGCAACGGTAACGGGCTCTTTCGTGTGCAGTGGACCGCCGGTGCCTGACTTTTGTTTGCCCGCTGCGCGCTGCCCTAGCTTAGTCACAATGCTTTCATCGCGACTTTTTCATCATGACCAATCGTCTTTACTACGACAGCTCTGAAATGCACGAATTCGATTCGGTTGTCGAGGACGTGGCGCCTCCCTCGCCCGAGCAATCGCGCCCCTCTGTCATCCTGCGCGAAACGGCGTTCTATCCAACCAGTGGCGGTCAGGTCCACGACACCGGATGGCTGACGCTCGACGGGGGCGATCGCCTGCGAGTCACGGAAGTTGCGGATGGGGAAGACGGCAGGGTCGTTCACTACTTGGAAGCGCCGGCGAGGTTGCCGCTGGCAGGCGCCGCGGTACATGGCAGCATCGATCCCGAACGCCGCCGCGACCACATGCAGCAACACTCCGGACAGCATGTTCTATCGTCAGCTTTTATGGAGCTTTACCAGATGCCGACCGTCTCGTTCCACATGGGCGAAGATTATTGCTCGATTGATCTGGCGACGCCGTTCGTAAGTTCCGAGCAGATTGCCGGAGCCGAAAAGCGGGCTAACCAGATTGTCTTTGAGAACCGTCCGGTGCTGATTCGCTATGTTTCGCGCGCGGAAGCGGAGAAGCTTGGCCTGCGTAAATTGCCTCCTGAGGAGCGCGACGAACTGCGTTTGGTTGAGGTCGCGGAGTTCGATGTGTCGGCGTGTGGCGGAACTCACGTCAGCGCCAGCGGGCAGATCGGTTCGATCCTGCTGCGGAAAACCGAGAAGGTGCGGCAGGGAACACGAGTGGAGTTTGTCTGCGGCGACCGCGCAGTTCGCATGGCGCGGCGTGACTACAGCGCCCTCAGTGAGGCGGCCGCACTATTCTCGGCGCAGCTCTGGGATGTGCCGGATCAGATCCGCAAGAGTGTCGAAGAGAGCAAACTGTTGCGCAAGCAAAAGGACGATGCGCTCGATCAGCTCGCCGAGCTTATGGCTTTGGCCGCTCTCCAAAATCAACCGGAGACGAACGGGCGGAAGATCATCGCGCGGGCATTTTCGGATCGCGACATCGGCTTCGCCAAACTGTTTGCGCAGAAAGTGACGCGAGCGGGCACGCCGGCCATCGCGCTCGTGGCGAGCACGGTGGATCCACCAGGTCTGGTCTTCGCGCAAACTTCGGCACAGGCTTCCGGTGGCGCGCCCGGCTCAACAGCCGACATGGGAGCGTTGCTCAAGCAAGTGTTGTCGACCATTGGAGGCCGCGGCGGTGGAAGCCGCGATTTCGCCCAGGGCGGAGTTCCGGCGGGCTCGAATCTCGAGCAGCTTTTGCAGCAGGCAGCGGGTACAATCGGAGCCTGATCCCGACGCACGCACGATTCTCGGGAAGAAAGTCATGTGGTGGAGCGACGGGCGTCTCGCCCGTCCGGGCGGGGACGCCCGGATCTCCACCAGCAAGTCACCTTGATGCTGGAACCGCGGCTGATACTCGTCAATCTCCTGATCAAGCTGGGCGTGGCCGCGGCCGTGTCGAGCGCCCTGGTGCGCTCCAAAGAATTTAAGAGTCTTATCTTCCGCGAGCAGCGCGAAACCCGGCGCAAGATTTATCTGGCGTTGTGGATGGCGATCCCCATCGCACTCGGCGTCTGGATACGATTCAGCGCCAAGAACTTCCTCGCTGGGGACCTGTCGCTTGAAACCACGTTGCTGCTGGGTGTGATGGGCGGGCGCTTGTCGGGAGGGCTCGGCGGAGCGCTGATGTCGCTGCCCGCATCGTTGCACGGAGAGTGGGCCAGCTTGCCGTTGAATGTGCTCGCCGGAATTATTGCCGGGCAGTTGCGCCGGGTCGCGCCCGAGCAAGAAGATATCTGGTCGTTTTCACCGTTCGTGGACCTCAGTCTTTACCGCTGGATTCGCCGCAATCTGCCGCGCCCGCGCGTCTTCGATTGGCAGATCGCTTTTTTCGTGACCATCGTGGGCCTGCGTTTTCTGCAGACGGAAATCTGGCGCTTCTGGCCGAACTCCATCTTCAGCCTGGAAAGCCCCGGCCTGTGGATGGGGGGCGCCGGCGGGACTCTGAACGGGTATTTGGTGGAGAGCGCAATCTACCTGACGGTAGTCATGGTGGTGGGCACGGAATTGAAAATCTTCAACAGCGTCCGCATCCAGATAAAGCTGGAAGAGCAGGAACGGCTGCTGCTGCAGGCGCGCATGGCGGCATTGCAGAATCAGATCAATCCACACTTTCTGTTCAATACGCTGAATTCCATTTCGTCGCTGGTGCGCTTCGATCCCGACACGGCGCGGGAGATGATCCTGAAGCTCGCTACGATTCTTCGCCGCCTGCTGCACAGTACGGATTCGTTCGTTCCGCTGCGCGAGGAAGTGGAGTTCATCGACAATTATCTGGACATCGAGGTCGTACGCTTTGGACGGGACAAGCTCAAGGTCGTCAAGGATCTCGATCCGGCGTCTCTCGAAGCCATGGTTCCCAGCATGCTGCTGCAGCCGCTGGTCGAAAACTGCATCAAGCACGGACTTGCTCCCAAGGTCGAAGGCGGCAGCATTACGCTGCGCAGCCGCCTGATCAAGTCACGGCTCGTGGTCGAGGTAGAAGATGACGGCGTGGGCATGCGGTCGGCCCAAGCGTTCGTTCGAGAGCACGGGCAAGCCCACGTCTTCGGAGGTATGGGAATCGGCATGGCGAACGTCGCGGAGCGTCTGAAGGTGCTCTACGGCGATGCTGCCAAGATGATGATCGAAAGCCGCGAAGGCGGCGGCACGCTGATCCGGTTGCGGCTGCCCATTCTGCCTAATCCCGAAGAGCTCATGACGACTTCGGCGATTGCTCCAGCACCTTTCGGTAAAAGTCTTCGTAAAGCGGAATGATCTTGCTGGCACAGAATTTTTCCATCGCGGCGGCACGCGCCCGCTTCCCCATGGCGCGCAGAGCCGATTCATCACTCAGCAACTCGATGGCATAACGAGCCATGGTGTCCACGTCGCCGACATCGGCCATAAATCCGGTTACACCGTGCTCGATCACTTCCGGCACTCCCCCAGTGCGGGCGGCAATCGGGACGACCTCACAGGCCATTCCTTCCAGTGCCGCGAGTCCGAACGTTTCCAGTTCGCTGGGCATCAACATCACGTCTGAGATGGCCAGTTTTTCCCGGATTTGATCCTGCTTCCCAAGAAACAGCACGTGCTCGTGAATGCCTTTTTGCACCGCCAGCCACTCCGCCTGCGAACGATCGGGCCCGTCGCCAATCAGCAACAGCTTGGAAGGAATCTTCTTGCGCACGCGGTCGAAGATTTCGATCACGTCCAGGACGCGTTTCACCGGGCGGAAGTTGGAAAGGTGTACCAGCAGCCGCTCGTCGTTCGAGACATACTCGCTACGTTTTTCCAGCCATTCCGGTTTGCGCAGATACTCGTCGCAGTTCACGAAGTTCGGGATGACTTCGATGTGGTTCTTGACATCGAAAATCTTAAGCGTGCGGGTGCGCAAATACTGCGAGATCGCCGTCACGCCGTCGCTCTGCTCGATGGAAAAACGCGTAATGGGAAGATACGAGCGGTCGAGCCCGACCAGAGTGATGTCGGTCCCGTGCAGGGTCGTGACAAACGGCAAATGGCGCCGTGGCGGAGTTGCCGCCAGCATCTGCTTGGCCAGCATCGCGCTCACCGAGTGCGGGATCGCGTAGTGCACGTGCAGCAGATCGAGTTCGTAGAGCTGCGACACCTCGGCCATGCGAGTCGCCAGCGCCAGATCGTACGGGGGATATTCGAACAGCGGATACCGCGTGACCTCGACCTCATGATAATGAATGTTAGGTTCCGGCCCGGTCAGACGAATGGGCTGCGAATAGGAGATGAAATGAATCTCATGGCCCCGGCGAGCGAGTTCAAGCCCCAGTTCGGTGGCGACAACTCCGCTGCCGCCGTAGGTTGGATAACAGGTGATGCCAATCTTCATGCGCCTCCCACGATACCATTATTGGATTCCCAGGAACGGCTGGGGATGCAGAAGGGGGAAGTCAAATTGCGCTGGTACCGTTACCGCGTGATGAGTCATACGATGGAGGGACGGGCGTCTCGNNGACGCCCGGCTCTCCACCAGCAAGCGGTCGCGGCGCTAGTCCGTGCTCGGCTTCTTCGGCGTCAGATCGCAGGCTTGCTTGATTCGATCCAGATTCAGCCCGCCGGGAGAAAACTCCGCGATCTGCCGGCCGCTCCGCGTGGGAAGTTCCACCTTGAAAACCTGGGCCCCGATCATGCCACGAACCGTGCCTTTGTCCATGGAGAGGAAGTGGCCGCGCATCCAGTTCCAGCCCTTGAAGTAGTGCGCGTCGTCAACGCGGACCATAACTTCCAACTGGGGCTGTCCCCAGAAGCCGGGGCGGTTCGGTGGAGGCAGTTTGACTCCCGGATTGAAGTCCGCCAGCTTGAGCTTGCCGTCACTGCAATACAGATTAACTCTGGGCTTGTAATCCTGGTCTTCGCGAAAATAATTATCGGACTGGATCTCGAATCGCACTTTCTTCGCGCCCGTCATCTTGCTGTCGGAGTGGAACTCCAGCCATTTTCCGCCGGTGCTTACGCCGTCCGTTTCGTCCTGATAAGGAGTCATGGCGCCACCCTGGGCGCAAGCCAATGCCGCTGCGCCAACCACAAAGCACAAAAGAGCGGCTCTCGCCGCCAACCCGGAACCAATTGCTTTACGAAATAAGCGCGATACTTTCAAGGTCTCCTCCTGACAATCACACCCCTACATACTATTGAACCCCGAAGCTCCCGAAAAGTTGTATGGGATGTTCCAGGAGTTTGGCGTCGATCCCACCCAGGCTACGGTTGCGGATTATGCAATCATTGCGACATCCGATTCCGGTCCCGTGAATGCCGCTACTCCCGTGCAGATCGCGACTCAGTCCTACAATGCGCACAAAACTGTGATCCGCCGCACATCCCCGAGTGTTCCGGAAACTGCTCGATCGTCAATCGAGCGGTCTCCACGGTTCGCTTGATTGCGCGTTGATGGGGATACCCGCTCACTGCCAGAGGACGGCAATGAAAACCTCCTTGTGCGGCACGGGTGGTTCGATTCCGGCCGCTCAACTACGCCAATCTGTAGGCGCGATACAGTCATCGAGCCGATTGACGCAGCTCGCCGGTGGATTCAAAGCTCGCTCCGCCCACACGTTTACCCGACGCTAGCAGGTTACGAATCTTTTCGCGGTTTGGGCCGGCACGGTTGATGGCCTCCGCGAGGCTGCGCAGGGCTTGCTCGATCGGCGTTCCTTCCGGCAGGCGGAAGATCCACGGGATGTTGGTCGTAGTCAGCGCGCGGTCGGAAGAGATGGCGACCACGGGAATAAACGACTTCACGGCGATTTGTTCCGCCAGGTGACTGGAAGGGCGGTCGAGTGCGATCAAGGCCAGAACACGATCTTGATAGACCGCCTTTACGAGTTCGTCGGAAGCCTTTCCCCAGGAAAGCTGAGAGGGAATCGCAATCAGAGATATGGGGTGCCCTGACATGCCTTGGCCTTTGCCGTTGATCTCGCGGAGTAAACGGATCACCTCGGCGGAGTGGACGATTTCATCGGCTCGCGGCCCGAAGACGCCGATTTGCAGGTGGTCAGTTTTTTCCTGGGCCAGCGCCGGTCCCGAGTACTGAACTCCGTTCTCCCCCACGCGAGCATACGGCTTCTCCATCGTAATGCGGCGGTAGTCGATCGACCCGTTGTGCACCCGTGCTAGGAACATGGGAGCGATGTTCTTGCTGTTCGGATCGAAGACCATGTCGCCCGTCACACCTTTATGGCTCTCGACGCCGGTCAGTGCGTCGCGAATTCTGCCCTTGTTCAACCCCGCGCGACAGATCGCGTCCAGCAGAATCTGCATCGCATCGTAGGCCAGAGAGGCGAAGTGATCCGGCTTCTCGTGGAAGCGCGCCTCGTAGCGGGCATTGAAGTCGAGCCAGCGCGGGTCGGTGCGGGTAGGATCGTATGGAAAAACAGCCTCGAAGCCTTCCGCGGCCGGTCCGGCCAGCTTAACGAGTTCGTCGCCGCTAGTGCCGCCGCCAGTGCCGCCAATGGTCCGGTGGCTGCCGAACACCCTCTGCTTCATTCCCAGTTCCTGCATCTGCTGCAGGATCGTCGCGGCGGGACCAATGTCGGTCCAGAGCACGATCCCGTCAACGCGCGAATCTTCGATCACCTGAAGTTGGTGGCGGAAGTCGGTATCGCCGGGCCGAAATTTCTGCTCGATCACCACCGGGTGCCCGAGTCGCCGCGAGGCATCGCGGAACTTGATGACTCCGAAGCGTCCGTAGCGATCGTTCACGCGCAAGATCGCGATCCGCTTCAGGCCGAGTTCGGTGTAAATGTGGCGCGCCAGCGTGTAGTCCTGCAGGCGGTCATCCTGAATATCGGTGAAGTACCACGGGACGATGGTCTCGGGGATGGTAGGGTCAGTGGAAGCGCTGTTGACCAGCGGCGTTTCGGCTTTGAGGGTGACGCGCAGCGCGATGTGGGTCGTGTCTGCGCTCACCGACCCGAACATGGCCCAGACCTTCTCGTCGTAAACCATTTTGACGATCTCATTGCTGGCCGCGCCCCAAATGGCCGAATCGTTGTGCACCATCAGCTTGAACGGCTTGCCACCGTAGCCGCCCGTCGCGTTCGCCTCCTCGACGGCCAAGGTAGCGCCATTGAGCATGCGGTTGCCGAGAATCTGATCGGGATGGTTGTAAAGTGGGCCGATGAAGCCGATGCGAATCTCAGACAAGTCTTTCAGGTCGGCGTTGGGTACATCGCGAGCCGCGCCGTTATATTCGACGAGATCCTGATAGTTCTCGAAGTAAGGAATGGTGAACTTCGAAAACGGGCGTAAGTCCTCGGGTGCGCCGGTGTAGGGCTTCAGCGAGCGAGGCGCAGGCGGGCCCGGAGGGATACTCCCGCAGGGACATGGAGCAGACGTCTGGGTCCACGCCGTGGACATCAGCACAGCTGCGACGGCGACGATAGACACCAGCAGGCGACCCATAAGCGCTACTCCTTACTCCGTAGGCGATTCGTGGCGGAACATGGCAATCGCTTCGATCTCAACGAGCAAGTCAGGGCGGCAGAGAATCGCCTGGATGCCAGTCGAAGCGGGCAGAGGATTGAGTTTTTGCTCCTGGTAGAACGCGCTCCGCTCTTCGTTGAAGGCCTTGTAGTCGCGCTCGATGTCGCGGAGATAGCACGACGTGCGAACGATGTCGTGCCACGTCGCACCTTCGGAAGCAAGCAGCGCGGTGATGTTATCGAACGTGCGGCGCGTCTGTGCGCGAAGGTCGCCCACGTGCACCGTCTTGCCCTCGTCGTCGATGCTGGCAGTGCCCGAGATCAGCAGAATGGCCAACCCATTCAAATCGATCCTCATGCCGCGCGAGAACGCGCTGCCATAAGCGTAGGCTTCATTCAGCGCCGAGTGGTTGGTGATGGCGCGCTTGACAACGGGCGCCGTAGTTACTTCCGCGAGTAGTTCTTGAACGTTCATGAGTAAGACTCCTTGAGAACTTACTTCTTCTTTATTGACTCCCCTTGTATTGACTTTCGTGCTCCTACAACTTGTGCGCTTTCTGTCGAACCACTTTCTGTCGAAGCATTTTCTGTCGAACCACGTTGCCGAATGCCGTGGCTCAAGCCTTTCGCCGTCGCCACCCAAAGGTCGTCTCCCTGAAAATCGACGCCGAGAATGTAGTTATGCGCGGGCGCACTTTGCACCGCTATCTTCTTGACGGCGCCGGCCGCGTCGCGAACCTGCATCTCCGGCTTGTGCGTGTCGAGCGCAGGCCGATAGACGGCCCAGTTCGTGCCATCGTAATAAGCCAGTCCCTTATCGGTGGAGAACCATGCTCGATTGCCGTCCACACCTTTGATCTGGTTCAGGAAATTGCTGGGCAGGCCGCTGTCTTTCTGGAGGAAGTTATGCCAGTATCGGCCGTCGTAACGGCTGGCGCCGAAGTAAGTCGCAACCCAGAGAATCTTGTCGACATAACTGACCGAGGTCGTAACTTCGTGGATCAGTCCCTGGTCCTTCATCAGTACCAGTTCGGTCTCGCCGTCGGGATCGTTGTAGTCTTTCCAGCGCTCGGTCTTGACGTCGTATTCGAGCACTCCGCCGCCCCACACTGCGTAGTAAACCTTGTCTTCCGCTGGACTGACGCCATAGGTCCAGATCTCGTACATGGGAGTGTTTCGCTCGTTGAAGAGCGCCCACTCGCCGGTGCGCGTATTCAGGCGGCTGGCCCCGGCGGCGGTCGCGGTCCAGACGAAATCTCCCTGCACGCCGACGCCGTAGACGATGTCGTTGCTCAAGCCGGAATTCAGTTGCGTGAAGTTATCAATGCGGTCGGCGGAGACGCGGCTCAGGCCACCCATCGTGCCCACCCACAGATCGCCGGTGCGTTTGTCGAGCGCGAGCGAGAGCACGGCTTGGTGCGCCAGGCCATCGGCGGGGCGAAGGACTCTCCATGCGCCGTTTTCGTACCGGCCAAGCCCGTTCTCCGTGCCCGCCCAGATGCGATCCCCGGCCACGAGAACGCAGAAGACGTGGTTGTCGGGGAGGCCATCCGCCGTGGTGAAGTTCTCCCAGCGGAAGAGGGGCATGTCTTGGGCGGTCGCGAGGGCCGTCGCGAGGGAAACCGCGATGACCGCAGCCAGCGTCGCAAACAAGATTTTCGGCTTCATCTTCATAACGTTTTCAAATACTCAATGAGATCGTTCAGTTCGTCTTTCGTGAGATCGTTGCTCACGCCGTGCGTGTCTTTCGGGTTGAACACGGTCCAGATTTCTTCGAGCGATTGCGCCGACCCATCGTGCAGATAAGGCGCGGAGTACACGACATTGCGGAGGTGAGGCACATCAACTAATGGCGAGCGGTCCGTCGGTTTGCCAGTGCCGACGTCGAGTTGCTGCTGGTTCGTGTACTTGGGTCCGCTGTGGCAGTACGCGCACTGGTTGGTCTGAGGAATGAGCTTGCCGTTCTTGTAGGTCGTCCTCTCGAAGATCGCCTTGCCGCGCTCCTGCGCCGGGGTCAGCTCGCCATTCGCCAGGCGATAACGATTCGGGCGATAAGGAAGCGAGTAAACAAAAGTCACCAGGTCGGTGAGTTCCCGATCGCCGTAACTCTGCGAGCGGAAGAAATACTTCTCCGTGCGCGGGCCGCATTCGGTGGGCAAGTCGGGATTGCCGCCATTCCACTTGAAGGGCTCCGTGCCGGAAAGATCTTCGAGCGAGCGATTGTCGACAATATCTTTGCCGAAGCCGTCCGGTTCAAGGTCCCATTGCAAACCGTCGATGGTTGCATCCAGATGGCAATTGGAGCAGCCAAACTGGCTCTGGAAAGCGTAATTGGCGGTAAAAAAAAGGCGCTCCCCGCGCCGGAATGGGTTGATCGTCTTCGGGCCACCAAGGTCGATGGTGGAGACGACCCGGTTGGCTTTCGTGTCGATGACGGTGATGTTGTCGTCGAGCCGGTTTGCCACGTAGAGCCGCGTGGCATCTTTCGATAGCAAAACGCCGCGGGGATTGTGACCGACGGGAATTCGCGCCGCTACGTAGTTGGCCGAAGCCGAGAGATCGTTGACGAACGGCTCGCGACGCGCGCGCACGTAGCTGAGCAGCCTGGGAACATCGATGACCGTTACGCTCTCCGATGCGGCAGTGGTCAGGAAGATCTTCGATTTATCCGGTGTGATGACTACACCCCAGGGCAGAGAGTAGTAGCGGTCGAGTTCATCGATCGGGACCTGGACCGTTCCGCCGACATCCTCGCCGAACAACGTGAGCGAATTGCCGAAAACCCAGCCATGCTCGACATGCGCCAGCGGAATCAGATTCTTGGGACGAAGTTGTGCCGCTACTCCCAACTTGCCGTCAGCCGACAACGCCACGTGAAAGACTCCCGCCACGTTGTGCAGCGGCTTGCGCTCGACGACGGTTTGCCGCCCAGTGTCGATGACCGTGATCTCTGAATTCGGTGGTGTTCGAAACGCGCCCGGGTTCGGATAAATGTGCGTGCCGTAAATGAACTTGCCGTCCGGCGAGAGCGCCAGATAGCTTGCCCCGCGGCCGGCCAGGAGTCGCTTCATTTCCTGCCCCGTCTTCACATCAATGACGGAAATGTCGCCACTGAGCCGGTTGGCAACGTAGAGAGTCTCGCCCGTCCGGTCGGATACGACACCGGCGGGTTCGAATCCGGTGGGCAGCGTGCGCGTCACTTTCAGCGTGGCGGCGTCGATCACCGACACCGTATCGTCCGTGGAATTGGTCACGTAGATTTGAGTACCGTCCGGCGACAACGTAATTCCACGCGGCGCACGGCCGAGGGGCACCACGGTCACAACCTTGCCCGATTCGATATCTACAACGCGCAGCTCGTCGCTGGCCTGGCAGACGACGTAGAGTCGGTGCCCGTCCGGCGAAAGCAGCATTTCCAACGGGGATAAGTAGCGCTCGTTGATTCCGGAGCCGGCTGGCTTTGCGGCGGGCCGCGCAATGGCCGCCACAAGGATCAGAGCGGTGATCGGCGCGATCTTTGCCGCAAGCTTCGCTTTCGCCGGGATTGTGACCATGCTTCGCATCAAGAAGTCCACCACCGTCACGGCTCCTCCACCGTGAGCACGCGATCCACTGCCAGATTCTCCAGGACCTGCTCTTGTCCGCTGGGCCAATGGATCGTAAGCTTGTCGGCCTTCGCCGCGCTTCCCATGCCAAAATGAACGCGCCCGTCGTCCTGCGAGAGATAACCCGATCCTGCGATGCGCTCGGCGATCTGCTTCCGCCCGCCGGACAGCAATTCCAGGTGCGCGCCGATTCCGTCGCGATTGCTCTTTTTTCCTTTCAGCTTCACAGTCAGCCAATGATTGCTGTTCTGGGTGACGTTGTGCAGCAGTGTGGCGGGCGCGCCCAGGTTCACGACGAACGCGTCGATCTTTCCGTCATTGTCGTAGTCGGCAAAGCAAGCGCCGCGCGAGACTGTCTTTACGTCAAGCGCCGGACCCGCGTCACGCGAAACATCTGCAAACTTGCCGTTTCCGAGGCCCCGAAACAACGACTGTTCCTGCGGAACCAGGTGGATCAAACCGCCGTGGAAGATCAGAATGTCCAGCCAGCCATCGTTATCGAAATCGTAAACGCCTGTGCCCCAACTGGTGTATTGCGCCGTGGCCTGCGAAATTCCCGAACTCGGCCCGATATCTTCGAATCCGTTCTGTCCCGTGTTCCGCATCAAGCGGTTGTACTTCGAATCGGTCACCCAGAGATCTACATGCCCGTCGCCGTCGATGTCGGCAAACACCGGGCCCATCGCTGAAGTGTTTTCTCCGTTCTGCCCGTACGCGACGCCGAGATCGGCGGCGATCTCCTCAAACGTGCCGTCGCGCTTGTTGTGGAAGAGGAAGTTCTCCGTCTTGTCGTTGGCGACGTAGATGTCGGGATAACCGTCGCCGTCAAAATCCGCAGCCGTCACGCCCATGGTCCGGCCTTTGTAGGCGCCGATTCCCGATTTGTCGGTCACGTCGGTAAACGTGCCGTTACAGTTATTGTGAAAAAGACGATTCGTATCCGCGGCGTAGTCGAGTGGGCCGGGATAGTTGTCGGCGGCGTAGTAGTTACGATACTTCGGATCGAACTTCACATATCTGCCGACGAACAGGTCAACGCAGCCGTCACGATCGTAGTCAAGCCACGCCGAACCGATCGACCAGCCGTCAACCTTGATGCCGGCCTTCGCGGTTACATCTTCGAACGTGCCGTCGCCGCGGTTACGATAGAGAATCGCGCGCCCGTAGCCGGTCACGAACAGATCGACGAAGCCGTCGTTATCGAAGTCGGCGGCAATCGCGGCCATTCCGTAAATGTTGGCGGCAACGCCAGCTTGGTCGGTGACATCGGTAAATGTGCCGTCGCCGTTGTTTCTGTAGAGATGATTGTGCGGGGCGACGGCCGGGGGCTGCTTCAGCGGGTAAGGATGCATTCCCTCTTCGAGCGGCTTTCCGCTGACCACGTAGAGATCCGGCAGCCCGTCGTTGTTGTAGTCGAACCAGACGCAGCCCGCACCCGTGCTCTCGAGCAACGAACCCAGTTGCTGCGCGCCAAAGCTGTGCGTGAATTGAATGCCTGATTTTGCCGTCACATCGTCGAAACGAATCGCGCCCGGCGCGCTCACCTGTGGCGATTGCGCGAGCAGAGCGGAAGACAGCAGCAAGAATCCCAGCACTTTCAGGAATGAGGCTCGCGTGATCAGGATTCGCGTCTTCAAGTTAGTGCCCTCCCGAAGCACTGTGGCTGGCCGCGCCCGTCATGTCGGCCGGAGTCGTAGACTTCAGCAGAATCATAGGCACGGCGTTCTCGGGCGCAGTTTCCGGACCCGCGTGACATCCGACGCATGCCCTTTGTTCGCCGCGCCGCATCCAGAACCAGCCAGCTTGCCGCTTCAGTGTCTTGCCAGAGCCGTCGAGCAGCTCGATCTGCAACGGCTGCTCCGTCGGGACTTGAACAAAAAACGATCCGTCGCGCTCCACCGGCGCCGACCCCAGCAGCTTTGTGGTCCCCACGCTATCCCGCGTGTATAGCCGAACCGAGTGGATCGATCCGGCTGCAAACCTGTATTTCGAGGTGTAAGCATTCAGACAAAGAAGGTTGGCATTCGGCCAGTCATGCAAGCCCGAGGGATGCCGCTTCGGCACCGTGCGTTCCACAACTAGTGTCGGCTGGATTACATTGGCGCTTTGTTCCACTACGGCGGACAACAAACTACCGTCACCCGGTTTCCAGCGTTTCACCTGGAAATAACTCTTTGCATCCGGCCGCCAGGCAAGCAGCCAATCGCCCGATGAAGTCTCGGCGGCGTCCCCGGCATACTCCCCGGCGGGCGCAGAAATGTGAACTTCCTGTGCACGAGCCGAAGTGAACCGGGCTAAGCTAGAGCCAGATGTGAAGACGATGTCACCCGAGGCGACCTGCTTGCCGGAGTACCGCGCTTTGCCATGGTCGCAGCGATAGGACTCCACTCCACTGCCGTCCGAATAAACGGTATAGAGTTCCGGCGTGCCATCGGTTCCGAGCGGGTACGTCGCTTCAAACAAGATGCGGCCGTCGCGCAGAACATCGGTCGGCAGGAAGTTTCCTGGGCCATACGTCAACTGGACGGTCAACCGGACGGTCTTGCCCTCCGCCATGCCGGCGGCCTCAATGACAAAACGGCCACCGGTCTTCTTTGCATATACGATGCGGTCGTCCGGCAGGTAGAAGGGACGAACACAGTCCTCCGCGCACGAGGTGACGCGCCGCGCCGCGCCGCCAGTCATCGCAACTTTCCATATCTGCCAGGGATCCTGAATCTTCTGCTTGCCGGCGAACAACACACTCTTCCCGTCGAACGAAACCGTGGGATCGGCAGAGGCCGCGAAACTTGGGATCAGAGGATGCCGGTCGCTCGCGTCTTGAAGAAATATGATTGCGTCGGAGCTGAATCGGTCGGCGCCACGGATCCATGCAAGCGCTTCGTACCGTTTCGCAACGGTGAAAAGGAATGCGGGGGAATCCGAGCCCGAGGAGAACACGGAGGATGTAGGCCCGAATCCAATAATAATGACGAGCGAGAGCAGCCCCCCCATGATCGGACGTACCGGCACTAGTCGGATCCCCCGGCCGCGACCAGTTGCGGACCAAGCCGCCGGGCAGCATCCTGGATTGCCAGATACGGCTGCAGATCGTCCATCATGTCGCGGAAGTGGCGAAAGGTGAGCGACTGCGCCCCGTCGCTCATTGCCTGATCAGGCGACGGATGCACTTCGACCAGCAGCCCATCGGCGCCCACGACCGCCGCGGCCCGCGCCAGGACCGGAACCAGGCAACGCACTCCCGCAGCGTGACTCGGATCGACAATCACTGGCAGGTGCGAAACTGTCTTCAGTACCGGCACCGCGGCGATGTCCAACGTATTGCGTGTCGCCGTCTCAAACGTTCGGATACCACGCTCGCACAGAACGATCTGCGGATTGCCACGCGTTGCCATTGCGATCACTTGCGCGGACCGTAGCAACTCTTCGAGCGTCGCGGTCATCCCCCGCTTCAGCAGCACCGGTCGCCCACATCCGCCTAGTCTTTCCAGCAGCGCGTAGTTCTCCATGCTGCGGGTGCCCACCTGCATGAGATCGGCATACTCCGCGATCAGGTCGACGTCTTCCTCGCTCATCACTTCGGTGACGATCGCGAGCCCAGTCTCTTCCCGCGCTTTGCGCAGAATCTTCAGACCTTCGAGACCCAGACCCTGAAACGCATAAGGCGAAGAGCGCGGTTTGTAGGCGCCTCCGCGCAGAATGCGCGCGCCCGCCGCGGCCACGACTTCCGCCGTCTGCAGTAACTGCCGCTCCGATTCGACCGCACATGGTCCAGCCATCACGACGAAATCGTCGCCTCCGATCTCGACATTGCCGGCGCGAACAATACTCCGCACGCAATCGTCGGTCTTGGCGACGAGATCGAAGCACGAAAACTGGCCATTCCACTTAGGGTTCATGAATTGCACGGCGCAATTCTACGCAGCTGCGAGC
>PKUV01000166.1 GCA_003131315.1 Acidobacteriaceae bacterium
GAAGAACTGCGGTGCCATCGTCCCATGGGAGCCGACACAATGAAAATTACAGTTGTGGGAGCAATTCTGATCGTCGCCGCAGTGATGGCAGGTGTGCTTTTGCTCCTTGCGCTGAATGAGAGCAAGAGCGGGTTTAACGATCAAACAATATGGCGGGTGCCAGCAGTATGACTCTTCGCCGACCGGGAGCAAGCGCGTGAACCACGATGCCGACACCCGACTCGCAGTTTTGTCTTACGG
Organism: Acidobacteriaceae bacterium; assembly: GCA_003131315.1. Lineage (GTDB taxonomy): Bacteria > Acidobacteriota > Terriglobia > Terriglobales > Acidobacteriaceae > Acidiflorens. The sequence continues at coordinate 241 of PKUV01000166.1, forward strand.
CACGAGAGGCTAGCAATTTGGAAACGATGATCCAATCGGAATGGCTCACGGTAACGGAAGCCGCGAACTACCTGAGGATCAAACCTCGGACGTTGCTGCTCTGGGTACGGCAAGGCAAGATGAAGGCTTTTGCACTCTCGGGTACGAAGCGCCGCGTCTGGAGGTTCCGGCGAGTGGACTTAGATGCCGCCCTTTTGGAATCCTCCGTGCTACCATCCATTCCGCCATCCGTGCGCCCTGCGGAAAGGATGGGGCAATGAAAAGGGCAGCACGGCACAAAACTGGAAGTGTAGTTTTCGACAAACGACGTAAAACCTGGAATTTCCTGTGGTGGGAAGACGGGAAACGGCGCTCGAAGTTAATCGGCACCCTGAAGGAGTTCCGAACCAAGGGGGCCGCGCAACGACAAGCGCAGCGTTTCCTGCCTGATGTTCTTGGCCAACCATCGGGAGGTCCAACCGCTATAGAAAGTGAGATTCACACAGTGCGGGCTTTGGCAGCAAGGTATGAGCGTGAGCGGTTGCCTTCGCGTTATTCAACAGCGCGAATGTACCGTTCCTGGCTGCGGAACCACATTCTGCCGAAATGGGGCGACAGGCCGATCAGCGAAGTGCAACCTAGGCCGGTCGAACTGTGGTTGCGCCAGCTCAACTTGTCACCCAAGAGCAAATCCCATGTGCGGGGCATCTTGCATCTGCTCATGGAATTTGCCATGTGGAGTGGTGTGCTGGAGATTTCGCGCAATCCCATTGACCTTGTGGTGGTCAAAGGGGCAACCAAGCGCACGCGGCAACCGCGCAGCTTGACGGTTGATGAGTTCCGAAAGTTCGTTCAGCATCTTGAGGAACCATTCCGCACGATGGCTCTGCTCTGTGTGTGTTTCGGCCTGCGAATCAGTGAGTGCCTGGCTCTGAAGTGGTGTGACGTGGATTGGCTTAACGGCAAGTTGCGAATTGAACGCGCAATTGTCCGTCAACATGTCGATGACGTGAAAACCATCTACTCGCAGAAACGGATGAGCATGGACGGCGAACTGCTAGCAATCCTGAAAGTGTGGAAACAGACGACGCAGTTTCCCGCTGACGGGGATTGGCTGTTCGCATCGCCGGTTCAGCTCGGTCGGTTGCCGTGGTCTTATCCGTGGATACTGCGGGTATTCCATAAGGCGGCAGAGAGTGCGGGAATCGGCAAGCTGCCGACCCACACGCTACGCCACAGCTACCGGTCTTGGTTGGACGCCGTGGGAACTCCAATCGCCGTGCAGCAGAAACTGATGCGGCACAGTGACATTCGCACCACGATGAACCTTTACGGCGACGTGGTAACGGATGAAATGGCCCAGGCGCATTCCAAGGTCGTAGGGCTGGCACTGAGTAATTCCGACTAACGGATTGCGGAGCGGATCGCAGGTCTCGCAAGTGGTTCAAAACATGGCGGAGAGGGGGGGATTCGAACCCCCGATACAGGTGTTAGCCCGTATAACGGTTTAGCAAACCGCCGCCTTCAGCCTCTCGGCCACCTCTCCGACGTTATGGAATTATAGTTTACCACTGGCGGGGCTTCGGGTTGGCGCCCGCTGCCGTTTGGGCGGCGCTAGCGCGCGAATTTCGCTTCCCGTTACTCTGACGCTGCGGCGGTTGCGTTATGCTGAAAGTTCCTGACACTTAGATTGGGGACATCCTCTTTCGCATGGCGAGCCCTCAAGCCGAGCTTTCACAGTCATCGTCGAACCGGAAACTGGTCCTGGCCGGTCAGATTGCCTTTTTGCCCACCGGCATTCTCACCACGCTGCTGGGCCCGATGCTCCCCATCCTGATTGCGCGCTGGGCGATGAATGACACCCAAGCCGGCAATCTGTTTCTGGTGCAATTCCTGGCATCGCTGGTGGGCGTGCAACTCTCGGGAGTTCTGCTGGCGCGGTGGGGATTCCGTCCGGCGTTTCTGTCGGGGCTGCTGTTGATGGCCTGCGGAGTGGCCACCCTCTATATGGGTTCGCTCTGGCTGGGGCTGGCCTCGGTGGCGGCGTATGGTCTGGGACTGGGGCTGATTATCCCGGCGGACAATCTGCTGATTGCGGAGATCGGTTCGGGTTCGGGCCCGAGTTCGCGTGCCAGCGCGGTCAGCCTGCTGAATTTTTTCTGGGGCGTCGGCGCGGTGTTTTGCTCGCTGATGGTGGCTTGGACGGCGGCACACAAGTTACTGCCATTTTTTCTCGGCTCGGTGGCGCTGTTCCTTGTATTGCTGGCGTTGGCAATGCGCAATCTGCCTTTTCCCGCGGCGGAAAAGTCCGCGGAATCGTCGGCCTCATGGCGAGAGATGGCGAAGAGTCCGGCGATTTGGCTTTTCGCAGCCGTGTTCTTTCTGTATCCGGGAGCGGAAACGGCAGTGGGAGGATGGATCGGCTCCTATGTCTCGCGGCTGGGATCGCGCGGGGCGGCGATGGCGTCCATGATGCCGGCGTTTTTCTGGTCGGCGTTGACGGTGGGCCGGGCGTTGGGAACCGCGTTTCTACGTCACTTTCCGGAACGCCGCGTTTTGCGAGCGGGCTATGCAGCGGGAGCGGCGGGCATCGCGCTGATGCTCTGGGCTCCGGCATTGCCGGGAGTGATTGGCGGGGCGCTGATTACGGGACTGAGTTTCGCAACGTTGTATCCGATCACCGTGGCCCGGCTTTCACAACGGTTCGGCGTTACCGCTCGAAGCATTGGCGCGGTCATGTTTTCGCTGGCGGCGGTGGGGCCGGCGGTCATTCCGTGGATGGTGGGCGTGATCTCGCATTCCACCGGGAGTCTGCGCGCTGGGCTGCTGCTGCCGCTGGGGGCAACGGTAATCCTGTTTCTAATTCATCTTTTCGAGTGGTGATGTCGAACGGTTATGCACTGTGCGCCATTTTGAGAACAGTGGGTTGTGAGCGAAATCGCCTGATTTCGACAGTTACGTAGCCCCAATGCTCTCTGTGTATTGCGATATAAACGATCTCCTGGACCGGGTCAACGGTTTATTGCTACAATTGCGCCGTCCAACCGACAGCCCAGCACATTACGTCGAAATGTGAATGCGGGCCGAACCTTTTTGCTGGGCTGCCAGAATCTCACACGGAGAGGTCTCTTATGAAAAAACTGCTGTTAGTACTGGTGCTGCTCGCATCGGCGACACTGTTTGGCCAAACCCCGTTCGATGGAACCTGGATGACCAAACTGGACACTGCCAAGTTTCCCACCAAGCCCGACAAATACTCACTGAACAACAACATGTATGAGTGCCTGACCTGCGTTCCGGAGGTGGCGGTGAAGGCCGATGGGACCGATCAGAAGGTCACGGGACATCCCTATTACGACACCATTGCTGTTCACGTCGTAAATGCCAGTTCGGTCGAGATCATCCAAAAGAAAGACGGGAAGGTCATGAGTACAAACACGCGGACCGTCTCGGCCGACGGAAATACTCTGAACGACAAGTTCACGGATACAACCGGAACCCAGCCGGTGACTGGGGAGGTTACGTCCACGCGGGTGATCCCAGGCCCAGCCGGTTCGCACGCGGTGTCGGGATCATGGCGCACGGAGAAGGTCAACAGCGTCTCCAGCAACGGGCTTACCGTGACCTACCAAGGCACAGCCGATGGACTGAAAATGTCGGACCAGAACGGCAACAGCTATGACGCGAAATTTGACGGCAAAGACTATCCGATCCAGGGAGACCCGGGCCACACCATGGTTTCGCTGAAGCGGATTGGAGACCGCACGATTGAGGAGACCGACAAGCGGGACGGGAAAGTCGTCGGAGTGTACCGCATGACCGTTTCTTCCGATGGCAAGTCGATCGACGCTGAGTATACCGATAAGGAGCACGGGACCACGACCACTTTCACCATGGAGAAGCAGTCGTAAGGGGCTGGCGGCGCGTCGGCTTTCCGCCGCGCCACCTTGCAAGTGCCCGGCGATGGCCTCTCTCGCGGATCACACCCCGGTCATCGCCGCGTGGCAATCCCTGAAGCGCTGGCGTCAAAAGCATCAGTGGCGAAAAATTGCCATTACACTCATCCTATGAAAGA
>PKUV01000068.1 GCA_003131315.1 Acidobacteriaceae bacterium
ATACGGAAGTGAGCATTACATAGTTTCTTAAGGCTTAGTCCGCTTCCACAGCAGGGCGCGCACTAGCGAGCTTCGGTTTCATCACATTCGGAGCGCTCATTGGTCACAGCCTCCACTGGTTACGACCGCTACGATGGCAGGATGCAAGTCCGTTCGCCAAAACCCGGACGAATACGGCGATCGTTAGCAACCCGTCGAAGAGCTGCCGTGGTCCCCATCGAATCCCGAATTACGATTCTGCGCCATCAGAAAGTCATCCTCGATACCGCTTTGGCCGAACTCTACGGAGTTCCGGTCAAGCGTCTCAACCAGCAGGTGAACCGCAACCGAGAGCGGTTTCCATCTGATTTCATGTTCCAGCTCACAGCCCGAGAGTTCGCCGCTTTGAGGTTGCAATTTGCAACCTCAAAAAAAGGACGCGGTGGTCGGCGCTCGCTCCCCTACGCCTTCACCGAACACGGCGCAATCATGGCTGCGACCGTGCTCAACTCCGATCGTGCAGTAGCCATGAGTGTTTTCGTAGTGCGTGCCTTCGTCCGGTTACGTGAGATGCTAGCGGCAAACAGAGAACTCGCCGACAGGATAAAGGAATTGGAAGCGCACCTGGAGACGCACGACGGCACGATCCAGGAAATCATCACCGTCATCAGGAAGCTGATGAACCCGCCACCCAGTCGCCGCAGCAAGATCGGATTCGCGCTCCCGCCTGCCCGGACGGTGTAGTCGCCGTCTGAATTTCCACTTCGCATTCTCGCCGTTGGTCTTCGCCGCGCTACTTCATGCGATTGCGATACAGGCTTCCATCCACTTGCCGGACCATGGCCTCGATGTCGAGCGGGGCCTGTAAGAACATGGCTATTTCTTCGGCGACCGCCTTCGGTTCGCGCAGCACGCGATGATAATGCACGCGCGAGACCTGCACGTTCGCCTTGCCCGCGAGCCACTTGTTCACTTCGATCAGGTGGCGCTGAAAGGCCTCTTCGATCGCGGAAGTGTCCGCGTTCGAATCCGAGTTGCCGCGGCGTCGCAGCATCTCGTCCTGCGACTTCAGCACCTCGGGTAGCGGACGCTGCATGAAGACGACGCGGTACTCGTGGCCCGAGGGCAGCGACAGAACCAGTTGCGAGATGACCTTCACAACTTTGCCTTCAGCCTCGGCAATCAGACTGGGATCTTTCGGAAGCTGCTTGATGCGCTCCCACTCGAGGTAGCCCTTGGGGTTGTCGGTGTCGGCTTTGCGCTCGCCGTCGGAGAGAACCGGCAGCCCGCCCGCATCCAGCATCTGCATCATCAGCGATGTGCCCGACCGCGGCAGTCCCGAAACAATAGTGATCATCAGTGCCTTTCAACAGACTAAAAGTAGCGGAGGCGAATTCCCTGCTCCGCCAGATTTAGAATCCCGCACTTGAAATGATAGTGGGAACGTGAGCGTCGGGCAAAGGCCGGGCAAAGACGATGGTTGCGTCCGGTTTTCTTCTTGCGCCCTGCGACATGGAAAGTTACTTTGTTATGACTCGCAGCAACGCTCCGGGGCCACTACTACCGGTGATCGTAATTCGTGGTCGTAATTCTTTGACAACACGTGCTTACGCGGCTATTGTTACATCCGTGGAGGTGCCGCGGTGACGCGAGGAGTTTGGACGTTCGTTCTGCTCTTACTGGGCGCCGTGGTATGCGTCTCCGCGATCCCGCAAATGGACCTCCCTGAGACTTCCTATAACGAAGTTGACGCCCCCGTAAATCAGGCGCCTCCCGTAGTCCCTGGCGTCAGGTTTGTCCGTCCCACCATGGCCCGAGTCATTCTGCCGAGGCAAGTTTGTGAAGCAAGGCGTGGCGTCAGCGCTCAAGGGCACGAGCGGAAGTCAGCCTACACACCTGTGCGGCATGATCCACGTTCTCTCCAGGATCTCCTCTGCACGTTTCTGATCTGAAATCCGCACTCCAGGCTAACAACTTCGCCTTGCCCCAGGGGCATTGGTCTATGGTGTGACGCCGTGCGCGCAGTATCACGAACGCGGCAACCGGTCCCGGGCAAAAATCGGCTAATCCACTGTGGATCTCTATTCCATGGTCCAGCTTGGCCGGCAGGCGATAACCCCAACATGGACAGACGCGATCGCCGCCGCATTCATGCGAGAGCAGAGCAGAGAGGCACCGATGGACAAAATAAATGAGCTGTTTCTGGATCCCGCCACCGAATACGTGTGGCTAAACCCTGAGTTCAACAAGACTTCTTCCGATTCGAAAGTTCACATCGCAGATAAAAGAGTGGCCCGGTTGTTGCTTGTCTTGCACGAGCTCGACGAATCCGTGGGGGGATTGGAAGAATTACCGAAGACCGAACTCGTTGAACTCGTCTCCGGCGCGATCCTGGCGTGCGGTTTTGTGGATCCGCTCGAGGCGCGGTATGCGATTGCCGCCGTTTTGGAGGCGATCGAAATGCGCGATCCGATGCCGGAAAGCCCGTGATTTCGCACGACCTGATCTCGTACGACAAGATAAACAAAAGTTTGCCCTGCGCCACGTTCTTGGATCTCCGTTAATGGCGCTGGGCGCGGCTAGGTGTCCGATTGCTTTCGAGTGGACGCGCTGTTTGAGGGGGACGACACCCTGCGGCGGTCGGACACAGCTGCCGTAACCTGGCTCCTGAATTTATTTTCCCTGATGCTGGCCAATCAATCGTGGCCAACCAATGGTCGCCAGCCAACGATCGTCGCGCGCCCCTACTCCAAACTTCCCTGTGCCGGATAGTATTTCTGGATCATTCGTCCGGTCATCAGGCCGCCTTCGTATTCCGGGATGATGACTTCATCGGCGCCCGAGTTGCGAATCGCGTTTGCGTAGCGCTGCTGACCGGCGCGCGTGATGATCTTTGCCTTGGCGTTCAGCGAACGGGCGGTGACCGTGATGTAAAGATTGTCGGCGTCGCTGTCGATCACGATGCAAATGCCGCGCGCCCGCTGGATGCCCGCCTGCAGCAGTACGTCTTGCCGCTTGGCATCGCCCTGGATCACCAGCACGCCGTCGTTCAGCAGCTCACGGCAGAGTCCTTCGTTGGTCTCAATCAGCACAAACGGAATCTCCAGGCGGGTGAGCTGGTCGACCACCGTCCGGCCCACCTGGCCGTATCCGCAGATGATGAAATGATCCTTGAGCTTCGCGATGCTGGCGTCGTTGATCATGGATTTCCAGGCCTCCAAACCTTGCCGGTTGAAGATCGTGACCAGTACCCGCTCCGCGATCCACACCTGAAAGGCGAACACTCCCACATACACGAAAATCGAAAACAGCTTGGTAGCACTGCGGACAGAACGGTAATCGATCGAATACGGGTGAAAGATCCAGAAGAATGCGTCAATGGCGCGGAGTCCCTCCAACCTCATGTACACCGCGACACAGATCAGGCTGAAAGCGCCGAACACGAGCGTGGGCAGCCACAACCGCCGGATAAAAAGAACTGTGATGCGGCCCATAAAGTTGACGCGGCTCCCGTTTCACCCACCGAGCGCGAACCGGTACGTCGGCCCAAAACCACTCCGGGGAATCCGGGAAATATACCAGAGCGCCGGGGCATCGAGAGACGGCAAGTAGTGATGGATCGATTAGAAATTTTAATCGGCCCGATCGCCCGGGCTGCGCACGCGGGAAAAAGGACGAAGAAATCGGTATCTCCAAAATGCCCGACCCGGCGTCATTGCGCTCCGGCGAGCGTTCTGATAACTTGCCTCTCGTCTTTCAAAGGAGGTCCCCGTGGCTTTTTGTGCAACCTGTGGAACCCAGATCGCGGATGGAGCGACCTGTCCGAAGTGTGCTGGCGGCGCCGTACAAGGCGTGAGCGCGAGCCCGGCCGCACCCGCGGCTGCCGGACTCACCGATAATGTGGCCGGCGCGCTGGCCTACGTAACCATCATTCCGGCGATTGTGTTTCTGGTGCTGGAGCCGTTCAACAAGAAGCGCTTCGTCCGCTTCCATGCCTTTCAATGCATCTTCTTCGCGATCGCCTGGACCGTGCTCTGGATCATCTTGGCATTCATTGGCCACATCCCATTCCTCGGATGGGCAACCGTCCTGGTGTGGCCACTAGTCAGTCTGGCCGGGTTTGTGATCTGGCTGATTCTGGTGCTCAAGGCCTATCAGGGACAGATGTTCAAGCTGCCCGTGATCGGCGACATAGCCGAGCAACAGGCCGGCGCGTAGGCTGGCTGGCATTCAACTCGTTGCCAGGAACGCGATCGGTAGCGGACGGGCGGCAACGCCCGTCTCCCCGAAACCTTTTCTCTCTTTACACGTCAATCGAGTAAGGTAGTAAGTGCGTGTTCACTGGTCTTCAGCCCACGAGTTCGGGATTCCGACGCCATGGTGCAGTAGGAGTGTCGGTGGCCGCGCACCTGGCGGTGCTGGCCGTGCTCCTGTTCCATAATCCCAGGGTGATCGACCTGAGCCCCGCCTGGCTTGCCTATGGAGACGGAGCCCACACCTACAAACTGATTTACTTTCCACCGGGCGCGAACGATGACACGCCCCCGGATGCGGCCAAGCTGCTGTTCCCGCTGCGGGCGAGCAAGCCGCGCCCAAGCCCGCAGTTCCAGCCACCAAAGCCTGCGCCAGAACCTCAGCAGGTCCTGGCCGACGCGGAAGCCGGCGATCACAATTCCCACGCCGGATCTCCGCTGGGCACCATGATTGACGGACCGATTACCGGCCACGAAGTCCACGTCGCGTATCCGGTCGTGTATCCAGATCCTCCGGTGGACCGCGCCGGGCTTCCCCGGGACCTGCAGGGCGACGTCGTCATCGAAGTCACGATCGACTCCCAGGGCAACGTCGTCGAAACCAAAATCGTGCAGGCGATCGGCCACGGGATCGACGAAAAGATCGAGGCCACGCTTCGCCGCTGGCACTACCAGCCAGCCACGCTCGACGGCACGCCAGTCGCCTCCCGGCACGACGTACACTTCCACTTCCCGTCGTGATAAGGACCGGGTCATCGGGCCATCGGGTGATCGGGTCATCTGAATACAACCAGCCTTTAGATGGCCCGATCACCCGATGATCCGATGACCCGATTCTTTGTAATTCGCCATTTGTTCGCCTGTGTGCTAAACTTTCTCCCCGTCCAGCGAGGAGCCAGCGACGATGCGCAAAGCGATCAACCACCTGAAGAAATCCGACCCCGTGCTAGCCGCGATTATCGAGCGCGTAGGGCCGTGCCGCATGCAGTTTGGCGAGCCCACGTTTCACGCCCTGGCCGAGGCAATCCTCTATCAGCAGTTGAACGGCAAAGCGGCCGTGACCATCTTCAATCGATTCACCGCTCTTGCCGGCGATCCGCTGACGCCGAAGGGCATTCTCAAACTGACCGATGCGCAAATGCGCGGCGTCGGGCTGTCGCGGCAGAAGACCGCGTATCTGCGCGATCTCGCCGAGAAGACAGACGCCGGACTGCTGGAGTTCGAGCGCATGCCGGAATTGCCGGAAGAAGAAGTGATCGCGCATCTCACCCAGGTCAAGGGCGTCGGCGTCTGGACGGCGCACATGTTCCTGATGTTCACGTTGCGGCGTCCGGATATTCTCCCGACCGGCGATTACGGCGTGCAGGCGGCCATCAAAAAGCACTACAAGAAACGTAAATGGCCCAAGCCCGCGGTGATGGAGAAGATCGCGAAACCGTGGGCGCCCTATCGCTCGATCGCCTGCTGGTATCTGTGGCAGAGTCTGGATATGAAGACGGTGAGTGATTGAGTCATTGAATCATTGAGGTATTGAATCATTTACTCAACGTCTCAATGATTCAATACCTCAATACCTCAATGATTCAATGACTCAATAAAAAACCCTCTCGACCAAACTGAGAGGGTTTGCGAACTGGTTGGAGAAATTTATGCCGCGCGCACGACGTTGCCCGCCTGAAAGCCTTTCGGGCCTTTGAGCAGATCGAACTCGACGGTCTCGCCTTCATTCAACGAGCGGTAGCCGTTCTCCTGGATGGCCGAGAAATGCACGAACACATCCTCGCCCGTGGAGCGCTGGATGAATCCGTATCCCTTCGCCCCGTTGAACCACTTCACAGTACCCTTCTCTCTCACAAAGAACTCCTTTCGACTCGTCTAAGAATTATTCTTCCGTCGCTTGTCTGTTTGCCCTGGGGTACCGGACACTCGATACCGGACACCCGATACCAGGGCACCCCCTCAAAAGGACGGTAAGAATATTTGCTGGCGTCGCCGCGCGCGGGCGATGCCGCACCAACAGAAACGGCTCCCCTGTATTCCGTCGAACGGTTGCCCGCGACGAAATACTGTGGAGCCGCGAAAACGAAGGCGCGATATCGGACTGCTGACACAGAAACGTCAATCCTGCTAGTCACTCGCCAACCGGGTCCGGCTGACGAGCAACAGATAATAACAGGAAGATTCCGGTTGGCAAGAGCGAAGTTGCTGGAACGAACGGAAAACGAACATGACCCCGGGCTCAATCAAAGCCACGCAGGTGAGACCCGAACCCGGCAAGCCTCGACGAAAAGCCGTAAGTATTTGATAATATTTGAGAAACCAGTGTCGTCGCTCACTCCCATCGAGCTTTCCGACGAGAAAGGCGCGGCCGAGTATCGCGCTGCTCCGGCCGAGGGCCTCGTGCGCTCCACCGCGCGCTATCTGCTCCGGACCGAGGTGCACACCTTCGCCTTCTCCGTTGCCGCCAACTCCATTCTGTCCTTCTTCCCGTTCCTGCTGTTGCTGATGACGCTGATCCGATACGTCTTTCATTCCGAGGTGATGTACGGCGTAGTCGAGAACCTGTTGCGCGACTATCTTCCGACCGGCCAGGAGTTCGTGATCCGGAACCTAAATGCGCTGGTCGGTGCGCACCATCGGGCGCAAGTGTTCTCGCTGGCCATGCTGCTGATTACTTCCACCGGAATTTTTCTGCCGCTCGAAGTTGCGCTGAATCGCGTGTGGGGATTCCGCAACAACCGCTCTTACCTGGGAAATCAGTTGATGTCGCTCGGGCTGGTGTTTGCCTGCGGATCGCTGGCCCTGCTCTCGGTATTCTTGACCGCCGGAAACGTAGCCATCGTGAAGAGCGCGCTGCACGGCTATGGCGCCTGGTATGTGGACTTGGTGAATTTTGTGACCATGAAAGTCTTTTCGATCGGGGCCAGCATCGCGATCTTCTTTCTCGTCTACTGGCTGTTGCCGAACGGCAAGGTGCCGGCCCAGGGAGTCCTGCCGGCGGCGGTGCTCATGGGATTGCTCTCCGAGGCGCTGAAGTACGCTTATATCTTTGCCCTGCCGCGGCTGAATTTTGCGGAAGTGTATGGGCCGTTCGCCATCTCGGTCAGCCTGATGTTCTGGGCGTTCCTGTCGGGGATGCTGCTGCTGACCGGAGCCCATCTGTCGGCGCGAAAAATACTGCGGCGCTGAACGGCGGCGGAAAAACTTCAATTTCGTATCAGGGCATCGCTCCAGCCATCCCGTCCAGCGATGCCCACATTCCTCCGAAAATCAGACGCCCTTTCTTTGCCCCGCCGCGCCCAATCGCCCTACTCCACCGTCACCGCGAGTTTCAGCGACGTGACCCCCGCCGAGGAGGCCGTAATGGTGACCTGCCCCGCATTCGGGCCGGTGGTGTACTGCGCTCATCGTTCATCTCCTTCGCTCTCTTTGCCGTCCCGTTGTTGCTTGCGGATAAGCCCCTTCGTCCTCTCCGTCATCTTCGGAACCGGGCGAGGCCGCAGCGCCAATGCCGGAGCCTTCGCGTTCCAATTAAACAAATCCATCAGGTTGTTTGCCGAAGCGTCCCGGATCGTCAGCGACGGCAATTGCCAGTTCGCCTCGACGAACGCCAGCAGAGAATCAATCGTGGCCTGCTCGTGGTATACCTGCGGCGTGACATAGGGCGAGATCGCCAGCAGGGGAACGCGCATCCCGGCCCCGTAGCCGTCGATATATGGCGGAGGAACATGATCGTAGAACCCGCCGGGATCGTCCCACGTAATGAATATCGCCGTCGTCGGCCAGTCCGGCCCCTGCATGACGGCATTTACAATGGAGACTGCCCGGTTCTCTCCCTTCGTCAGCGACGCGGATGGGTGATCGGATTCATTCCAATCCACTGTTACCCAGTTCACGGCGGCCAGCCGTCCCGCGAGCGCGTCCAACTCGAAATTCTTCTGATCCCGGACGTTCTCCCAATCCGCACCATAGCGAACGTGGCGGATGGCATCGTAGGCCGACCAAATGTAGCCCGCTACTTTAGCGGTCGGCGCATAGTACTGCCACGAGACACCTGCCGCATCGAGCACATCGCCGAGCGTCAAGTAATCAAAGCAGGGCACTGTCTTACCGTATTTCTTCGTCGCGAGGTCGAAGGTCTGCACTACGGCTGCCTTCGCGTCGCAACCCCAACTACCCAACGTAACCCCTTGGGGGTTGTTGACGGCTCCTCCCGACTGCGACGCGATAAAGTACTGGTGGTTGGGGTAGCTCGGCCCGTTCGACGACGAAAAGAAGTTGTCGGCTAGCACGTATTGCTGCGCGTAGGCCCAATAGTTCGGAATATCCGGCTGTTGGTACTGCGTATAGCAGGCATAGGTACCGCAGCCTGGCGTCTTGTCGAAACGATCCATCTTCCCGCCGTGCTCGGCAAGGATAAACATTTGCCAGGTGTGCGAGAAGTTCGGAGGCGTGTCGGAAGCGTGGCTTAACGGGATGACGGACCCGTTGCTGGTCATGCCACTGGTCGCGCCATTCGCGCCCGGAAATGTACCGAACAGGGAGTCGAAGGAGTGGTTTTCTTTTATAAGGATCACCACGTGCTGAATCGGAGTGGTTTGGCAGGGGGCGGCGGCGACCAACAATAACAGGAGTGTAGCGATGCCGATTAAATCTCGTATGTCGTTTTTGTTCATAGGCATGATAAGTCTCCTTCGTTAGTCTCGCCAACCTCCGCAAATAGTGGCTGCGTTGTCTTCCCCGTGCTGGTCTATCGCTTAATGTTTCGAAAAAATCGTCCTCGCGAGCAAATTCATCGATGTGCACGCGCACTTTTTCACAGCACTTACTGCAGTTGACTACACAGTAGATTCAAGCGGGGGAAGAAGTTCTACGAACTGAACTCAGTTTTCCATATCGGCAGCCGAACGGCAACCACGAAATCGTGTTTTTTCAGCTTTAGCAGTAACCGCTGAAACCCGTTACCAACGGGGGGCCTAATATCCATCATAGTTTCCATCGAGTTGCGGACTGCGGAAAGGTTCTTTCCACAAAACCGAAGACCCGGCTGGGCTTGACCCGGAAGATCGGTTCTCCCATGCTCCGCGGGTCCATCTTGTATTTCTTCTTGTAGGCGATGGCGATGCGCTCCAGCGCCGCCGCATCCTCGGCCTGAGTCGCCAAGCCCTCCACAATCACAGCCTCTTCGCCATCGTCGTTTGTAATCGTGCACGCGGGATTGGCGGCGAGGTTTTGACCTTTGCGGGATTTGCGTCCGGTCGAGAAGAAGAAAACGTCGTCGAGCCACACTCCCCACACCGGCATCACATGTGGACGTCCGTGACCCGCGTGAATAGTGGCCAGCCAGAACGTCCGGCAGTTGTTCATTTTTCTGGCAACCCAGGCCCACGGAAGCAGGCCCTTACCCTCTTCCGCTCCAACAATGCCATAGCCGGGCGCAAATGGACGGTCCGCCTTAGGTTGCGACTTCGCAGTCGTCGCTGATCGCTTCGCCGGCCGCACAGGCATGTAAGAACCTCCTCGACTCGTGNNACGGGGCAAGCCGAAGGGAGTGCCCGCGCCACACTCACGACTTCTTCAACTCCTGCACCGCACGGTAAGCCTGATCGATGGCGCAGTCGGCGTAAGCGTATGCGTCCGCATCCGAGTTCGCGATCGCGAGCCGCCCAAACGGTTTGCGCGCCACCTGGCACGGCGTCTCGCCGCCTTCCAGCCAGAACTGATCAAAGAGCGAATTGTATTCATACGCGTAGCCGTGCGGCCAGCGGTTGACCGTGATTTCCAGGATGTCGCGCGCGGGGTCGAATCCGCCCGCACCCAGCATCCGCAGCAGTTGCTCGCGAATGTTGCGCTCGTATGTTTCGAGCGTCGTGGTATAGAGCTGGATGCGCCCAAGCCTATGCTGCTCGCGCGCCGGGCGTCCCGGCTTGCAGGCCGCCTTCATCATGTGCACCACGATCGGCTCGTCCGGCTTTTTCGTGCATTCATAGCCGCCAATGCTGACCGGAATATCCAGGTTCACGCTGGTGTGGTACATGCCGGGCGCGTAAATCGCACTCGCGCCCAGCTTCTGGAAGGCGCTCCAGTTACGCACCAGGACGTTGTTGTAGAGCAGCGGAACCTTCTGCGCCGAAGCCAGCGCTTCTTTCTGCGCCTCCGGCAATTCCTGCGCAATGTACGGAATCACCACATGCCAGCACGCCAGAATGCAGTTCGCGGCACGCACCGTCTTGAGGCTCTTGCCGGTAAAGTAGCTGACTTCCACTTCTTTCGCCGAGGCTGGATCGCCCCGGTGGTTTACTTTGACCACCGTGCTGTTCAGCCGGATGCGCATCGAAGAAGACGGCTCGTCGAGCTTTGCGTAATCCGCCTTCGCCAGCACCACGTCGGTGGCCGAGCTTCCTGGAATCGCCGCCGGGATCAGCTTGCGCACCAGCAGCCGGGCAATGGTGGCCACGCCGTCGGGATGGTGAAAGAAGTATTTTTCCGCTTCGTCGCTGTGAATGGCGTCGCGGTTCATCCCCCTGCCCGGTGTGGGATCGAGCTTGAGGCCGTCGAATCCCGGCATTCCCAGACCCCAGGCGTCTTGCGCGGCGACCGCATCAATGCCCACGCCGAACAGTGGGTGCGGAAAGGCTTGCAACAATTTCACGATTTCGTCGCTCACGCCGGCTGTGTCGGTCAGATATTTCGCATAGCTCATCCGAGCCAGGCGCGCCTTCTTTTCGTCGGAGCTGAGACCGGGGAAATAATCTTTCTCTTCCGTGAGCAGACGCTGAAAATCTTCCTTGGCTTTCGCCGAGAGCGGAGCTTCTTTCAGGAAGTCTCGCAAACCCGCTTCGCCGCCCTCGTCGTTAATGCCGCTCTCATCGCCTCCGGTATGCACCGCGTTCGCGACCAGCTTGTCGGTCCCAAACGTTTCCTTGTCGAAGAAAATGCGCGGCTTCAGACCAAGCGAACGGTAGAGATCCTTGTTGACGTACTTGTGATATGAAGGCACATCAATGCCGAGCTCTTCGATCAGAGCCTTCGCGCCTGCGCTATAGGGCGCCGGACTTTCGATGGAATACGTGCCGCCGAATCCCAAAATCGTGCGGCCGCCCGCCCCGAATTCGTTGCGCTTGGCGTGTCCGCCGAAGTCATCGTGGTTCTCGAGAATCAGGACGCGCGCCTTGTCGCCCGCAGCCTTGCGGAAATAGTGCGCCGCGGCAAGTCCGCTGATGCCTCCGCCCACGATCGCCAGATCGTAAGATTCGCCCGTGTCCACGGCCTTCGGAGCATCGTCCCAGAAAGCGCCGTCGCGCACCTTGTGCACGGCTTCGAATGCCCCGGCGTGGTCGCCGCGCAGGCCGGTCTTGCCGGGAGGATAGTAACCTGGAACGTCCTGCGCTTCCAGATCGGCTGCTGCCGCAGCCCACATTTCAGGAGGAATGATGGCCGCTCCCGCCGTGAGCGCAACTCCGTTCAGAAAATCCCGGCGCGTGATCCTCGCGCCCATCCCCAGTGCCCGGTCCCGTTCCTTTGACACAAATTCGTCTGACACAAAGTCCTCCGGCGAGGCAGTGTATCACTCCAGCGCCGCTAATGCGGTGTCCCGCCGCCGTTCCCACGGTCGTTCCCACGAAGGCTGGCCGTCTCCAGCCCTGACTGCGCCGTCGCTTCCAGCACCTCATCCCAAAACAAAGTATTCGGATCGACCGCGGCCACGCCGACCTGACCTGCCGCCGGAGTGTTCTCTCCCCCTACCCACGCGACTCGAAACTGTTCTTTCTTGTCCAAGCGAGCGAGAGAAATCTTGTCGCCCGCCCCAAGCATTCCGTGGATGCCATCCAACAGCGCTCCGCGCCGGCTGATATTGATCGTCATCACTCTCTGATCCAGAGGACGACCGCTGATGTCGGCCCCGGTAAGCAGCACCGGCAACGCTAGATCAATCCGCGGGTCGCGGCGCTTGCCGAGCCGCTGCGCTCGCAAGTCGTTCAGAAACTGCTCCACGGTCAACGACGGCCCCTCGCGAACCAGCTCCAGGAGCGGGTCGGACGATTCGGCATCCTGCACCGCGTCGGGCGCCGGACCCGGCACGGCGTGCTGGCCTTCTTTCCGGTCTTCCTTCCGCCCTACGAAAATTCGCGGAACCTCGCGACTGCTCATCAGCCGGCCGATCAGTTCCTCCACCCGCGCCCGCTGATCGTGCGCTTGTGCTCCGGTGAACTCGACTCCCATTCCGGTTTGCGCATGCGCCACCCGCACCACTCCCTCCAGCAGACACTCCGTGGTCAACACCCGAATACTCAGCACCACCGGAGTATCGGCGGGAAATGGCGCAGCCGTCTCCAGGTAGCAGGCGCCAGCGCTGATGTCGGTGAGGCGCCAGCGTCGCGAACGAGCCGGCTTCGCCGTCGCGCTCCGCTCCTGATCGGCCTGCTGCTCTACGGTAGGCGATGGGTCCTCCTCGATCTTCCAATCCGTAGGCGCATACTCGATTCCCCAGAAGTTGCCAGGAACGTCGAGTTCCAGGCCGACCAGCCAGGTCTCGGGATCGCCGCCCAGTGGAACCACTTCCGCCACTCGCGCCGTGGTGTGCCGTTTTGCCGAAACGATTTCCAGCCGGACCTGAATGCCCTGCGCGAGCACGCGGGGAACGATCACCCCACATCCATGCGCGTTCACCAGGGTGGTGTTGCACTGCTCGGAAAATGGCAGGGCGGCGTTGAGGCTGGTCACCAGCACCGGAACTTCCAGCGGCAGCCGCGTGCTGCGCCGAATGGCCTGCTGTGTTTTTTCCGAAAGGCCCATAGCGTTAGCAGGCAAGAAATTCTTCGGCCTGAAAACATCGATTTGAAAACCAGTGCCGGTAGCTCCGGCAACAATTGCCTATTGACCATGCTAGATCACTAGAAAGCTCCGGGCACGGAATTTCGCCGCCCCGGTTTCCAGTTAGATACTAGGACCAGTCTCATCAATGGTTCCCGGAGGGACGTACACGTGGTCGCAGGCGACAGCAGGTATGTATTTCATAGGGCTTGCTATTGAGAGGCTAGCAGCCCGTGGTGCAAGTACGGTTCGTATCAGGGCACGCCTCCTTCAGGCATGCCGTAAGTGCTGCGTTATGAGGGCGCCTTCAGGCGCTGAGGGCGGAGATTGGAGTTTCACCACGGGCTCCTGGGCTAGACAGCTGGCTCGGTGTCTTCAGGGGTACGAAAGGGTACAAAAACGCAGGGGACAGGTCGAATTACCTTCGTACCGTGGTCACTCGCTCGCGTCCGCCGCCATAATGAGGTCTGGCCTGAGGCCGTGAAACTGGAGTACCGGGAGAAACTCACATGAGATCCAAACTGTTTTTGATTTCAATCGCTCTGACCCTTCTGATGGTGTGTAGTGGCTGTTATGACGCTGCACGAGCTATACAAACCTCCAATGCGAGGCGACGTGCGGCGTTACAGCCTCCGGCTCCTTGCTCAACGCCTGTTTCACCGATCCGCTACGACAGCGGCATCGTTCTGTCTGTCAGTGTGAACTACACATACACGCCGAAAGATGCGTCTCAGGCTCGCCCGTGGCATCAAGAGGATGTTGTCTCCTACCTGAACGAATTGGGAAAGGGCGACGGCAACGCGTTCTCACAGCAGAACGGACAGCCTGTTAACTTCTACATGGTGTACACCATCAACAACGACGGTCAGGACCACTTCACCGGCTCGTTGGCGTTCTCAGGCTGGGGACAAGGCTATATCAGCACCTTCAGCACCCAGAACGCCTACTCCGACACAGGTGAGATGACACGAAACTTGACCGCGCAAGCCTACACCTTCATCCACGGCGGCTGGCACGACTTACGGCCAAACTGCCCACAGAACTAGATTTCGACCGGGGTGGGCTAGACTCCACCCCTCAATTTTAGTGGGTGATTCATGAGACCAGTTCTAGCGTGCGACGCGCACCAGGCGCGATATCGCGGAGGAGCGAGGGATCTGGAGTTTGCCAACAATCTTTGAAACTGCAGATTCCTCGTCGCCGCCGGCTCGTCGGAATGCCAATGCGTGAGGATTTTTCGACCGCCTCAAAAGTCAATCGAGACAGAAATCCCGAACCCGGCAGCTACCCGTTCTTGATCGCCGTATCGGGCGCCTGGAAGGCGATCTTGTTGTGAGCACCGTCGCAGAAAGGCCGGTTGGCGGATGCGCCGCAGCGGCAGAGGGCAAACGCTGTCTTGCCCGTCAGGTCGTATTTGTTGCCATCGGCGTCCACCATTTCGACAACGCCGTTGGGATCGTCTACGCGCAAAGGACCGTTCTTGCGCACCGTAATCGTGACTTGCGCCATGGAACCTCCGGTGGAAATGAATAGCCTTCAAACTATCGCACAAAAGAAAAAGTTGCCAGTGAATCATTTAGCATTGAATCATTGAATCATTGAGTCATTGAGAAGCAGTCAATGATTCAATGATTCAATGACTAAATGACTAAATGACTAAATGATTCAATGGGGACTGGCAACTGACTACCGCCAGCGGTCCACCGCCTCCCACCACAGCATCTTCAACCACTCATCAAAAGTGACTTTTGCCCATTCGCGGTTCGTCCACCAGGCTCCGCCGAATTGCGCCGGATTGCGAGCCGCGGCCGCGTTGAACTGGTATTGCGGCAGGCGATGGCGAAAGATCATCAAGGCGCGGCGGGTGTGATAGTCGGAGGTCACGATCAGCACCCGATGTGCGCCCAGCGACTGCAGGCACCGGCTTACATCGTCGGCCTCGGCCTTGGTCGAGAACCCGACGATCGGGCATACCGAGACGCGGTTTTCTTCCCCAAGGCCGTTCACGTATCTCTGCGCAATGTCGACCAGTCGCTGATCGTAGATCAGATCTCGCGTCTCGGCATTCATGAACACGCGCGGCGCCACTCCCTGGCGCAGCAGTTCCAGAGCGCGGGACGGACGGACGTTGGTCTCCCCAGCCAGCACCACGATGGCATCGGACTTTTCAGGTTCGTCCACCACCAGAAAGCGCGCCGCCTGGCTCGCGAGCGCAGCAAAGACAACGACCAGGAACAACACGATGAATAGCCGGGAGAATCGCATCTGAGGCGCACGTTACCGCACCCTGCATGTTACTAAGGAAACCGCCGTGCGGGTGAATTCGATTACGGCAGTAATCAAGATCGCAATCCGCCCTGCAAAAATCGCATGAAAATCATATGACAACCGCAGCTTCCGCAGCCCAAGCGCGACCTCCAATGCTAGAATTATTTCTGGCATATGAATACTCAACTCACCGCTTCCTCCCTCTTTACCGACTTGAAAAGCCGCATCGATGCGCGCCAGGCTCGGGTCGGAATCATCGGCCTCGGCTACGTTGGATTGCCGCTGGCCCTGCTCTACAGCGAGCAGAAATTTCCCGTCACCGGTTTCGATATCGATCGGCGAAAAATCGATACCCTCGCCAACGGCGGCACCTATATTTTCCGCATCACGCCCGAGGAGATCGGGGCGGCCAAAGCGAACGGCTTCAAAGCCACGGACGACTACTCGCAGATCACTGCCATGGATGCGATCATCATCTGCGTCCCCACGCCGCTCAACGAATATCACGAGCCCGACCTCAGCTACATCACCAACACCGCGCATGCCGTGGCGCCCCATCTGCGCGCCGGCCAGATCGTCATTCTCGAGAGCACAACCTACCCCGGCACCACCGAAGAAGTCTTGATTCCGATTCTCGAACAGGAAAACACGGCGGCCCTGAAGGCTTCCCGTAAGGGCGCAGCCGGCGACCACGATATCTGGGTCGCGTTCTCGCCCGAGCGCGAGGATCCCGGCAACACCCAGGTGGCTCGTCACGATATTCCGAAAGTGATTGGCGGACTCGATCCCCAGGCCAGCGAAATCGCAGCCGCGCTCTACGGCTCCATCTTCCGCCGCACCGTTCCCGTCTCGTCGCCCGCGGCCGCGGAGATGACCAAGCTGCTCGAAAACATCTACCGCTGCGTCAACATCGCGCTCGTCAACGAACTCAAAATGCTCTGCCTGCGCATGGACCTCGACATCTGGGAGATCATCGACGCTGCCGCCACCAAGCCTTTCGGCTTCCATCCGTTTTATCCCGGGCCGGGTCTCGGCGGACACTGCATTCCGGTCGATCCGTTCTATCTTTCCTGGAAAGCGAAGGAGTTCGACTTCCGCACCCGCTTCATCGAACTGGCCGGCGAAATCAACGTGGCCATGCCCTACAACGTGATCGCCTCCACCATTTCCGCGCTCAACCGGCAGAAAAAGCCCATCAACGGATCCAAGATCCTAATTCTGGGCGTTGCCTACAAGAAAGATATTGACGACCTGCGCGAGTCGCCCGCGCTCACCATCATCGAGCTGCTTCAAAAAGAGGGCGCCGTGGTCAGCTATAACGATCCCTACTTCCCCTTCGTCGGTCGCGGCCGCAAGTACGACCTGCAAATGAAGTGCTCCCCGCTCGACAATCTCGGCCAGTACGACTGCGTGCTCATCGTCACCGATCACTCCGACTACGACTACAAGAAGATCGTCAACGAGGCCAAGCTGGTGGTGGATTCGCGTAACGCCACGCGCGGCATCAAGAGCGACAAGATCGTGCACTGCTAGAGCTCGTGTAGGGACGGGCGCCCTCGCCCGTTCAAGCCGAGCGCAGCTCGGCCTCGCTCTGGCGCGAACACTCTTGTCCGCGCGCGCTGATTCCAAAACCGGCTCCCCGTGCGGCGTGACAGCCATGCCGCTTTTTGTGCCGACTCTTGGGTCGGTAGCGCGGCGGTCAGAATGCGCCGCCTGTGCTAGTATTTCGCGTTGAGCCAGGGCAGCGTCCGCCTAGCACGCTGCGTCCATACGGTGTACCGATGAAAGATACGCTCGGAATCTTGCTCGCCGGAGGCGCAGGTGAGCGCCTCTATCCGCTCACCCGCGACCGCGCCAAACCGGCCGTGACCTTCGGCGGCATCTACCGCATCATCGACATCACGCTTTCCAACTGCGTCAACTCCGGCCTGCGCCGCGTCTTTATCCTCACGCAATACAAGGCGCTCTCGCTGAATCGTCAGATCCGCGAAGGCTGGAACATTTTCGGCCGTGAAATCGGCGAGTTCATCGAAATCCTGCCACCCATGAAGCGGGTCAGCGAGAACTGGTACATGGGGACGGCCGACGCGGTCTATCAGAACATCTATTCCATCGGCTCCGAGCAGCCCAAGTACGTGATCATCCTCGCCGGCGACCACATCTACAAAATGAATTACGCGCGCATGCTCAAGCAGCACCAGGACGCCGCCGCCGACGTCACCGTCGCCACCCTGGTGACCGACCCGGCCGAATGCCGCTATTTCGGCGTCGTTGACATCGACCACGACCATCGCATCGTCGGCTTCCTGGAAAAACCGCAACAGACCGAGCTGCGATCGCCCTACGATCCAACGAAAATTTCGGCATCGATGGGCATCTATATCTTCAACACCGACGTGCTCATTCCCGTGCTGCTCAAAGACGCCGAGGATCCCGATTCCAGTCACGATTTCGGCAAGAATATTCTGCCCAAAATGCTGGGCGACTGCCGCGTCTTCGCTTTCAATTTTGTCGACGAAAACAAAAAAGAAGAGGCCCTCTACTGGCGCGACGTGGGCACGCTCGAAGCTTACTACGAAGCCAACATGGACCTGGTTTCGGTCTCTCCGGTCTTCAATCTTTACGATGAGCAATGGCCCATCCGCACCCACCAGCGGCAGTACCCGCCGGCAAAATTCGTGTTTGCCGAAACCGGGCGCATGGGCCACGCCCTCGATTCACTGGTTTCTTCCGGCTGCATCATTTCCGGCGGCTCCGTCCAGAATTGCGTGCTCTCTCCGAATGTGCGCGTCAACTCCTACTCCGAGATCGAGGACAGCATTCTGTTCTCGCACGTGAACGTGGGACGCAGTTGCCGCATCCGGAAAGCCATCATCGACCGCGACGTTCACATTCCCGAAGGAACCACCATCGGCTACGATACCGAAGCCGACCGCGAGCAATACTTCGTCACCGACAGCGGCATCACAATCGTGACCCGCGATTACTCCCTGTTTGAGAACCCCGTGAGCATCGACTACTTCACCAGTGAGTAGGAGAATAGGTCTCAGGTCTCAGGCGCCAGGTCTCAGGAAAAACATAGAAACCCGATGCCCGCGAGATTTTCCTGACACCTGGCACCTGAGACCTGAGACCTTCCTATGAACCTGCGCCGCCTTTTCACGAAAGAAAAGCAGGAGCGCCGCATCCTGCGACAGATCGAGCGCACTGGCGATCGACTGCAGCCCGAATATCATCGCCCCACGCCCGAGTGTCCGCACCCGGAGCGCTGGCGCATGTTCGATTCCATGACTGCCGAGGCCGAGGTGCTCGAGTTCCTGCGCACCGTCGTCACCACCATCAAGCCCGAACTGGTGGTGGAGACCGGAACCTTCAGCGGCATCAGCACCCTCTGGATTGCCGAGGGACTGAAAGCCAACGGACGCGGGCGCGTCATCACCTGCGAGTTCGACCGCGAGGTGTATGAGAACGCAAAGGCGCGAATCCAGGCTTCCGGACTCGCCGAATGGATCGAACTGCGCAATGAATCAAGCCTCGACATGAAAGTTGAGGGCACCATCGACCTCTTCTTCAGCGACAGCGATATGCCCATCCGCGAGCGGGAAATTCGCCGCTTTCTGCCGCAGATAAACCCCTATGGCCTGATCCTGATGCACGACGCCAGTTCTCATTTGAAGATCGTCCGCGAAGCCGCGCTCAAACTCGAACAGGATGGCCTGATCTCGGCCGTGCTCCTGCCAACCCCGCGCGGACTGGTCGTGGCGCAGAAGCGGGAAGGAAGAAAGTAGGGTTGCGTGGAGGGGTTCGTATCAGGGTATCGTTCAACTCACTCGTACCACGTTGCAACACCCTCGTACCACGTTGCAACACCAACGATGTAAAGCAGAAACGTTGCAGTGACAATAACGAGGACAAAATTCGACAGAATTCTCAGCCAACTTGGCTCGGGCGACGATGTTTTCCTGAACCTGAGCCAGAACAGAAAGACGACTACGGAGAGCAATGCGAAGCCATAGTAGTATGTTGCAGCTATTACATTGAAAGTGTGTAAATGTACAAACAACTCGATCACCGCTACGCCGCCAATCACCCAGCAGAGCAGCTCATGTTTTGAGGAAAGCGTCATAAGGCACAAAAAAATGCTTAGGGCCCTGGCGCCCTAGTTCAGCTTGAGGCGTACGCTTTGGGCAAGCTTTCTCTGCTGTTGGTCGAAGCTGTACAGGAAATCCGCACCCAGTTCGAGTGCTGCCGCCACGTGCAAAATATCTGCTGTCCGGGTGCCCAGTTTGGCGGTTGTTTGTCGAGACAGTTTGCGCGCCCTTTCAAAAATGGCATCCGATAACTCCCGGAGTTGGAGAATCCCATCGCGCAAATCTTTTTCGAAGTCGATTAATGACGATTGGGCTTGCGCGACCGATACTTCTTTCCGAAAGACCCGCGATCCAAAAGCATTGACGACCTCAAGTTCTCCAAGCGTAGTAACCAAGCATTCTCCCGTGGAAGCCTCCATCGTGCGTGCGGCGGCGGGCCAATTGGTATCTGCGCTGTACAGTGACACCAGAAAGCTGGAATCGGCGTAGATTTTCAATACCGGTCCCGATCCGAAGATATCAGTTCGGCGCCGCTGACGGCCAGTACCTTGTCGCCGTAGATCCTGCGCACCCGCGCCAGGAAATCAGGCATCTTCTTCTTCTCGCCT
Source organism: Acidobacteriaceae bacterium (assembly GCA_003131315.1). GTDB lineage: Bacteria > Acidobacteriota > Terriglobia > Terriglobales > Acidobacteriaceae > Acidiflorens. The sequence goes on from PKUV01000068.1 coordinate 20,014, forward strand.
TCCGGTCTTTCCGGCACCAGGCGGGCGATCACACGCCGGCGCTTGGTAATTTGGATCTCTTCACCCTGGAGCAAAAGGCGTTCAATCTTCTTGAATTCGTAGCGCAGGTCCCGAACCGAGGCTTGGTTCATGTGATACATTTTAGCATCACAAATGACAATTTGCAATCGGTAACTACCCGGCACCTATTTCCGGTTTTTTCCCGCCCCTAATGCTTCACCAAATCTTCCGACAGCAAATGTGCCTTCTGCGCCAGCGTGCTCGCTCTCCGCAAATCGCCTTCCTTCAACGCTGAACGCGCACCACCCATATAGTTTCGGATCTGTCCCACCGTCTCCTGCTGCCGCGCATCCAGCGTGCGCCCCGCCAGCCGCTTCAGTTTGTCGTCGGTAGCGCCCAGCAACCGTTCCGCGTTCTGGCGCTGGCGGATGGCTTCTGCGGGAGTCATGCCGGGCGCAATCTGCGCCGCGGGCTCCCTCGCTCCGCCCTCGCGAACCACAATCTTCTGCGGAGTACCATCTGGCGCTGGCGCGGTGCGCTTGCGGCGTTTCGTGGTTCCGGTCGCCGAACCAGTATCCACTTTCCCCTTCGCCACGCTCTCCGACGGTTTCTTGCCCTCAGCCGGGGTCTGCGGATTGGCGGGCGCAGCCGGCGGAACCTGCTCTGCCGGAGCGCTCTCTGTCCGCGACTTCCCTGGCGGAGCGGGCGCAGCCGGCGCCTGCTCCGCCGGAGCGTTCTCGGCTCGCGCGTTCCCCGCTGGAGCCGCGGGCGGACCCGGAGCTTGTCCCGCGGAATTCGCGGAGCTTGCCGGGTCCTGTTGCCACGAAGCCATTCCCACAGCGGGGAAACTCAGCCAAAGCGCAATCGCGAGTCCACAGGCAAGTCGCATAACGGTGCCAACAGAATTGTTTCCCACCCGTGCCAAGAACGCAAGAGTGCTTCGGCGATCCAGCCTCGAACATCGCCAAGGACGGCCACAGCACGAAAAACCGGGGAAGCGTTTCCGCTTCCCCGGTTGGTGGTTTCGGCTTGAATTCAGTTTTACTCGGTGCTGCCGGCTTCGGCGGCTGCGCTGATGGATTCGTTTTCCGGCTGCAGGACGACGCCGTCAAATGGAGTCGCGCCTACGAACCGGCCGCCAATTACGCTGACCCGGCGCAGCGGGAATCCGCTATCGGGACCGCGCTGCCAGGAACGTCCGCCGTCGCGGCTTTCGAAAATCACGCCAGTCGCGTCGCTGGTGGCCAGCATGCGCTTGTTGGTGGCATCGAAGCTGACGGAAGTGATGTCCTTGCCGGGGAGGCCGTTGACGACATGCTCCCAGGTCGCGCCACCGTCTCCGCTGCGGAACGCGCCCTCGCGTGACGCGATCATGATCTGGCTATCGGAAGCAATTGCCGCGCTCCGGATGCTGACCACATACGTTGGCAGACCGGCCTGTTTCCAGGTCGCGCCGCTGTCATTCGAGACCAGCACGCTGGAACGCGTAGCCGCGACTACCGTGGAACCTTCGGCTCGCACCGAAACGAAATCCTGCTGTCCTAGAATCTGTCCGCCCTTCCAGGTTTTGCCCTGGTCGGTGCTTGAGTAGATGCCCGTGGTGGTTGCCGCCAGCCAGCGTCCGAAACCAAGTTCCAGATCGTTGACACGCGATTCCAGTTGCGACTTCTGGAAGGTTGTTTTGGTGACCGCTTTGCGCGAACCTTTGCGCGGGGTTTTGAGGGTATGCTCAACGACCACAACGTTCATGGGATGCCATTCGCTGGCATTGCGCTCCAGCGAATACATGCCGTGGTTGGTGCCGGCCACCAGCATTCCGCTGGAGGCCTGCTTGAGCGCGAAAACGTCTTTTCCGCCGAGGCCGGCCGCTTTCTGCAACCAGTGCTGTCCGGCGTCATGAGAATAGAACACGCCGCCGTATTCGCGGTCGTTGACGACGCCAACGTAGAGCGTGCTGGCATCTTTGTTATCGGCTAGGATGGCGGAGACATAGCGATGCGCGTAGCCGTGGTTGGAAGTGGTCCACTTGGAGGCGCCGTCCGTCGAGGCCATCACGCCGCTACGGTCGGTGGCGAGCAGCACGCGATTGGAATCCCGCGGATCGATGAGCACGTCATTGACGACGACCTCAGGATTGCTCACACGCTTCCACACTTTACCCAGATCGGTCGACTTCCAGAGGCCTTCGGTGGTTCCGGCGTAAACGATATTTTCGTTCGTCGGATCCTGCTTGAGCACGCGGGTGCGGCGCGCCGAAAACGGGATGCCCTGAATCTTCGAAAACAAGTTGCCCGCGGTCTCGCTCTTGTAAATTCCCGAGCAGGCGCTCGCGAAAACGACCGAGGGATTGTCATGGTCGACGATGACCGAGAACACATCGGAGTCGTCGATCATGCCTTTATTAATGTGCTGCCAGTTGGCGCCGCCGTCGGAAGTTTTCCAGGCCAGGTGCCAGGTTCCGGCATAGACGGTGTTGGGATCTTTGGGATCGACGGCGATCGATTCAATATTCTTGATGTCGGCGGAGTTCGCGGGCGACAGGCGCTCCCACGTATCGCCGCCATCTTTGCTGCGGTAGACGCCATCGAGCGCGCCGGCGACCAGGACGTTGGAATTACCCTTATACATGGCCAGGGCGCGGATGGATTTGCCGTGCATCGCGGACAGCGTTTCCCAGTTGCGGCCGCCGTCGAGCGTGCGGAAGATTTCGCCGATCTGCTGGCTCGATACGCTCCACGCCGACACATAAATGCGGTTGGAATCATGCGGATCGATAGAGATGTGGTCGAGCACGTAGTCGTCGCCACCCAGGCGCGCCAGGCGCGACCAGGTTCGTCCGGCATCGTTCGAAGCAAACATCTGTCCGGTGCTGGTGCCGAGCAGAATGTGATCTGGATTGTACGCATCGTAAGCCAGGCTGCGGGCATCGCCGCCATCCGGACCTAACACCTGCCAGGGCCCGGAGGCCAGCAGTGCGGTGCTCAAGAGACTGACAGCGAGAAGCAACAAACTTGTGCGGAGAACGTTCCGTTTCACTTTGCAATCCATACGCGTAGATTGACCCCTGCGAACAGTATTCGCCTGCGCTCCACTGTAGACAGGCTAGCACGGCTGGGACAAGGTTACCGAAGGACAAAAAATAGAAAGGCCGGCAGGGTGAACCCCACCGGCCTTTCGTGCTCTTCTTACATCGGTTATTCGGCCTTTTTCGCCGCTTTCTTCTTGGCAACCGGTTTCGGATGATCCGGAACCGCCTTTACCTTCGTCTCATCGACCGGGGTCGTGGTGCTGGCCTCGGGGAAGGTCGCGCCGGCCGGAACGATCCACTGTTCCGAAGTCACCGTGCCTTCGTTTCCGGTGCGGGTCTCGATGCGGCTCGGATCAATGTTCTGTTTTGCCTCGCCTCCCGAGATGTAGGCCTTCACGTTGAGCGCGCGCTCTCCCGCCAGGTTCTTACGCTTCTCCTTCGGATCGGCGTTCCCGACGACGACCAGTTTGGCGTCTGAATCCTGCTGCAACTTGAGTGCAACATCGTCCAGCTCAGCCTTGCAGGTGTTGTCGACGCGCCACGGCTTCTTGACGTTAGGATACTGGCACTCGTTCAGCTTGCTGGCTTGCGGTGGCGGCGGTGGCGGATTTTCAACCGTCACCGAGCTCGAAGTCGAAGCCGTTAAGCCGCGCGAGTCGGTACAAGTAGCGCCGATCGTGATGGGGCCGGACGAGGCTCCGGTGGTGTTTAGGGTGGCGGAGTTTCCGCTGCCGGAAATACTGCCGCCGCTCGAGGTCCATCCGCCCACCGTCACCGGAACGTTATCCGGACTGGTGCAGGTGCAGGTGATGGTTGCCGGAGTACCGGTCTGGACCGTCGATGGGCTCGCCGAGCAGGAAATCTGCGGCGGGTTCTTGGGCGGTTCCTTCACCGTGAAGTTGGCAGTGCAACTGGCCGTGTTGTTCTTCTTGGCCTTCGGATCGGTAACCGTGGCGGTGGTGGTGTAGCTGCCGCCGCTGACGCCGTTGGTGTCGATGGTGGCGCCGGTGTCCTTGCCTTCAATCTTGCCCCCGTTGCTCGCCCAGGTGTAGGTGAGCGGGTGCTTGGGGTTGAAGTTGCTGGCGACAACGGTTGCGTGCACCGGTTCGCCGACCATGACTTCGGGGTTCTGCACTGAGCAGGCCGCCGCTACCAGCAGTTCAGGAGCTCCGCCAAAGTTGAACACCAAGCCGGTCGTCAGACGGACGCCGTTGTAGCTTGGACGCGCGAGATGGCTATCGGCAGGGCCAACCACTTCGGAAAAATTGTGGTGCGCCCACTCGTAGTCGGCTTCGAAAAGGCGAAGGCTAACCGGCTTCCAGAGCTTCAGATCCATGCCGCCACCGAGAAGGGCGCCGACGCCGTTACTGGTATTGACACCGTTCTTGGGCGCGAGGTGGTTAAAACTGAGCAGTGTGTGTACGAAGAAGTTCACGCCGTCTCCGCGCCAAGTGGCTTTTGGCCCGATGCTGAGGGCGCCTTCATTGGCATACTTCGACCAGTTCCCGCCGTAATTGGCTTCAAGAGCCAAATTGTTGGTGAAGTTGTAGGCCACATTGGTGCCGAAGCCCTTTGCCATCGAGGGCAGCTTGAAAGCCAAAGGCGGAGAAACACTGGTATCGGGAATGTTGCCGCCCGGGTTCAACCACTGATAGCCAATGAACCACTCCACCTTGGGCACCGTGTCATCCGACGACGCTTTGGGTGCGGTTTGTGCGTTCAACAAAGACGGCAACGCAATCAGAACGATGGCCAGGACGAGCGCGACACTCGCGCATCTCCGGTAAGTTTCGTGACAAAGTGACATTGAGTTCCTCCAAATCGAAATCCACTACAAGTAGTAGAACTGGAATCAATAAAACCTGATGGCACGCACAGATAGACTGCACCTGGGAAACAGAGAATTCTACAGCAACCGGGCATGTTTGCAAAAGAGGAAGAATTAGTTAACGCATATTTTCATAGCCATCGCGGGTCGCAAATCCGTTTTTCTGTAGAAGATTGCGCCGAACTTATCTCAAATTGATATTCCCGCATTCCGGGCCGGGTTGCGAGGCGGCGCGCTTCCCTGAATAATGTTGATTGGGTCTATGACACAGGAACGCGTACTGATTGTTGAAGACGAAGAGAACGAACGAACCGGGCTGGCCGAATTGGTCTCGGGATGGGGCTATCGCACCGACACGGCGGCCGACGGCGTGGAAGCGCTGGAAAAAATCGCCGTCTTTGCTCCGTCCATCGTGATCACGGACGTGAAGATGCCCCGCATGGGCGGCATGGAACTGGTGGAGAAGCTTGCGGACCTTGCGCAGTCGATCGCGGTGGTGATGGTGACGGCCCAGAAGGCGACCGATACCGCATTTCACGCGGGCCGGCTGGGCGTCCAGGACTACATCGAGAAGCCCATCGACTTCCGGCGGCTGCGCTCGATCCTGACCAACATCGGCGAGATCCTGAACACCCGCACCGAAAACGAATCGCTGCGCCGCCGCTTGCGCGATAAAGGAGCGCTCGGCCTGCTGGTCGGCGCGTCCCCTCAAATGCAGGAGATTTTCCGGCTGATCGAGTTGGTGGCTCCGAGCACGGCCTCGGTGTTGATCACCGGGGCGAGCGGCACCGGCAAGGAATTGGTGGCGCGCACCATCCACGATCTCAGTCCGCGGCGCAACAAACCTTTCTTCCCCATTAATTGTGCAGCCATTCCCGAGACTCTGATCGAGAGCGAAATTTTTGGCCACGAAAAAGGCGCATTCACCGGCGCGGTGGAGCGCCGCACCGGCTGCTTTGAACTGGCCGAAGGCGGGACGCTGCTGCTCGACGAGATTGGCGAGATGCCGGTGGGCACGCAGGCGAAGCTGCTGCGCGTGCTGGAAGACCACAAACTGCGGCGGCTCGGCAGCAGGGTCGAAACTTCGGTGGACGTGCGCGTGCTGGCCGCGACCAACAAAGTTCCCGACGATGCCGTGGCCAATGGAGAACTGCGCGAGGATCTTTATTACCGGCTCAACGTTTTCAATATTCATATGCCGGCGCTGCGAGAGCATAAAGAAGATATCCGCGAGTTAGTAAAGAGCCTGCTCGCGGACATGAACCTGAAGCACAATCGCAAGGTGGCGGACGTGAGCGAAGCCGTGCTCAATGTTTTCCAGACTTACTCGTGGCCGGGCAATGTGCGCGAGTTGCGCAACACGCTGGAACGCGCCGTGATCGTCTGCGAAAGCGGATTGGTGGAAACCAAGCACTTGCCGCCGGGCTTTGGCCAGAGTGTGCGGCCGGTGGTGAACGATCCCGATGCCGTGCACCTGGGCGTGGGCACGACGGTCGGGGAAGCGGAGAAGCTGCTTATCCTGAAAACTCTGCAGGCCACCAATAACAACAAGACGCGAGCCGCGGAGATACTCGGCATCAGCTTGAAGACGCTGCACAACAAGCTGAAAGAGTACGGCCGGCCGCAGGATACGATCATGGCTGCGGAGGAGTGACGAGTAGCGCGCACACAGCGGCGCGCCACTGCTGCCCTGGTGCAAGGTCTTAGGTCTTAGGTCTCAGGTCTCAGCGAGCGCCACAAAACATTTCTGAGACCTGAGACCTAGAACCTAAGACCTGCTTTAAGATGAGCCGCAAATTCATCATCGTGTTCGCGATCACCACGCTGTTCACGGCGCTGGTGGTCGGCTTTTCCTGGATTTACCTGTCGCAACTGCTGCGCCAGCGCTTGCTTTGGGCCGATGAAACCGCTTCCCAGCTCACCAACCAACTGGAGTACGCCGCATCCAAAGCGGTGCCCGATCTGACTAGCACGCGGGTTGACACCAACAATCCCAAGGCGATGCGTACCGCCATTACAAATTATCTGCAGACCGATACCAACCTGAACGACATGCTGGAAGCGGTGGTGGGAAATTCTCGTATCATCTACGATGCCGCCATTATTGATCCAAACGGAGTGGCGATTCTCGATACGAATCCCGCCCTGAACGGCAAGCCGGTTCCGGAACGCGCCCGTTTGGGCGTGTTGCGCGACGCCAGCTTCCGCCGCCAGTTGCGCATGCTCTACGGCCCGGCCACCGTCTATGACGTGAGCATCGGGCTGCAGCTCGATGGGCAGGAGTTTGGCAGCGTTCGAGTTGGCGTCTCGACGGTGTTTCTGCGCAACGAGCTGACGCCAAAACTGCAGCAGGCAGCTTTCTTTTCGGTGGTCGCGATTTTTTGCTCGCTGGTACTGGCGGCCATGGTTTCCAATGTCGCGCTCGGCCCCTTGAAGGCGATCGCCCGGAACCTGGACAGTGCGAGCGCGGGAGATCTGTTGCCGGCCGAGGAGTCCGGTTCGGATGACGAGGTTGGCCTGGTGTCGCTGAAGATCGCGCACCTGGGCCGCCAGATTCGCGATACCAACCAGATTTTTTCCGCGCTGAAAGACAACGTCGAGCAGGTCATGACCAAGCTGCAGGACGGGCTCATGCTGTTCACGCGCGATACGCGAGTAGTGCTGGTGAGCGCCTCGGCGGAAAAGTTTCTGGGACGCCCGCGCCGCGAAATCCTGGGACGCACCGTGGAAGAAATTTTTTCCGATGGGACGGTCCTGGGCGCGGTGGTTCTGCCGGCCTTCCAGAAGCAGCGGCCGCTGGTGCAGTACGAATTCGAAGCCGCCGATGGCCGGCGGGTTCAGGTTTCGCTCGACTTCATTCAGGAAAAGGGAACGCCGATTGGCGCGCTGCTGACCATGCGCGATGCCGAATCGGTCCGGCGCATCGAGGACGAGATTGAAATTTCACGCCGCCTTTCCGCCAGCGGGCGGCTCACCCGAGGCGTGGCGCACGAGGTCAAGAACCCCATCAACGCCATCGTGCTCCACCTGCAGTTGCTGCAAAACAAACTGCAGCAGGACGACCCCGACACGCGCCGCCACATGGACATCATCGGCAACGAAATCCATCGCCTCGACCGCGTCGTGCAAATCCTGGTGGACTTCACCCGTCCGCGCGATTTACGGCTCGAAGACGTGGACTTGCGCAAAATTCTGGAGAATGTATCGGCACTGGCCGCGCCCGACGCCGCGCGCCACGGCGTGCGCATAGTGCAGGAACTGCCCAACGAAGATGACGCGCTGATGGTGCGAGTGGATTCCGATCTGATGAAGCAGGCGATTTTGAACCTGGTGCTGAACGGAGTGCAGGCCATGACTGAGGGAGGAACGCTCACCCTGAAGGCGCGCCGCCATGACGAAATGATTCTCGCCGAAGTGCTGGACCAGGGCTCTGGCATTCCGCCCGAAGCGCAGGAGAAAATTTTCGAACTCTACTTCACCACCAAGGGCGACAAAGGTGGAAGCGGAATCGGACTGGCGCAAACCTACCAGATCATGCAGTGGCATTATGGATCGGTGGAGTTCGATTCCATAGTCGGAGCTGGCACAACGTTCCGCCTGCGGCTGCCAGCGGCGGTAGCAAAACCGGATCGCCGAAACAACGAAGAGATGACGGCCTGACAGGCTGCGGAAGAATTCGGTTTCGTATAAGGGATTCGCTTTAGCGATGCCGAAGTTCCTCGAAATCAGACGCCCCTTCAGGGGCTGGGCCTCGAAAGTAATGAGAGCTTTGCTGCTAATCGCGGCGACCCTGGCATCATCTGCAGCAGTCGGTTTGCAAGTAATGCCGGATTCTAGCGCACGCCCGGCGGCGCATGCTGGATACATAGGATTTGATCGCAACGACTATCCTGGCGACTCGAACTTGAAGATTCTCCGCCGGACCTTTTCCTACTCTGGCTATTGGCTAAATAATCCGCCGGGAGCGAACACTAATTCTTGGACTGGAAAGCGGAAGACTCTCCAAGTTGCAGGTTTCGGCTTCCTGGTTCTCTTCAACGGCCGCATGTACGCGCAGATCAAATCGGCCGGGGACGCGGCCAAGTTGGGCAGTGCTGATGCTGCCGCGGCGGTCTCGGCGGCGCGTGCGGAAGGATTTCCATTGCAGACAATCATCTTCCTCGACCAGGAACAAGGCGGACGTCTCCTTCCGGAACAACGAGCCTATCTTCATGCGTGGGTCGATGGAGTGAATTCCGCACACTTTGTAGCGGGCGTGTACTGCTCGGGCATTGCTGCCAAGGAAGGTTCCGGTGCCTCCATCGTGACCGCTGAGGACATCCGGAAAAATGCAGGTGAAAGAAGAATAAAGTATTGGGTCGTCAACGACTCATGTCCACCCTCCCCTGGATGCACAGTTTCGAGAAAGGATCTCTTGCCGGGATCGAGCGGTATCTCCTTTGCGGAAGTCTGGCAATTTTCTCAGTCACCGAAGCGAACTGATTTCGCAAGCGGCTGCTCCGCTAACTACAACAAGGATGGAAATTGTTATCCACCCGGCACTGATCCCGCCCAACGACTGCACGTAGACCTCGATGTTGCAACTTCAAGCGATCCTTCTCACGGCAGAACCCGCGATTGATGCGACAGGCGCGCCACTACAGTGAAGGTCATTGCAGTTCATGCTTATTGCAGGTCGACGGTCTGGGCGAGACGGAAGTTGAGACGGCGATCGATGCCGAACACGATATCTTTTTGACTGGCGCCAGAAGCCGCGCCGGTCGCCGGGTTTCGTTCCTCGCGGGAGCCGCCTTTGGCGAAAATGCTGGAGGTCTCGATCATGACCGGCCTGCCGCCGACATTCAAACTCACCAGCACGATCCGAAGATAGCCGGGTTCGAGCGCGCTTTCGACTGAACGTCCGGAGGGCTTGGCTTCGAGCACTCGGCCGGTCGCCGGTGTGCCGCGCGCGATCAGCGTCTGGCCGTCGATCGCGACCGGCTCATCGATGGTTGCGCTGAAGGTGTCTCCCGCATGCGACGACGCGCTCGAAAGCGCGCTCTGCAGGCGAATCGGGATGGGGGTTCCCTCGGGCAGTTTCGTGGCGGATGGGATCAGCGACTGGCTGGGCGAAATGCCGGTCGAGCGCGGCTGGCGATCGAAGGGCAGCTTTTGTGAATCGGCGGTGTTCGAAGCGTTGTCGCCGGAAACGGTGGTGGGCCGGCCACAAGCGCAGATGAGGCTGAGCATGAGCAGAACGATGGCGATGCGATCGGGATGGGATGGCATGTTTGCCCCAATCAGAATATCAATGAATGAGCTGTTGGCGCGTGGACCGGGTTTGCGCCCATCCTTGCTCTCGTAGTCCGGTGCCGCGCGGTTTGGTCGTGCTTCCCGAAGACTGGGTCTGGAGTAGCTTCCGTCATTATGCGAATGGCGAGACGGGACCGGTAGAAATCGAGTCGCAGTGTACGGCGCGGCGGAGAGAGTCGACAGGTATCCTTCCGACAGTGCGGACGGGGCCAGCCGCGTAACACCCCCGCCCAAGCGGAGC
>PKUV01000148.1 GCA_003131315.1 Acidobacteriaceae bacterium
ACGAATTAACGGGCATCCTCGGCAGCACGAGCGGTTGCTCATAAATTAAAGAAACTGGAGTATGACATGGCAAAGAGTGTGAACAAAATGATCCTGGTGGGGAACGTAGGGCAGGACCCTGAGGTCAAGTACACCACCAGTGGGGTTCCTGTCGCCAAACTTAGCCTCGCCACCAACGAGCGCTTCAAAGACAAAAACGACGCATGGCAAGACAGGACAGAATGGCACAGCGTTGTGGCCTGGCAGCGTTTGGCGGAGATCGTGGGCGAGTACGTGCACAAAGGCTCGAAGCTCTACATCGAAGGCAAACTGCAGACATCGACTTGGGAAGACAAGCAGAGTGGAGAAAGGAAATACCGGACGGAGATCGTTGCCCGGGACATTGTCTTGCTAGGGTCGCGGGACAGCGGAGACGAAGGAAGCCCTGGGAGGTCTAGCGACGAGTCAAACGCGGAGGCGGCTGCTTCAGGAATCGCGGACTCAGAGATTCCTTTCTAATGGTGGTCGTGCCGGACACGGTGTCGCGTTTGTCAGGACCTGCTGCACTGGCCCCAGTGGTAATATGTGCAGCAAGGTAGGAGAGCGACCGTGAGCGTCGCAGATATGCGTCGTGACCAGTTGGAGGGGCTAAATTCAAATGCCCGGGCAAGAGGCACAATGTTCACACCCAATCTGCAGATTCTTCCAGCAGCGCAACGGAAGCTTTGGGACGAACTGAGACACACTCCCAGAGAGTTCGTCCTTTACGGGGGGACAGCTTTAGCTTTGCGGCTAGGGCACCGCCATTCCGAAGATTTCGACTTCTTTTCAAACAAGGCGTTTGCTCCCGACGTTCTCCTCAAGGCGATTCCATACCTGCAAGGCGCCGAACTGAGCCAGTTAGATACCAACACTCTAACCGCCATCGTGGATCGGGGCGGGCCCGTGAAGGTCTCCTTCTTTGGGGAGCTGAAACTGAATCGCGTGCGGGAACCGGAAGTGGCGCAAGACAACGGCATTCAGGTGGCGTCCCTTCTCGACGTCGCAGCAACCAAGCTGGCCACCATTCAACAGCGAGCACAGGCAAGGGACTACGAGGACCTCGCTGCGATTGTCGGCTCAGGGATCAGTTTGGCCGAAGCTCTCGGGGCAGCTGTTGCGGTTTACGGAAAAGAATTCAACGGGGCGCTCAGCCTGAAAGCGCTCACATACTTTGCGGATGGTGACCTGCCTAACCTCAGCCCTGCGACGCAGAAACAACTTCGCACGCTGGCCAGCAAAGTCAACCTAAAGCAGATTCCCCAAGTGGCGGCCAGAGTCGGCTTGACTGGTGAGGAAAGCGTTCAAAGATGAGCCAACCCGATCTCCGAAGAGTTGCCAAGAGAGTAGTGTGGTTTAAGGCGCCCGATGAAGCGCTAAAAGACGTGAAACTGTTTCTCGCGCATGTGATGACCTACGGTACTCTCAGCGATATAAGTACAGTACTGCAGGATTTCTCAGAAGACGATTTCGAGGCAACCATAAGCGATCCACCGCCGGGCGTTTTCGATCGCCGTTCCTGGACCTATTGGAACGTGCGGTATCATCGCGAGCCAGTTCCACCACTGCCACAGCGGAAAATTCCCGCGTAGCGTGTCCCAGGGCACAAACCTGATCGTGCGTTGATGGAAGGCGCGAGCAGGGCGTCTCGCGCCACTGCCCCACAAATCCCCGATATTCCCCAGCCGCTGCGTCTTCCGAAACAGTGTGCGCCACCTGACGTTTGGACGTGACAAGCGGCTGCCTACACTCGGTTGACCTTATTGGGTTGAGGATCTTGACGTGCCTGAAACAAAATGACAAGGAGGAAAGACGTGTTTGTTGAACTAATGCCACTGCTCAAGGAGCGGACCCTGCTCATCACCGTCGCTCGTCTTGACGAACAATTGAAGGTGAACGTGATTCCCACAAAAGCCAAAGAAGGTGACGATCAAGCTCTAACCACACCTCTGAGCTACACCGGATCACCCGAGGAACTAGACGCAGAGCTGGGCAAACATCTGGCCAGCTACGTCGATTCGCATTTGCAGCTCGGCAGCACCCTGGCTGAAGCAAAGGCGGAAATGGATGCGGCGGCGAAGGCGGCTCGGCAAAAAGTGAAGGCAGCTCAGCAGACCTCAAAGCCTGACCAGACCGCACCCAAGCAGGAAACAGCGGCCGCGACTGCGACCGTCACGGAGACTACGCCGAGTCTGTTTGGCCCTCAGCAGCCAAGCGCAGAACCCGCGCAGGCGGCTAACGCAGAAGAAGGGAGAAACACAACACCATGATCGACGCAAAAGTGCTGTCTCGCAGTTTCACGTATAACGGCGTGAAGCTTCCAGACCCAGATCCGAGGATGACGCCGGAAGAAGTGAAAACCATCTACAGCAGCCAGTACCCCGAGCTGACGACGGCCGCGATCGCAGGACCAGAGGCTTCGGGGGAACAGTTGCAGTACAGCTTCGTCCGGGCGATTGGGACCAAGGGGTAGCCCGCGACCAGCGGAACAACCAGGCGATGCACAACAAACAAGCCGCCGCCTCAGCGAAACTATTAAAGGCTGCAGACGGCGGCTTGCCCCCCTCAATGCCAAACCCGATGACGTTAGGACGTTCTACTCGACGGCAGTTCGAAGCGCCTTCTTCCAATCCGGTCCAGTTCTTGGTACAGGATCCTGATCTTCTCAGCGCGCATGCCGTAGTCGAGGAGCTCAGAAGATGTCAAAGACGACTCCTGCTTGAAAGTTTGGATTTGCAGTTCTACCAATTGACTTACTTCACGTCTGATACCGGAGGCTGGGTCCGTCATCATAGAGTTTCTCCGCGGGAATTGTAGCCGGTCTAGGGCAGCCTGCCTAGAGCGCAAATGATCCGCCGCACTGCGCCGGAATTCCTGTGGAAAAGTTGTCCGCATCGCGCTTCCAGCGACGCCAATCTGCCTTGAACCACAAGAGTTGTCACCGCCCAGCCGCAGCAGAATATGAAGACAACAGGTGCAATCCGAAGTATTTGCTCCAGAGATAAGAGGAGAAGAACGGTCCTGCAGGAACTGAAGGAACTAGCCGAGGACCGCGACTCGCGCAACCAAGCTGTACTTGGGAGGTTCTTGCAATGTCAGGAACTGCAGGTGTGCTCGGCCCTTTTAGCCAAGGCGATCGAACAATGCTCGCGATGGCACTGCGGGAAACGACTTCTGGCGCCAGGAGGATCATTACCGCCGACCAGTTGATGGCGCCAGAGTGTGGTGTTGTGCTACCGCGACTGAACGACGTCCCAGCGGAACACCGTTTCTTGGCCGATGATCGGGAAACAATCGCGTTGGCAGAGACTCTGGTGAAATCAAACATCGGAGCGGTCGAAGACTGGGAAAAAAGCGGAAGGGATCCGACCAAGTACGTGCTGCTAACTCTCCAGCGGTGCATTCGCGACCATGGCGGCGCTGCAATCGACCGGCGCTTCGATCTGGGCGTCTCGCTCAGCGACCGCTTGGTTGACTATTCGGACACGCGCGGATCGGAGGGAACGCTTTACCTGATCGTCGATCCGGAGAGCGCGGCGTTCCTGGTACTGAACCCAACCATTGAGCTGTTGGAGAAGGTACACCCACGCCTTCCGGCAACATTTTTCAGCCATCTTTTGGGGGCACTCAACCAATGGGTACGGGTGTATGACTACCACGACGGCGAAGATCGTGTGGAGATGCTGCGGGAGTGGTACGAGGGGGAAGCGAATGCGGAGCAATACGAAGTACCGGACATAGAAGGATGCGTCCCGAAATGCCTGAAAGAACGCCCTCTGAGCCTGCGAAATCTGGCCACCTTGAGTCCGAGGATACGGCGGAAAGAAGCCAGCGACCTGGTCAAGAGCTTACTGGATCTGTGCTGGATCGCGAAACGGGCCAAGCGGCCCGAATTCACCGAGGACATGGGCGAACAGCTCATGGATAGCAACCCGGCGCTGCCGTGTTTGCTCGCGGCGTTCTCGCCGGGCGATGCCGTGATCGGGTGCTTTGATGATGAGGCCCAGACCGCAATGGAGACGACTCCTCAACCCAACCTCATCATTCCCCTCAAGCTTTCTGATCCGGCCAGCGTATGCCATGGTTTCCGCGTGCTGTCCGTAGTGTGTCAGACGTTAGCCGCGGCCAGCCGGCTGATTGACTTGATGCCCGGGAATGACGACGGCGTGATTGCTCGTGAGGAATAGCCATGAATGTCCATGTGCGGATCGGAGACAATCGCAGCTTCGCGCTGAAACAGGCTGTGCTGCTGTATCAGGACGGCAATAGAGCTTTTGCCACGTTGCATGAGGTACAGGGCCGGCAGGATGGAGCACCGTATCTGGGTGCTGGTCAGTCTGTCACCACAGGTTTCTTAGAGAAGCTGGCCGCGGGCCTGGGAGCAAGCCTGGCAGCGGAGGTTTTGCCGGAGCATGTGCTGGCAAGAACGCCGGAGATGATCGCGTGGTGGAGTAGCGCGCAACACCGACTGATGTTCTTCGGCGACGGCAACAAAGAAACGACGAAGCTGAACGGCAAGATGTATCCCCATCCTGCCTTAGTGTTCATGATTCGGGGCGCTGAGCTGTTCGTCCGGGCACTGGAGAAAAGCTCACGGCCGACAGCAGATACGCCACTGAAGAGTGCGCCCTACTGGAACACGGACTCGCACGGTCGCGTTTGTCTGGGAAGTATGCGGGTGCCTGAAGAGGTGAGCACAAGTTCTCTGTCAGGCTGGGAGGACGCATATTTTGCCAGCGAATTCACTCATCCGAGTGGCGCTATCCAACTGACAACGCATCCGTGTGGTTTTCTCGGTCTCTGGTCAAGCCTGGCGGGACGTAATCGCCGCTTTCCGGTGAAGTTTCTCTCGGACTCCAGGCAAACACTTCGGGAATTTGTGCAGGGGGGTGGGGAAAGATGAAGCCATGGAAGCGCATCATATTCACCCAGAGTTGCTGAAGCACAAAGTGCGTGTGCTGGTTGTGGGATGCGGCGGGAACGGTAGCGCGATCGCCGCCGGGCTTCCGTACCTCCATCAGGCTTTGCTGGCATACGGACATCCGGAAGGCCTTCAGGTGACCTTGCTGGACGCAGACGTCATCTCTCCGACGAATTGCGTACGGCAACCCTTCAGTCGATCCGAGATAGGCCTTCACAAGTCTGTCGTCCTCGCCAACCGGATGAACCTTTTTTGGGGTCTGGATTGGCAGGGCATTCCTCAGCAGCTAAGCGACAGACAAAGACTAGAAGGAGTCGACATCGTGATTGGCTGCGTCGACACACGGGCAGCACGAGCCGCAATCCAAAAGTGTACAGAAGGCCGGAGCGAAGTCGATTACTGGCTGGACTTGGGCAACAACGCCGATAGCGGTCAGTTCGTACTGGGAGAGCCGCTGAATCAGAGAAACCGGCGATCAAAGCTACGGCTGCATACGATTTCCGAGCTGTTCCCCGAAATCATCCAGAGCGAACTGGACGGAGATGGCGTGCCGAGTTGTAGCGCGGCAGAGGCTCTCGAACGTCAGGAACCGTTCGTCAACCCGACGTTAGCTAATCATGCGTTGGCGCTACTGACACGGTTATTTCGCTGCGGAACGGTCTCCTATCACGGAGGATTCGTAAGTTTGTCATCGCTGGCCGGTGTACAGGCGTTGCGGGTTGATCCCAGGTACTGGCAACGGCTCCGCAGAAAGGCCGGCTGTCGAGTGATTTCAAAGCGCAACCCCGCCGCACTGGCAAACCCTTCGCCTCAGCAGGATCAGGGCTGATACTCCTCAGCAGGAAAGCAGGAACAGAAAATCGGGCCCTTCGGCCTGATATCCTGATAATGTTAGGAACCGATTCGAAGAGGGGAAATGAGTATTCCTCAGAATTCAGGCTGGAAAACACGACTGGTGGAGCGTGGCTTCCCGGATCGTTCGTTCGACATCGAGTTTTGGCAGGAGCAGGGAGATGAGGCCATCTTTGCTGCAGCATGGGAAATGGTGGAATTAGCTGAGGAAATCAGCCATGGCAGAAAACCCACACTACAGAGAACTGCTACAACTCTTAAACGAGTTTGAGGTTGAATATCTGATCGTCGGCGGCTTCGCGGTCATGAAGTATGGAGAGCCGCGCTACACGAAAGATCTCGACGTGTGGGTACACAACTCGCCGCAGAATTCCTCCCGGGTGGTCGGAGCGCTTAAGAAGTTTGGGGCTCCCCTCGAGCATGACGGGATTACTGCGGAGACATTTACCGAGAAGCAGGTGGTCTATCAGATTGGAATTGCGCCGGTCAGGATTGACGTTCTGACCGAAATCACCGGCGTCGAGTTCCTCGATGCATGGAGAAAAAAGGTCGCAAGCACTTTCTTCGGTGTTCCGGTGAACTTCATTTCCCTGGACGACCTCGTGGCGAACAAACAGGCTCTGGGCCGTAGCAGCGACCTGAAGGACCTGAAGCAGAATCCAAAGAGCACGCACTTAGACAAATGAGTTGTCGAAACGGCGAGCTTGGTTTTCTGCACCCTTCCCTGAATTTATCTATTCTGATGTTGGATATGGGCTCTCGAGCTGTAGCGCCGCAGAAGCCCTCGAACGCCAGGGGCCGTTCGTCAATCCGACGTTGGCCAATCACGCCCTGGCGCCGATTGCTCGTTTGTTTCGATATGGAACGATCTCTTATCACGGCGCGTTCGTCAGTATTTCGTCGATAGCTATTGTGCAGGCTTTGCCTATCGACCCGAAATACTGGCGGCGATTGCGGAATCGCTGTAAGAGAGAACGACATGTGTTTGCCCAGGAGAAGTTGCCAAGTTCGATCCACGACCACTGAGAGCAGGTTCACCACCCATTTTCGATACGGACTAAATAGGAGCACCGATGAGTGGTGCGGCACTCTCGATTGCTATTAAAGGATAAGGCCATATCCCTTAATAGCTTCACGCGTTATTAAAGGATATCCCCGCCTCGTTGGAACAGTGCCCGTTCTCGATTGGGAGAGGCTCGTTCCACTGCAGAAAAACCAAACAGCGACAGCCTCTCCGGATCTCATCTCACGCCCGCACCTGGATTCGTGCCCAGCGCGCGGTTTCGTTTCGCACCGTTCAGTGCCCCGCCTCGCGCGGCCTTCAACCTGACCGCCAATTTAATCAGAAACGAGGATAGCAATGAAAATTCGTGTGACCACGAGGGCCGACCTGTTTGAGGAACGCAAACAACAACATATCGAGCGCGGCTACCGAATTGAAGATGAGCGGCCGATACCTGTAAACGGTCTTTGTTCGTTCATGGCGGTGAAGGAGGAGCCTGCTTCAGATCCGCTGGGCGAAGTAGTGGCGCAGGCGCTCAATGGACGACGCGGTTCGCATGGTGGCTATTGAGGTTTTCGATGGCCGGCGCACGGGTTTGGCCTTCGAAGATCGATCTGTTTTCAGGAGTTCCTGGCTAACTCAGTTCTGACGCGACAACGACCGCGCCTTCCTCGGACCCGCGAATCCTACTCCTTTGCATGATCCCCCGCGCTCGTTGCACACGGCTGTCGAGAGTGTCCAGGAAGAAGGAACGCCGATGACGCATCTGAAACAACACGTATTCAATTCCGCAACGGACATCTGCATCTATTGCGGCGCCGACCTGCAAGAAGGACATCTGCCTTGTGATCATGCCCTGGCGTCTGCGCCCGACTACTTTGAACGAGATGACCCGCGCTGGCAAGCCGAGGAGTCACAAAATGCGTTCAAGCCAGGGACCACGATTGGGCACTAGGCGAATTCGCGCCAGACAGATCACGCCTGACGGCACTCTGAAACTCACCAATATGCATTATCGAGGAGAACACTATGAGCGGCTCCAATGGCCATGCGCACGAAAACGGCA
This sequence comes from Acidobacteriaceae bacterium, assembly GCA_003131315.1. Taxonomy (GTDB): domain Bacteria; phylum Acidobacteriota; class Terriglobia; order Terriglobales; family Acidobacteriaceae; genus Acidiflorens. The sequence continues at coordinate 7,861 of PKUV01000148.1, forward strand.
CGTCTACATTTGTCGCATCCCCCGCTGTCTTGGGTATGCCAGCGGTGCCTCAACTCTCAGCGGAAAAGGTCCAAGACTTGGTAGCAGCGTTGGAAACGCCTTTTGATGCGCGTGTGATCGAGTGGCGCGTCATGAACACGACCAAGAACCAGCAGCCTGTACGCGGCCAGGTGGTCCCGTACGCCGACCAGCGAGCTTACACCGATCGTCTCAACGCACTGTTTACTCCGGCAGGATGGACGCGCCGGTACACGATTCACACGAGCGCGAATTTCGAGCGGAGCAAGGACCAGAAGATTGTCGCGAAGGTGCTTGTCACCTGCGAACTGACGATCTTCGGACTCGGTTCGCATTCGGCGACCGGCGAAGAGTGGGCTGACGACGATAATGCCGGCACTAGCGCCGAGGCGCAGTCTTTCAAGAGGGCTTGCTCGTGCTTCGGCCTCGGGCGGTATCTGTATTACTTCACTGGGACATGGGTTGACTTGGGTGACCACAAGCGACCGAAGACAATTCCGAAACTGGCCGGCTGGGCAACCCCCGCAGGTTGGTTGGAAGGCCTTCGACCGCATGTGGCGGGCGACTCGAAGCCTTCCGAGCGAACAGCTCCCGTCGCCGTGGGTAATGGCCATTCCCCTCACAACGGAGACGGCGCGAACCCTCAACGACGCACCCTCGTTCGCGACATCGAGCAAATGGAAGAAGCGTTGGGCAAGCGCATGTACCGCGGGTTACTGAAGACGCTGGCGAGAGTCTGGAATCCGAGCGAGATTCAGGACCCGGCAATCCAACAGAAGGTGCTGGCACACATGCAGGCGGCAGAGCGCGGTTTCCGTCGTGCGGAGGCTGCGCGGGACAAAGCTGGGCTGGCGGCATACGCCGGAATTCTTCGGTCTCTGAAATTGAGTTCACTCGATCAGGTGGATAATCTCAAAACCCTGCAGGAGATCGTGGTAGCCCTGGAGGACCGGGCAGCCCACTCCACAGAATGAAAGATCAGCGCTGCAACAGATCGCGTGCGACGGATTGCAGGCGCGGTCGCCCTCATCTGCCTAGAAACTGATTGAGGCGTTGCGCCACCACCCCTCGACGTTGCTGGAGGAAGGTCTTATAGCCCTCGATTCCGAGAAGAGACGGCTCCGTTGGAATGCACTGCGCCTCGAATGCCGCCAGTCCGGACTTCTCGATCATCTCTGGGAAATATTGCTTAGGCGACTTGTCGCTGATCTGGCGGTTGGTCTTGCCGGCGATGAAGCACAGGTTAGCGATGTCGTCTGCCTCGCGGCCGGTGTAGCCGGACTTGAGGACTGCCTTAGGGAAGATGTGGTGGAACTGAAGCTTGTGGTGTGATCCGGAGTGTTCAAGCGCAATGGCGACCTGTGATCGCCAGTCCTTCGCGCCCGCCGCCCGAAACGCGAGGAACATGGTCTTGAAGAGCGCGCTGCGCTGATTGCGGCCCTCGAGCTCTTCCGGCGCAATGTCCAGGCGGCCAACCTGCTGGCGAAGCCGGTCGATCATTTCCTGCGCGCCGCCGCCGTCCCGTAGCGTGGCTAGGTCTTGATCCAGGAAGGTCTCAGTCGACCCGCGCGAGTAGCGCCCTTTGGCGTTGGCCACGAGTACCCAGTAGCGCAGGCTTTCCGACTCTTCCGGCGATAACTCGTAGTCGCGCTTGTGGCCGTAATAAGCGATTGCAATCAGCATAAACGGCGACGAAAGCAGAGCCGGGCTGTCAATGGCTGCGTTGTTCTTCAAGAAATTGAGCGCGAACTCCATCCCGCGGCAGCTCTCCGTCCACCCCGCTTGTAGCGCTTCGCGCCGCTGGTTGCCGACCGTGAGGAAGCGCGACTGACCCGTGGTGAAGACGATAAGATTCTTGAGGTACAGGCCGAGATCGAGATCGAAGCCGGTCTTGCCGCACTCATGCTGGAACGCCTCGAAGGTCTTGAGTGAGTTACGCCACTTGGCCGTTATCTGCGCGAGCGCCAAGTCGGAGCTGCGGAGTTTGGCACCAAGCGAGTTCACACGCACGAAGATCTCGGTGACCTCGTCGTATGAGAGTCGCCGCTCAAGTACGTCCATCCGGTAGGCATACTTGCGGATGCCGCGTAGGCGTGCTAGCCGCTGACTGTAGCGCTCATAGTTGGGGTCGTCGAAGCTGCTCACACCGGCGTGCTTCAGGAAGCCGGCGTCACTGTCTGTTTTGAAGACCTCGGTGACCTTCACCCATTGCGATAGCTGCTCCAGCTTCCGCGTGGTCACTACGAAGGTCATTCGGTCGAAGCGCTTCTGCAGTTCGTCCTCGCTCGAATCCGCCTCGTCGTCCGTAAGGTCGTCGTCCTCGTCATCGCCGCCCTCTTCCTCCACCTCGGTCACCATGGCTGGGTGATCGGGATGGTCAAGATTGAAAAGCAGCTCAATCGGCTTCTTCCGTCCGCGCACCTTGACCAACTCGCCGCGGATCACGGCCGAGAGGGAGGTCAAGCGCTGCTGGCCGTCAAGCAACAGGCGCGTGCTCTGGTAAGGGTTTGTCTGCTGCGTGACCGCCATCTCCTGCAACGGCACCGCCTCGTCGGTCTCCCAGAGGAGGATTGCGCCCGAGGGGTAGCCGCGATAGAGCGAGTCGATCAGGTCCCGCACGCGGGTCGAGCGCCACACATAGCGGCGCTGCATCTCCGGAAGGCGCAACTCACCCCGCTCGATCATGCCGACGAGTTCTTCAACAGACTCTTCAGCTTTTGCCATATCACACTCCTATCACGAGCAGCACTCTCAAAGCGGCAACACTTGACGCGCTCAATTCACATAACTCGGTGCGGCCGCGGTTGAGCTTGCTGAGTTCAGGCTCGACAGTCTTGGCTGCGCTAGCCCGTATCCCGCCTGTGAACCGCACTTTACTGCCGTTGGCGGGCGTATTGCCAAGTATGTCATACGGGAGCTCTTCTCTTGACCTCTTCCAAAATCGGCCCAGCTAACTAATCCTTCACCCGACCATTCCTTCTTGGCCACATCACCCACTCTTGCTGGTTCCCCACGATTAAGAGAAACGGAGGTGCTTTGTGAGCGCTTGCATCTCGGCCGTCCAACACGTTCGTAGCCTGCGCGGAGGCTCGCAATCACATCTTCTTGTGGGATCCGACGGCGCCTTCTACGTCACAAAGTTCCGGAACAATCCCCAGCACGTCAGAGTTCTTGCAAATGAAATGCTGGCCACACGTCTGGGGCAGTCGCTCGGCCTGCCAATGCCGCATGTCGAAACGATCGAAGTTTCTGAGTGGCTCATTCAGCACTGTGACGCTCTCCACATCGGCTTGGCCGGCAGGAATATCCCGTGCCAAGGCGGAAGGCAACTGGCGTCGTTTTACGCCGACCAGGAGAACGCAGGCCTAACCCACGACTACCTGCCTACAAACCTCTTGGAGACGATTGTCAATGTCCAGGATTTTGCGCGAGTCGCGGTGCTGGACAAATGGACCTGCAACTGCGACGGGAGGCAGGCTGTGTTCAGCCGCAAGACCAGTCGAAGTCGGCGTTACGTCGCAACCTTCATCGACCAGGGTTACTGTTTCAACGCGGGCGAGTGGAGCTTTCCCGACTGCCCGCTAAGAGGAGTGTTTGCGAACAACTGCGTGTACAAGGACGTCCGAGGATGGGACGCATTCGAGCCTGCGCTGAGCCGGGCGGAAGGGATGGATGCGAACGAAATCTGGCGGCTTGCGGCCGATATACCCGAGGAATGGTACGAAGGGGATAAAGATGGTCTCAATCGATTGGTGGAGACGCTCTACGCTCGCCGTTCCATCATTCGCAGGCTGATCAGCGACTTTCGCAGGTCCAGTCGAAATCCCTTTCCGAATTGGCCAACCGAGGCGGTTTGAGTGTTGGGAGCAATCGTTAAGGTGCTGACCCAGTCATTTTCTCCTTTGTCCTCCGCCCATGTGCCTTGAACCATAAATAGGCAGCGAGATGAGGCATAAACTGGCAGTCGGCCGTGCAAAAGCCCTTTGAAATCATGCGTATTGTGTCGGTCCGTTTCCACGCTTTGCAAGCATAAAGTGGCAGTGAGCGCAAAACGGTAGCACAAGCCAGGCAGAAAGTACCGTTTGGCGACTGGCCCTAAAATCCCAAACTATCACT
>PKUV01000035.1 GCA_003131315.1 Acidobacteriaceae bacterium
CCAGATTCTCGTTCAGAGCCCTTTTTTCTTTGCGAACCATGTTTCTTGCAGACATGCTCATTGGACGCGCGGACGCTCGCCGCGTTAGCAAAGTGTGGTGGAAGTTGCCGGAGTAACAATGTGGAAGTGTTTTGTCAGGAGTTCGGGCTATGTGGAAGAACTGCAGATCCTTCGCTTCGCTCAGGATGACAAACGTATAGAGTGTTGCAATAGCTGCTAACTGATCTTCAGCACAATCTTGCCGTAATTCTTGCCTTCCTGCATCAGGGTGTAGGCGGCGCGGGCTTCTTCCAGCGGGAAAACTTTTCCGACCACGGGATGGAGCTTGCCGGCGGCCAGCCATTCTGAAAGCTGCTTCCACGCGGATTCCATGAGGGGGCGGTTCGCGCTCAGATACGACAGCCAAAGTCCGTGGACGCTGGCGCCTTTCGCGTAGAGAAGGCGGGTGTCGAGTAGGGGAGTTTCGCCGGTGGCGGCTCCGTAAACGATGACGCGTCCGAAGTCGCGGACGCATTTGACGCTTTTTGCGACGTGCTCGCCGCCGAGCATTTCGAAAACCGCGTCAACGCCTTCGCCACGCGTGAGATCCTTGATCGCCTCGGCGTAATCGCGCTGCTTGTAGTTGATGCCGTGTTGCAGGCCGAGGTCGCGCACTCGGGCGAGCTTATCGTCGGAGGAAGAAGTTCCGTACATTTCTATGCCGAGAAGTTTTCCGATTTGCACGGCGGCGGTGCCGACTCCGCCGGCAACGGCATGAATCAGGACGCGGGCGCCGGCGGGCTTGTCGTTGGTCTTGTCGAGCAAACCGGCCTTCCAGTAGGCGAAGTAGGCGGTGAAAAAATTTACGGGGAAAGCGGCGGCCTGTTCGGCGGTCCAATTGTCAGGGATGGGCCAGACGAGGTTGCGTTGCGCCACCGTTTTTTCGGCGAAGGCGGCCCACTGGGTGTAGCCCATGACGCGACGTCCGCTGGAATCGTCGTTGCGCGTAAATTCGCGGCCGGCGAATTCGCGGCCGGCGGTGAGCGGCGGCTTGGGAGTGCCAGCGTATCCACCGCGCGCGGTTAGCAGATCGGCAAAGTTCAAGCCGCCCGCTTCGACTTTCACCAGAAGTTGCTCCGGCGCGGGATGCGCGTCGGGGACCTGCTGCAATTCGAGAACCTCGGGACCGCCGAAACGGGTGATGACGAGTGCTTTCATTCGGCCAGTTTAACAGTCCTGTGGCGATGGAGCGCGGGCGATGGTGGTTCCAAGGAAAGGGCAGTCTGATGTGACTGAGAAGGGGGTTGCGGCAAAGGGAGAAAGCTTGAACCACAGAGGGCACAGAGGAGCACAGGGGAAACCCTGCCGATGTGAAGCGCTGAGCTTAGGAGCCGCCAGCCCCTCGCCAGCGCGGACGGGGTCAGCCAGTGAGAAGCGGGTTCGCGGAGTTCGGCTTCGGCAGCTATAATGATGTCCGAGTTTCCGACCCCCGCGGCCTGGGAGATTCTCTGGCGGCGGGGGCGAGGGTTGCGTCGTTTGACAAGGTGCGATTCGAGGGTGCGGATGGAAACGTCTGCGCCTCCCGTGTTGGAAAGGAAACGCTCGCTGGGGTTGTGCCCGCCTGCTTGTTTCCTTCCAACATTTAGCACTTAGCATTTAGCACTTAGCCAAACCGGCTCGGCGCGCACGCTAGGTGCTAATTGCTAATTGCTAAGTGCTAAATGCTGCTTACCGACAAATTCGGGCGCTCGATTCACGATCTGCGGATATCGATCACCGACCGCTGTAACTACCGGTGTGTGTACTGCCGGACGGGGACCAACGGGGCGGCGTATGCGGAACTTCCGTTTGAAGATTACTTGCGAATGGCTCGGATATTGGTTGGGCTTGGGATCACGAAGATTCGATTGACGGGCGGCGAGCCTTTGCTGCGCAAAGGCATTGTGGAATTCGTCGGCGACCTCGCGAAGCTGCGCACCTTGGACGGCAGAAAGCCTGAAATTGCACTGACTACGAACGGCCATCTGCTGGCCGAGATCGCACAGCCGCTGAAAGACGCAGGACTCGACCGCGTGACGGTCAGCATGGACGCGGTGGATCCGGAGCGATTTGCGCGCATCACGCGCGTGCCGAATGGATACGAGAGCGTGCTGGCGGGAGTTCGCGCATCGCGGCAGGCGAGGCTCGATCCGGTGAAAATCAACTGCGTGCTACTGCGCGGTTTCAATGAAGATCAGATTATTCCGTTCGGGATGTTCGCGCGGGAAGAGCGGGTGGCGGTGCGCTTCATCGAATTCATGCCGCTCGAAGAGGACCGCGTTTGGACACCGGAAATTGTGGTGACGCTCGATGAGATCGTCACCCGCATGTCGGAGTATCTGCCGCTGGAGGAGATTGCACACGAACGCAGCGAAACGGCGCGGCGATATCGCTTCTCCGATGGCGTGGGCGAGATTGGAATCATTGCGCCCGTGTCGCATCCGTTCTGCGGACACTGCAGCCGGATTCGCATCACCTCGGATGGCAAGCTGCGTACGTGTTTATTTTCCGTGTGGGATCACGACCTGCATGAGTTGATGCGGCGCGGCGCGACGGACGAGAAGCTCACGGAGTTCATTGTGAAAGTGGTGGAGAAGAAAGAAGAGCGCCACCACATCGGGGAGCCGGGATTTGTGCCGGCGTCGCGGACGATGGTGCATATCGGAGGGTAGGCTGCTGCCGTGAGGAAAGGCGCGTCACCGCCGAGACGCAGAGTGCGCCGAGGATTCCCTCAAACTCAGCTCCCAGTAACCAGTTACCACGCCCATTTGTCGGTACCCACCCTGATTGTTCTGGATGCGACGCTAAAGTCTATAGACCCGGGTGCCGATGGAGACCATTAGGGGGCACTCACAAATGGCCAGTCCAGTAAGTAGTGCAACGCATGTCCAAGCCCAGACTGCAGTTCAGCCGTCGGCAGCGCGCCAACCAGCGCCTGCACCGAAACCGCAGCCCGCGCCCGCAGCGAAAGCGCAGCCCGCAGTTACGGATACAGTTAAGATCAGCGCCGCTGCCCAAGCTCTGCAGGAAGCAACCGAGACTTCGGTTCAGACCACAAGGGAAGCCAGTTCTGGTGACGTGCAGGCCAAGGCGCTACTCGCGAGACAGGCGGCTGCTCACGCCATCACGAAGTAATTCATTGGAGAGGTAATTCATTCGGAAGCGATCTATCGAACCGAAGGACGCGCGAACCATAGTAGGCTGGGAGGATCCCGTGTAAAGTTTGCGGTGAGTGTAGAGTATGCCAACTGCAGATCCCTCACTTCGTTCGGGATGACAATGGATAAGTTCGGGATGACAATGGGAAAGATTGTTTAGCGAGATAGGTAAGTTGGGAGCTAAGCAGACTGTCTCAGTAGAAAGAATCGTACTTCGTAACCGTCCAGCCGGAATCTTTCTTTTCTTCGGTCACTGAGAAGAGATCCTTGTAAGTTGCGTCCTGGCTGGGGCTGCTGTAACGCTGGCCTTTGTAGTGCAGAATCACGAGCGGCGGCGCGTCTTCCCATTCCACCAGGTTCCAGGAAATCAGCGGGTGCTGGGCTTCGGAGTTACAGAGGAAGTCGGCGCGTTTCTTGCGGTAGTCCTTTTCCCACTGGGCGAGCAGTTTGCGGCAATTGCCGTCGCGCATCTCAGAGATAAAGCGATTGGCGGTGCGTTCGATGGTGCGATCGCGAAACGGATTCATGGTGATGCCGATCGGCATCTGGGTGAGAGGGTCGCGTTCCTCGGAGCGGGACAGAACCGGCGGCTGGTTGCTGAGCCAGTAGAGATAGCCGAGAAACACGAGCACGAGCAGGCCAGCGGAGCCCAGTGCGATGGCGAGATGGGCGCGGGAAAACTGCATCAGAAGAAGTTTGGGGGATGGGCGCGGCGACGGCAAGGTTACTTCAGATACTTCCGTAACTGGGTGCGGAGGCTCGGGCGCGTCGGCGGAAGACCGGCTGCCGAGCTTCGCTCGGCTTGGACGGACGAGGGTGTCCGTCCCTACGCAGGCGTCTCCCCACGGGCGTGTGACGGTCGGGCGCTGGTTTGTGTTTTCCATATTGGCGGCGTATAGTTAGAAACGAAAACTGTTGTGTCGTAGTGTCAGGATTGTCGAAGCACACCAGTGGGCGAAAGCCCACTTTTTAGTTTGGGCCGATTAGCTGGGATGGATTGGCACGGCGATTCGGACGCAAGTTGCTGAAAACATGGCTTTTGATCTGGATAAGGTCCGGCAGATTGCCGAGCGGGTGGCAGGCTCGAGCGGGCTGGAAGTGGTCGAAGTGGAAGTGTGCGGTGCGGGTAAGCACCGCATGCTGCGCGTCTTTATCGACCGGCCCGGAGCGCTGCCAGCGGCGGATCGTCCGGACGGCGTGACGCACGAAGATTGCTCGAAGTTCAGCCGGGAGTTTGGGACGATCGTCGACGTTGAGGATGCGTTGCCGGGCGGATCGTATGTGCTGGAGGTTTCTTCTCCGGGACTGGATCGCAAGCTGACGAAGGCGGCAGACTTTGAGCGCTTCCGTGGACAGCGCGTGAAGTTGATGACGCGGGAGCCGGTGAACAACAACCGGCATTTTGAAGGGAAGCTGGAAAGCTTCGAGAACGGAAAGCTGCTGCTGGATCTAAGCGCGGCGCGTAAGAAGAAGATGCGTCCGAAAGAAGGCGCGGCGACGAAGGTGGAAATTGAGTTGGCCAATGTGGAGAAGGCCAATCTGGTACCGGAGATTTAGGAGCAAGGTGTCAGGTGTTAGGTCCCAGGTCTCAGGAAAAGCAAGTTCTGAGACCTGACACCTAAGACCTGAGACCTGAAAATTCATATGGCTAGTGAGCTTTACAACATTATCGAAGGGGTCAGCCGGGAAAAAGGCATTGATCCGCGGATTGTGGTGAGCGCAGTCGAGGACGCCATTGTGGTGGCCACGCGCAAATACTACAAGACGCAGGAGAACTTGCGCGCGGTGCTCGACAAAGAGAGCGGCAAGATTAGTGCGTATGCGGTGAAGTCGATCGTCGAGAATCCGGAGCAGGTGGAAGATCCGAATCTGCAGGTAACGGTGGAGCAGGCGCGGAAGCTGGATCCGAGCGCGGAAGCGGGCGGAGAGCTGCTGATCCCGAAAGTGACCGAAGGAATTCTGGGGCGGATTGCGGCGCAACTCGCGAAGCAAGTGATATTTCAGAAAGTGCGCGAGGCAGAACGCGACACGGTTTACAACGAATACATCGGGCATGTGAACGAGGTCGTGAATGCGACCGTGAAGCGGCTCGAGGGTCCAGACGTGATTCTCGATATCGGCAAGGCCGAAGCGCGGATGGGACGCAAGGAGCAGTCGCGGCTGGAATCGTTCGCGGTGGGCGAACGGATTCGGGTAGTGATCGTGCGGGTGGAAAAAGCGGTGAAAGGTCCGGGCGTGATCGCTTCGCGTTCGGCGCCGGAACTGGTGCAGCATCTGTTCCAGTCGGAAGTACCGGAAATTTATGACGGCACGGTGGTGATCCGGGCGATTGCGCGGGAAGCAGGCGAGCGCACGAAGATCGCGGTGATGTCGAAGGACAAGGACGTGGATGCGGTCGGAGCCTGCGTGGGCATGAAGGGTATGCGGGTGCAGTCGATCATCCGCGAGTTGCGCGGAGAAAAGATCGACATCATCGAGTATCACGAGGATCCGGTTACGTTCGCGGAGAAAGCGCTGCAGCCGGCGAAAGTGAGCCGGGTGACGATTGTAGATGCGGCGGACAAGCATTTGGAAGTGGTGGTGGACGATACGCAGCTCTCGCTGGCGATCGGGAAAAAAGGGCAGAACGTGCGGCTGGCGGCGAAGCTGCTGGGCTGGAAGATCGACATCAAGAGCGAAGAAGAAAAGCGGCAGGAAGTGGAACAGCAGATGTCGGCGCTGGTCACGCAGACAGTAACTCCGCTGGAGAATGTTACGGGACTGGGCGAGGGGCTGGTCGAGAAACTGAAGGCGGCGGGCGTGAACACGGTGGAGTCGCTGGCCGATATGACGCCGGAGCAACTGGAAGCGATTGAAGGCATTGGCCCGAAAACGGTGGAAAAAATCAGTATTGCGGTCAATAATTACTTCGCCACTCTGGATGGCGGCGAGGCAGTAGCCGACGCGGAACCGGAAAGCACCGAAGAAGCCGCCACCGAAGCGGCTTCCAGCGAGGAATCGCCGGCAGAAGGCGCGTTAGAAGCGGAGACGTTGGCCGCTGAAGCGGAGCCTGCCGAAACGGCGGCGGCAGAAGAAGTCGCCGCGCTTGCGACTGACGAAGCCCCGACCGCCGAGCCTGCGCCCGAAGAAGCCGTGGAAGACAAGCAGAGCTGAACCTGGGAGCGTGGCGAGTTCGGAGTTGCATCCGGACCGAAGGCGCGGGCCTCGTCAGCCGGAAGCGAGATTGCACAGGGATTTCATGAGGTTAGATATGCGAGCCTAGATATGCGACCTTAGATACGCGAGATTAGCGGCGCAAGAAGAGGAAACGACGGCGGATGAGTAAGATTCGAATCAATGATCTGGCCCGTGAGTTAGAAGTCAAGAGCAAAGAAATTCTTGACGTGCTGACCACGGTGGGCGTTACGGAGAAGAAGACGCACTCCAGTTCTCTAGAAGATCACGAAGCGGAACTGGTGCGGAAACATCTCCGCGGTCGTTCCGAAGCAGCGCCGAGTTCGGCGAGGTCTTCGCGTGCCGCCCACGGCGACGAAGGCATCAGGACCAAGATCGACCTCTCGAATATTTCGCGACCTGGAGACGTGCTGCGCGCCATCACGCAGCAAAAGGGAGCCGCCGAGCACCCTGCGGTGCGTCCGGCAGTCAAGCCGCCGGCTGCGATGCCAGCGGTAGAAGCGAAGGCAGAAACTCCGGCCGCTCCAGTGGCGTCGGCGAAGGCAATGCCGCCCAAGCCCGCGGTCGAAGTTCCTGCGCCTGCGCCGCCGACGCCGAGAATGGTGACGCCGGCTTCGGTAGCTGCTGGGTATCGGCCGCCGACGGTGGTCGTGATTCCGCCCAAAGTTCCCGTGACCCCACCCGCCGCGACCACACCGGCGGCGGTCCCATCCGTTACAAGTACGAGTACAGCACCGCCCGCTATCGCCGTTCCGCCGCGGGTTACGACTCCTGCAGCGCAGGCCGGTAGCGCTCGGCCAGCGGCGCAGCCTCCGGCGAATGTCGCGCAGATGCAAAGCGCGGCGCCCGCGAGGCCAGTGGCTCCGATTGCGCCACCGCCGCGAATGATCATGCCGCAGACCGGCCCGCGCCCGGTCTACAAGGCGCCTCTGCCTGTGCCGGGAGCGCCTCCGCGTCCAACGCCTGGACGACCCGTTCCAGGGCAGCCAATTTTTCAGCGGACGGGACGGCCGCAAGCGCCGGGATCGCGTCCGACACTTCGTCCGGGTGAACGGCGACCGATGCATCCGACGCGAGTGGCGCCAGCGGGATCGCGTCCGCTGGGTGTAGGTCCGGGGGCGGGGATGGCACCGCCGGGACCAACGCGTCCGGGAAGCCGTCCGGGTGGTCCGGCGCGGCGTCCGGGCCAGCGCTATGTGCCGCGAGGAGTGAAGGAAGGCCCGATGAAGGGCTACACTCCGCCGCCGCGCATGAGCATTAACAGCGAGCCGGCGCCGATCACGCGGAACATCACGATTACAGAGGGAATCTCGGTGAAAGACCTGGCCGAGAAGCTGGGCATTCGCGCCAAGGATGTGATTGCGCGGCTGGTGGTGCGGGGCGTGTTCGCCACCATCAATCAAACGCTCGACGCGGAACTGGCAAGTGAAATGGCGCGCTTCTTCGGAGCGGATACGGAAGTGATCACCTTCGAAGAACAAGCTGCGAAAGATACAACCGAAGCAGCCGAGAGCAGCGAAGAAGGCGCGGAAGCCGGACCGCGTCCGCCGGTGGTCACGATCATGGGCCACGTGGACCACGGCAAGACGACGCTGCTGGATTCGATCCGCTCGACCAATGTGGCCGGAGGCGAGGCGGGTGGGATTACGCAGCATATCGGCGCCTACAAGGTTCGCATCTCGGACACGGCGTCTCCGGCCTATGGCCGCGAGATCGTGTTCCTGGATACGCCGGGTCACGAAGCGTTCACGCGCATGCGTGCGCGCGGAGCGAAAGCGACCGACATTGTGGTACTGGTCACCGCGGCGGACGACGGCGTTATGCCGCAAACGATTGAAGCGATCGACCACGCGCACGCTGCCGAAGTTCCCATCATTGTGGCAGTCAACAAAATCGATAAGCCAGGAGCGCTGCCGGAGCGGGTCAAGAAGCAACTGGCGGATCGCGGGCTGTTGCCGGAAGACTGGGGCGGCAAGACGGTGTTCGTCGACGTTTCCGCCAAGCAGAAAACAAATCTCAATCTGCTGATGGAAATGATCTGCCTGACGGCGGACCTGCAGGAATTGAAAGCGACTCCGGGACGCGCGGCGAGCGGCGTAGTGCTCGAAGCGAAACTGGATCGGGGACGCGGTCCGGTGGGGACGATCCTGGTGCAGAACGGAACGCTCCGCGCGGGCGACAACTTTGTGGTGGGGAACGTGTACGGGAAAGTTAGAGCGATGTTCGACGATCGCGGAAAGCCACTGAAGGAAGCGCCGCCCTCGACGCCGGTGGAAATTATCGGTTTGGAAGGGCTGCCGCAGGCGGGCGATCAGTTCGTGGTGGTCACCGACCGCGAGAAGGCGCGCGATATCTCGGAATACCGCGGACAGAAAGCGCGCGAAGCCACACTCGCCAAGAGTTCACGAGTCTCGCTCGAAGGCCTGGCGGAGCAGTTGAAGACGGCGGGCATGAAGGAACTGAACGTCATTCTGAAGGCCGACGTGCAGGGTTCGGTGGAAGTGCTGGTCGATTTGCTGGGCAGACTGTCGAACGACAAAGTGCGGTTGAAGTTGCTGCGGTCGGGCATTGGCGCGATCACGGAGACGGATGTGCTGCTGGCGTCAGCGTCGAATGCCATCATCATCGGGTTCAGCGTGCGTCCGGAGCGCAAGGCGCAGGAACTGGCCGTTCAGGAAAAAGTCGACATACGGCTGCACTCGATCATTTACGAACTGCAGGACGAGATCAAGCGCGCCATGACCGGGTTGCTCGAACCGACAATCAAAGAAACTTACCAGGGACGCGCCGAGGTGCAGGAGACCTTCCGCATTCCGAAGGTGGGGACGATTGCTGGCTGCCGCGTGAGCGATGGACTGATCAAGCGCGATTCCGAAGTGCGGCTGTTGCGCGATAACGTGGTGGTGTTCAAGGGGAAAGTGGCGTCGCTGCGGCGCTTCAAGGATGATGCGTCCGAAGTGCGCAGCGGTATGGAGTGCGGTATCTCAATCGCGAACTACGGCGACATCAAGGCTCGCGACGTGATCGAAGCGTTTGTGACGGAGAGGATCGCGGCGGAAGCGATTAAGTAGAGGCAGTGGATAGTGGCCAGTGATTAGTTGATCCGTGCCTTGGGTTGGGCACGGAACACTCATCACTGACCACTTTTGTTTCTAACCACTTTCCTACGGTTGCGTTTGCGCCCTGAACGCGCCGCTCATGTTGATTCCGGTATCTGCCTGTAGCACATACCCAGTGCTGTTCGTCGTCAGGTAAAGAACGATGTTGTTGGTAAAGCCGTTCAACTGAGTTGTTGTTCGACCGTTACTTGCTACCGAATAAGTGCCCGAGAAAGCATTGGGATTACTGCCACCAACCAGTACATTTGAGTTTGGGTCGAAGAAGCTGGCTACGTAGTTGGTCCCCAGAGAACTCGTGCCGCTCGGAACCAGGGTCCCAACGCGATCTTTGAACAAGACGTCCACCCCGGTCGCGTCGAAGCCATCCATGAAGAATGCGGCTTGTGTGCTGAGGCTGGTGTTCGTGAAGGTGCCGCTTTGCTGATCGATCGTACCGTCTTCAACGTTGGTCCCGTTGAGTGCGATAGAGTAAGCCCGCGACGGGCTCACCATCCAGATATCACGCGTAAGGCCCCCTAGAATGAAGCTGCCAGATCCGTCGGAATTGATCGAATAGGTCCCGGTGGTCGTTACGTCGCTGGAGACAGAACCGTCCTGCACGGAATCGTAATTCGCAGCCGTGACGTTTACGGCGCCGTCGGTCGTAAAGACCCCCACAGTGTTAACAAAACCGGGCGTTATCGTCTCGCCGCTGCTGCCAAAAGCATACGAGCCGGAGAGTGAGGCGGCTGAGAACGTCACATTACTCTGCTGTTCGGCCAAGCCCACAGAAAGTATATTCGTTGTGGTATCCAGCAACAGGAACTTGCTCGAACTCACTACATAGTATTCGGCCTGGTGCGTGAGACCGTTCACCGTGTAACTAATGGTCCCCCGACCACCCGTGGGTGCGGTCATGCTACCGCCAGCGCCGATGGAGCCGGTAACTGGCGTTCCGTTTTGAACCATCACATATGAACCACTCACGGCGCCTGCGGAAATTGCCATCGCGCCCATCGTGGCGCTCACCTGCACGTCATGGGTGCGGAAGACAAACGTTCCGGAGGGAATTGCGGTGGAGCTCTGCAGTTCCGCCGTACCAGCGCTGGTTCCGTTCCCGTCTTCTTCTTCCATGTAAAGGTGACCAGTATCACTCAGGGTGATTCGAAACACCTCGAAACCTCCCGCCGTGAAATTGAACTGCAGGTCGCCCGTTCCATCACTGTTGATCTTATAGATACCGGTTACGGCATTACCCGTAAAGGCCTGGGTAGTGCTCCCAACAGCTTCTACGAAGTCGTCCGTTCCCGCCGTGATATTTCCGTTACCGTCGGCCGTGAACACTCCGCCCTCGACGAAAAAATTGGCGGCAGCGTTTGTACCGTTGTTCAATCCATAGCCCTTTACGGTAAACGCATACGAGCCCTTCAGACTGGCATTACTGAAGCCCCCCTTGACCGGCACGGGACTTCCGCTGGAGCCGCAGCCGACTGTCAGAAGGATACCTGTCATCGCCGCCAGAACCATGAGCAGACGTCTGGCACATTTGGAGGAAGCAAGGGGATTCATAAGACACTCCTGTCTATTTCTTAAGATGCTCTAACCCAGATTGTAGAAGAAAGTTTCGGTGGAAAAAAGTGGCGGGGACGTTTCCTCGGGGTGCGGGAAAGGTCGGGTGTCTATGCGCAGCCCCTGAAGGGGCATTCGTTTTAGAAGCGATGCGTGGTATCGCTAAAGCGATACCCTGATACAAAGCCTGAGTTTTCAGCAACCTGTTAGGCCTTGGTAACTTCCGCCCGACTCCGGGCCGGGGCTGGAATGGCGGGCTGCTGGCGCTTTTCGCCAACCCAGACTCCCACGCGGTAGAGCAGCAGGATGCTGAGTACGACGCCGTACTCGATGGGCTTGCGGAGATCGGCCTTCACTAGCCAGGCATAATGCACCACCGCCAGGATTCCCGTGAAATAGATCAGGCGGTGCAGGCGCTGCCAGTTCTTGCCGCCCAGGCGGCGAATCGACCATGCGGTCGACGTCAAGGCCAGGGGGATCAGGAGGACGAAGGCGGAGAATCCTACGGTGATGAATCGGCGCTTAGCGATGTCTTTCAACATTTCATGGATATCGAAAAACTTGTCGAGCCAGATGTAGGTCAGAAAGTGCAGCGTACCGTAGAAGAATGCGAACAGTCCGGTCATGCGGCGGACGCCGATCAGCCAGTATTGACGTGTGATCCGGCGGAGAGGCGTGATCGAGAGAGTGGTGAGAACAAGGATCAGCGTCCAGTCGCCGGTCGAGTGCGTGATGAACTCGATGGGATTGGCGCCCAGGCCGTCATGCAGCGCTTTCCACGCCAGGCGTGCCAGCGGGACGAGCGCGGCGAGGAAGAGCGCGAGTTTTGTGAAACGGAGGGTCATTTGTAATTTGTGATTTGTAATTGGTAATCTAAACCCCACAACCGGTGTTCAGCGCGGGTTTAAATTACAAATTACAAATTGCCAATTACAAATTCCTAGAAGTTCTTCTTCAGGTCCATGCCGGAATAGAGGCTCGCCACCTGGTCGTAACCATTGAACATCAGGGTCGGCCGCTTGAGGAATTCACCCAGGCGGCGTTCCTTGGCCTGGCTCCAGCGCGGATGGTCGACGTTGGGATTCACGTTCGAATAGAAGCCGTATTCGCTGGAGGCGGACTGTTGCCACGTGTTCATGGGCTGGTCGTCGGTGAAGCGGATGCGGACGATCGACTTCGCGCTTTTGAATCCGTACTTCCATGGAAGCACGATGCGGAGTGGCGCGCCGTCTTGATTCGGGAGCACTTCGCCGTACATACCGAAACAGAGCAGGGCGAGCGGATGCATGGCCTCGTCCATGCGGAGACCCTCGACATAAGGCCACTTCAATACGCTGGTGCGCTGGCCGGGCATTTGTTTGGGATCGTACAAGGTAGTGAACTCGACAAATTTGGCTTTCGGCAGAGGGTCGGCGCGCTTGATCAGTTCGCTCAGGGAAAATCCGACCCATGGCACGACGATCGACCAGCCCTCGACACAGCGATGCCGGTAGATGCGCTCTTCGGGGGCAGCCATCTTGAGGATCGCGTCGACGTCGAGCACATGCTTTTTCTTGACCTGACCGTCGATGGTCACCGTCCAGGGACGAGTCTTAAAATTCTTCGCGAGGTCGGCAGGCCCCTCTTTGTCGGTGGAGAATTCGTAGAAATTGTTGTAGCTGGTGACATCCTTGTAGGGCGTTTCCTTTTCCGTCGTGCTGAAAGGGCTTTTCTGGAGGCCATCAATTTTGGCATTGGCGTGGGCGGTGAGCGAGGGCGCAACAAAATCACGGAAGGCGACACTAGTGACGGCGGCCGCGCCGGCGATCGCTGCGCCGGCCAGGAAGCTGCGCCGGTTCAGGTAGGTCGCTTTGGGAGTAATTTCAGAAGACGGAATCGCAGCCGGTTTCCCGATCAGCATTGCTCACCCCGATTGAAGTACGCACGGCAGGCCGACATGGATGGGTCCGATGCCGAGAGCCCACAGTTGAGTATAGGACGCGGAGGCGGGGGAAAAGTTGCACCCGCTGGGCCGAGGTTAGCTCGAGGCCGATTTCGCGATTGCCTTGGGGGCGGGCTTGGAGCGAAGGACTTCGCGGACTTTCTTGGCGAGATTCTGAAGAGTGAAGGGTTTCTGCAGGAACGCGGTGCTGGGACCGAGCGCGCCGTGGGTGACGACGGCATCTTCCGTGTAGCCCGAAAGATAGAGCACGCTGATGCCGGGACGCAGCAAGAGCAGCTTTTTGGCTAGTTCACGGCCGCCAATGCCGGGCATGACCACGTCGGTGACCAGGATATCGATGTGTTCTTTGAAGGTCTCGGCGACGCGCAGACCGCACTCGCCGTTTTCGGCTTCGAGGACGTTGTAGCCGCGAGAGGCGAGGGTTACACGCACCAGTTCGCGCACGGATTCCTCGTCTTCCACCAGCAAGACGGTTTCGCAGCCGCCGGCTTCGTTCTGCTGGCACTTGGCCGGGCTCAGCTCTTCGGCGGATTCTTCCACGCGGGGCAAATAAACGTAGAAAGTTGTGCCCGCTCCGAGCTCGCTTTGGGCGAACACGTATCCACTGCTCTGTTTGACGATGCCGTAGACGGTCGACAGGCCGAGGCCGGTGCCTTTTCCTTTTTCCTTGGTGGTAAAGAACGGCTCGAAGATGCGGGACTGAGTTTCCTTGTCCATGCCGTGGCCGGTATCGGCAACCGAGATCACGGCATAGCGTCCGGGCTGGATAAAACGGTGTTCGCTGAAGCTATGGCGTACGGTAACGTCGGAGCTCTGCACGGTGAGCTTGCCGCCATCGGGCATGGCATCTTTGGCATTGACGACCAGGTTCATGATGACCTGCTCGAGTTGGCCGGCGTCGGCTCGGGTGTGTCCAGTTTGAGTGGAGAGCCGCGTGACCAATTCGATGTTTTCGCCGATCAAGGGCCGCAACAGGCGCTCCATGTCGCCGATGACGGTGTTGACGTCGATCACCTTGAGTTCGAGGAGCTGCTTTCGGCTGAACGCCAGCAACTGGCGGGTGAGGGTAGCGGCGCGGTCGGCTGCCTGCTGGATGGACTGGACCTTATGGTGCATGGCGCTGCCTTTTTCCAACTGCTCCAGCAACACCTCGGTGTATCCGTTAATCACCATCAGCAGGTTGTTGAAGTCGTGGGCGACGCCGCCGGCGAGGCGGCCGACAGCATCCATTTTTTGCGCCTGGCGAAGCTGCTCTTCGAGCTGACGCCGGTCGGTGATATCTTCGGCGATCAGCTCCAATACTTCTTCGGGTTCGTTGGTGCTAGTGGCGGCGCAGCCGCTGAGCCGCACGACGATGACGCGGCCGTCTTTGCGTCTCCACTGCACTTCCACGCCATTCAGACTTCCGGTGCGGCGACAGTCTTCGGCCAGACGGTCCAACTCCTGGGGATTGACGAAGACTTCGCGCCTCGCATCCAGCTGGAGAAGATCTTCGACCGATCCATGCCCGAGCATGGTGATGAGCGCCGGATTCACGTCCAAAAATCTTCCACCGAGCGTGCAGCGGCAAATGCCGAAGGCTGCGCTCAAAATCAGAGAGCGGGAGCGGGCTTCGGAGCGGCGAAGCGCTTCTTCATAGCGCTTGTGCTCGATGGCCCCGGCCAACTGCTGCGAAACAAATTTCAGAATGTCGCGGTCGCGCTCTCCGAAGCGGGCGTTTTCGTTGTAGCTCTGGAGGACCAGGACTCCAATGCAGGTCGTGCCGCTCTTCAAGGGAACACCCAGCCAGTCCAGCGACGGAGCGCCGATCAATTCCACTTCGCCGCGCCGCACCAGTTCCTCAAAGACTGCCGGTGTCGCCAGCAGGGGCTCGCAGGTTCGCAGGACGTATTCCGTCAGACCGAGGCCCAGAGGCTTTGGGGCGGGCGTAGGGTCCTCTTCATCGACGAAGTAGGGAAAGCTCAACAACTGAGACTGCGGATCGTAGAGGGAGATGTAGAAGTTGCGCGCGTTCATCAACTGACCGACAATGTTGTGAATGGCGGCGAAAAACTGTTGCAGATCTTCGGCCGACTGGCTGCGCGCCGCGATGGCGTACAAGGCGGCATTCAACTCCTCGGCGCGCTTCTGCTCGGTGATGTCGCGATAGGAGGCGTACGCTCCAACTCTCTTGCCGTTCAGCGTCACGGGCGAGGTTGAGAGCAGCACCTCGACCAGTGAGCCATCTTTTCGCTGGCGGCGGGTCTCCAGCGTGAGTTTGCTTTCAGTCTTGATGCTCTCGGCGATCCACGCGGTTTCCGCATAGCGATCGGGCGGCACGATGAGCAGGTCGAGCCGTTTTCCTGCAGCCTCAGCCGCGCTAAAGCCGAACAGGCGGGTGAACTCCCCGTTGATGCGCAAAATGCGTAGTTCCTGGTCGACAATACTGATTGCTTCCGGCGCGTTCTCGATGAGCTGCTCGAAGTAGGCTTTCTCCACTGTGAGCGGGACTTCGGCGGCATTGCCGTTCGTGGGCAAAGTGGCCGGGGCTGGATCGGAGATGTGGGTAAGGACAGGCGGCGCACTGTGCTCAAGAGCATCCCGCAGCGCCTTCACCCGCAGCAGTTCGGTCGAAGTTGCTGCCGCGGCGATTTTCTCACCCATACAGTCCTTTCCCAGAGTGCACTGACGATAGTGCGATGTTAAGCGGGCCGGGTTATCCGCCGATAGTTACCGCAGTAATGGAGGTTTCAAATCGGGAAAAGCAGAAAGACTCAGGAGGCGTTCGCCAACACTACGCAGACCTGGCGCAGGATCAGCTTCTGCTCGTCGGTCACGACCAGAAATTCGAATCCGCAGCGCAGCCCTTTGCTATAACGCACCACGGCTCGCACCTTCATGATGTGCGGCGGGAGCGGGATGAGAAACTCCAGGGAAACAACTTCGCCGGCTTGCAACTCACCGCTGAGGGTCGCCCCGATGCCGTCCAAGCCGAGTTCGCTGGTTCGGCCCCAGCATGTGGTGGTCAGGCCCTCGCGAAACACCGACACCTGAATGCGCACGTCAAAACGATAACGAGAGAAACGCCGCAACTGCCGGTGAGCCTTGGCGGTCGCCTGTGCGTGGTCGCTCAATCCAGATTCTCCATTGCAGATCTCGTCTTTCAAATCTTCGTTTTCGACCCGCTTTTCCTAAGCACGAGGAGAAAAGGGGATCAACCTTCGCCGACTTTCCGAGTTTGGGCTGATGAAACTCCCTGCCTTGCGATTGTGCTTCAGCGCAGGACTGTCCTCAACGGCATCAAAGTGCATGTACCAAGGAAGTGAGCGTTCCGGCGAGGGGAGTGGCCGCCGCATTGCCACGATTGCGCATCTTTTTTCAGTCGCCTGTCTTTTTTTTCAGTTTTCGAGACGGTATTTGAACGGCATTTGGCGGGGGTTCACGCGTAAAGCTGCGTAAAGACGCGTGACAGACGCTCGGTGGGCATCTAACATCGGGAGTGGGCTGCTGGGGATGCGCTGCCGGAGCCGCGCTGGAGTAATCCGAATTCTTATGTCTTACCGCTCAAATGCCGCCGAAGCCTGGTATCCCGACCCGCAGTCCACCGCGGCACAGCCGGAGAGTCCGCTGGATTTGCTCCCGCCGTCGAGCCTGACGCAGCCGCTCTGGAGGTCGCTGGTCGGCAATCTGCGCGATACCTTCGCGCCGGCGAAACTACCGCCGCTCGAACTCACGTCGCGGCCGGTGAATGTTGGCCTGCTGCTTGGGGAGCGTCTGCGCCTGCCTTGGTTTCGCACGGTGTTCACCAGCATCGGGGACGTGATCTCGCCGGAAACACTGCCGCCGCTTGAACTTGAATCGCGGGCGGTCGATGTCGGTGAACTCATCACCGATCAGCTTAGCCACTTCTGGTGGGGCTCGCTGCTGCGGAATTTGGCCGATCGCGTCTCGCCGGAAACAATGCCCGCCCTCAATCTGACTTCCAAGCCGATTCTGGACATCATTCCGAAGTCATGGATCCTGCTGCCGTTGTGGTCGGAAGTCGTGGACACGCCGAAGGTGTTTTATCCCGACAAGCCGAAGCCGGCCGATGCGGTGAGGCCAGTCAATCTGCAACCGGCGGCGTTGCCGGCCGAAAAGCTGGAGGCTCTGATCACCGAACCCACCGCCGCCGACCTGCTGCGCGACCTGCGCCGCTCGCGCATTCGGCAGAGAATCTGGATCGGGCTGGCGACCGCACAAATCCTCTACATGGCCGCGATGGCTTTAGGGAAACTCTGATTGAAGAAAGGGAGTGAGGTCAGAGGTTAGAGGTCAGATTGCAGAGGTTAAATCTGTTCAGTTCTGCAATCTGACCTCTGACCTCACTCTTACTGTCTCAACCCCATCCAGCCTTCGGCAATCACCATGGAATTTCCGGGGTTGCGAGAATCGTACTTCACTGAGGTCAGCAGGCCGAGCCGGCAGGAATGTAGATTGATCCACTGCCGAAGATAGGTGACGTCCTGTGAGGCCTCATAGGAAACGCCGGCTACGTCATACTGGTAAATCAGCATGGTGGCGGGGCGGTTCGTCTCCATCGTGATTTCCTGGACATCAATCACCGTGCCATCGGTGATGCGCCCGACCGTATTCAGCCAGATGCGGCGTTCGTGCTCGACCTCGTTCGCGGGTTTGGATTTGCGGTGCAGCAGGGCGTAGCTGGCAACGGCCAAGCCAATCGTGCCCAGTGCAAGTGTGTAGAGACGAAGCGAAATCATTTGCAAACGGAACCTGAACCTTTCAATCTACTTTCAGCATAAGCTGTAACCTCTCTCACCGCCAAGGGCACCAAGGTGCACGGGAATGTACCGGAAGTGTGGACGGAAGGAATTGTCATCCCGAGTGAAGCGAGGGATCCGCAATGTTTTCTATCCCCTGAGTTGTTTTGTTTTCTACGCGCGGCGGCGATAGTAAATGTTGAATTCGAATCCGGGGTTGGGCGGGAAGATTTCGGCGATCTTGCGCAGCCGTTCGGCCATCGGGGCCGGTGCGAGCAGCGGATAATCGCGCTCGCGCAGATCGTGGTAATCGACGTCGAGGTAGAGCGAGAGCAGGTAGATCGAAATCGCATCCGCGAAGCTGGCGGCAAGGTACTCGTTTTTAAATTTCTCCGCGTCAGGACCGTGGGCCGTGGCGAGCTTGCGCGCCTCCCATGCGTCGAGTGAAGTTTCGCCGCGCACACCGGACTCCACTTGCTGCCAGGCCAGGTCGGCGAAATTCTGGGACACGCCTGCGCGTTCGACCAGCGCGTGCCCGACGTTGATGTAGAACTCGAACGCCACCGAAAATTTGTCGTCCATCAAGCGGGTCGAGATGAAGACGCACTGCGCATCGCCGAGAGTCAGGTTGCGATGGCAAACCGCGTTGTCACTGAGCGCAACGTCGTAGCGGTCGGCAATCACGGTCTCATCGCCCTGGGTCACGGTGAGCGGCACGAAGTAGTACGCCTTGCGGATGAGCGCGGCGGCCACCGGCACTGGCACCACAGCAACCATGCGGTCGAGATCGTTGTCGGCAACGGTAATCTCGCCCGAGCGGGCGTAGCAGATGCCATTCGGCGCCTGTGAAACCGGGCTGCTTTGCACGATCTCCGCCGGGCTGCGGACGATCGCGGAGGCGGTTTGCGACATGGAAGCATTGTAGCGCACGGCCGCACGGCGGCGACGGACGTTGGAAAGTCGGGTGCTCCATCTTTCGCGCTTTTCGGAAGGTGGAATTCCACAACCGTGTCCCTCTGGGGATTTTGAGAACCTCAAACCCCAAGCTGGAAACGGAGCTTTCGGCCGGGGATATAATCTAGGGCATGATGCAGGAAGCTCAGGAATTGCTCAAGAAGGCCCTTGCCTTACCCGACAAGGAGCGAGCGGATCTGGCTGGCAGTTTGATCGACAGCCTGGACGACACCGTCGATGAAAATGCGGAAGCCGCCTGGCAGGAAGAGATCGTTCGCCGCCTCGAAGAGGTTCGATCTGGAAAGGTGAAGACGACTTCATGGAACGACGTCCGGCAGAAGGGGCGTACCTTGCTCCATGGCCAGTAAGCCGCTTGAATTTCATCCGAAAGCGGAACAGGAGTATCTGGCGGCTTTGGCGTGGTACCAGGAACGAAGCCCGACTGCGGCGATTAGCTTCGAAAGCGCATTTGATCGAGCGATAAGAACAATCGGAGAAGCTCCCCATCGCTGGCCGATCTATCTCACCGGCTGCAGAAGATACACGCTCCACCAATTTCCATTCATCGTTGTGTACTCGACTTTTGCTTCCCACACTGTCGTTCTGGCAATCGCCCATGGGCACCGGCGCCCGGGCTACTGGAGAGACCGCATATGACACGTTCAAATCAGGGCGGCTGGTGAATATGTCGAACGATGATCGCGAGGGTCTGGACCGATGGTGTAGCTTAGGAATATGGAGAAAACGAGTTCGGGCGGGCCGCGCTGGACCGGGATTCCGGTGCGCGTATTCGCGATGACGTTTCTGTTAACCCTGCTGTCGTTTGCGGTCGCGCTTTTGCTGAGCATTATGGGGACCGTGGTGTACTCGCAGGTGAAGCACGTCGCGCCCAACCTGACGTTCGCGTACCGGCACATCGCGTTTCCGTTCGCGATCACCGTGGGTGCGATCGTGCTCGTGCTGTTGCTGCTGATGGAAGTTCGGAACTACCGGCGGCGGAAGACGCTGGAAGGGATCGAGCGCGTGAGTTGAACATAGTAAGTTAGACATGGCTGAGTTGAAGATGGGCGAGCTGAAAACGACCGCGCCGCATATTGCCATTCCCGTGCCGCATTCCGGTGATCGCGAGTACGCCGAGCGCGCGCTGCCGCCGTATGAAGAAGCGGTGCGCGGGGCCGGCGGAGAGCCGGTGCGCATCGAACTGGACCAGACGCCGGTTCAGGTGATGAAGCAGATCGAGCGCTGCGACGCCGTTCTGCTGCCCGGTAGCCGGGCGGATGTCGATCCGCGGAAGTACAGTGCGGATCGCCACGAGAAGACGGCGCCCGCTGACGCCAAACGAAACATGGTTGACGAGCTGCTACTACACGATGCATACAAAACGCATAAGCCCGTGCTGTGCATCTGCTATGGACTGCAGTCGTTGAATGTGTACCGGTCGGGATCGCTGGTGCAGCACATCGAGTCGGCGATCAACCACAGCGCCGGACGGGCGGTAGCGAAAGCGCACACGGTAAAGATCGAGCCGGAATCGAGACTGGCGGAGATTGTGGGCGCGAGCAAGACGGTTGCCGTGAATTCTTCGCATCACCAATCAGCGGACGCAGCGGGCGACGGGTTGCGCGTGGTGGCGCGTTCCGCTGAAGACGGAATCATCGAAGCTCTGGAAGGAACCGCTCCCGGACATTTTGTGCTGGCGGTGCAGTGGCATCCGGAGCGGAGTGTGAACGATGGGCCGGAGCTGGCAGAGTCCGCGAAGTCGATCTTCCGCGCTTTTATCCAGGCGGCTAGAGCCAAGCACGCGGAGTTGGCGAGAGAGTTTGAGTCTGCCCGCAGCCAGTGTAGTGTCCCGAAGTTCTTGGCATAAATCCACACTGTCATACTGAGCGAAGCGAAGGACCTGTAGTTCGCCGCAAAAAGCAGGTCCTTCGCTTCGCTCAGGATGACAAAATTAAAGTTAGTTAGCTTCGTTTCAGCAAAACCATTGCATTCGCAATCGCGGCGTTTTCGGTGCCCATGCCTTCCGGCGTTTTTGCTTTGATACCGACACAGTCCGCGGGAATTCCGCACAACTCGGCGACGTGTTTGCGAATCGCGTCCGCATGCGGACCGATTTTTGGAGCGGAGAGGATCAGCGTGGAATCCAGGTTCATGAGTTCGTAGCCCGCGGTCTTGACGCGCTGCAACGCCTCGCGCAGAAACAAGGCGGAGTCGGTGTTTTTCCACTGCGGATCGGAAGGCGGAAACAGCGATCCAATGTCGGGACCGGCGATGGCGCCGAGCAGCGCGTCGGTAATTGCGTGCAGTAGGACGTCGCCGTCGGAATGGCCGCCGAGACCTTGGTCGTGCGGCAGAGTCACGCCACCGATCTTGAGCGGAATGCCGGGCTTGAATTCGTGCGAGTCCCAACCGTAGCCGATGCGCATTTCAGGCTTCCGCATTTTAGGTATCAGGGTCTGATCCCGTCTTCGTGTTTCAGATAGAACTCTGCCAGTTCCATATCCGCTGGGGTGGTGATTTTTATGTTGCGCGGCGAGCCCATGACGACTACGACGGGCAGGCCGGCGCGCTCGATCAGCGAAGCCTCGTCGGTACCGAGGAAGCCGTCGGCGACGGCGGCGTCAAAGGCTTTCTTCAGGATGTCGTAGCGAAAGCCCTGCGGAGTTTGCGCCATCACGATGCTCGCGCGCGGGATGGTGGCTTTGATGAGCGCGCCGTCCGCGGTTCGTTCCACCTGTTTCACCGTGTCCACGGCGGGCCAGCCCGCGATGGCGGCTCCATGTTTGTGCGCGGCCTCGATCACATGGCCAATGATTTCGGGCGTAACAAACGGGCGAACGGCATCGTGCACCAGGACGATGTCTTCCGGATCGGCCGCTGTGCGGGCCAGGGCGCTGGCCACCGAGTCCTGACGATGCTCGCCGCCTTCGACCATTTGCAGGCGCTTGCTCAGGATTTCCGGGTACTGCTTTTCGACCTGGGTGCGAAAGCCGGCAATTTCGTCCGGGCGTAGAGCGACGATGATTTCGTAGACGGCAGGGGCGGCAACGAACTTACGCAGCGTGTGGACAAGAATGGGCACGCCACCCAGTTCTTTGAACTGCTTGGTCGGCGCTTTTTTTCTAGACTTCGCGGCCGAGGGCGGGGCCATGCGCGTGCCCAGTCCGGCCGCCGGAACAATGACAAACACCTTCATAGGGGCGATCAGTATAGTACAGGGTTTGGGCATAACGCCCAGAGCCTAGTCGGCTGCCCGGTCGGCCACCGCCGGCGTTTGCTTTTTTGCCGGGTCGGAGGGTGCTCCACTGGTTCCCGTCGCCGGAGACACGGCCACCGGAGACGGCGACGCTCCTTTGGGATCGTGGCGGCCCGTCGCGCGCTCATCCCACTTGCCAAAGATCATCTTGCCCGCGGTGGTTTGCAGGACCGAGGTTACCGAGATGTCAATGGTCTTGCCAATCATCTTGCGCGCGTTATCGACGACCACCATGGTGCCGTCATCGAGATAGGCGACGCCCTGGTTGTACTCTTTTCCTTCCTTCAGAATGAATACCCGCATCACTTCGCCGGGTAGAACGATCGGCTTGAGCGAGTTGGCCAGTTCATTGATGTTGAGCACGGCCACGCCCTGCAACTGGGCGACTTTGTTGAGGTTGAAGTCGTTGGTGATGATCTTGCCTTCATACAGCTTGGCCAGTTCGATGAGCTTCATATCGACTTCGCGGACGGTGGGGAAGTCGTCTTCCACGATCTGGATCTGGACGGAAGCCGTTTTCTGGAGACGCTGCAGGATGTCGAGGCCGCGGCGGCCGCGATTGCGTTTGAGCGAGTCGGCGGAATCGGCCACCAGTTGCAATTCGCGGAGCACGAACTGCGGGATCACAATCAGGCCGTCGAGGAAACCGGTCTCGGCGATGTCGGCGATGCGGCCGTCAATAATGACGCTGGTGTCGAGGATCTTGAAACTCTTCTTGCCCGACTTTTCGCCGCCGAAGATTCCGCCGAGCGCCGCCAGATTGAGCATGTCGCCTTTGTTGGCGCCGACCGCCAATCCCACGTAGGCCATCACCAGCATGACCATGATCTGCAGGAAACTTTGCATGGGGCTCGGAGAGACGCTGTTGCGAATGACGAGCGCGAAAAGATAAGCACCGACGATGCCAAGCACGCTGCCGATGGCGGCTCCAATCAGGCGCTTCAGGCTCATCACGCGCAACCTCCACTCGAACACGATGATGGCGACGCCGATCAGCAGACCGACGGCGGCATCCATGTTTTTGGGCAGGTTAAACGGATGAATGAGAAAGCAGATGACACCGACGATGAGGACAAACAAAAGGCGTATAAGTACGACGTCCACGAGTAAGACCTCTCTCGGGGAAGGCACCGCTCTAGCGATTCCCGCCCCCGCCGGTCGTCCAGGGCGAATGATATTTAAGATCCCTGCGCCAGCGTTCTAATTCGCGGAGCGGTATGAAATGAGAACGTGCCCCGCGCCCGGTCATAGCCGGGTTACTGCAAAAGTATCGGGAGCAGTATATACCCGGTTGAGAAGGGCAACCAGCCTCTCGCCTTTGGCCTTTAGCTCTTGGCTTTTGGCTTATAGCTTTTGGCATTTAGAGCGCGGGCTTCCCCGCGAGCCGATCGCTCTTTGACGCGGCTCCTGAAGGGGCGGTGATTTTGGCGAACTTGCGGCATCGCTAAAGCGATGCCCTGATACGAAGGTGACGCGAAACTGAGACGCGAAACTGTTATGCGAAACGCGAGTTTTGCCGCAACTTGCTGGGTGTGATCGGCTAAATGCTAAGAGCTAAGAGCCTTCTTTACATCCCGTCGTAATTCGGGCCGCCGCCGCCCTCGGGCGGAACCCATGTAATGATCTGGTAGGATCCTGAATGTCGCAGGTCTTGCAGTGCGCGCGCTTCGCGGGATTCAGGCGGATGCGCTAGTGCATCGGGAACTGCGGCTACGTTAGACTGTGGGGTCGCCTGGAGGCATCCCTAGTATGAACTGGCCGGGACGAGTCGTCCTGCTCATCGCCATTTGCGTTTCGCTGTTTCTGTTTTGGCGGAAGTTCGGCGCAGCCCTGCGTACGATCCTGGCATCGAAGCCGGACGCCGACTTCCAACTGCGGCCCATTGGCCCGCGTATCCGCAAAGTGCTCTGGGAGGTGGCCGCGCAGGGACTGGTCATTGCCCAGAGGCCGCTGCCCGGCCTGGCGCATGCCTTTGTGTTCTGGGGCTTCTGCGTTTTCGCGCTGGTGACGCTCAACCACTTCGCCGAAGGATTCGGCCTGGGCTTCTTGTCCCATGGCGGCTTCTCGCGTTTTTATTTCCTGTTTGCCGGCGTGTTCGCCGTGGCCGTGGCCGTCTCGATCGCGGCGCTGGCCTTCCGCCGGTTCGTCCTCCGGCCGAAATGGCTCGAGCCGCTGTCTCCGGAATCTGGCCTGATCGCTTTCCTGATTTTCGCCTTGATGATCACCTACCTGGCCAAGTTCTGGGTGCCGGAAGGCAGCGTGGCGGCTTGGACGGTGTGGTGGGCGCACACGCTGATGCTCCTGTTTTTCTTGCCGCTGATTCCCGGCACCAAGCACATGCACCTCGTGCTGAGCCCGTTGACGGTGTTTCTGGAGCGCGACGGCTTCAGCCGCATCCCGCCGCTGGTGGGCGACGAAGATTTCGGCCTCGACACCGGCAAGGATCTGACCCGGATCGCCAGTCTGCAGGCCTACACCTGCGTCGAGTGTGGCCGCTGCACCGAACACTGCCCGGCCAATATCACCGGAAAGATTCTGGATCCCAAACAGATCGTTTTGGGCACCCGGCATTACCTGCAAGAGTTCGGGCCGCAGAGCAGTGAACCGCTGCTCGGCAAACATCTTTCCATGGAAGCGGCCTTCCAGTGCACCACCTGCGGGGCCTGCGAGTTCCAGTGCCCGGTGGGCATCCAGCACCTGCCGTTGATCGTGGGTCTGCGGCGCGGCGCGGTGAATACCGGCAAGTGGGACAACAGTCATGGCGGCGAGCTGTTCATCACGCTCGAGCGCCACGGCAATGCGCTGGGGTTCCCGCCGTCCGAACGCGAAAAATTCATCGAGAAGAACGGCCTGCCGTACTTCGACGGAACCCAGGAATACTGCCTGTGGATGGGGTGCCTGGGATCGTATGACCCGAATGGCCGGAAGATTCTGCTGGCGCTGGTCGAGGTGCTGCGTTACCTGGGCATCGGCTTCGGCGTTCTGCGCCAGGAGAAGTGCACCGGCGATCCCGTGCGGCGCCTGGGCAACGATTATCTGTTCGGCGAATTGGCTCAGGGAAACCTGGAACAGATACGCGAGGGCGGGGTGAAGAAAATGGTTTCGATCTGCCCGCACTGCGTGCGCACCATGGGCGTGGATTGGAAGGAGCACGGCGGCAGCATTGCCATCGAGCACCACAGCGAGTTGCTCGCCCGCTACCAGGACAAACTGCCGCCCGCCCTGGAAGAGCAGAAGAGCATGGTGTTTCACGATGCCTGCTACCTGGGGAGATATCGCGGCGTGTATGACGAGCCGCGCGAGGTGATTGCGCGCTACGGGCAGGTGGTGGATCCGCCGCGGGCGCGCGAACGCGGCTTCTGCTGTGGCGGCGGCGGTGGTTTAATGTTCCTGGGAGAAGAGTCGGGCAAGCGCGTCAACCTGGAGCGCGCCCAGGAGCTGGTGGCAACGGGCGCAAGCGTGGTCGCCGCAGCCTGCCCGTTCTGCAACTCGATGCTGCGCGACGGATTGGCGGCGGTCACCGCCACCCCGCCGGAGTTGCTCGACGTCGCCCAGATCGTGGCCGCAGCCATCGCGAAAACCAGCCCGCAAAAGACAGCCGGCGGGGACTAGGGCGGCCCGGCCTCAGACCCGGCTTTCCGCGATCGCCTCACGAATTGCCTGCAACACTCCATCCATCTGTCTGGGCGTCCCGACGGTGATCCGAACACATCCGTCGCAGCCTGGGTTTGCCGATGAATCGCGGACCAGAACGCCGCGGCGCTGCATTGACTCCACGAATGTTTTCGCTTTCACACCTACTCGCACAAGAACGAAGTTCGTCTGGCTTGGCCAGAAGCGTAGGCCCAGTTCGTCGAACAATTGCGCCAGCCGCTCGCGGCCCTGCTTCACCTGCGCTACGTGATCGCTCACGAACGCCTGGTCCGCCAGCGCCTCTTCGAGGCAAGCGAGCGCTACGGCATTCACATTGAATGGCAGGCAGAACCGCCGCAGGTAGCCGATCTGCTCCGCCGCACCGGTCAGCACTCCCAGGCGCAGGCCGGCAAGTCCATAGGCTTTGGAAAACGTACGGGCGACGAACAGGTTCGGATGGCGCGCCAGGTCCGGGATCATGGTTTCGCCGATCATGGTCTCGCCGCAAAACTCGAAATAGGCTTCGTCGATCAGCACTGCCGCATCAGGCGCCGATTCTGCAATCCTCAACAAGTCCGCACGCGGAGCCGCCAGGCCGGAGGGGTTGTTGGGATTCGCGATTACGATCACCCGGGTGCGCGGCGAAATACGAGCCAGGAAATCGGCGCCAGGAAGCGCCAGGTTCTCGCCCGACTGCAGCCGAACCACCGACGCCCCAAGCGCCTCGCCCAGCATCGGATACTCCACGAACGTCGGGTCGGCAAACAGCAACTCGTCGCCTGGATCGAGGTAGTTTGTAAAGAGCAGCGACAGCGCCTCATCCATTCCGTTGGTGAGCAACACCTGATCGGACGCGATGCCCAGGAAATTCGCGATCAGCCGCTCGCCAACCTCGCGCTCTGGATACAGCGACACCTCGGCCGCCGAGAGCGAGCGCAGCCGCGCCAGCACGCGCGGCGAGCATCCGGCCATGCTCTCGTTGAGATCGAGACTCAGCCCGGCGCGGCTCACGATGGGCGAGTGGTACGGACTCAGGGCGGCAATCGATTCACGGGGCTTCAGCATGGGCTACAGGCAAATGAAATGTGCGTAAATGGAATGGTGAACATGACGCGATGAGTTTACTTGATGAGTCCACGACGGCGCAGCAGATCGCGGTGGAGCAACTTCCTTCGGCTGCTCATTCCTCATCTTTGTATCTTTCATGCCGCCGCGCAAACTTCACCGCTGCAAAGATCACCGTGCAGATCGCGAAATCCACCAGCAGGCCCCAGTCTTCCTTGAAAAGCGCATGCCGCGCCACCGCTGGCAGATGTGGCATGACGAGGAAGTAGATCGCGTTGCCCGCGAGCACGGCCACGAGCGCGTCGAGAAAATTCTTCATCATTGGGTTCTTGATCCTGCTCTTGCCCAAGCCGGCCTCCGCTCCTGCTAACATCCTTTGAGATGCTGGAACCGTCCACTCCAGTGCAGTACGTGAAAGGCATCGGCCCACGCCTGGCCGAGGTCCTTGCCGCCAAGGATATTGCAACCGTCGACGACCTGCTGCACTACCTGCCCTTCCGCTACGAAGACCGGCTGAACCCGCGTTCGGTCGCCGAACTGCGCGCCGGAGAGATGGCGACGGTGATCGCCGAAGTCCGCAACTCGGGGCTGTTTCGCACGCGCCGCATGCCCATCTTCCAACTCACGGTCGGCCAGGGTCGCACCCGGCTGAAGTGTATATGGTTCAACGCTGCGTATCTTCAGGACCGCTTCCAGGCCGGACAGATGGTGGCGCTCTACGGCAAGGTCGAAGAGGATCGCGACGGTCAACTGCAGATCATGCAGCCGCAATTCGAGATTCTTGGCGACATCAACGAAGAAGGCGGCGCCGACGAGGCCGAAAAAAAGGCGGCCGCCTCGCTCGAGATTGGACGGATTGTTCCGATTTACGAATCGACCGGCCAGGGCAAACTCACGCCGCGCTGGTTCCGGCGCATTATCCGATGGACGTTGGACAATTTGAGTCCCGATCTTCCCGATCCAATCCCGGCTGCGGTGCGCGCACATTTGAGCCTGGTGTCTCCGCGCCAAGCGTTGTCGAAGGTTCACTGGCCCGATGCCGGCGAAAGCTTTACCGATCTGCAATCGTCGCGCACGTCGGCACATATCCGGCTGATTTTCGATGAACTATTTTTCATCGAACTCGGACTGGAACTCAAGCGGCGCGAGCAGAAGGCGCAAACCGGAATCGCCTTTCAGCTTAACGATGGCGTTCGCGCGGCGATCAAGAAGATACTGCCGTTCCATCCGACCGCTGCCCAGAAGCGAGTGCTGAAGGAAATCGCCACCGACATGCAGACGCCGTGCCCCATGCGGCGTCTGCTGCAGGGCGACGTGGGATCGGGCAAAACCATCGTTGCGTTTCAAGCCGCGATCATCGCCATTGAAAACGGCTACCAGGTCGCGTTGATGGCGCCCACCGAAATCCTGGCGCAGCAACATTATTTTTCCGCCCGCCAGATTCTCGAAAGAGCCGGATACCGCATCGTGCTCCTGACCGGCTCGCTCGAACCGGACCGCAAACGCGACGTGCGCCGCCACATCGCGCAAGGGAACGCGCAACTCGTCATCGGGACGCACGCGCTGATTCAGGATCGCGTCGAATTTGAGAAGCTCGGCTTGGTCGTCGTTGACGAGCAACACCGCTTCGGCGTGATGCAACGGCTGAAGCTGATGAAGAAGTCGGACGATCGTGGAGCGACGGGCGTCTCGCCCGTCAAGCCGGGCGGGGACGCCCGGCGCTCCACCGAACCCAAGCCCACCGAACCCGAGCCCGACGTCTTGGTGATGACGGCCACGCCCATCCCGCGTACGCTCGCCCTCACTCTCTACGGCGACCTTGACATCTCGGTGCTCGACGAACTTCCGCCGGGACGCACGCCGGTTGTCACCCGCTCCCTGCCCGACGAGCGCGCTCCCGAAGTCTGGGACTTCGTCCGCAAGCAGATCGGCGCCGGGCATCAGGCCTACGTCGTCTATCCGGTGATTGAGGAGAACGAAGAGCGCGAACTGAAGGCCGCACAGCAGATGCATCGGCAGTTGCGGGAAAAGATTTTCCCCAACCTTCATGTTGGTTTGCTGCATGGCCGTCTTGATGCCGACGAAAAAGAGCATGTAATGCGCGAATTTCAACAGGGCAAGATCGAAATTCTGGTCGCTACAACGGTGATCGAAGTCGGCGTCGACGTCCCCAACGCGACCGTCATGGTGATCGAGCACGCCGACCGCTTTGGCTTGGCGCAGCTCCATCAGTTGCGCGGACGCATCGGCCGCGGCGCGGCGAAATCTTACTGTGTGCTCATGCGCGGTGGGAAGGTTTCCGAAGAAGGCGAACGCCGCCTCGACGCCATGGTGCGCACGAGCGACGGTTTCCAGATCGCGGAACTTGATCTCGAACTGCGAGGCCCCGGCGAATTTTTCGGGACTAAGCAGGCGGGCATCCCAAGCTTCCGCGTTGCCAACATCATCCGCGATCGCCAACTGCTCGAAGCCGCTAAACGCGAGGCTGCCTTCGTGATCTCCGGGCCGAATCCCGAAATATCGAAAGAAGAGATCGATCGGGCCCTCAAGCAAATGCGGTCGCGCTGGGCGCTCACTTACGGGCTGGTTGAAGTGGGGTAGGGCTCAGCTCATCAAGGTGCCCGTTTGAGCGTGAGTGGTGTAATGGTGATATTTCGCCAACAAAAATGGGATCGAAAGTTGCCTGAAGCCGTCACCTCCAAATTGGACACGCGTGAGGATTCAGCGTAGTCTTGAGAGTGAGTGAGCAGTTCGTCTCCTCTTTCAGGTCCCCTGAACTAAGTCAGTTCATCTGAAGTACCTTCCTCTTAGTCCGCAGCACCCAGGAGGTTTCCTAATGATTGATTCCAAGGCTAACAAACAACCGCAGCCAAAGATTGTCGTAGGCCCGAAAAGCTCTAGTCCGAAAAGCTCTACCGGCAATGTGGCGATAATGCCAGACACTGTCCCATCACAAGACAGGATAAGAGTACGGGCCTATGAGCTGTATCAAAGCCGTGGTCGTGAACCCGGCCAAGACGAACGGGACTGGCTCCGCGCCGAGCGGGAGATCCTCAAACGGGAGCGGTAAAAGAACCACATCCACCGCCTCCCGTGAATCTGCTGGAGGGCTGGAGGGATAGCCATGGATTGCTTACTCTGCAAGGATCTGGAACGAGCTTTTGAAGCTAGGCGTAGCAAGTACATCGAGGCCTGTTCCGCTGCGTATTATCGGGTCAGCACGGAGCTTGCGGCCTACGATAACGTCGAGATGGAGCGCGCCAAGAGCGACTTGGAAGAGCACCAGTTGGTATGCGTCTCCGCCGCTAAAGTGAGACAGTCTGGACCAAGGGCCTCACGGGCATGTCTCGACTCTACGCCGGGGCGGCATGCTGGAGACATTTAATAACCGAATCCGGGTCACCTGTTTGAAGACAGCGCGGATAGTTGATGTAATCAGGCAATTTAACCAACCTACACCGAACGGCCATTAGATGAGATAGCTTCTCTGGTCTTCCGCTGCGGTAAAAGAGCGAACCGCAGAGCTCGCCGAGAAATTGCGCTGAAAACGCAGCCCTGGCCAGCAGAACGCGCCGCCCAACCGGCTCCATCCCGCGATGGTTCTGCTATGATCGCGGGAGGGCCGGGAAAACCGGCGGACTGCACCCTTCACCAGGAGTTTTCATCATGGAAATGCCCGTTCTTCCCCTGGGCTCCCGCCGCAACGAAGACATCGCGCTCGACCTCATGAAATTCATTGCCATGACAACCGGCTATGGCAAGACCGCTGGGGCCGGAGTCGGCTTCCAGGGTACCGGTGCGGCCGACAAGCCCGAGGATTACGCCGCCCATCTGCTGGAACTCTACGGCCGGTGTTTGCAGTCGGTGGGCGGCAAGTAAGCCAAACTCTTCACCACAGGGGGGCACAGAGGAACACAGGGGACACCCATCGCGAAATGGTTTTACCCTGTGTTCCTCTGTGCCCCCCTGTGGTGAAGAACTCCGTTGATTGCAGTAATGCGCGTCCGGTAACCCCTTGCCGCTGAACCTCTTCGTTGACAAGCGCGTCGCGGCTGGGCTATTCTAAATGTCTTTGGAAGTGAAGTGGAAGTCCTGCGGCTGCCCGCCTGGAACACCTAGCGCGCGTTCTGCGTGGATTGATTAGGGCACTCAGCGGTCTTCATAGCGTTCGTTAAGTTCTGGGAGATTTCCGATGTCAACCTATTTCCCGAAAGAAGGGGATATTACGCGTAAGTGGTTTGTGGTGGACGCAACCGGGCTACCGCTCGGCCGTCTCGCCTCGCGCGTAGCCCGCATTCTGATCGGTAAAGAGAACCCCAAGTACACGCCGTTTATCGACACCGGCGACCACGTGGTCATCATCAACGCCGAGAAGATCAAGATCACCGGCATGAAGGCTGATCAGAAGGTCTATCACCGCTACACCGGGTATCCCGGTGGACTGCGCTCCGAAGAACTGAAGAAGCGCATGGTCCGCAAGCCGGAACTGGTGATTGAAGACGCCGTGTCGCGCATGCTTCCCAAGAACAAACTGGGCAAGCAAATGTTTACGAAGCTGAAGGTGTACCGAGGCGACAAGCACCCGCACGAGGCACAGAAGCCGGAAGCGAAAGTGTTTGCGTAGCAAGGTCTCAGGTGTCAGGTCTTAGGTTTCAGGGGGCTGACACTAGGAAAACTTGGAAAGGTGATAAGCACCTGGGTTGGCTGAATGCTGACGGCTGAGTGCTGAGGGCTTAAATGGCAGAACTGGTGCAATACTACGGAACCGGACGCCGCAAGACGGCGATCGCGCGCGTTTTTCTTCGTCCTGGCAGCGGCGAGTTCAAGGTCAACGGCAAAGCGTTCGATGAATACTTTGTGACGCCCTCGCAGCGCATCAGCGCGAAGCTACCGCTGGTGTCGACCGATACCGCGGCCAACTTCAACGTGCTGGCGAATGTGTGCGGCGGCGGAGTCGCTGGACAAGCCGATGCGGTGCGCCTGGGTATCACGCGCGCGCTCATGCTGTTCAACGCTGAATTTCGCAAGAAGCTCAAGGCGGAAGGCATGGTGACTCGTGACCCGCGCGCCAAAGAGCGCAAGAAGTACGGACAGAAGGGCGCACGAAAGCGCTTCCAGTTCTCGAAGCGGTAAAAATTGTCGTTGGTCGTTAGTCGATGGTCGTTCGCAAACGACTAGCGACCAACGACGAACGACTGGTTTTATGTGTTCAATTCATCCCCCCACCTCCCCGAGATGGGGTGGACGGGAATGGCAATCCGGGGCCTTTTAGTGTCCGGATGCAGACCAACTGAGGAGGTTGATTGGCAAACATCACGATGAAGGAGTTGCTCGAAGCAGGCGTTCACTTCGGGCACCAGACCAAGCGGTGGAACCCCAAGATGAAGGAGTTCATCTTTGGTGAGCGCAATGGTATCTACATTATCGATCTGCAGAAGACGCTGAAGATGTTCAAGGAAGCGTCGAAATTCGTGCAGGACCTGGCCGCAGATGGAAGAATCATCCTCTTCGTTGGCACCAAGCGCCAGGCACAGGACGCAATTGCCGAAGAGGCGCAGCGCTGCTCGATGTACTACGTGAACCAGCGCTGGCTCGGTGGCCTTCTGACCAATTGGATCACCGTACAGAAATCCGTGAAGCGGCTCAAGGAACTCGACGAAATGGCCACCGATGGCCGTTACGATCTGCTCCCGAAGAAGGAAGTGATCAAGCTCGAGCGCGAGCGCAAGCACCTGGAGGCCAATCTGGCCGGCATCAAGAACATGACACGCTTGCCGGATGCGATCTTCGTCATCGATTCGAATAAAGAGCAGATCGCGGTGCGCGAATCGCGCAAGCTGGGCATCCCCGTGGTCGCCGTGGTCGACACGAACTGCGACCCGAGCGAAGTGGATTACGTGATACCGGGCAACGACGACGCACTACGGGCGATCCGGCTGTTCACCTCGAAGATATCGGAGTCGATTGCCGAGGGCGTTCATGCCAGGGACGACAAGCAGATGGCGGACATTCAGGCGGTGGCAGAGCCCGAACCGGTCGTCGCAGCTCCGGTCGCTGAAGCCGTGGTTGCCGAAGTCCCAGCCGAAGTCGCAGTCGAAGTCGTAGCCGAAGACGCAACTGCCGCTCCAACTACGGGACCCGAAGGCGAAGAGATACGCATGGAAGACGTGCTTGGCAAGGGCACGCGCAAGCGTCCCTCAGCTGCGACCGAAGACGTCGACGAGTTGCAGGCGGAAACGCGGCGGTTCTAGCCAAAACGCAGGTTTCAAGGTTTCAAGGTTGCATAGTTTCAGTGTTGCAATCTTGATAGGTTCTCTGATTGGCCCTCCAACTGACCCTCCTTGAAACTCTGAAACCTTGAAACTCTGAAACCCGAGGTTCTAATGAGCACCACTATGGCAAACATTTCTGCTGCCCAGGTTAAAGATCTCCGCGAAAAAACCGGAGCGCCCATGATGGACTGCAAGCACGCCCTGACCGAAGCGAAAGGCGATCTGGAACAGGCGATCGTCCTCTTGCGCAAGAAGGGCGTGTCTGTCGCTGCGAAGAAAGCGGCGCGCGTGACCAGCGAAGGCTCGGTGGCCCACTACATTCACGCCGGCGGCAAGATCGGCGTGCTGGTCGAGGTCAACTGCGAAAGCGACTTTGTGGCCCGAACCGACGACTTCAAGGAACTCATCCACGACATCGCCATGCACATTGCGGCGAGCGATCCGAAGTTCGTCCGGAAAGAAGACGTCACGCCGGAAGCCTTTGAGCGCGAGAAGGACATTTATCGCGCCCAGGCCGCTGCCACCGGCAAGCCCGCTCCCGTGGTCGAAAAGATCGTGGCTGGCAAGATGGAAAAGTTCTACGAAGAGGTTTGCCTGCTCGATCAGCCCTTCATCAAAGACCAGACCATCAGCATCGCGCAGCTTATCGCCGCCAAGGTGGGCAAGCTCGGCGAGAATATCGCCGTGCGGCGTTTTGCCCGCTTCAAAGTCGGCGATGTCACCGCTACTGTGGCCTTCGTCAGCACCAAGCCGGATGAGGGTGGCGAGGCGTCTGCGCCGGTTGCAAAGTAGCAGCCGAATAATTCAGGGGCGCTGCGGCGCCCCTTTTGATTTATGCTCTCCCAAGGCAGCTTCGCTCGATCCACTCTGCGCTGTCATCCTGAGCGAAGCGAAGGACCTGTGCATTTGGGTCTGCCACGCGGCTACTGATAACCGGGAACTGAGAACTTTCATGCCCACCGCTGTCTTCAAGCGCATCTTGCTAAAAATCTCCGGCGAAGCTCTTGCCGCCACTCAAGGCTTCGGCGTCGACACCACCCGCATTCATGAAGTCGCGGCTGAACTTGCCGATGTACACAGTCTCGGCATCCAGATGGCGATCGTTGTCGGCGGTGGCAATTTCTTCCGCGGGGTTGCCGACCAGGCCAAGGACATGGATCGCGTTTCCGCCGATCACATGGGCATGCTGGCCACCGTCATCAACGCCCTTGCCTTGCAGGACGCTCTCGAAAAACAGAACGTCTTCACCCGCGTGCAGACGGCCATCGAGATGAATCAGGTTGCCGAGCCCTTCATCCGCCGTCGCGCCATCCGGCATCTTGAAAAAGGACGCGTCGTCATCTTCGCCGGCGGCACCGGCAACCCGTATTTTTCGACCGATACGGCCGCCTCGCTGCGCGCCATGGAAATCAAAGCCGATGCCATCCTCAAAGCCACCAAAGTGGACGGCATCTACGACGCCGACCCGATGAAAGTGAAGGATGCCAAGAAGTTTTCGCAACTTACCTACATGGACGTTCTGAAGCTGGGCCTCAAGGTGATGGACTCGACCGCCATCTCGTTGTGCAAGGACAACAATCTGCCCATCATCGTTTTCAACCTGAACCAGCGCGGCAATATCCGTCGAGTCGTGCTCGGCGAAAAGATCGGCTCGCTGGTCAGCGCGTAGGAAAGGTCAGAGGTTAGAGGTCAGATTGCAGAGGTAGAACCATGACATATCCCTCGGGTTCTTACCTCTGCAATCTGACCTCTAACCTCTGACCTCAGTCTTGGGGTTATAATTCACGGTTCTGATATCAAAACATTGGGAGCTGAGAGAGATGGCTCATCCTGCCCTGAAAGAAGTCTACGCAACACTGAAGACGCGCATGGAGAAAGCGGTGGAAGACTTCCGCCGCGAAATGGCCGCCACGCGCACCGGACGAGCGAACGTTCACATGCTCGACACCGTTTCGGTCGACTACTACGGGTCGCAGATGCCGCTCAACCAGATCGCCCAGATTCACGCGCCCGAGCCGCAAATGATCACGGTGCAGCCGTTCGATCCGTCACAGCTTGCGGCGATCGAGAAGGCCATCCGCAGCGCCGACCTCGGCCTCAACCCGATGAACGACGGCAAACTTGTGCGCGTGCCCGTGCCGGCGCTCACCGAAGAGCGCCGCAAGGATATGGTCAAGCACCTGCACCGGATTCTCGAAGAGCATCGCACCGCGATACGCAACATCCGCCGCGACGGCAACGACGCCATCAAGAAGACGCTGAAAGACAAGAAAATTGCCGAGGATGACGAGAAGCGCGCGCTCGACGAAATCCAGAAGCTCACCGACGACGAAATCAAGAAGATGGAAGAGATGAGCAAAGCCAAAGAAAAGGAAGTCTTGGAGTTCAACTAGAACCAGTACCCAGTTGCCAGTACCCAGAAAAACCGGGGTCTGGGTACTGGCAACTGGGTACTGGCAACGCGCATTGCCCTTATGATCTGGGGATGAAGCGCGTCGTCCACGCCGCCTACTCGCACGATTCAGCCCCGGCGGCCACAATATCAATGTGCTAACCTCAGAAAAACTTACTGACATGGGCAACGCGGCGACGTTCTATTCCGTCTGTGTTGAGGTAGAACTTTTTCGAGCGTGACTTTTGGGGAGAAATTCAAGGAGGAAACCGCTTTTGGCTCTTGGCCCTTGGCTTTTAGCTAAAAGCCAAGAGCCAAGAGCGATTTTCTCCGCCTTGGACGGTTCTCACTCTCTACCGTATAATTACCGTTTTCCCAACTCTAGTTTTTCGAGGTAGTTGCGATTCATCGTCGTCATCATGCTATCCCTGTGCGTGCCCCGCGACTCGGCCACAACGCGGGCCCGCAGAGAGACCTTCCTTGGTCTCCATCTTCTTCCACCACAAGAGTTTGGAAGCATAGTTTTGTCTGGAATCGTTTCCTCTGTTTGTTGGCGCTTTTGCTTCTGGCTGCCCCCGTTATCGGCCAGCAGGATCTCATCGTCGGCATCACCGTCCACGGCAACCGCCGCATCCCCGCCGACACGGTCAAGGCCCGCATCTTCAGCAAGGTCGGCGACGTCTACGACACCTCCGCCATCGAACGCGACTTCAACGCCCTCTGGAACACGGGCTACTTTGAGGACATCCGCTTTGAGCGTGAGCAGAGCGCCAAAGGTTGGATTCTTCACGTCTACCTCAAAGAGCGGCCCACCATCCGCGAGATCAGCTACACCGGCCTGAATGCGGTTTCCACCAGCGACGTGCTCGACCGGTTCAAGGAGCGCAAGGTCGGACTCTCGGTCGAGAACCAGTACGATCCCACGAAGATCAAGAAGGCCGAAGTTACCCTGAAACAACTGCTCGCCGAGCACGGGCGTCAGTTTGCCACCATCCGCACCGAAGTCCGTCCCATTCCGCCCGCCGCCGTTGGCATCACTTTCGTCATCCGCGAGGGGCCCAAGGTCAAGGTTGGGCGCATTCGCTTCCGGGGCAACAAACACGTCAATGAACGCACGCTGCGTGCGGCCATGAAGAACCTCAAGCCCATCGGCATCCCGCGCTCCATCTTCCTGGAAAACATCTTCGCCAAGACCTACGACGCCACCAAACTCGAAGAAGATACCGAACGCGTCCGCGCGGAGTACCAGAACCGCGGCTACTTCAAGGTGCTGGTGGACGACCCCAAAACCGAGATCCACGACACCGGACACACGGGCTTCCACGTTCCGTGGGTCCAGCCGGGGCTGGGGAAATCCGTCGATATCACCATGCCGATCGAGGAGGGTGAGCGCTACCACCTCGGCACCATCACCTTCAAGAACAACAAAGCCATCCCGAACGCCGCCGCCTTGCGCAGCCTTTTCCCCATGAAGGACGGCGACATTTTCAGCCGCGAAAAAATCGCCAAGGGTCTCGAGAACCTGCGCAAAGCCTACGGCGAAGCGGGCTACATTAACTTCACTTCCGTCCCCGACACTAAGTTCGACGACGAGAAGAAGACCGTAAATCTGGAAGTCGACGTGGACGAAGGCAAGCAGTTCTACGTGCGCCGCATCGAGTTCCAGGGCAACACCACCACCCGCGACAAAGTCATCCGCCGCGAAGTTGCACTGGAAGAAGGCCAGATCTACAACTCGCGTTACTGGGAACTGAGCCTGATGCGCCTGAACCAGCTCGGCTATTTCGAGCAGCTCAAGCCCGACGATCCCAATACCACCGAACGCCACCTCGACGAAAAGGCCGGCACCGTCGATCTCACCCTGAAGGTCAAGGAAAAGGGGAAGAACAGCATCGGACTGCAAGGCGGCGTCAGCGGTCTGGCCGGCGCCTTTGTTGGCATCAATTACAGCACCAACAACTTTCTTGGATTGGGCGAGACGCTCTCCGTGCAGGCCAGCCTCGGCAGCCGCCAGCGCGACCTGGTGTTCGGATTCACCGAGCCCTACTTGTTTGACCGGCCCATGCAGGCTGGCTTCAACGTCTATACCCGGAAGACCAGCTATGACCAAGCGCGGCAGTATGCCATTTCAACCGGACAGAATCTGAACCTGCCCTCGGCCTACCTGCAGAACCTGCAGAACTACTCGCAATCCAGTACCGGCTTGAGCCTGAGCTTAAGTTATCCGCTGCGCCGTTCCTTCAAGCGCTTCGGCATCAGCTACTCGTTCGACCGCTCTTCGCTGGTCGCCGTCAGTAACGCTTCCAAACTGTTGTTCGAGAATCTCAACTTTCGAGGCATCACCGGTCCCAACGCGCTCAACGGCATCGTCACCAGCAAGATCACACCCAGCTTCACCATGAACACCCTCGATGCGGCCTACGCGCCCCACCATGGCAAGAGCCTGTTCATCGGCGGGGAGTTCTCCGGTCTCGGCGGCACGGTTCACACCATCCGGCCCATCGTCCAGTACAAACAGTTTTTCCCCATGCAGAAACGCCGCAATGCCCTTGGTTACAATGTTCAGGCTTCGTTTATCACGGGCTACGGTGGGATCGTTGCGCCCCCATTTGAACGATCCTACCTCGGTGGCGAAAATGATCTGCGCGGTTTCGACACCCGCACCGTCTCTCCCATCGCCTACCTGCCCAGCGCCCAGGCCGTGGCCCTCAGGAACCAGGATGGAACGTTCGTTCCCGCCAATCCCCGGTTCCCAGTATTTACAAACTCCTCAGGAGGGTGCGCCAGTAACTGCTGGAATATCCCGGTTCCGTACTATCAACTCGTAACTCCCGGCGGCGATCTCAGTTTGCACGGCAACCTTGAATACCGCATCACCATTGCCGGGCCAGTCGCCATCGCGCCCTTTGTCGATATGGGCATCGATCCGATCCTGCGTACCTCGCAGTTGCAGACCAACCAGGTCCAATACGACACCCTGATAAGCACTCTGTTCGGCTGTCCGACACTGACCCCGGCGTACAGCTGTTCCGGCGGGCAAATAATTAACAAAAAATTCTTGCCGCAAAATCTCAACCCGGTTCCTGGCACCAACTGGGTTCCGCGCATGTCCACCGGGATCGAATTGCAGACGATGCTTCCGGTCGTCAATGCGCCCTTCCGCATTTACTATGCCTACAACGCCCTGCGCCTCGACAGCAGCGCAACGCCGTCCGTGCAGATCACCCGCGACATGTTCCCCAGCGGCGCAGCTGGCCTCTATACCTACCAGACCACGCTCTCGACCCTTGGCTCCAGATACACTCTCCGGGAACCAAGAAAAACCTTCCGCTTCTCCGTGGCTACAACGTTCTAAGAGCAGCTATCAGCTATCAGCCGTCAGTTCTCCGTTCGTGATTGCTGCTATTGTCGATGCCCGCTTGCTGGTGGAGAGCTGGGCGTCCCCGCCCGGCAGGACGGGCGAGACGCCCGTCCCTCCACTTGCGATCATGAGCAGGTTTTTCTGGGAAGTCTTTACTGAAAGCTGATAACTGAAAGCTGACAGCTATTCGATGTGCACCAGTCCGCTCGCAGGCTCGGACGCCGGTGCTGGCCGTTGCGGTGCGCGCCATGCATCCAGGACCGACACCTGGTGCACGCACGATACCGTGCAATGCGGCGCGCACGGCTTCTCCGTATGGAACTCACGGCGTATATCGGCAAGCGTGTATTTCTCCAACGGAATGCCCGGGTACCCGCGCTGCTGCGAGCAGTAATGCACCAGCCCGTCCTCGCAAATGTAGAGGTAGCGCGCCCCGGCACGGCAGCGCCACTGATTCGGGCGCCCCAGCGCGATGTTGTCCTGAAACGCATTCACGCGTGTGAAGCTGCGTTTCTCCAGTCCCTTCATCTCGTGGTAGACGCGCCGTTCTTCGTCGTTCAAGGGCTGCACCTGTCCCGAGCCGTCGTGAATGATTCCCACGGTCGAGCTGAACCCCAGCTCCAGCGCGCGCTTGCCGATGGTGAGCGCGTCCTGCGGATGGCTCACCCCGCCGCCCACCACCGAATTGATATTCACGTGAAAATCCGCGTGCTCGGCCAGCAGTTGCAGCTTGCGGTCAAGCACCTTCAGGCTTTTCTTCGAAACTTCGTCGGGATTGACGTTATCAATCGAAATCTGCAGCCACTCCAGACCCGCGCGGTTCAGCCGCTGGATGCGGTCCGCGGTCAGCAGATAACCGTTTGTGATCAGCCCCGACACGATCCTGCGTTTCCGCATGTGGTGAATAATGTCATCCAGTTGCGGATGCAGCATCGGTTCGCCGCCGCTGATCGTGATCACGGAAGTGCCGAGATCGCCCAGTCGATCCACCCGTCGCAACATCTGCTCGGTCGGCACCGGCTTGGAAAAATCGTCGAACTCGTTGCAGTAGGTGCAGGCCAGATTGCAGCGCCGGATCGGGATCAGGTGCGCCAGCAGAGGATGGTCCGTCGACGCTACGGCCTTCAGGATTTGCCACAATCCATGAACGTTCCGTTCCGCCGCCTTGAGTTTGCGGCGCAATGCCACTGACCTGGTTGTCATCGAAGATTGACCAACCTCAATTTCATCATTTCATCACCCCAACCTGCCAAGTGCCTAATTTACCGCAGTATTCGGCGGAAAAGCAGGGTCGAATGGCAATTCGGCCCCACCCGCCCATCAACCAGCTTCTTCACCAACCTTTTCGTGTCCCGCCGCGTCCAGTGCCACCACCGCCTGCTCCAGGTTCTCGCGCTTGATCAGCACATAATCCGTATCAAACGTCGAAATCGCGAAGATCGGGATCTGCGCTTCCGCCAGCGGTTGCACAAACGACGCCAGCACGCCGGTCATCGAAAACGGAAACGGCCCTTCGAGCTTCAGCGCCACCCATCCGCGCTCGGCGGGCGTGCCGTCCGGCATTCGATCTTCCGTGCAGACGTCTTCCGTGCAAACAATGGAAAGCTCATCGCGCGTGCGGACCACGCAGAAAAATCCGCCCTCCAGCGCCCAGGCAGGAATGCAAGCATCGAAGGCAAGCCGGCACACCGCCAGCCGCTCCCCCAGAACGCGGTATTTCAAATTGTGAGGCAATTAAGAAAGGAAGGTTACTACATCAGCCCGCGAGCCGCGACCAAGTGCTGCGCGTCACGTACTGC
Source organism: Acidobacteriaceae bacterium (assembly GCA_003131315.1). Lineage (GTDB taxonomy): Bacteria > Acidobacteriota > Terriglobia > Terriglobales > Acidobacteriaceae > Acidiflorens. The sequence goes on from PKUV01000035.1 coordinate 40,431, forward strand.
CATCAAGCGCTCGCTAACAGCTGAACCCTCGCGCCTACTGCATACTCCCGCCCATCGGCACGTACCGGAACTTCTTCCCGTCGAAGAACAAGGCAGAGCTATCTTCCATTTCGCCCGCTTCTTCAACGTATACCGCTTCGATCGTTTTCTTTCTCAGCTTCATTTTTCTAACGGAGAGCGTCCGAAACGGTAAATTCACAATCACGTACTTCGCTTTCGGAGCTACCGATCGCCAGCCGTCCGGCCCCGCGCCATGAATGATCAGCACCACCAGCCCCCGCCGCTCCGGAACGGGCTCGCTGAACGTGGTCGTCACCTTGGGGTCGCCATAGCCAAAAAAGTCGTAGTAGGGATCCATCACCGTGTAATTGTGCTCCGCTTGATCCAGCAGCGGATTCTTGCAGCGCGCCGCAATCACCACGTCTTCCACGCCGTCGCCGTCCAGATCGCCGAACACGGCTCCAACCTCGGGCACCAGCGTGAACTCCTTGCCAAACTGCTGTTGCACGAACTCGTTATCCACCTTGCGAGCCGCCGGTGGCCCCTGCCCGAAAGCTGGAATCAAAATCGCGACACTGAACGCCAGGAGTAAAGATACTTTTCGCATGGGTCTACTCTAGTCCCCCGTTGTCACCACCGGCAGGTAACGAAAGTCACCTCCCGTGGTTGCGGAAAAAATTCGGCTGTCGAGTGCCCAACCCCTAAAGGGGCATCTGATTTCGAAGACTTTCGGCATCGCTAAAGCGATGCCCTGATACGAAACCCTGAAATTACCAAATTGCAAATTACTAAATTACTAAATTACAAATTGCCCCTGAAGTGCTCCCATCCCCCGGCCTCGATCGGCCGCTGCTTCCCATCCGCCTCGATCAGCCTTATTCCCGCGGATTGCGTGGTCCGCCCGATCCGCGTCACTCGGACTCCCGCCACCGACGAGGGAACCGCCGCCGCGGACGTAAACAGCAGTTCGTAATCGTCGCCGCCGTGCAACGCCAACTCGAGCGCGACCCGCTTTTTCCCCAGCCCAACCTGCGCCCGCGGAATCGCCTCCGCTTCGATCTCCGCGCCCACGTGGCTTTCCTTGCAAATGTGTTCGAGGTCAGTGGAAAGCCCGTCACTCAAATCAATCATGGCCGAAGCCATTCCGCGCTGGCGCAGCCGTTGGCCCACCGCAACGCGCGCCAGGGGACGGAAGTGCCGGAAATACTCCGCTCCCACGGGCTTCGATTCCGCCAGCCGCGCCAGCGCCGCCGCTGACCCGCCGAGCTCCCCGGTCACATAAATCTGCTCGCCCGCCTTCGCCCCCGACCGCAGCACTGCCTTTCCCTTCGGCACCGAGCCCACCACCACGATGTCCGCCTGGATCCCGCCTGCCGACTGCGCCGTGTCCCCACCTGCCAGCGGAACCTTGAACTCTTCCGCTAGATCCAGCAGTCCCTTCAGGAAGCGGTCCACCCACTTCTGCGGAACGTCGCCCGCGACGGCCAGGGACAAGAATGCCGCCCGCGGCTCGCCACCCATGGCCGCTATGTCGCTCAGCCCGCGCGTCAAGCAGCGCCGCCCCACCAGCTCTGGACGGTGCCAATCTCGCCGGAAATGCACCTTCTCGATGGTGAAGTCGGTGGTCACCAGCAACTCGTGTCCCGGAGGAACGCGCAGCACCGCGCAGTCATCCCCGATGCCCGTCACCACCGACTGCCCTCCGCGGGCAGAGCGGCGGATCTGCTTAATCAGCTTCTTTTCCCTAAGTGGCATGCCGATCACTATACCCCGGCTTCCATTACCATGGGTGCCCGCTCTGGCACCGAGAAGCGGGCGACTGATCCCCTTACCGCAGTAATCTGTCCGGATGGGCACCGCCAATTACCCTGCCTTGGTAACCGTTCAAAAGGGCGTAGTGAGGTTGACAGGGGGAATCAGGTTTGTTACCGTTTAACTCGCCGTTCACATATTTTGCCGAACCAAGTACTGCAACGTGAATCAGTTGCAGCGAACTTGGATTTCGGTTTGCCTGGTTCCGTGGTTTTGGGAAGAGCCAGCCTGCACCTGACGCGGCTGGTGGAATCAGGATTCCGAGCCCGAGCATGACAGTTCCGCTCTGGCAGGATTCCGAAGCAAAATTTGTACCCCGGAAGTAGGATATTGCGTAAACGTTTCTACATATTTTTCGTAGCTCGCGACGAAGCCGGACAGCTTCGCAAGATCTCCATTCCCGTCCAATACCTCTACGTTCTTCTGGCCGGGGCGGCTATTGGCGCGCTCTGCCTCACGGGAATCGCCAGCTCTTATACCCGGATGCTGCAAAAAGTGGCCCACTTCAACCAGCTCCGTACCGAGCAAGCCCAGCTCAAGGACCGCTATTCGCGTTTGGAACAGGTCGCCAAGGAACGGGACATTCAGGTAGCTTCTCTCGGCTCACTGGCCAGCGAAGTTTCCGCACTTTACGGCCTTAAGTCCGATCCGGCGATGGTGGCTGCCTCGACCGAGCAGATTCAAGAAGCGCAGGTGCATTCTTCGCTCGACCAGCTTTATGCGTTGAAGCACACAGCGCTGAGCGGCGCAGCCAGCGTCGGCATCTCACTCGGCCTCACCAAGAACTCCACCACGGCCGATTGGGTCCGCGCCAACTCGGCTCCGAACCTCTGGCCGGTCGAAGGCCAGGTCACCGGCTCCTTCGGCGAGCGCATCGATCCGTTTAACGGAGAAGGCGCCTTCCATTCCGGTGTCGATATTTCCGCCAGTGTCGGCTCGCCCGTGATCGCTCCTGCCGACGGCCTCGTTACTTTCGCCGACTTTCAGGGTGGCTACGGACGCGCCATCATGGTCGACCACGGACACGGCATCACCACGCGCTACGGCCACCTTTCCAGCTTCGCCGTCACCGCCGGACAATACATCCACCGCGGCGACACCATCGGCTATGTCGGCTTAAGCGGACGCTCCACCGGCCCCCATCTCCACTACGAAGTCCGCATCAACGACGCCCCGGTAAATCCCTACAAATATCTGCGCCTGACCATGGCACACCTCGGCGGCTTCGCTGCGGGCTCGTAATCTCGAAAGTTTTTCAGGAAAATGCGTCAGGAAAAGTGTGGTGCGGACACTCTTGTCCGCGTGAACTGTTGCTTGCCTGAGTGGGTGCCCCATGGAGAACTGCTTGATTTCATTCCTTGAAACCCTGAAACCCTGAAACCTTGAAACCTGCTACGCTTTCGCCTTCTTGATTTCCTCAATCAGCGGCGGCACGATGTCGAACAAGTTTCCGACCACGGCATAGTCCGCAATCTCAAAAATCGGCGCCTCGGAGTCTTTGTTAATGGCCACGATGCTCCGGGAACCCTTCATGCCGACCATATGCTGGATCGCCCCCGAGATTCCCAGCGCCAGATACAGCTTCGGGGCGACCGTCTGTCCCGACGATCCGACCTGCCGGTCCATCGGCAACCATCCGTTATCGCAGATCGGACGCGATGCCGCGAGCTCACCGCCCAGCGCGTCCGCCAACTGCTTTGCCAGCTCGATGTTTTTCTGCTCCTTGATACCGCGCCCCACCGACACGATAATCTCAGCCTGCGTTAAATCCACCGCCTGCTTGGCTTCCTTGAAAACTTCCTGGGGCTTGTTCCGCACCACGCCATCCGGAACATCGACACTTACCGTCTCAATCGGCGCCGCCACTGCACCCGCTTCGACTTTATCGGCGCGGAACGAGCCGTTCTGAAATGTCACAAAGCAAGGCTCCGAGCCCGCAAAACTCACGTCGGCCACAAACTTCCCCTGAAACATTTGCCGCGTGAACAGCGGCTTCCCGCCTTCATACCTGAACCCGATCACGTCGGTGATGGCCGTGGTTTGCATGGCCGTTGCCAGCTTCGGCACAAAATCCCGCACCTGGTACGTATGCGGCATCAATACCAGTTTCGCCGGATGCTTCCCCAGGAACTCCTTCAACGCGTGGGCGAACGCGTCAGGAGTGTAGGGCTCGAGCCTGACCGACTCGATGTCATACACTTTGGCGACCTTCTTCGCCGCCACGTCGCCCGCGATCGCAGCTACGCCGGAGCCCACCACCGCGGCCTCCAGCGTCCATCCAGTCTGAGCGGCGATCGCCTGCCCAGCCGTAATCGTCTCCCACGAGACGCGGTTCAGTTTTCCTTCGCGCTGTTCAACGACTACAAGAATTGTGTCCATAAAGTCAGTTCTCAGTTCTCGGTTCTCAGAAACAGCCCAAGTTCTTTAACTGAGAACTGGGAACTGAGAACTTTGCTTTCAAATTACCCGCAGTTCATTTTTCAGCTTTTCCACCAACTTCTTCGCCACTTCCGCCGGAGGCCCTTCCAGGAACTCTGTGTTTTTCGATTTCTGCGGTACGTGCAGCCTCTCGATCTTCTGCAAATTTCCGCCCATGGCCGACTGCACCTCGGCCATCGTCACCTTGCGCATTGGTTTCCCCTTCGCCTGCTTGATCCCGATCAGCGTCGCATAGCGCAGCTTGTTAATCCCCGACTGGATCGTCAACACCGCCGGCAAAGGCATGTCGACAAACTGAAAGAACCCGGCTTCCAGTTCCCGCTTCACTCGGATGCCGCCGTCGGTTTTTTCAATCTGCATGATGATGGTCGCGTGCGGCAATCCAAGAATCTGCGCCAGAATCACGCCCGTCTGCGCATATCCGTAATCGTCCGACTGCAAGCCGGTAAAGATCAGGTCAAACTTCTCATCCTTGATGGCCGCCGCGATGGCCCGCGCCGTGTTGTAGGCATCGAGCCCGACAAAAGCATCGTCCTCGAGATGGATCGCCCGGTCCGCGCCCTTCGCCAGCGCCTCGCGCAACACCTGCAACGACCGCGCCGGGCCAGCGGTGACGACCACCACTTCGCCCGTGTGCTTTTCCTTCTGCCGTAACGCCTCTTCGAGCGCGAATGCGTCCGGCTCATTGACTTCGTAGGAAACATCTTCGCGGATCCACGTCCCCGCATCATTCAGCTTCAGCGGAGCGTCTTTCTGCGGCACCTGCTTCATGCAGACCAAAATCTTCACGGATCGACTCCCATTCTCGTTGTTCGTTGTTCGCCGTTCGCAAATGCAGATACAACCGTAGATTAAGTTCCGAGCCCCGATCGACTAGCGAACGACGAACAGCGAATAGCGAACGACGCCCTACTCCAAAAACGCGACGCTCTGCACGCTCGTAATCTCAAATCGCTTGCGGCAGCGCATGTTCTTGCACATCATCATGTCGTCGCGGCGCAGCATGTAGGACTGAGCCTTGGCGAACTTGGCGCGGTCGCGATCGTCGGCGCGTGGCGGCAGACTTTTCTTCTTCGTGCGCACCAGCCACTGAATCTCGTACTCCGCCGACTCATGGCAATGCGGACAACTCAAATTTGCCGGCTTCTTATCGGACCGTTCGTCAAAAAATTCACGCTCATCCATAAATTAGGCTCTCGGCTTTCGGCTAACGCGGCGCGTGTCTTCGCCTTCGCGTGTTTGCGAAAGGTTGGAACTCCACGCCAACCTGAGATTATTGCACTTTTGCGCATCGAATGTGCGAAGATGCGGATGGCCTTCGATCAGAGGACTTGCCGCGTTTTCTCTGTGAAGCTTCGAAATTCCGGAAGCCAGTATCACGACCATGCCGCGCAAGCGCAAGAAAAAAATCTTCTCCGCCGCCAAGATCGTCCGCGAAATGGCTCGCGAACGCGTCGGCAGTCCCAAACCTTCCCAGCTCGTCGCCGCGAAGAAGACGAAGCCCGAGAGGCACAAGCCCACGCTGGGCAAGCTGCTAACCGATGAGTAGTCGAAAGAGGCTGGCGGAGTGAACGCTCCGCCTCTCACTGGAACGTTGCTACCACGCCGGCTCCGCCGGTCGGGACGGTGACGGTGCAGGCGTTTCCCTGAGTCGTAGTGCAGCCCGTCCAACTCAGGAAAGTATCACCCGTAGCGGGCGTGGCCGTAAGTGCGATCGAAGCGCCAACCGGGACCACGGCTATGCATGAAACCTTCGGGCAGTTGATACCGTACGTCAGGCTGGTGACCGTTCCAGTCCCGCTTGGTGAGATCTGCACGCTTAACGTGGCTTCCGTGCCGCCGCCCGGGCAGGTCGGATCGGTCGGATCGTTCACGGTTGCTGTCGCATAGGCAACCACGATGTTCGACGCACCGCCAGTGCCCTCGGGAAGAGTCGCCGAGATATTCGAGACGCCGCACGAGTTCCCTGACGGAGAAAACTTGCCGGGAGTCGACATCGCGACCACCCCGTCGTCAGTCTTCCAAGTCGCCTGGCTGGTCACGTCTTTCTGCGCCGGAGGATGCATATAAATGCCAGTCGCGGCGTACTGTGTCCATAACGCTGTATCCGGCGCCCCGAAAGTAGATGCCGGGGGCGTGATCGCAAGGCTCACCAGCTTCTGATCGTGCCCGCAACTCGGCAGGCTTAATGCCGCTCCCACTGCCACCAGCGCACCCATCGCGAGCCCAATATAACTCCGCTTCATACCCACCGCCCCTGGAGGCAAGTTTCGGCCTGCCCGCTCGTCAGATTAGGGAAAGATGAAATCTAGCGGAAGAACCCACAAAAAGCAAGAATGGGGAGCCTGTTGCTCAGCCGCTAAAGGGCGTCAGGTTTTGAATTGTTGGCATCGCTAAAGCGATGCCCTGATACGAAGCCTCTTTTTGCGGCGAAGTTCGAGTTTTCCGCAGCCTGCTAATCCACGTGCTCGCCTTCTTCAACGAACTCCAGTTCTGACGGGGGTAGCTTATCGCCGGGGCGCGCCCAGAAAACATAGAGGGTGGGCATCAGGACCAGGCTGACGATGAGTTCGACGATCAGGCCTCCGACGATGACGATGGCGAAGGGGCGCTGCGAGTCGGAGCCGATGTCGTGCGACATGGCGGCGGGGAGCAGGCCAAGAGTTGCGACCAGCATGGTCATCATGATGGGGCGGAGACGAAGCTCCGCGCCTTCTTTGGCGGCTTGCCGCGGGTCCATGCCGCGGGTGCGCAGTTGGTTGATGTATTCGACCATGATGACGCCGATTTCCACGGAGACGCCAGTCAACGCGAGGAAACCGAGTCCGGAGGACACAGAGAAGTGCGTGCCCGTGGCGAGCAGCGAGAGCACGCCGCCAAGGGGCGAAAGCGAGACCACGGCGAAGATGAGGCCGACCCATTTCCAGGAGTTGAACATGGAGTACAGGATGAAAGCCATGAGCAGCAAGGTGACCGGCACGATGATGGCGAGTCTCTTGTTAGCGCGCTGCTGGCTTTCGTATTCGCCGGTCCAGTCGAGATGGTAACCCTCGGGAAGTTTGACTTTTTCGCCGACCTGTTCGATGGCATCGCGAACCGTGCTGCCGAGGTCGCGGCCGCGAACGCTGTATTTGATGGCGATATAGCGTGAGTTGCCTTCGCGATAGATGGAGGACGCGCCGTCTTCGAGCTTGACGTCGCAGAGCTGGCCGAGCGAAACGCGCTCGCCGGAGGGCGCCAGGATGCGGATGTTCTCGATGTCTTCGACGGTTTTGCGGTAGGGCTCCTGGTAGCGGACAGTGAGATCGTAACGCTGCTCGCCGATCAGGATCTGGCTGACGGCCTTGCCGCCGACCGCGGTTTCGACCGCGTCCTGCACATCGCTGACGTTGATGCCGAAGCGATCGGCAGCGGCGCGGTTCACGGCGAGATTGACGTTGGGCTGGCCGCGGACCTGGAAGGTGCCGAGATCGGCGACGCCGGGAATCTTGCTCATGACGTCCTGCATCTCGTCTGCTTTCTGCTCCAGCGTCTTGAGATCGCGGCCAAAGAGTTTGACGGCAAGTTCACCCTTGACGCCGCTGACGGCTTCCTCGACGTTGTCGGAGATGGGCTGAGAAAAGTTCCAGTCGACGCCGGGAATCTGGCTGAGAGATTTGTCCATGGCGTCGATGAGTTGTTCTTTGGTACGGTACTCGGCGCGCCACTTGGAGCGAGGCAGCAGATCGACGAAGAATTCCGTGTTGTAGAAACCGCTGGCATCGCTGCCATCGTCGGGCCGGCCGACCTGGCTGACGATCTGCTTCACTTCGGGGAATTGGGCGAGAATGGAGCGGCCGCGCTTGGTGACTGCGATTCCGGTGGTGGGGCCGGCGCTGGGGGCGAGTGTGCCGCGGACCCAGATCGCGCCTTCATCGAGGTGCGGGAGAAATTCGGAGCCGACGATTCCGCTGAAGAAAAGGAACAGCATAAACGCGATGGCGGCCACTCCCAGGCCGAGCGTGAACTTCAAGTGATCGAAGCACCAGTCGAGCTGGCGGCGGTAGGCGCTCTGCATGATGCTCATCATCGGGTTCCGCCATTCCTTGATTTTGCCGTCGCGGAAGACGAGGTGGCAGAGCACGGGCGCGATCAGCAGCGCGAACAGAAGAGCGCCGAGCAGGGCGAAGGCTACGGTCCAGGCCATGGGGCGGAACAGGCGGCCTTCGACGCGCTGCAGGGTGAAGATGGGCAGATAGGAAACGATGATGATGATGCGGGCGAAGAAGACCGGCTTCTGCACTTCGTGGGCGGCGGAAGCGATCACTTCGAGAAAAGTTTTCTTCCGTTGAGAAAACTCGACGTGGCGCATGATGTTTTCCACCATGACCACGGAGCCGTCCACGACCATGCCGAAATCGAGCGCGCCAAGCGAAAGAAGATTCGCCGGGATATGACTGAGATCGAGAAGAATGGCGGCGAAAAGCAGTGCGAAGGGAATCGTGATGGTGACGATCAGCGCGCTGCGAACGTTCCCCAGGAAAATAAAAAGGATGAGCGTAACCAAAATCACGCCGTCGGTGAGATTTCGCAGAACCGTGTGGGTGGTGTAGTGCACCAGGTCGCTGCGGTCGAGATGGGGAATGAACTTTACGCCCTGTGGTAACAGTTGTGTGTTGAGTTCGTTGATCTTGGCGTGGAGCGCGTCGAGCGTGGCGTCGGCTTCGGCGCCTTTGCGGAGAAGAACGATGCCTTCGACCACGTCTTCGTCGTCGATGACGGTGCCGTCTTCGCTGCGAATTGTTTTTCCGAGCTGGCCGAGACGAATCTTGGGCGCTTGCACGACGATGGCGATGTCGCGGACGCGGACGGGCGTTCCATTCACGCTCTTGACGACGGTGGCGGCGATGTCGCCGGTGGTCTGCATCAGGCCGACAGCGCGCACGTTGAGCGCCTGCTGGCCGCGTTCGATGAATCCGCCACCGGCGTTGGTGTTGTTGTTAGCGAGCGCCTGCTCGACCTGGGCCAGCGACAATCCGTAGGAAACCAGCTTGCCAGGATCGACCTGCACCTGATATTCGCGGGTTGGGCCGCCGAAGATGTTGACGTCGACCACGTTGGGCACGGATTTCAGTTGGTTGAGCACGAACCAGTCGGCGAGAGTTTTGAGCTCCATCGCGTCATAGCGCGGATTCGCGCTCTTGAGGGTAAAGAACATGATCTGGCCGGTGGGGCTGTAGTCGGGGCCGAGGCCGGCGTTCACGTTAGTGGGCAGCGTTACCTGCTGCAGGCGGTCGAGCACTTCCTGACGCGCGTTGAAGGTGGAGATTTCGTCGTCGTAAATGATGGTGACGACCGAGAGGCCGGCGAGCGACACCGAACGCAGATGGGTTTTGTGGGGAACGCCGTTCAGGCTGACTTCGAGCGGGACGGTGATCTGCTGTTCGACTTCTTCGGCAGCGTGGCCGGGCCACTGCGTGATGATCTGCGTGTAAGTGTCGGCGACGTCGGGATAGGCCTCGATGGGCAGATTGCGGAACGAAATGATGCCCCAGATGAACAGCACCAGCGCCACGCTGAGTATCAGGATGCGGTTGCGCAGGGCGAAATCGATAAGAAGACGAATCATTTCCCCTGCTCCGAAGCTGCGGTGGAGAACACGAGCGCGTTGGCGACGACTTCGTCTCCCGCCTTGGCCCCCTGCTGGATTTGCTGCAGGCCGTCGGGCAGACCGGAAGTCTGCACTTCGAGGCGGCGGAAGGAGTTGGCGGTCTCCTTGCGGAAGATCCAGTCTTTATCCTGCAGTCGCATGATGGCGGTCGCGGGTACGATGAGGTGCGGTTTCTGTTTGCGCGAGCGGAAAGTAGCCACGGCGAACATGCCGGGGCGGAAAGCGCCATCGCGATTGGCGAGCACGATGCGGACCTTGGCGGAGCGCGTGTTGGGATCGAGGACGCGCGAGACGTCGCTGACGCTCCCTTTGAAGACGCGGTCGGGGAAGGCGTTGAGGCGGACCTCGGCAGGATCGCCGATGTGAACGTCGCCGAGATCGTTTTCGTAGACATCACAGACCACCCAGACGTTCGAGAGATCGGCAATCGTAAATAGGTTGGGCGTGTTGTCCAGACTCTTGATGCCTTCGAATCCGGCAACATTCTGCTCGACGATGGTCCCGGCTACCGGGGCGCGCAGTTCGATCATGGTGCTGGGGTGGGCGGGATCTCCGCCGAGAACGCGCAGGCGGCTTTCGGCGGTCTGCCGATCCGATTTGGCTTTGGCGTCGGCGTTCTCGGCGACTTCCAAATCCTTCTGCGCGAGCGCGCCCTTCGAGTAGAGCAGTTGGGCGCGGTCGAGGGCCTTGGCGGCCAGTGCTTCGTCGGCGGAAGCCTTGTGGTAGTCGCCCATGGCTCCGGCGAGGTCGGGGCTGGAAATCACAAGCAGCTCCTGGCCTTTTTTCACGTAGGCGCCGAGCCGAACTTTGAGGTCGACGACGCGCCCCGAGCCTAGCGAGGTGACGTGGATGGTCTTGTTCACGTCGGGCTGGATGGTTCCGTTGGCTTTCAGTTCCGTGGGCAGGTCGCGACTTTCCACCTTGACGGTTTGGAACAGTTCCGGGTGGTCGATGGTCAGGAGGTTCGGATCGACTGTGATTTCCTGTTTGGTGGGTGCGGCCTTGGTGTCGTTGGAGCAGGCCACCGAAACGGCGAGCAGAGCCAGGCACAGCAGAAAGGCTGCGACCGCGCCGCATTGGGCGGCTCTTGAACTTAAGAAGTATTTCGCTTGCGATGTCATGGGATTACCTCGCGGCCCACGGCTAGATTTAATTGGCTGGCGGCGGACAGATAGGAGCCGACCAGGTTCACGTAGGCCAGTTGCACGGTGCGGTATTCACCCTGGGCGCTGAGAAAGTCCAGTAGTGAAGCTCCTCCGTGCTGATAGGAAAAGGCGATGGTGTCGCGGACGCGCACTGACTGTTGCAGGTACCTGGTTTTGTATGGCTGCAGCAAGTTCACGGTGCTGGCCACGATGGCATAGCCGGAGTCTACGTCGCTGAACACCTGTGCTTCGGCGGCGTCGCGCAATCTCTCATTGCGCGCGATATCAAGCTGCGTGCGCAGTTTCTCGCCTTGATTGCGGTCGAACACTCGGAGAGGGATGGAGACATTGGCCCCGAGCGTATAGCGGCCCCACACGTTGTTGAACGCGGGGTTGTACGAATACCAGGTGCCGAAGGTCGGATCGGTCGAGCCGTTCGCAACCGCCAGCTTGTGGTCGGTTTGGGCTTTGTCCACGGCTTCGATGGCCGCCTTCAAGTCCGGCCGTGTATCCAGAGCAATCTTGCGGAACTCATCACGCGGCAAGAGTTGGTCGCTGAAATCGAACGTCCCGCTCAGGTCGAATTGCTCAATCGGAGTGCGGTCGTTCAGAAGCGTGAGCAGCGTTATCTTTGCGGTGCGCAGGTTGACGTCGGCGGTTTCCAGGTCTGACTCATACTGCACGCGCTGCAACTCCAGCCGGTCGAGATCGATCTGCGCGATATCACCGGCCTGGAAACGAGTTCTACTGATGTCGAGCACATGGTCGTAATAGGCCAGGTTGTCCTTCGCCAGTTGCAATACCGTCTTGGCCTGTAGCATCGACACAAGTGCGCTGCGCAAGGTGAAGAGCAGAGTTCTATCTAAGTCGGCATGACTCGACTCGGCGATCAGAGTCCCCTTTTCCGCGCTTTCCAGGCGTAACTCCCGCTTGTGCTGCCGTTCGTGCAGATAGTTAATGCCTGGCACAAGCTGTGTGCCGGTGAGCGGCATCCAGTGTCCCTTGTACGGAGCGACTTGAATTCCATCCGTCGACAGACCGACCTGGGGGTTTGGGCGCAGATACGCGGTGATCTCCTCTGCCTTGGACTCATCGACGTTCAGCTTGTCGGCCAGCAGGGTAGGGTTGTTCTGCTCAAATCGCAGGCGGACCTCTTCCCAGGTGAGGGTCTGCTGCGCCGAGGCGCTGAGGGCCGCTGCGACCAATAGCGATGCGACCAGACTGAAATTGTGAAACTTGAACATCGCGAACTCCGTGCGCATCGGGAAAAGTGGAACGCCCAATGCGCGTGACTGCGAAAAATCCTCAGGATTTTTCGGACCAACAAAATAAGACTGACTTCGGATTTACAGCGAAGTTGGAGGATTGGAGGGAGGAGCGCGGCCTGCGGGTGCAGGGGCAGAGAAAGTTCTGAGCGTTTGCGGCATGAACGGGAGAACCGTGCCGATCTGCTCGACCGCGGGCGTCAGAGAAGCGGAACTGGGCAGAACAGGTTGAGAAGAATGAGTCAGCGCATGAAGTGTGCAAGCGCGATGGCCGGCATGGCGGAAGGCGCGCTCCGACTCTTCCATCTCGGGTCGCATGGCGTGCAGGTCGTCGCTGATCGAGATCACGGGGAACAGCAGAACAAATACGCAGCCGAGAGCGCACAGGAAGACGAGCGGGTGCGCTGCCGGACTTCCTGCTGGAACACCCCAACCGGTCGAAGCAGTCCGTCGCCGCCACAGCAGATAAGCGGGCGGCAGCAGGGAGAGCCAACAGAGATTAAGAAAAAGCTCCATACAAAATGCCCGGGAGTTTGGAGCATACACGACGATCCTAACCCGGTACAACTGCCTCAAGATAATCAGGATAGCACAGAGACGGCAAGTGACTTGCGTACCTGTCTCGTACCTGCCAGGGGGGGGCAAAGGCCGCTAAGGTCCCTGCGTTACCTGCAAAGGCTGAGGTGTTTGGAGTCTCTGGCGAAGGATGGCTTTCCGGGTGAGGATTTCAGCAATGGCATCGGCGTGGATCACGTAGGCGCCGTGGGGTAGCGTGTTGCCAAAGGGAATTTGAACGCTGGTAGCGCCGGCTTTCATCGGGAAATGCTCGTAGCCGATGGCCGTCGCTCGCCCGTTGTCGGCGACGGCCACAATGATGATGGTCAGATCGAAGTCGTCCTTGGAACCGTTGGAGAGTTGGACGACGCCGTCAATCCGGTTGTCGCGGACCTTTGGTGGTTGAAGCCATTCGATCAACAGAGAAGCGGTGACCACCGCCCGGAACTCCTTGTTAATAGTGTGCGCGGGATGGCCGGAGTCTTCGACTTTTAAGGTGAACGTGACAGCCCCGGGCTTGGTGGGGCGTCCAGCCAGGAGGCCTTCCGGGGTGAGCGTGATTCCTTCGGGAAGATCGCCGCTGGCAACGCTCCAGACATAGGGCAGAACGCCGCCGCTGGCATGAAGAAGAATGTGAAATTCCACGCCTGCGTCGAGTGGGGGCAGAGCTTCGTCCACAACGGCGAGTGGGGGAGCCTGCGCGGCAAGCAGACTGCAGAAACAAATCAGGATCGCAAAGAGCCGAATGGTTTGTGTGAAATTCATCTTGGTGCGTTTGATTTTACGCTGGGCACGGCGTAAAAGAACTGCAATATGTCCTATCGTGTGTCGCACGTTGTGGTCGGCTTCTTACTCGTCTGCTCGCTCGTCTGCTCAATGAGCGCGGATGCTCTGGGGCAGGCTTCAGCTTCATCCAGGCAGAAAACGAATGACGCTGAAGAGGCTGCGGTCTTCGAACGAATCTTAAATCGTGCCCACTTTGAAAACGACGGAACAGAAGTGAGCGAGACCGAGGCCGTGGTTCGGATTCAGAGCCAGGCGGGCGTGGAAGAATTCGGCCAACTGGTTTTCGGATACTCATCGGCGACCGAGAAGTTGGAGGTCGAATATGTCCGGGTGCGCAAGCCGGACGGGCAGGTCGTGGTGACGCCGGAGTCGACGGCGCAGGATTTCGCTCCCGATGTGCTGAAAGAAGCTCCGATGTACAGCGACTACCGGCAGCGGCATATTTCCGTGGCGGCGCTGCAGCCCGGGGACACCCTGGAATACCGCACCGTGACACGGGTTCTGACGCCGCTGGCCGCAGGACATTTCTGGTACGAACATTCATTTCCGAAGGGAGTGGCGGTCAACGAAGATCGGTTGGAGATTGACATTCCGAAGGCGCGCGAAGTGAAGCTCAAGACACCGACGCGAAAGCCCGAGATTCAGGAGACTGGAGACCGGCGCGTTTACACCTGGGTGGTGAAGGACATCCAACCGGAACGCGACAAAGATAACGATGAGATGGATGAGGACACCGGTCCGGATGTGCAGTTGACGACTTTCACCGACTGGAAGCAGGTGGCGCAATGGTATGCAAAGCTGCAGGGCGAGCGCATGACGGTTGACGACAATGTGCGCAAAAAAGCCCTGGAGCTCACCAAGGGAGCGGACACGCCCACGGAGAAGGCGCGGCGGCTCTATGATTTCGTAGCGCGGAATGTGCGATACGTGAGCATCTCGCTCGGAATCGGTCGGTATCAGCCGCACTCCGCCTCGGACGTTCTGCAGAACGGTTACGGCGACTGCAAGGATAAACACACATTGCTTTCCGCGCTGCTGCGGGCGGAGGGAATTCAGAGTTATCCGGTGCTGATCGGCAGCACGCGCAAACTGGATGCGGATGTTCCCTCGCCGGCACAGTTCGATCACGTGATCACGGCGGCGCGGCTAGGAACGGGGCTGACCTGGCTGGATACGACTCCTGAAGTTACGCCTTATGGGCTGATTCTTTACCAGTTGCGAAACAAACAAGCGGTGGTGGCGTCGGAGGATAGCGAGGGAGGCTTGCAGCGGACGCCGGCGGATTCGCCGATCAAGACCTTCGTGCACTTCACGCTCGACGGCAAATTTAGCGAGTTCGGCGCGCTTGATGCGACGCTTGAGTTCACGGCCCAGGGAGATCGCGATTGGCCGATGCGTGCAAGCTTTCGGCGATTCTCGCAGGCGCAGTGGAAGGATTTTGTGAAAGTCCTCTCTGCGAATTGGGGCTTGCCGGGCGACGTCGATGACGTGCAGCTCGATCCCATCGAGGACACGAGCAAGCCGTTTCACCTGAAGTATCATCTGCGCCAGGACCGGTATTTTGTAGTGCCATCGACGAGCGTGAATTTTCGTCCGATCCCGCCGCTGGGAATGCCCGCGATTCGAGCTTCGGGAAAGAGCAAGGAGCCGCTGGACATCGGCCCCGCGGGTGAAATGGACTACCGGGTCCGCTTGCAGTTTCCCTCCAACTACACGGTGCACACGCCGACCGCGGTGAAAATGTCGCGAGATTATGGGGACTATTCATCGACCTACTCGCAGAACAAAGGAATTCTGGAAGGCGAGCGCAAACTGAACGTGAAGATGAATGCGCTGGCGGCGGCGCGGCGTGCGGACTACGAATCGTTTCGCAATGCAACGCAAAGCGATCAAGACCAGCTGTTGTCGTGCACGATCCTGACGCCGTCGGGGCAAGGGGCGGAGACGGCGGCTTCGAAGATGGAAGGAACTCCCGTGGAGCTGCACAAAGCGGGAGTGAAAGCGCTGCAGAGCAAGGATTATCGCGGGGCGATTGACCTGCTGAAGCGCGCGGTGGACGCGGATGCGAGCCTGAAAGACGAGTGGTATGACTTGGGACTGGCATACGCCGGAGCCAACCATCATGCGGAGGCGATCGGCGCGTTCCGCAAGCAGATCGAACTGGATCCGAATCACAAGCACGCGAATGGCGACCTGGCGATGGAACTGCAGCAAACCGGGAAGACGGAAGACGCGATCGCGGCTTATCGCAAGCAGCTCGAGACGGCTCCGTACGAGAAAACGACGCACAAGAATCTCGGCTTGTTGCTGGCGCAGCTGGGACGGGATGCCGACGCGCGCACCGAACTGGAAGCGGCTGCCGCGATTCCTCCGGATGATCCGGAAACGAAGCTGGCGCTGGCGCAGGTGTATGGGCGGCTGGGAGAGAACACGCAGGCGCAAGAGTTGATGAAGGGACTGACGGGCAGCGCGGGCGCGGATGCAGGCCCGGATATTTACGCGTCGGCGTTGAAGGACGACATTGATCCGGCGCAGACCGAGACCGATGCGCAGCAGGTTCTCTACGACATTGGAGGACAGTTCGACTCGGGCGAGTTGGACCGGCTGGGTCCGTCGGCGTTTTCGTCGATGCGACTGGTGGCGCTGGCCTGGTCGCGGATCGGATGGGCGAAATTCAAGCGCGGCGAAAATCTGGCAGCAATGCAGTTTCTCACGTCGGCGTGGCTCTTGAGCCAGTCGGGGACGGTCGGCAACCGGCTCGGGCAGGTCCTTGAAAAGCAAGGCCAGCCGGAGAAGGCGCGTCATATGTATGCGCTAGCCGTAGTTGCGGGCGGTAGCGACGTGCAGGATTCGCGGGCGCGGTTGGCGAAGTTGGCTGGCGATCCCGGTGCGGCGGAGAAAGATATCGCACAGGCGCCCGCGGACTTAGCGCAGGCACGCACGGTGAAGCTCGAGCCGATCACCGGCAAGCCAGTTTCGGCGCGATTCAATCTCGTGTTCGACAGCTCCCCGCGTCCCGAGCGTGCCGAGTTTGTTGACGGCGACGAAAGCCTGCGTTCGGCAAGCGAGCAACTGCGGGAGAAGGACTTCCCGGTGAGATTTCCGGATGTGTCGTCGGTGAAAATCGTGCGCCGTGGGCTGTTGAGCTGCGGCGCTTCGGGTTGCGCCATTGAGCTGCTGCCTATCGAGAAGGAATCTTCCCGCTGAACGTTCCGTAGTTTCCTCCGTGGAGACGCGGCTTGCCGCGTCTCTACTGTCATCCGTTTGTTTACAGTCACGTTCCGACTGCCCGGTCCCGTGCGGCCTCCCCTCGACGCATCCGCATCGACTCCGATAATCTAGTGAGTTCTGTAAGGAGGTCCTGCCCATGCGGGAGGCCGTCGAACGACTGTGGCCGGAAATTCAGTGGATCAGCGATTCCAAGCTTCGGGAGCAGGTGACGCAAGCCTGGATGAAGGCGCTCGAGCGCAGTCCCCTGAAGGCCGATGACCTGAATCGGATTCCTTTTACTCTGCTCGTTCCGAATTGTCCGATCACATTCATGGAACACAAGCGCTGCGTGGTGCATATTGCGCGCGACAGCGCGAAGGCGATGACGGACTTCATGGGCCGAGCGCTGCCGATCGACGCGGACGTGGTGATTGCAGGCGCGATCCTGGCCGACGTCGGTAAATTGCTGGAGTATGAGATCGGCGAGGACGGCAAGAGCCGGCAAAGCGAGCGCGGAGAAGCCTTGCGGCATCCGTTTACTGGAGTCGCGCTGGCGATGGAGTGCGGCGTGCCGGACGCGGTGTGCCACATCATCGCCGCGCACGCAGCCGAAGGCGACTTGGTGAAGCGCACGACCGAAGCGTTCATTGTGCATCACGCGGATTTCATGGCGTTTTTGCCGTTCAAGAATCCGAAGAATGTGAAGGTAAAGTGAAGAACAAAATTCTTGAATTGTTTGTCATCCTGAGCGAAGCGAAGGACCTGCTTTTCTGGCAAACGGGATGAAAGCAGGTCCTTCGCTTCGCTCAGGATGACAATTCAATTGATTGGTTGAGGAGAAACCAGTGTCCATGGGCATGCAAGGCAACACCAAAGAAACCATCACCGCGACCATGTCCCGCTGGGCGGCGGGGCTTGAATACAAGCAGCTCTCGCAGGCCGCGGTGTACCAGGCCAAGCGCTTCCTGCTCGATTCGGTGGGCTGCGCTCTGGGCGGATATCGGCAGCATGACGTGATCATTGCGCTTGAAGTGCTGAAGGAGATTGCCGGGCGCGGGCCGGCGACCGTGATCGGAACGGGTCAGAAGATGGATGCAGTTTCGGCGTCGCTGGCGAATGCCCTGATGATCCGCTGCATGGATTACAACGACATTTACTGGAAGCAGGATCCGTCGCATCCCTCCGATATTTTTCCGGCCGCAATGGCGTGTTGCGAGCGCGCCAAAAGCGATGGCAAGGAATTGATCGTTGGGTTTGTGTTGGGCCACGAGTTCGAAATGCGCTTGTGCGAAGCGGCGTTTCCGGGCATCCGCGAGCGCGGCTGGCATCATGCCACGCTAACAGCTTTTGTCTCGCCTATCGTTGCGGGGCGCGCGCTGCACTTGAGCTGGGAACAAATTCAACATGCCATCGGGATTTCGGCTTCGCGGCATTGCACGATGGGCGCGGTGACCGCGGGCAAGCTTACGATGATGAAGAATACTGTCGATCCCATGGCGACGCAAAGCGGCGTTCTGGCGGCTCTGCTGGCCGAGAGGGGCTACACCGGTCCCGAGCACGTGATCGACGGCAAGGAAGGATTGGTGCACTGCTACGGTCCGGAGTGGAAACAGAATTTGCTGACCGACGGACTCGGCGAGTCGTGGCGTATCACGCAGTGTGGGATGAAATTTTTTCCGACGGAGGCACTGACGCATGCACCGATTTCGGCGGTGCTGGATCTGGTGAAGAACAACGATCTGCATCCGGATCAAGTGGAGAAGATTCAGATCCGGTCGCTGGCGCGAGCGGCTGACATTCTTTCTGACCCGAGCAAATACGATCCGCATACCAAGGAGACGGCGGACCATTCGCTGCCCTACGTGATAGCAGCGGCGCTGGTGGACCGGCAAGTGACGCCGGCGCAATTCGAGATGAAGAAGATCATGGACCCGACGATTCGCGCACAGCTGAAAAAAGTGGAAGTCGTAGCGGATCCAGAGATCGAGAAGGTTTTTCCGGCGCTGCAGCGGGTGATTGTAAACATCACAGCCATCGACGGACGGAAATTCTCGAAGCAACTGGACTATCCGAAGGGCGATCCGCGAAATCCGCTGAGCGATGCCGAGATCGAAGAAAAATTCCGGACGCTGGCAGAGGGCGTGCTTTCCGCAAAGGCGCAGGACAAGCTGATTGACGCGATTTCGAATCTGGAGAACTGCGGGTCAGTTTCGAAGTTGATGGCGCTGATGAAGGCGGACGTGAAGAAGAAGGTGGCGCACAGCAAAGCGAAGGCTGTGAAGCCAAAAGTGAAAGCAGTCAAGCAGGCTAGCGAGACGCGTCGTTAGCCGGGAACTAAGTGTGCAGGAGTAACTCATGGCGGATCTGAAACAGACGATTGCATCAAGCCTAACGGCGCGTTACAAGAAACTGGCAGCCATGGTTCGCGAACTGGCGGCGCCTTTGAGCGACGAGCAGTTCTGGACCAAACCCATCGCATTAGGCAACAGCTTTGGCCACCTCGTGCTGCACCTCACGGGCAACTTGAATTACTACATCGGGGCGCAGATTGCGGCGACGGGCTATGTGCGCGATCGCCCGCTGGAGTTTTCCGACGCGACGCACCCGTCCAAGGCGGAGGTGTTGCAGAAATTCGATCAGGCGATTGAGATGGTGCTCGGCGCGATCGGCAGCCAGTCGGCGGAAGACTGGTCAAAAGAATACACGGCAGTTGGCGCGGATGCCCGCGACCGGTTCGAAATGGTTCTGCAGTGCGCGACGCATCTGCATCACCACATTGGGCAGATGATGTATCTCGGATTCGAGTTGAAGCGGAAGGGTTAAGTTATCGGGAGTTCATCATGGGTCAAACCATCGTTGAAAAGATCGCGCAGAAACACATGACAGAGGGCCCGGCGCGGCCGCTTCGGACAGGGGATTTCCTGTCGATTCGTCCGCACCGCTGCATGACACACGACAACACGTCGGCGGTGATGAGCAAGTTCAAGGGCATCGGCGCGAAGAAGGTGAAAGATTCGCAGCAGCTCACGTTCGCGCTCGATCACGACATCCAGAATCAGGATGAAGCGAATCTGAAGAAGTACCTCGCGATTGAAGCATTCGCGAAAGAGCAGGGCGTGGATTTCTATCCTGCCGGGTCGGGCATCGGGCACCAGATCATGGTCGAGCACGGGTACGTGGTCCCCGGTTCATTCGTGGTCGCATCGGATTCGCATTCCAATATGTATGGCGCGCTGGGTGCGATCGGAACGCCGATCGTTCGTACCGATGCGGCGGCGGTGTGGGCCACGGGAGAATTCTGGTGGCAGATTCCGCGGTCGATTCAGGTTGTGCTCGAAGGCAAGTTGCCGGACGGCGTCACCGGCAAGGACGTCATTATCACTTTGTGCGGGCTCTATAACCACGACGAGTGCCTGAATGCGGCGGTCGAGTTCACGGGGCCGGGAGTCGGGTCGCTCTCGATGGACGCGCGGCTTTCGATTTCGAATATGACGACGGAGTGGGGACCGCTCGTGGGCTGGTTTCCGGTGGACGTGATCACGATCCAGTATTTGCGCGGTGTTCACCGGCGGCTCAAAGCGATGGGTACGGAGCGGTTTTCAGAAAAAGACATCGAGAGCTGGGAGAAGAATCCTGCGGTGCCGGATGCGGACGCGATCTATGCGGCGCGGATAACGCTCGATCTCGGGCAAGTGACGCCGCACGTGTCGGGACCCGACACGGTGCAGGCGATGCAGTCGCTGGCTGAAATTGAGCGGAAGAAAGTTGCGATCCAGAAGGCGTATCTGATTTCTTGCGTGAATTCGCGGCTGGAAGATTTGGCCGCGGCGGCGAAAGTGCTCAAAGGTCAGAAAGTTGCCTCGGGCGTGAAGTTCTACCTGAGCGCGGCCAGCAAGTGGGTGCAGGAAGAAGCTGAGAGGCGTGGCATCTGGCAGACGTTGATGGATGCGGGCGCGCAGCCGCTGCCGTCGGGTTGCGGACCGTGCATTGGGCTGGGCGTGGGGTTGCTTGAGGCGGGCGAGGTTGGGATCTCGGCGACGAATCGAAACTTCAAGGGCCGCATGGGATCACGCGATGCGAAGTGTTACCTGGCGAGTCCGGAAGTAGTGGCGGCGTCGGCGGTGGCGGGTTATATTCGCGGGCCGCATGAGTTCGCGAATCGCGCGCCGCAACGTGCCTACATCGAATTGGCGTCGGCGTCGGGCGGGGCAGAGAAAGTTGAAATCCTGGCGGGCTTTCCGCAGCGCGTGAGGGGGCGGCTGGTGTTCATGCCGCAGGATAACGTCAACACCGATGCGATTTACGGCAAGGACTACACCTATCGCGACGAAATGACTCCGGAAATGATGGCGAAGGTGGTGATGGAGAACTACGATCCACAGTTCGCCGCGCGCACGAATACGGGCGACGTGATCGTCAGCCAGTTCAACTTTGGTACGGGGTCGAGCCGCGAACAAGCAGTCACGTGCCTGAAGGCGAAAGGAATTCCGCTGGTGATCGCAGCCAGCTTCTCGCAGACCTATCTGCGGAATGCGTTCAACAATGGCTTTTTGTGTATCGAAGTGCCGGAATTTGTGGCGCGTGTGCGCGAGCAGTTTGCGACGGAGATCGCGGCGAAGCAGAAAACAGTTATTCCCGGCGACGAGATCGGCATTGATTTCACGTCGAGTACGATTAGTTGGCGCGGAGAGAAGTTTACGTTCCCGGCCCTGGGCAGCGTGCCGCAGTCGCTGGTGATCGCCGGTGGAGTGGAGAATCTGGTGGCGAAGCGACTGGGCGTGGCTTAGATTGCGAGCAACATGAACCAGAGAGCAAAGTTCACCTACCGTGATTTCTACGATGTCCCGAGGATGATAGTCCTCAATCACCGAGGGCAGAAGCTACTACTTGACTGCAAGTTCGATGATTCGCTGGATGACTACCCAGCAACGTACAGGCTTTACATTCTGCCCCCGGAGATCGCTGAAAACAGCGAGACATCTTGGGCGTCGATGCCGTCCAAAGCTGTCAGGTACGTGGGCGAGATTCCAGTAAGCCATGTCGTCTCCGATCACACCAAGAGGGCAGAACTAGAAACAAGTGTTATTGACAGTTTACTCATCGGGCCAACTCCCGCCCGACAAGAAGGAGCAATTATGGCGAAATACACAGTCATTACTATGCCGGGAGACGGCATTGGAAACCAGGTTCTACCGGAATCATTGCGGGTTTTGAAGGCCGTCGGCTTTGACGCTGAATACATTCATGCCGATATCGGATGGGATTGCTGGTGCGCGCAGGGCAATGCGTTGCCCGACCGGACGATCGAGTTACTAACCAAGCATAAGTTGGGATTGTTTGGCGCGATTACTTCCAAGCCAAACAAAGCGGCCCAGGCGGAGCTTAAACCCGAACTGCAGGGGAAGGGTTACGTTTATTACTCGCCGATCGTAACCATGCGACAGAAGTTCAATCTCGATATCTGCATGAGGCCGTGCGCCGGATTCGCCGGCAATGCGCTGAACTATATTCGCAAAAAGGCGGATGGCGGCTACGGCGAGCTTGGTTTCGACGAACCCAAGATTGACACCACCGTGTTCCGGCAGGGCACGGAGGGCTTGTACGCGGGTGTGGAGTGGACGAACCCTCCCGAGAACGTACGCGCCGCGTTGAACAGCCACACCAGGTTCAAGGCCTTTGCCAGCGTGCCCGGGCCGGAGATCGCGGTGAGTTGCCGCATCATCACCCGCAAGGCGGCCCAGCGCATCGTGACCTCGGCTTTCGAATATGCGAAGAAGCGCGGGTTCAAGGGCGTGACGATTTGCGAGAAGCCGAATGTGGTGCGCGAGACTTCAGGCATGATGGAAGAAGTGGCAAAAGAGGTTGCGAAGAATTATCCGGGGATTGCGCTTTGGTCCACGAACATTGACGCGCAACTGATGTGGCTGAACAAGAATCCCGAGGAGTACAACGTAATCGTGTCCTCGAATCTGTTCGGCGACATTCTGTCCGACGCGTTCGCGGGGCTGGTGGGCGGGCTGGGATTCGCGGCGTCCGGCAACATTGGGGATGACGTGGCCGTATTCGAGCCGACACACGGATCCGCGCCGAAGTATGCCGAGCTGAATCCGCCCATCGTGAATCCAATTGCGATGATTCTTTCGGCGGCGATGATGCTCGATCATGTTGGCGAAGACGAGAAGGCGAATCGCATCCGCGAAGCGATTGCGGATGTAGTGCGTGAAGGGAAGGTGCGGACATACGATATGATGCGCTTTACGGGTGGCCCGAAAGCGATCAGTCAGGGTGCGGCTTCGACGGTGCAGATGACGGACGCGATTTTGGAGAAACTGAAATAACCCGCGAGTTGAGGATCTCGAGTTGAGGAAATTATGAGCAGCGCTGTCGAGACTACGTCCCCGCGTTCTGCCGAGGCAGGCCATTGGGGCACAGAAGTTCGGTCGGACGTGCACGTCGCCTTTGAGGCGCGGGACAGCGGCGGGGTCGAGATCTCACTGGAGTCGCGCGTTGCGCCCTATTACGGCAGCGCGATTCTGGAACAGACGCGAGAAGTTCTGGGCGAACTCGGAGTGAAGCACGCGCGGGTTGCGATTCATGATGAAGGCGCGCTGCCCTTTGTTATCGCGGCTCGCATCGAGGCCGCGGCCAGGCGCGCAGGGATCGCGCTTGGCAAGCGCTCGCTGCCGGAGCAGCATCCGCTGCCGCCACCGTCGCACAAGGACCGGCTGCGCCGATCGCGTCTGTATCTGCCGGGCTCCGAGCCGAAGTACTACATCAACGCCTCCCTGCATGCGCCGGATGGGGTGATTCTCGATTTGGAAGATTCGGTACATCGCGGAGAGAAAGATGCCGCTCGCATCCTGGTGCGAAATACTTTGCGAACCGTCGATTTCGGATCGTGCGAGCGCATGGTGCGCATTAACCAGTTGCCGCTCGGACTCGAAGATCTGGCGGAAGTGGTGGGCGAGAGCCCGGATCTGATTCTGATTCCGAAGGTCGAGGAGCCCGAGCAGGTGAGGGAAGTGGATCGCATGATCGCCGAGATCAAGGAGCGCAACGGAATTATCCGGTCGATCTGGATCATGCCGATCCTGGAGTCGGCGCTGGGGATCGAGAACGCATTTGCCGTTGCGGCGGCGAGCGAAAACGTGGCGGCGCTGACGATTGGGCTCGAGGATTACACGGCCGATCTCGGCGTGGTGAAGACCACGGAAGGGCGTGAGTCGCAATATGCGCGGTCGCGCGTGGTGAATGCGGCGCGCGCGGCTGGAGTGCAGGCGATTGACTCGGTCTTCAGCGATGTCGCCGACATGGACGGTCTGCGACGATGGGGAGAAGCCTCGCGGGCTGCGGGATTCGAAGGCATGGGATGCATCCATCCCGGGCAGATTCGCGTGATCCACGAAGCGTTTCAACCGACCGCGATCGAGATCGAAAAAGCGCGGAAAGTGGTTGCCGCTTTTGAGGAAGCGCAGAATAAGGGATTGGCCGTGGTGAGTCTGGGTTCGAAGATGATCGATCCGCCGGTGGTGCAGCGGGCGCTGAAGCTGGTGGAGCGGGCGAAGGCGATGGGAGTGATTTCGTGAGTGCGAGTGTGAATGAAAGAGTAGAACTGGCGCATAACGCGGTAGGGCGTGCGGTGCCGACGATGGTGAACGGCAAGCCGCAGATCCCGTTTCTGGGGGCGGGAAAATATCAGCCGCGCGCGCGGAAGGCGGCGCCGGCAATCTGTTCGAACAAAGATTATCCGGATAGTGGCGATAAGCGCGTGGCCGATTTGGAGACGGCGCTTCGCAAGTGCGGTTTGCGCGACGGGATGGTGATCTCGAACCATCATCATCTGCGGGACGGCGATAAAGTCGCGCTGATGGCGCTGGAGGCGGCGGCCAGGATCGGCGTCAAGGATCTGATGTGGTTCCCGAGCGCGTCGTTCCCTTCCCAGAAGAGCGCGATCGAACTGATGGAAAAAGGCGTGATCCATCACATCGAAGGTTCGATGAACGGGCCGCTGGGCGACTACTGTACGCAGGGGAAGATGCGCGGCATGGGTGTGCTGCGATCGCATGGCGGCCGCTATCAGGCGATCCAGGATGGAGAGGTTCACGTCGACGTCGCGGTGATTGCAGCGCCGACCGCCGACTTTTTTGGGAACGCGGATGGCTCGCATGGCAAGTCGGCCTGTGGCTCTCTGGGTTTTGCGCTGGCGGATTCAACCTACGCTGACCGCGTGATCGTGGTCACCGACAACCTGGTGCCATTTCCTTGTGTGCCCTGGCAGATTCAGGGCAACAATGTGGATTTTGTGGTGGAAGTGGAATCGATTGGCGATCCAGCAAAGATTGTTTCCGGCACGACGCAGATTACGCGTTCGCCGGACCGGCTGCGGATCGCGGAACTGGTGGCGCAGTTTCTGCGGGCAGCGGGCATCATGAAGAACGGATTTTCGTTTCAGGCAGGAGCCGGTGGGATCGCGCTGGCATTCGTCGAGTATCTGAAGCAGATGATGAAACAGGATGGAGTCAAGGCGCGCTTCGTTCGCGGCGGATCAACGAAATTTCTGGTCGAGTTGCTGCAAGAGGGGCTGACGGATTACATCCTGGATGGGCAGACGTTTGATCTCGACGGCGTGAAGTCGATGGCAAACGATCCGCGTCACGTGGCCACTTCGCCGTTCACTTCGTACAACTACCACGGTAAGGGAAACTTCGCTTCACTGGTCGATGCCGTGGTATTGGGTGCGACGGAAGTGGACGTGAACTTCAACGCCAACGTGGTGACGCACTCCGATGGGCGTTTGCTGCACGGCATCGGCGGATGGCAGAACTGCCTGTTTGCAGGGTGCACGATTCTCGCGCTGCCCGCGTTTCGCGACCGCATTCCCGTGATCGTGGACGAGGTTACGACGATGACGGGGCCGGGCGAGATGATCGACGTGGTCGTGACCGAGCGCGGAATTGCGATCAATCCGCGACGCGCGGACCTGCTCGATGCGGTGAAGGGATCGAAGCTGCCGGTTCGTCCGATTCAGGACATCAAGGCGGAAGTCGAGAAAATTTGCGGCAAGCCGGCGCGGCCGAAGTTGGGCGATCGTCCGTGCGCGGTGGTGAAGTGGGTGGATGGGACGGTGCTGGATACGGTGTGGCAGGTTAGCTGACGCAGTTTCCAGTGCGCGGCAGCCGGGTTAATCGCAGAGATCGCAGAGTACGCCGAGAAACAGCTTTAGCCCGAAACTTGGAATATCCTCCAATCTTCGAATCCTGCTATTTATTTGCCCGATTTTCTTTTGTGGAGGTGCGAGTGCGCGGGCTGAAAGCGAAACGAGTTTTGATCACCGGCGGGGCCAGTGGCATAGGAGCGGCCACGGCAGCGCGATTTCTTGACGAGGGGTCGGTGGTGTGCGTGCTCGACCGCGACGCGGAGGCGCGGCGGAAGGTCCTGCACGAACTGCCCCATCTGGCGGCAGCGCTCGATGCCGATGTTTCGAACCTGAAACAGGTGCAGGCCGCTTTCGCCGAAGCGATTCACCTCATGGGCGGCGTAGATGTGCTGGTGAATAACGCCGGCATCAGCATCCGTCATAACTTTCTCGACATCACGCCGGAGGAATGGGACAAAGTGATTGCCGTGAATCTCACCGGAGTGTTCTACGTAGCGCAGACGGCGGCACGGCACATGATGGAGCGCGACGGCGGCGTGATTCTGCAAACGGCGTCGACCAACGGTGTCATGGGATATCCGTTTTATGCGGATTACAACGCCACCAAGGCGGGTGTGATCGAGCTGACGAAGTCGATGGCGCTTGAACTTGCGCCGAAGGTGAGAGTGTGTGCGGTGGCTCCGGGATACGTGATGACGCCGATGCAGCGCGCCGAGTATACGGATGAAATGCTCGAAGAGGTCAACCGAAAGATTCCTCTGCGCCGGCATGCTCAACCGGAAGAGATTGCGGCACTGTTCGCATTTCTCGCCTCGGACGATGCGGCGTACATCACGGGACATGTTTACACGATTGACGGAGCCGAGATTACGGGAGGGCTGGCCAGCCGGTAAGCCATGCAGCTTGCAGGGAGAGTTGCGGGAAAGGTTGCGCTGATTACGGGCGGGGCATCGGGCATAGGGCGCGCGTCGGCGCTGCTGTTCGCGCGCGAAGGAGCAGCGATGGCCCTGGCGGATGTGAATGCGGATGCTGGCCGGCGTGTCGCTGACGAGATTACCGAATCTGGCGGGCGTGCCTTCTTTGAGCCCGTGGATGTGACGCGAGCCGCAGATTGCCAGCGGCTGGTCGAGCGTGCGATTCGGGAGTTCGGCCGAATCGACATTCTGTTTAACAACGCCGGCATCATTCGGCGGGCGACTGTGCTTGACCTCAGTGAAGACGACTGGGACCGGGTGATGGCGGTGAACGTGAAGTCGATTTACCTGCTGTCGCGCGAAGTGATTCCGCATATGCAGAAAGCGGGCGGCGGAACAATCATCAACACGGCTTCAGGATGGGGACTTGCTGGCGGCGCAAAGGCTGCGGTCTACTGTGCTTCGAAGGGCGCCGTCGTGCTGCTGACGAAGGCGATGGCCATCGACCACGGATCGCAGAAGATCCGCGTGAATTGCATCTGCCCCGGTGACACCGATACTGGCATGCTGCGCGAAGAAGCACAGCAACTGGGAGAAGAGAACAGCCGCTTTCTTGCCGAAGCGGCAAAGCGTCCGCTGGGCCGGGTGGGGACAGCAGAGGAAATTGCGCAGGCCGCGCTGTATCTGGCAAGCGATGCGTCTTCGTTCGTCACGGGCACTGCGCTGGTCGTCGATGGTGGAGGGCTGGCGGGATCGGTTTGACTGATGCGCCTATTATGACCACGAAACTGACGACGAAGACGAATAGGCGCGAGCGGTCGCGCGAGTGGTACGAGCGCGCGCAGCAATCGCTGATCGAAGGCGTGAACTCGCCGTCGCGCGGCGCGGCCGTGTACTCGCCGGGGCCGGTGGTGCTGGAGCGTGGCCGCGGATCGCGCGTCTGGGACCTCGATGGGAACGAGTACATCGATTTCATGATGTCGTTCGGCGCGCTGATTCAGGGGCACGCGCATCCGAAAATTGTTGAGGTGGTTTCGCAGACGATGGCCGGAGGTTCGCATTTCGCAGCTGCCACTCCAGCGGAGGCGGAAGCCGCCGAGCGCTTCCGGCGCATGGTTCCGACTGCAGAGGCGGTGCGCTTCACCAACAGCGGCACTGAAGCCACGATGCTCGCCTTGCGCCTGGCGCGCGCGCACACTGGACGAACAAAATTCCTCAAATTTGAAGGGCACTATCACGGCTGGTATGACGCTTACTGTTTGAACGGGCATAGCCATCCGGCGGAGCAACTGGGGCCGAAAGAGAATCCCACTCGATTCCCGGATTCGGAGGGCATTCCGGCGTCGGTGTTCGACGATGTGGTGCTGGCGCCATGGAACGATCTGGAAGCGCTTGAAAGTATTCTGCGCCGGCATGGGCGAGAACTGGCCGCCGTGATCACAGAGCCGATCATGGCGAACATGGGTTGCATCCTGCCGCGCGATGGATATTTGCAGAAGGTCTGCGATCTGGCGCATCAGTTTGGCGCGCTTTTTATTCTGGATGAAGTTGTGACCGGATTCCGCTACGCACCCGGCGGATGCCAGCAGCGTTACGGACTGAAGCCGGACCTCAGCACGTTCGGCAAGGCCTTGGGAGCGGGGTTTCCCGTTGGCGCCGTGGCGGGGCCGCGCGCGATCCTCGACCGCATGCGCTGGGGCAGCGGCATGGTGCTGCACTACGGAACCTTCAACGGCCACCGGCTCACCATGCGTGTGATCGCGGCGAATCTGGATCTGCTCACGGCGAATGAGGGTGCGGTTTACAAGCAGATATATGGGGTCGGCGATGCCGCCGTCGCCGGTCTGCGTGATGTTTTTCGTCGAAGAAAGATTGACGCGATCGTGCAAGGGTTTGGCCCGATGTTTCAGATTTACTTCACCGGCCGCGAAGCGATCCATGATTATCGCGACTACTGCCAGTACGCCGATACGGCAAAGTACTCGCGATTCATCCACGGGCTGCTCGATCGCGGCATCTACATGACGCCTTCAAACGGATTGCATTGGATTATTTCGACCGCACATACCATGCAGGACGTGGAGACGCTCTTGCCGGCTGCTGACGAAGTCTGTGCGGAGATGGCATGAGCACGGTCGTCTTCCTCGGCGGAGGGCGGGTCACCTCGGCGATGCTGGCGGGTCTGCGCCTGGGCAAGACCATACACCGACTGGTCGTGCATGATCGCAATCCCGGCAAGCTGCGTGATCTGAAAAAGCGTTACGCGGCTGCTGTCGAGCCCGACCTGAATCGCGCAGTCAAGCAGGCGGACGTGCTGATCGTCGCAGTTCGTCCGAGTTCGGTTCGCGAGCTTCTTCAGATGGTCGGGAAAGTGATCGGGAAAGTGAACCGGCCATTGCTCGCGGTCAGTCTGGCCGCAGGTGTGCCGCTCCGCGTACTGAGCAAGGTGGCCGGGCCGCCCGTGCAATGGGCCCGTGCCATGCCGAGTCCGGTTTGCCGCAGTGGGCGCGGCCTGACGGCGGTGACCTTTCCCCGGATTTTGCCGCGCGCGGATCGGAAACGCGTCCAGGCTCTTTTCGCCAGCTTCGGCCAGGTCGTCGAAATCCCAGAAAGCAAGTTCGATGTGTTCACCGTGACCTACTCGTGCAGCCACGGCTATCACGCGCTCGCGACTCTGGCGAGCGCTGCGCAAGCGGCAGGTCTCGATCGAAGCACGGCGCTGTTGGCGAGCGCGCATGCGTTGGCGGATGGGATCATCGCCTGGCGCGATGGAAAACATTCAGTGGAGTCGCTGCTGGAGGAGGCGGCCACTCCTGGTGGCATTGCAGCGGCGGCTGCGACCGCAATGGACGCTGCCGGATACGGGCGCGCAGTGCGGCAAGGCGTCGCTGCCGGACTGCGGCGTGCCCGTGCGAACGCCGGCAAATGATTTTTCGGGAACTGATCACCATCCGCTTGCGTATTCGTCCAACAGCACAGACCTGTGCTGTGGGGTGGCTGCCTCAACGCACTGTCGAGCCCGAAGTCGAGTCCGAATCGAAGCCAGTAGCGAGCCCATTTCCGGAGTATCATGTCCGGCTATAACGATGACGACGCCTGAACAAGAACGCGTACGCATAGCCGGCGTGTACTCCGCGATGAGCGACGAAGAACTTGGTCAGATCGCTGAAAGCGGCGACGAATTGAGCGCTACTGCCCAGGAAGCGTTCCGGGCGGAGGTTGCGAGGCGTGGCCTCAAGATGGCGATTGCCCCGCCCCGCGGCGAAGACGTCTTCGAGTTCAACGACACCGTCACACTACGCCAGTTCCGCGATCTTCCCGAGGCGCTGCTGGCGAAAGGAAGTTTGGAGTCGGCGGGAATTCAGGCCTTCCTGGTGGATGACAACATGATTCGCATGGATTGGTTCATCTCCAATCTTCTCGGCGGAATCAAACTGAAGGTTCGCCCCGAGGATGCGGAAGCGGCCAGCGAAATCCTAAACCAGCCCATCCCCGAAATGCTGGATGTTGAAGGCGTCGGCAATTTCGAGCAGCCGAAGTGTCCCCGTTGCCAGTCGCTCGATGTCAGTTGTGAAGAACTGAATAAGGCGCTCTCGTATTGGACAGCGTACGCTGGTGTTCCCGTCCCGGTTTACAAACGGGGGTGGACCTGCTATGCGTGCGGCAATGAGTGGGAAGAGCAGGGCGGCGCGCCGCCGGGGCAGGACGACACCACAGCCTA
Source organism: Acidobacteriaceae bacterium (assembly GCA_003131315.1). Taxonomy (GTDB): domain Bacteria; phylum Acidobacteriota; class Terriglobia; order Terriglobales; family Acidobacteriaceae; genus Acidiflorens. The sequence goes on from PKUV01000035.1 coordinate 71,085, forward strand.
GCAGGCTGCGGAAAGCTCGGGCTTCGTATCAGGGCTTCGCTTTAGCGATGCCACAAACCTCTAGAAATTAGACGCCCCTTTAGGGGCTGAGCGTTCCGCAGCTTGCCAGAGCTTGCCGTCTCACCGAGAGCTATAATCGGCAGCAATGCGACAATTTTTCCGCATGCTGCTCTTGGTTCTGGTCCTGATGACGGTGGCGCTGATCTCGGCGCTCACGGCCATGCGGCTGGCCATCCACGGGCGCGAGGTGGCCATCCCGAAGCTGGTGGGCATGAGTCCGTTCGAAGCCGAGCGAGCGGGCGCGGCTTCGGGCCTGCAAGTGGTGGTCGAGCGGCAATTCTACAGCGCTGATATTCCCGAAGGAAAAATCATGACCCAGATGCCGCCGCCGGGTACGAAGGTGCGGAGAGGCTGGTCGATCCGCGTGGCGCAAAGTCTCGGGCCTCAGCGCGTGGCGATTCCCGACGTGACGGGAGGGAGCGAGCGGGTCGCCGAGTTGAACATACGGCGCCGCGGGCTCAGTCTGGGTTCAGTCGCGCACGTCAATTTGCCGGACGTGCCGCTGGACCAGGTGATATCGCAAAGCCCGCCGGCGAATGCCAGTGGCGTGTCTGCTCCAAAGATCAGTCTGCTGGTCAGCGATGGTCCCGAGCCGCCAACCTATGTGATGCCGAACCTCACCGGACAACCGCTCGGCAGCGCGATGCTGGCGCTACAGGATGCCGGCATCAAGGTTGGCAAAGTTAGCGTGCTTCCTGCGCCGCTGTCGCCCGGCGAGCCGCAAACCGTGCCAGTTGCGCCGTCTGCGGTCTCCGAGCCCAGCGCAGCGAGCATGATCGTGACCCAGACTCCGGCGCCAGGACAGAAAATCGTGGCGGGCAGCGCGGTGAATTTCGAAGTCCGCTAGGGTCTCGACCGCGCGATTGTTACTGCTGTCGATCGAAACTTGCTGGTGGAGAGCCGGGCGTCNNCCCGCCCGGCTGGACGGGCGAGCCGCCCGTTCCTCCACCGATCATCTCCGTTCGATCATTGCCGCGAAAAAGCCGTCGCAGGGATGCACGCCGGGAATTGTTCTGAGGTAGGGGCCAGCGAGAAGCGACCCGATATCTTCCCAGCACATCTCGCCAGACTGCCGCAGCAGCTCCAGCTCTCCCTTGAAATCGGAGACCTTGAATTCCGTCGTGCCCTCGAGGGCAGCTTCCACCACCGCTTCGTTTTCCTCACGCTCCAGCGAACACGTGGAATAGACGAGCCGCCCGCCAATCGCAAGCTGGCGAAGCGCGGACTTCAGGATGGCGATCTGCCGCGCCTGAAGATCGTGCAGGTCTTCGGCTTTGAGCCGCCACTTGATCTCAGGGTTGCGGGCCAGAGTGCCGGTGCCGGAGCAAGGAACGTCGGCGAGGATGCGGTCAAAGGTGAAGGAGAAAGGCAAATGACGCGCGTCCGCCGCGACTACGTGGACGTTCGGCAAGCGATTGAGGTTCTGCAGCAAGCGCGCACGGTGAGGATGCAACTCCGTTGCAAACACTTTGGCGTGCGGGTTGCGCCGGGCGAGCAGAGCAGTCTTGCTGCCGGGAGCGGCACAACAATCCAGGATCGCACAATCAACGATCGTCTCTCCACGACCAGCCAGCAACGCGACCAGTTGCGAAGCTTCATCCTGAATTGAGACGCGGCCTTCCTGGTTGGCGCGCGTTCCGGTTACGTCGCCCGAAAGAACGCGTCGTGCCGCCGATAGCAGTCGACCCGGCGAAAGCTCCACGCCTGCCTCGGCAAGTTCGGCATTAGATTGATCGTCGTGAATGTGAATGGCCGTGCCTGGCACCGTCTGATCATGGGTGCAGATCTGCCGCGTTGCTTCGAGGCCATAGTGCTCGGTCCAGCGTGCGACCAGCCACGGGGGATGAGCAGCGCTCTGAGCCAGCGTGATCGAGTCGGGCGATTTGCCGATTTCCGCAAAGATGTCTTCCGCGCGGGCCGCGACAATTTTCCGGAGAACCGCATTCACGAACGAAGCCGCCGAGCGCTTTCGCGCCGCTTTGACGAGTTCCACGCTTTCGAAGATGGCCGCGCGTGCCGGAACTCTGGAGAGAAATTGCAATTGATACACGCCGAGGCGCAACGCGGCCAGTACCTCGGCGTCCAGCCGCTCGAGCTTCTGCGACGATGCGGCGGCCAGTCGCTGATCGAGCAGAGACTGCCAGCGGAGAACTCCCATCACAAGCTCGGTGGCGAGCCCGTGATCGCGGGAGGAAAGCTTCACGAGGTGAGCGGAATGGAGCAGTTCGGCGGCGTAGGATTCTTCGCGCTCAACCCGCAGAAGAATTTCGAAAGCCACGGCGCGAGCGGGAGAAACGGCCATCGCAGGCTATTGTCCCAGATGGTCGCCGGATTTGGGCCGGTAGCCGTTGATGAATTCCTGCGCGGTCATGCGGCGCTTGCCCTCGAGTTGAATTTCGATCAGCTCCAGCGTCGTGTCAGCGTCTTTGTCTTTGCCGCAGCCGACGAACAGGCGCGTTCCCTCCACTGCGATTTCTCCGGGTGTCAACTGAACCGCATGTTGCAAGGGTTGAGCGCGGTGCACTTGCAGCGTTTTACCCCTAAAAATCGTGAACGCTCCGGGCCACGGCTGAAACCCGCGCAGGCGGTTGAGCAGATCGTTCGCGGTGCGAGCGAAGTCCATGCGGCCATCTTCTTTCTTCAGAATCGGCGCGAGCGTGGCCTGCGAATGATCCTGCGGAGTCGGGCGAACTTGCCCGCTCTCAAGTTCGCGCAGAGTTTCGACCATCAGATCCGCGCCGATGGACGCCAGCTTTGGGCCCAACGTCTCGGCTGTATCCTCCGGACCAATCGAAATTTCGCGCTGCATAAGTATGTCGCCGGTGTCGAGCCCTGCGTCAATGCGCATAGTTGTAACCCCGGTGATGGATTCACCGTTGGCGATCGCCCACTGGATCGGCGCCGCGCCGCGATACCTTGGCAGCAGAGACGCATGCAGGTTTAGATTTCCGAGCCGGGGAAGATCGATCATCCACTGCGGAATGATGCGGCCATAACCGACGACGATGATCGTGTCCGGGCTAATCGCCGCAAGCTGGTCGCGAAATTCGGCGTTGTTCTTGATGGTGGCGGGTTGCAACACGGCTAAGCCCAAGCGGATTGCCGCATCTTTCACGGGAGAAACGGCCACTTCCATCCCGCGCCCGCGAGGCCGATCGGGTTGCGTCACCACCAGCGGCACGGAATGACCGGCCTTGACCAATCTCTCCAGGGTCGGAACCGCGAAACTAGGAGTGCCACAGAAGACCAGAATCATAGATATGCGGCTGCTGGTGCTGGGTCTTAATTCGCCAGACTTTGTCATCCTGAGCGAAGCGAAGGACCTGCTTTTTGCGGCGAACAGCAGGTCCTTCGCTTCGCTCAGGATGACAATTCATGAGAAGGATCCCCTACCACTCTCCCGCCTTCACCAGTTTCTTGATCTTGCGCTTGATGAGGTCGCGCTTCAGCGCGCTGACGTGTGAGATGTACAGCTTGCCGTTCAAGTGATCGGTTTCGTGCAGGAAGGCCCGCGCCAGCAGGTCTTCTCCGGTGTGCTCGAAAAACTTGCCGCTCAGGTCCTGCGCGCGCACCGTTACGGTTTTGGCACGGGTGACGTCCTCGCGAAATTCGGGGATGCTCAGGCAGCCCTCGCTGCTCCGCTGCCGGCCTTCTTTGTTAATGATTACCGGATTGATCAGCACCAGCTTGGCGCCGGGATTTTCCTTGAAAGTCACATCCACGACGGCGATTCGCTTCGAAATGCCGATCTGCGGCGCCGCCAAGCCGACGCCGCGAGCCGCGTACATGGACTCGAACATGTCTTCCACGAGCTTCTTGAGCCCGTCGTCGAAGCTGGTCACCACGGCGGCAGGTGTTTCGAGGACGGGATCGCCAAATTTCACAATTGGATAAATCATTTTCGGATTCTAGTTTCGGATTAGTAATTCTTCAGTTGTTCCAGATAGCCTTGAAAATTTCGTTTCGTTTCTTTCATCGAGTCACCGCCGAACTTCTCGAGCGCACAGCGCGCCAGCGTGAGCGCGACCATGGCCTCGGCGGCAACGCCGGCGGCGGGTACCACGCATACATCCGAGCGCTCGTACGCCGCCTTCACTGGCTCGCGCGTCGCGAAATCCACCGACTGCAATGGACGCCGCAGCGTGGAAATCGGTTTCAGATAGCCGCGAACCCGGATCTCCTGCCCATTGGAGACGCCACCCTCCAGACCTCCGGCATTGTTGCGCGTGCGCGTGAAGCCGGCAAATCCCGTGTCACTCTGATAGCCGATTTCGTCATGCACGGCCGATCCCGGCGAATACGCTGCCTGAATCCCGCTTCCAATTTCGACCGCTTTCACCGCCTGCAACGACATGACCGCCGCAGCCAGCAGCGCATCCAGCCGTTCGTCCCATTGCACGTAGCTGCCGAGACCGGGCGGAACATTGTGGGCCACGACCTCGAATACTCCGCCCACCGAATCGCCCGTGCGCAGAACCTTATCGACTTCTTCCTTCATACGCTGCTCGGCATCGGCGTCGGCGCAAGCAAGCAGCACCTCGTTATTACGCGACAGTGGCTCGATTTGCTCCCACGCGATTTCCCGATCCGCAATCGAAACCGAGCCAACCGCAATCACATGACTCAGAACTTCCACGCCCAACTCGCGCAGCAGCAGCTTGGCGAGCGCGCCAATTGCAACCCGCGCCGCCGATTCTCGCGCCGAGGCGCGTTCCAGAACATAGCGCGCTTCGGTGAAATCGTACTTCAAAGCTCCCGCCAGATCGGCATGGCCTGGGCGCGGGGATGCCACGCGCTTGTGTTTCTCCGGATCACCCGTCTCCACCGGCAGCGACTCTTTCCAATTCTGCCAGTCGCGATTCTCCAGCATCACCGCGATCGGCGAGCCGATCGTCTTGCCGTGATGCACCCCCGAGAGAAAGTGCGCCCTGTCGGTTTCGATCTTCATGCGCCCGCCGCGTCCAAAGCCCTGCTGGCGCCGCCACAGTTCGCGGTCCACAAATGCCTGATCCACCGCCAGCCCGGCAGGCAGCCCGGAAAGAAACGCAACCAGGGCCTCGCCGTGGGATTCTCCGGAAGTGAAGTAGCGCAGCATGTGGAACAGGCATTGTAAATGAAGAAGAAAAGTTCGGCTCTCCTTTCCTTGATTTTTGCGCCGAAGGCGTGGCATGTACGGGTACAATGAACTATCACTTTGTGCCGGTAGTCGCCGGACCCGGGATTCCAGACTCATCGCGCCACTTCGTCAGAGGACGCGAGGAATTTTTCATGTTGACCACGAAGGCTGGTCCGTTTCATCCGGAAGTTGCTGAGCCCATTCGTTGCGTGATCGCCGACGATCACGAAATGCTGCGCTACGGCGTGCGCCGCTTGCTGCAAGACGCTCCCGACTTTGCCGTGGTGGGCGAAGCGAGCGATGCCGCCGAGGCGCTCAAGTTGGTCCTGGAGCACCGCCCCGACCTGGTGCTGCTCGATATCAGCATGCCCGGTATGTCGTCGTTCGAAGCCGGACGCCTCATCGAAGAACACTGCACCGGCACGCGCATCGTATATCTGACCATGCATGAGGATCGGGAGTATGTGCAGCAAGCCCTGCGCTCGGGCGCCAGCGGGTACCTGCTGAAAGATACTCCCGCGCCGCTTTTATTGCGCGCGCTGCGCGAAGTGCGTCGCGGCGAACGGTCATTGAGCCCTCAGATCCAGACGAAATTGAAGGACGACGCGATCCTGCGGAACCAGGCGGTGCGGGTGCCGCTGCGGAGAAGTACCCTGACTCTGCGCGAGCGCGAAGTGATGAAGTTGCTCGCCGAGGGGCATACAGTGAAGCAAGCGGCGGCAGTTCTGGGAGTCAGTGTCAAGACGGTGGAAGCGCACAAGTTCAACTTGATGCGCAAACTCGACATTCACAACAAGGCCCAACTGGTCACGGTCGCCATACAAAAGAAGATTCTTCCGCTGCCGGTCCCGATGTAGGGACTGATGCAGGGACGTAGCTGCCTGCCAAAGCACTAGTCTTGCGCACGTGTCATAACTGCTGCGGCAAGGCTGGCAAGATCGGGAACCTCCAGGTCCGGCCGTCCCGCGGAGGCTCGAACCGCGCCAATCCCGGGACGAGCCGACTTCCGGTTCACCCACACCGTCGAAATCCCCAGCGACCGCGCCGGCGCCACGTCGTGATACACGCTCTGCGCGGCGTGCAGCAGTCGATCCGGGGAAATCGCAAGCGTGCGTAAGGCCATCTGAAAATTATTGATGGAAGGTTTGTAGCTTCTCGCCTGCTCCGCCGTGATCACGCCGTCGAATTCCACGTCCAGATGCTTCCGCGTCTCCGCAAATAGATCGTCGTCAATGTTTGAAATCACGACGAGCTTGTAGCGCTTCTGAAGCTCGCGTAGAGCAGGCACCGTATCCGGAAAAGGCGGCCACGCACGGACCGATTCGTGCAGCGAGCGGATTTCGTCGGAACTAGCCTCGAAATGGAGGCGCTCTGCAAACGCCTGCACCACCGATTGCAGCACATCCCGGTAGCTTTGGTACGGGCCGCTTTCCGCCTCCGCTTCAAGTTCCCCGTAGAGTTCAAGAATGGCAGCGTCGGGAAGACTTTGACCATGGCTTCGGAGCACGGCCCGCAGCGCAGGCAGAATCCCCGACTCCCAATCAATCAGAGTGCCGTAGCAGTCAAAGCTGATGGTGGTGAAACGTGAGAAATCCATAGGCATGCAAGGCTGCGAGTCGATTGGAAAGACGCGAAGCGAAAAACCATCGAACGTAGAGCAGTTGAACGTAGAGACGCAGCTCGGTGCGTCTTGCCTGCGTCTCGACGCGAATTCCGTCGAGGCTACGTTCCCGGTTTCACTTCCAGCGGAGACCTGAGCTTAAAGCTGAGCGCGGACTCGGCGGGAAGAACGATCTCCTTGTTGCCTGTAAATGCGGCTCCGCCCGCACCTGCGCCACCTCCGGCGAGCGCACCAATCGCTGCGCCCTTTCCCCCACCGGCCAAGCCGCCGATGATCGCGCCGAGCGCTGTGCCACCGCCTGCCATCACGGCTGTCCGCTTGCCTTTGCCCTTCTGGGTGCGGTTGACGGCTGAGGTTTCAATCCGCTGCTCGATTCCGTTTACCGTAATTGAGTTCAACCTGAGCTCCAGCCGAGCGCCGCCCTTGAACCTGCCCAGAGGTTTCGCGTCGACCACCGTACCGCGGGCCGATGCGCCCGCTGGAATCACGCTATTACCATCCACTGTCACGGCGGAAGCCAGCGTGGCGCTGAAAGACTGACCCGGCGTGCTGAGCTTCGATCCCACCGATTCTCCCAGCCTCACGGTCAGAGTTGTCCCCGCGGGCACGACCACCGGTTGCGGCTCAAGGGCTGTTGTCTGTGCTGGAGAACTCGTCGCATTTCCACCGGCTGCGTTCGACGGCGCTGCCATGTTCTGGGAGTTGGAGGCCGTATCGGCTGGCTTGCTCGAACAGGCCACGAGCGTAAACAACAGGAAGATGACCGGCAAGTACAGTGCACGAGAACGCATAATTGTTTCCTCCGGAATCAAAATTGTTGCGGCCAAAACTGTAATCGAAGCGCGCAAAGTGCGCAAACGCGACAGGGCGATTCGAGGCTCAAATGAGGTCCTGCGCTTTACGCTTTCTGTTCGCTGAAAAGGTCAAGCACAGGCGCTGCGGAAGTTGGGCGCTCCGGCGCTGCGGACGTGGCTGGCTGCGCGCCGGAATCTTCCGCACTGGTTTTCGCAGCCGGCGCTTTCTCCCCTTGCATGAATTTTCTGGAATCGAGCAGTGGGCGCCCCAGCGACGCATTATAGCTGGTCCACGGTCCTTCGAGTTCCGCCTCGCGCTCGAAGTGGGCGCGCATCGCCTCCATCTTGGAATCCAGATCGTCGAGATAGTGCAGCATGAGCGCTTCGGGAAACATCGGCAGCTTGGGCGATCCGAAGTCGTACTGCCCGTGATGGCTGATGATCAGATGTTCGAGCAGAGTTTTCAGTTCAGCGGGAAAGTCAGGCAGTTTTGCGAGCTTGGCCTGCAGCATCTCCAGTTCGATGATCATGTGCCCGAGCAGCTGGCCGCGCGTGGTGTAGGAAAACGCGCGGTTGTAAGTCAGTTCCTGAATCTTGCCGATGTCATGCAGGAACGCTCCCGTCAACAGCAGGTCGCGGTTGACCTGTGGATAGTTCCGGCTGATCAGATCGCAGGACCGGAACAGCGATACGACGTGATCGAGCAGTCCGCCGATGTAGGCATGATGAAGGGTCTTGGCTGCGGGAGCATTGCGGTAGCGCTCGGCAATCTCCGCGTCGGCCATGAACAGTTCCACCAGCGATTTCAGGTGCGGATTCTGGAACGTGGCGACGAACTCCGTCAGCGTTCTCCAGAGTTCGCCGATGTCCTTGGTGGTCTTGGGCAGGTAGTCGGTGAAGTCGATCTCGGCTTCTTCCATGCGCCGAAGCTTGTGAATCGTGAGCTGAAAACGATTCTTGTACTTGTTGATGAGCCCCTTGATCTTGAGAAAGTCGTCCTGTTCGAAGGCGAGGATGAATTCTTCGACGTTGTCCCACATCTTGGCTTCGACCTGGCCGGTGCGATCCGCGAGGGTCAACGCCAGGTAAGGCTCGCCATTTTTTTTAGCCTTCACCTGCTTCGATGCCACCACGAAGCTGGAGGTGATGATCTTGTTTTCCTGCTGGGAACATTCGGAGATAAAAAACTCTTTCATGAGCCTCCGCGAAATCGGCTTGCCGTAAATGATTCTTAGGGCGAGATGTCTGGCCCTCAGGGGCTAAAGCCCGCATTGTTTTGCGGCTCTAATCGGCACGGCTAAAGCCGCGCCCTTTCCAAAACCCGCTGCGATCAGAGTTCTTCCGCAACCTGTAAAGCCGTGCTCTTCCCAAAAAGCTGCCCAAAACCAATTATGAGACCAGTTCTAGCCTAAAACACGCCGAGCTTCTTCTTCTTTTTCAGTTTCTTCGCGGTGACGTCTTTGGCCGTGGTCTCGACGGGCTTGGTTTGTTTTGCGCTCGCGCCCGAGTCGATGTAACCAGTCTTTATGTCGATGAAGGCTTCCTCGCGCAGCGTGGTCAGAAAGGCACGCAGGGCCGGCTGCAGTTTCTGCATGTACAACGCATCCTGGATGCGCGGCTCAACTTCCTTCATGGTGGGGATGCCCGCCATCTGGTGCTCGCTCGCCTGCAGGATTACGTAACCCTGCTTAGTGCGAATCACATCCGTAACACCACCGGCCTTCAGCGCGAAGACCTTATCTTCCAGTTCTTTCGAGAGTGTGCCGCGCTTGAAATAACTGAGGTCGCCGCCGTCTTTCGCGGACGGTCCATCGGAGTATTTTTTCGCCAAGTCTGAAAACTTTGCGCTCTTGTGAATCTGATCGAGCAGATCCTGCGCTTTGGCCTGGGCGGCGGCCAGCGCTGCCTCCGTCTCAGCCTCCGATGGCGGCTCGGGCTTCGCGTCTGCGCTGGTCGCCGGTTTGGCGGGCGTTTTGGGTGCGATCAGAATTTCACTCAGGCGAACCTGCTCGGGCTGCTCCATCTCCGCGCGGTGCTGCTCATAGAACTTCTTCTCGTCTTCCTTGTTCATGGCCAGGTGCGAACCCACTTCCTGCCCAATCACGCGCTGCGTGACGATCTGGTTGCGCAGGTTCTGCTTGAAGTCTTCATACGAAGCTCCCTGCGCCTCCGCCGCTTTCTCCAACTCTTCCATGGTTTCAAGATTCATCTGCTTGCGCATTTCATCGAGGCGCTTGATGAGTTCGGTGTCGCCGGTGATGCCGAGGTCTTTGCCTTTTTGCAGCAGGAGTTGCTGGTCAATCAGGTCGCGCAGAACGTCGCGTTGCTTTTCGCCAAAAGCGTGGTCGGCGTTGGCGGCGTCCTGTTGCTGAACTTCCTGCTTGAGCTGATCGCGGCTGCGGACGTATTCCGAGCGGGTGATGATTTCATTGTTCACCCGGGCGATGATCTCTTCGACCACGGTGTCGGCCGGCGAAAGAGATGGGAGCAACAGCGCGTATCCAACAGCCAACAGCAGGGGAATTCTAGCTTTCTTCATTTAGGGCTCTCTTGAAACCTGGGTAAAACCCGGGGAAAATTTGTTTTTCTATTTTACGCCGCGAGCGGCACGGAGACCAATTTGAGCGGGCGGGTTGTCTGGCTAACTTCTGGCTAATTTCCTCGCGTGAGCGTCAGTGCGGTCACGTCGTTGTGCCTCGGAGCCATGTGCATAAAGTCCTGCACGCATTGCAGGATGCTCCGGGAAAGATCTTTGGCGGAAGAAGGGCCCGCCTGCATGACGCTCTTGACACCGTCCAGACCAAATTCCGCGTCCTTCGACTCGGCCTCCACCACTCCGCGTGAAACCACCGCCAGCGAGCCCTTTGGTCCCAGGCCGACGATGCGGGCATCGGTCGGGGCCAGCGAGAACAGCCCGAGCGGCAGGCCGGTCGCGGGCAATTCGACGAGGCTTGCGTCATCGCGCAGCAGGCCAGGTGTGTGGCCTGCATTCACGTAGCAAACCGTGCCCAGTTCTTCGTTGTAGCAACCGGCGAAGGCCGGGCAACTCCGCACGCCTCCGGCAGCGCGCATGATCTCGAGATTCAGACGGCGCGACAGTTCGATCATCGCTTCCGATTCGTTCAGTTCGGCGGCGGCGAAGATCTGCTCGGCGGACGAGCGGAAGCAAGCCTGCGCGGCGAGCAGCACGGGGCCGCTGGTTTCGCGTTTGCCGGCTACGTCGAGCAATCCGAAAAGGAAACGGGTTGGGCTGACCCGCAGGAAATCGTGAAGATCGCCTCCGGCGCGCGAGGAAAAATAGGCGACCGCCAGGTCAGCACCCTGGATCGCGGGGCTTTCCCCCTGGACGATCTCGGGAACTTCCTCCGGCGTTGAGCCGAACCCGAGTTTTGAAAGCAGGCCTGCCATGAGGAGCGAAATTTAACACAAACTTTGGGGCGGGGCAATGAGCGGAAAGTGCTATGTCGTTAGCACATGATATG